>NZ_JBBGYW010000007.1:0-165458 GCF_037479515.1 Ochrobactrum sp. MYb379
CGCAACCAAAATCTCAAAAAAAAATACTAAAACCTTTGATGCACACGCCATATTCGTAGCTATACCGCCTCTACAAGCTACATGAGAAGCCCGTTCAACCAAAATCGATAATCAATCGACTATCGATCGCACCACGAACGGCACAAATCCTGAACACAAAACCAAAATCTCCAAAAAAACGACCCAGATTTATCAACCAGCCTACCTGCCTATCATTACAACGGCAAAACACACCCAAAAACAGCCCGCCCCGAGCGGGCTTTTTGCTTTAGGAAATGGTATCCAGAAATAGTGCAGCTATAAGATGCTGAAATCGGGAAAAGCATGATGACGCAAATGCAAACACTCTTTAAATGAGCCGGAGAAGTCTGCGGGGGTGCTGTAAGACCGTAGCGTTAAGTAACACCATCTCTGATACTATCGAGCGTGGCAAGCCACATACCTTGCCGCCTTAGCTTCAATGAGCGGCGGCGGCAGTTGATGGCATTCGTCGAAAGCAATCGGGCAGCGCGTGGAAAAACCGCAGCCCTTTGGTGGATTGGCTGGGCTTGGCAGATCACCGCGAAGGACAATGCGCTTACGTTGGCGTTGAGCGATGGGATCAGGCAACGGAATGGCTGAAATCAGTGCTTCCGTATAGGGATGCGCAGGATTATCGAAAATATAAGAGGTCTTGCCCGTCTCAACGATGCGTCCAAGATACATCACAGCAACACGATCTGCAAAATGCCGCACAACCGAAAGGTCGTGGCTGATGAAAAGATAAGACAGGCCAAATTGTCTTTGCAGATCGAGAAGCAGGTTAAGTATCTGCGAACGGATAGAAACATCGAGCGCCGAAACTGGTTCGTCCAGGATCATCAGCTTGGGATTAAGCGCAAGCGCACGTGCAATTACGATGCGCTGTCTTTGCCCACCGGAAAAAGCACCTGGCATTCTCGTGGCATGTTCTGGATGAAGCCCTACCAGTTTAAGCAATTCCGCAACTCGGGCGCGACGTTCTGCTGAAGTGCCGATCTTATGGATTGCAAGCGGCTCAGCGATGCTCTCGCCGATTGTGAGTTTCGGATTAAGCGCAGAAGCTGGATCTTGAAACACGATTTGAATATCACGCGATAGTCCGCGTATGGTTTCGGAAAGACCATGCGTAACTGGCTTTCCATCAAAACTGATTGTGCCTGATGTGGCTTTCGTCATGCCCAAGATTGCAGTGCCGAGCGTGGACTTACCGCAACCGGATTCACCAACCAGTGCAACACTTTCGCCACGAGTAATATTGAGGCTAACGCCATCAACGGCTTTGACGTGATTAACAGCACGGCCCAGCAAGCCACCGCGAATCGGATAATGAACTTTGAGATTATCGACAGAAAGCAGCGTGTCGCTCATAATAGTGCTCCCACATGTTGCGAACGCCAACAGGCAGCGGCGCCAACATCAATGCGTGCCGATAGTTTCGGTATCTGCGCGCTGCAATAATCTTCGGCAATAGGACAGCGTGGTGCAAAGCGGCATCCATCGGGCCATGAACCAATGTCGGGCACGATACCTTCAATAGTTGGCAGATGGGTTTTAGGTGCCCCCTCCAGTCGTGGAATGGTTGAGAGCAGAAGTTTTGTATAAGGATGCTCCTGTTGAGCGAAAATCGCTTCAACCGGAGCCTGTTCGATCACGCGCCCTGCATACATAACCGCTACGCGATCAGCCATATCTGCAACGACGCCCATATCATGGGTAATGAGCAGAATGGCAGTTCCTGTTTCGTCGCGCAGTTTCTTCATCAGATCGAGTATTTGCGCCTGAATGGTAACATCAAGCGCCGTTGTAGGCTCATCGGCTATAAGCAGTTTAGGCCGACAGATCAGAGCCATGGCGATCATCGCGCGCTGACACATACCGCCCGACAGCTCGAAAGGGTATTGCCCAGCCCGGATCTCAGGTTCTGGAATCCCCACCTCTTCGAGCATGGCAATAGCGGCATGGCGCGCGGCTTTACCACTCAGATTGCGATGAACGATGAGGCTTTCCTCTATTTGCTTGCCGATTTTCATCAGCGGATTGAGTGAAGCCACAGGCTCCTGAAAAATCATCGCCAAATCGTTGCCGCGAAGATGACGCCGCTTGTTGTCAGATACGCGCAAAAGATCAGTTTCGCCAAAGCGAATGCTCCCAGAGGCTACTTTTGCGACCTTCGGCAAAAGTCCCATGACTGAAAAGGCAGTCAATGATTTTCCGCAACCGGACTCACCGACAACGGAAAGGATTTCACTTTCATCGACATGAAAGTTGACACCATCCACCACGGGTTGACCGGCAATCTCGATGACAAGCCCTTCGACTGTAAGCACAGGTTTCGTCATTCTGCCTCCGTGCGCACTGCTGCCCAAGGATGGTAAGGATGTGCCATGCCGATATTGTGGCCATCTTCACGCATCACAACTGAAGGGATCGAGAAATTCACGGGATAGAGCGTATCCTCAATAATCTCGACTGGAAATTCTTCGTTTAAACGGGCCGCCACGTCGGGCTGTGCACGTTCACTCACGCGTAGCTTAACCCCGCTGCCATCAATACGCGGCGCATGAAACGCCGCTTCCGGCGACATGCCAAAAACGTTAATATAGGACAATATCTGCGCCACTGCTGGCATGATCTGGCGGCCGCCGGCTGCACCAAGTGCGATATAAGGTACACCATTTTTGCTGGCAATGATCGGGCACATATTGGCGAGTGGCTTGACACCCGCTGCAATCGAATTTGGCTGACCGGGTCGCGGATCAAACCACATCATTCCATTGTTCATGAGAAGATCAAGCGACGGTGCAACCACTTTTGAACCAAAGCGCGACAAGAGCGTGTTGGTGAGTGACACCATTGTGCCATCGCGATCAACAACGCTGATATGTGTGGTGCAGCTTTCGCCATTGCTGCCATGACCAAGTGTTCTCAAACGCTCTTCAGATGCGCGGCGGATTGATCGCGCGAAGGCGAGCGCCGTTTTGCCAGAAAGCGGATTTTCTTGGGGTAGGGTCCGGTTCAGTTCATCAAGAACATGTTTAAGCGTTGGACCACCAGAAAGCCCGGGAATGGCATGTATCGTTGAGCCATGATAATCAACAGAGAGCGGCTTTTTCCATTTCGGTTCAAAATGGATGAGATCGTTTTTGTCGATGAGACAACCGCCATCTAGCAAATCTATGAGCAGCTTTTGAGCAATTTCGCCTTCATAAAAATCCCGCGCACCAGCTTTTGCTAGTCGTTCAAGCATGGCTGCTTTCTTAGGCATCGGAATGTGGCGCGGCGACCCCGTTTCAGGAACACGCGGTGCACGCCCTTGATCAAGAAACAGGGCGCTTGAGGCAGGGAAGCGGTTCAAACCTTCGCTATCAATGGCAAGACAGAGCGTGGTGAACCAGTCGATCTGTAGACCGCGTTGCGCATGTTCGATAGCGGGTTGCAACGCATCAGCGAAGCTGATTGAGCCGAAACGTTCCAATGCTGATGCAAGGCCGGCTATCGCACCCGGCACGCAGATCGAACTATAACCGATCAGGTTTTTGTCAGCGATCACCTTCGGCCAGTTAAACCAGTCACCATCGCTGCCCGGAGCAAGTGGATAATCGTTTGGGTCGATATTGCGCGGCGAAACAACATTGAAATCGAGCGTATTTACAGTGCCGCTTTTGCCATCAGCATGAAGCAAGAAGCCGCCACCGCCCACGCCTGAAAGCCACGGTTCGACCACGCTTAAGACCAATGCAGTTGTTACGGCAGCGTCCATAGCATTGCCACCACGACGCAAAATAGCCGCGCCTGCTTCCGCAGCGAGCCAATTCTGGCAGGCAACCATGCCGCCTTCACTTAAGCTCTGCTTTTTCTGGATTGCCCAGCTCTCAGCCATTCGCCTGTCCAAATCTACGATTTCCAATGGCATCGGGGATATTTGCATCGACAGCAAAACATCCGAGATTGGCGGATGCTTTATGATGGGCTGCAATCTCCGCAGCAGTTGCTACCCATGCATCGCTTTGACTGGTTATGTTGTCCAAAAGCTCTTCTAAAAGTGCGATGCGTTGCGCACGCCCCGAAATCCAGTCATGGACCGTCAGCGTAAACAACCCACCAAAGCGGTGAAGGGTGCGCCATTCGGAAATCCAATCCTGCAAGATTGCCTGTCCAGACTGAAATGGCCACTTGTCGCGCCCACCGCCCTCAAACTTGAAGAAAATGGCATCGTCGGTTGCCCATTGCACAGGAATTTCTGTGACACCGTCGATTTCATAGGGGTGATCAAAGCCCGAAAGAGACGAGTCATAGGCCAAACCTATACGCTTGATTTCGCGAAGCATATGTGGGGTCAATTCCCATGCAGGCGAACGAAAACCAACTGGCTTTTTGCCTGTCTGTTTAACGAACAATTCGATGCTTGCTTCAAGCGCTCCGGTAAATTCCGCGTCTGATACATCGGCGACGATCTCGTGGAAATATCCATGAAGGCCGACTTCATGTCCCGCTTCAAACAATGCTGGCAAAATTTCCGGGTTGGTTTCAGCGGTCAGTCCGGGGACATAAAAGCTGGCTTTTACGTTGTATCGTGCGAAAAGGTCGACCAGCCGGTACAACCCGGTACGGGGGCCGAAGCTTCGGATTTCAAGCGTTGCCAAACGATCCGGGACCGCATCGCGATGTGCCCACATGAACGGAACCTGCGCATCTACATCGACAGACAACAACGTCGCGGACTGCTTGCCAGACGGCCATTGATAATCGGGCCATGGCGATTTGATGGCGAGTTTTTCGATCATAGCGCCTTCTTTTTCTGCTGGAAAACAGCCGATGAACCGATGGAATTGCCGCCATCGACCGTCATTGTGGCGCCGGTCACATAGGTTGCTGCCGACGATGTTACATAGAGTACAGCCGATGCCACATCGGGGGCTGAAGAGGCACGTCCGAGAGGGATCGATGACGTCACCGTGTTCACGTGTTCATCGGACAGCGAACTCACATCACTTCCGGCCGCAAAGCCCGGTTCGACGGCATTAACCCGAATTCCATATTCTGCAAGTTCAAGTGCAAAGCCTTTTGTCAGACGATCAAGGGCCGTCTTCGAGGTGCAATAAGGAACGACAGTTGTGCGCATTTTGCGCGCAGCACCTGATGATACATTGACAATAGAACCGGCCGTTTTGGTATCGATCATCTGTTTTGCAAAAAGCTGCGATAACAGGAATGGTGCGCGCAAATTGACGCCCATGATACGGTCCCAATCATCAAGCGAAATATCGAGCAAGAAGCCTGACGGATAAATTCCAGCATTGTTGATGAGAATGTCTGGCGCACCCCAGCGTGTACCGACTGCGTTGGCAAAGCTTGAGATGGAAGCCCCGTCGGTGAGGTCGGAGACAATGCCAAAATGCCCTTCGCCGGGGAGTTCGGCAATCCGCGCATCAATCTTCGCCTGATCCTGATCGGTCAGGCAGAGGAGTGCGCCTTCTTTGGCAAAAGCAGTGGCAATCCAACCGCCGATGATGCCACCCGCGCCGGTTACAATGACTTTTTTGCCTTTGAATTCATTTTCGAAATTCATGGGTAGTCTCCTATCTGCCGCGTGGGTCGAGCCAGTCGCGGATATGATCGCCGATAAGATTGATGGACAGAACAAGCAGGAACAAAGCGAGGCCCGGAAATGTCGCTATCCACCAGGCCGAAGCGACGTAGTTGCGCCCGGTTGAAAGCATTGCACCCCAACTCGCAGTTGGTGGCTGTACGCCCAGCCCGAGGAAAGATAATCCAGCTTCAAACAAGACCATTAAGCCGAATTCGAGCGTTGCGACAACAATAAGCGCCCCTGCAATATTCGGTAGAATATGCCGCCATAACAGGCGCAGCCAGCCTGCGCCCATGAAGCGAGACAGACGTACATAAGGCATATTGGCGACCGAAAGCGTCTGCCCGTAAGCCACACGCGCATAGCGTGGCCAGCGTGTGAGAGCGAGAACGATCACCACATTCGCAAGGCTTGGCCCCAAAATGGCAACAGTAATGATCGCGAGCAGAATGGCCGGGACGGATAAAACCATATCGACAAGCCGCATGATGATTGTTTCGGTCCAGCCGCGATAAAAAGCAGCCAGCATGCCCAAAATACTGCCCAGAATGCCGGACAGGACGACCGATGAAATAGCCACTAAAAGTGAAATCCGGGCACCATAGATCAGCCTGCTTAAGACATCGCGGCCAAGCTCATCGGATCCAAGATAGTAGACAACACCACGGCTTTCAAAGCCCGGTGGCTTGAGGCGAGCCAGCAAGTTCTGCTTGTTTGGATCGAAAGGAGCAAAAAAGGGGGCAAAAATAGCGATCAACAGCAGCAGGATCAATATGGCAAGGAAAGGTGAAACCGACAGGGGTAATCTCTTCGACCATTTGGCGAATGTGCTTTTTGATGATGTAAGGGACGTCATGTCTGACCTCCCATGCGAATGCGCGGGTCAATCAGGCTGTAAAGTACGTCGGCAATCAGATTGAGCACAATCGCAGTCACTGCGCCTAAGAGAACGACGCCCTGAACCAGCATGAAATCACGCGCTGCAATTGCCTGTACGGTCAATTGGCCTAGCCCCGGCCATGCGAAGACCGTTTCTACGATTACGGCGCCTGCCAGAAGATTGGCAATCTCAAGTGCTGCAACAGTCACCACCGGGATTGATGCATTGCGAAGCAAATGACGGATGACGATGCGCATGACCGGCACGCCCTTAGCATGAGCCGTGCGCACATAATCCTTTTCGAGTTCATCAAGAACGGCAGTCCGTGCAACGCGTGCGAAAGTCGCCATGGACAAAAGCCCGAGTGCAATGGACGGCATGATAAGGCTTGGCCAATCGCGCGCGCCGGATGGTGGCAACCATCCAAGCCAGACCGCGAACACCATGATCATCAGGATTGCGCTCCAGAAAGTCGGCATTGACTGCCCTGCAAGGACAATACCCATAATGGCTTTAGATTCTGCGCGTCCTCGACGCACGGCCATGATAATACCTAATGGAATGCCAAGACCGATCGCAACCACAAGCGCGCCTCCCGCTAGCAGCAACGTATAGGGCAATCGACTTGCAATCAGCGTCCAGACGGAGACGTTCTGGACATAGGAGCGTCCCAGATCGAAGGTCAGTAACCCCCGCAGATATTCGAGGTACTGAACAGCAAGAGGCCGGTCAAAGCCAAGTGCGGTGCGCATTGCTTCGATATCGGCCAGTGTCGCATTTTGCGGTACGAGCAGCAGAACGGGATCGCCTGCTAAGCGTTGCAGAAAGAAAATCAGTGTCATTACGCCAAGAATGGCGATCAGAGCCTGCACAATGCGGGTCAGAAAAAAAGCTGGCATTGCGGTTATCGTTCCCTTGTTATTTTTATTTCAGGCTGGCGCATGTCTGCGCCAGTCTTTCATGTTTGGAGTGCATCTCTGGATGCGCTCTAGTCCTGCCAGCTCATGCGGTTGAGGAAGAGGCTTTCATTGGCTGTCGGCTTCCACTCAAGCTGCTTTGCCGCGCCATAAATAATTGCGGCCTGATAAAGCGGCACAAGCGGTACGTCTTCCGCAACGAAACTGCTGACAGTCTTATAGTTTTCAAGGCGGGTCTTTTCGTCGAGTGTGCCGCGTGCGGCTTCCAGCGCCTTGTTGATTTCAGGATTGTTTGTTGACGACCAGGAGCTGGACGAATGCAGAAGCGGGAAGAGCACGCCATCGGCATCCTGACAGGCACAAGACCAGCGTCCAAACGCAATGGCGGGCTGGCTTGCTGGCTCGCTTTGCGCGCGCTTGAGATACGTCGCCATATCTGTGGTTTCGATATTAACCGTCAGCCCCGTTTCACCCACCATTTGGGCGACGGCCTGTACGATGCGCTGATCGAATGTGGGTGCGGTTGCGAAGCTAACGGCCTTACCAGTGGCGCCAGCATCTTTGATCAGCTGCTTTGCCTTTTCGAGGTCATAATCATATCCCTCAATGCCTTCGACGTAACCAAAATGCGATGGCGTCACCATTTGCGCGACAGGCTTATCGACCCCACCCAGCAGACCTTCGGTAATGGCTTCCTTGTCGATGGCGCGGGCTACAGCTTCGCGGACGCGCTTATCATCAAAAGGCGGCAGGTTCGGGTTAAGTTTTACATAGCCAACACGCTCGGTCAGAACGGATAAAGGCTTGGCATTGGCCGAACCTTCAATCTGGGTTGCAAGATCAGCATCGAGGCCAACAGCCAGATCAGTGGTACCAGATTGCAGATTGGCGATGCGGGTCGCGGCATCAGGAACTGCGCGGAATTCAGCGGTTTTGAAAGCGCCTTTTTCGCCCCAGTAATCGTCATTGCGTTCAAGTGCTACGGATACACCGCGTTGCCAGTTTACAAACTTATAAGGACCAGAACCAACAGGCGCTGCATTGAAGGCATCGTCGCCTTTTGCCTCAACGACTTTCTCAGGGACGATTGACAGCTTTACAAGCTGTGCAAGCAATGCCGGGTAAGCACCATCCGTTTTCACGATCACTTCATGATCGCCGGAGGCTTCAGCCGATACAATTTTGTTGAACTGACCGAGCTGCGGGCTGGCGAAAGCAGGATTGATGATGCGGTTGATGCTGAAGGCAACGTCTTTAGCAGTTAGCGGCGAGCCGTCATGAAACTTAACATCGTCGCGCAATTTAAAGACGATCTAATTATCGGAATTGTATTTCCATTCGGTCGCAATCTGCGGTGCAATCTCGCCTTCGTCTGTGCGGGTAACCAGATTGTCAAAAATGTTGCGGTAAACGTAGTAGCTGTCCGGGTTCCACTGCTTATGTGGATCAAGCGAGGAGGGTTCGTTCACGAGATCAATAACCAGCTGATCCTTTGCAAAGGCTGTGGTCATGGTCAGTGGTGAACAGGCCAGAATGAGGCCTGCAATGGCGGAACGGATCGAACGGCTCGCTACTTTCATATCTATAATGCCCCTGGTTTCTCTAAGTTTGCTTCTGAACGTGTTTGTTTTTCAGTTTTGCTTTTGCCTGCATCGCGGCGGACAGGTTTCGTGCCGACCATAGCTTCGGATTCAAGAAAGCGGTCGAGCAGATAGGTTTCGAGCGCCGTGTTGGCAGCACCAAATAATTCCAGAGCCTCGCTCTTGCGGCCCTCAATAATCGCGCTGATCAGCAGCGAACGGTTGGCAGGGATCAGTCTGACACGCCCCGTTTTCTCAAAGAAGTTAACCAGCCTTACGGCGCGGTCCCAAAGATCGGTCAGCCAGCCCGACACAATCGGCATATTGAGACGCGTAGCCAGCAGCTCCAATATTTCGCGCTCATAGCGGCGGATTGTCGGAAGAATGTCGCCTCCAAGTTCATTGCGCTGCGTGAGTGCAGAATGCATTTCACCAAGCGCGGTCAGCCGTTGGATAGAAGCTTCATCAAGTACAGCTGCAAAAAGCAAAGGTTCCAGGTGCCGTCTTGCTGCACTCAACTCGCGGATTTCTCCTGCAGAAATTGGCGTAACAACCCAACCGCTTCGCGCTGAAGATGAAACAAGCCCGCTTGCTTTAAGGCGCGCAAGTGCTGCACGTAAAGCACCGCGTCCAAGGGCAAATTCATTTGCAAGTGCGGATTCCGACAGCCGCTCTCCCGGTGCCAGAACGCAATTCACAATTGCACTTCGGAGTGCCTTTTCTGCCAGGTCTCCCTTGCCTTCCAGCGAAACAGGAGACGTGTAGACATCATTATCCAACATTTATAACTGACCTCTCAGTTGCGTATTTTGAAATCTCTTTCGGCCAAAGAAAAGAACGTATTTTCCATTCCCAATCGCTGAAGTGAAGAATTTATCTCCATATCGCGCTCAAGAGGAAACAAGAGCATGTTGCCTCTACAGTTCCTATAAATCAACTGTTTCTCTTTCAGGTGTGAAAATGAAATGACATTTTTCAATTGAGCTAAGATTTAGAATGTCCACCAGTTGCGTCGATTTTTATAAGGTGACACTATTCAATATTAATATTGCAAATATAAAAACTGAGATGTCAAAAATCCAGTCTGATTTGCATAATGCCGCATTGAACCGAAAAATCGGGGAACCTATTGGAGATATGTTGATGCGCTTTAGAAACGCACTCTTTGCAGCAATGCTGGCAGCAACGACGCTTGCCGCTCAACCGTACAACGCCAATGCCAAAGATGTGCTGTCGGTGGATTTCATTGCTGAACCCAGCTCACTTGATCCACATGTGCAGTGGAATACTGATAGCTTTAACGTCTACCGCAACATTTTTGACAATCTGCTGACGCGTGACGACAAGGGCGAGATCACGCCGCAGATCGCTACTGAATGGAAATATCTCTCTGATGCAGAGATCGAGTTTAAAATCCGCGATGATGTGAAATTCCATGACGGTAAGCCACTGACGGCTGAAGATGTCGCGTTCAGCATCAAACGTATTATCGATCCTGCTTTCGCAAGCCCGCAGATTGGTCAGTTCAATCAGATCACTGACGCCGTTGCCAAGGATAACACCACCGTTGTTGTGACGACGAAGGGTCCATATCCAGTTCTGCTTGCTCAGTTCACCAAGCTTTCCATCGTGCCGAAGCATGTCGTTGAGGCTGTCAGTAAAGATGAGTTCAACATCAAGCCGATTGGCTCAGGTCCATATAAGCTTGAGAGCTGGAACCGTGGCGTCGAAGTTCTGCTTGATCGCAACGATGATTATTGGGGCAAAAAAGGCGAGTTTCCGAAAGTTGCATTCCGTGCAGTGCCGGATGGCTCAACGCGTATCGCCAACTTGCAGGCGGGAACAACCGACCTTGCAAGCAATCTCGACAATGATCTTGCAGCTCAGTTAGAAGCTTCGGGACAGGGCAAGGTTTTGCCGGTTCGCGGCGAGCGCATTGCGTTCTTCTCGCTCAATATCAACAAAGCGCCGCTTGATGATCCGCGCATTCGTCTGGCAGTTGCCCATGCTATTGATAAGCAAGGTATCGTCGAAGGTATTCTGGGCGGCTACGATGCACCGATTGACGAACTGACCTCGCCGGTATCTTTTGGCTTTGTCGAAGGCATCAAAGCACCAGAATATAATCCTGAAAAGGCGAAAGAGCTTGTGGCTGAAGTCGGCGACGCTGCCAAAACAGAGATTACACTGCTTACCACGCCAACCTACGATCAGCGCGTCGTGCAGGCAATTCAGCAGATGCTCAATGATGTCGGCCTTAATGTGAAAATTGTCACGACTGATATGGGCAACTGGATGCAGCAGATGCAATCCGGCTCCGACACTATCCCTTCGGCAGCTTTTGGACGCTGGAGCTGCGGCTGTCAGGACGCCGATGGCACGCTCTATCCGCTTCTGCACTCTTCGAGCAGTTGGTCAACAATCAAGGATGATCGTCTGGACAAGGCGCTGGATGAGGCGCGAACCGTGATCAACCCGGAACGTCGTCTTGAACTCTACAAGTCGGTGCACGAGATTGTCGCTGCCGAAAATTACATCATCCCGCTCTATCAGGCTTCGGTGCTTTATGGCGCGGCCAAGAATGCAGAATTTACGCCTTTGCCAAACGAGAACCTCTTTCTCAATCGTGTTGGCTGGTCAGAAAAATAAGCCAAATCGCACAACAAAAGCCGGGCTGGTAACCAGTCCGGCTTTTGCCGTTTCCAAGTTTTCTGGCAGGAAAAACTACAGTGATTACAATCCTTGAAAATGCCAATGTTGTCGATGTTGAAAGCGGAGCTATTCACGCTGATCAAAATCTTGTTCTGGAAAATGGCTTTATCCGTGAAATCGACACCGGCAAGCTTTCGCAAGCTGATGCAAACCGTATTGATCTCAAAGGTGCTTTTGTTATTCCGGGACTGATCGACGCCCATGTCCATGCCACTGCATACACCGCTAACCTTGGCGAGCTTCCGCGCCAGTCTCCTATGTATGTCGCAGCGCGTGCAGCAAAGGTACTTGATGGAATGCTCTCGCGTGGTTTTACGACTGTACGCGATGTTGGTGGTGCGGATTTTGGTCTTGCACAGTCGGTCGAAGAAGGACTGATTTCAGGGCCGCGGCTTCTTTATGGCGGTAAGGCGCTTTCGGCCAGTGGTGGTCATGGCGATCACCGCGCTATGGGTGTGGATCGGACGGATGAAACCTATGCGCAGGTGAGTCTTGGCCGACGTTGTGACGGTGTTGACGAGGTTCGTCGCGCTGCGCGCGATGAGATCAGGCGCGGCGCACACCACATCAAGATCATGGCCAATGGTGGTATCTCTTCGCCAACCGACCGCATCACGTCGGATCAATTCTCTGAAGATGAAATTGCAGCGATCGTGGATGAGGCCAATATGGCTGATCTCTATGTCGTCTCGCATACCTATACTGCACGCTCGGTTGCGCGTGCAGTGCGCAATGGCGTCCGCTCAATTGAGCATGGCAATTTGCTCGATGAAGAGACTGTCGCGCTGATGAAGCGGGCAGGGAGTTTTCTCACACCAACGCTTTCATGCTTCCGTGCGCTGGCTGAAGTGGGAGCTGAAAGCGGTTTTCCCAAAGATCGGATGGACAAGATTAAGCTGGTGCTAGACTCCGGTCTTTATGCGGTAGAGCTTGCCTATCGTGCGGGTGTTCCCATGGCATATGGCACCGATTTGATCGGACCAATGCATTCTCGCCAATTGCATGAATTTGCACTGCGAGCGGATGTTGTTCCACCACTCGATCTGCTGCGCGCAGCAACAATTACGGCGGCAAAATTGGTGCGTCTTGAGAATGAAATCGGCTTAGTCAAAGAAAACTACCGGGCCGATCTCAATATCCTCTCAGCCAATCCACTTGATAAAGGCACTCTGGAAAACTTTGCTGATCACCTGCGAATTGTCATCAAAGGCGGCAAGGTCGTCAAAGACTATTCATCATAAAGACTGAAATGCGATCTCGCATTCTTCTGCGACTTGACGGTCCCATTCACTTTTGTCGAGTGATGCCAGCGGAAGAATGCGGGTTGCACGCTTGGTAAACGGAAACTTGGTAGCATCCGTTGAAGCATAGCCCCCGCTATCAACGACAAAGACGCCTTGCTCTGCCAATGGCGTAAATGATGTGCGGAAATGGTTGCTCGATTTAACGTGGATAATCGCCTTGCTTTCAAGGCTTATCCCAAGGTTGCGAAAAGCTTGTGTGTCATAAGCCTGAATACGCTCTGTAACGAGCACGATATGACCATGGTCGCCAATCCGAAGGACCGCACCCAAACCACCCTCTAATAACTCCCCATGCAAGTTGGCACCTTCATTGCGATAACGAACGTCGGTTATGCGCTCTACAAATGCATCAACGACAAATGGGGATCCATTTTGGAGGCGTCCCATCGCAATCGCACCGCGATTGCCTTCGCCAATTGCCTGCGCTGCCAAAACAGCCTCGCCATCGACCATAAAACCCGCTGCAAAGGGCAAGTCCTGTGCCGAAAGACTTGCAAAAATATCAGCAACATTGGCAACGCCGCCCGAACCGGGATTATCACCCGCATCGCCAATCACGAGACGTCCCTTTGCGGCACGCGCATAGATCTCAGTTGCGACTTCTTCGAATGAAGGTGCTGGCTTTGTAATCGCTTCCCGGTTTTCCCATATTACTTCTGCCATGTCGCGATAGGCCTGTTTCATGGCGTCAGCGTCAGTTCCGGTTATAAGCACCGAACTACCGACTTCATCAGAGTCCACATAGGGGAATCCCCCCATAACGACCACATCGGCGAGACCAGCGCGTTGCTCAATTTCATCAGACAGCGCAACCAGACCTTTAAACGGTTCTGCATCGCTTGTTTGTGCGCTCATGGGAGCAGCCACTGGCAGACGAAAGCGCCGGGTTTTTCCGCTCGTTGGATCAAGTGCGAGCTGCATGAGCTTCTTGCCGCGCGCATGCGTATCAGCATGTGGATATAATTTGCCGCCAATAATCACATCCACCACATGAGGAAGCAGTGGCTCAACATTGGCATGAAAATCGAGTGGAACAGCGATGCGAACATCTGGCCCGACGATTGCGCGGACTTTTCGTGCAAGATCGGTTTCGGGTGTAGCAACACCGTCAACCACCAAAGCACCATGCAGCAAGAGCGCCACAATATCCACCGGGCCAGCCGCAACAATATCTCCAAGTGATTGAATGATCTCTGAAACCAGCTGGTGATAGCTTTCTGTTTCTAATGTACCACCCGGCAGGCATCCTGTGCAGACGCCGTAGGCAATGTCATATCCAGATTCATCGAGTGCTTCAGTGACACCACCAAGCCAGTTACTCGTTGATCCAAATTCACGCCTGACGTCTTCGCCGCGAAAATATTGTGCAGACAGAAACCCTTCGTAATTTGCCCAAACCGGAGTGAACGCATTGGCTTCGTGAAAGAGCTGAATAACGGCAGCGCGAGGCATGAATGTTCCTTCGATTGTCTGATCTGGCTGTTTGCAACGGAAATTACGCTGCCACGGTCATTTTACTGATGCCATAAATGCGATCCACGATGAGCAGTGTAATGATTGCCATAAACAGTTGTAGTGTGCTGAGCGCTGCAATTGTTGGATCAAACTGGTGTTCAAGATAGCTCAACATTACGACTGGTAGGGTGTTTGTTTGAGCACTTGCGAAAAAGTAGCTGACTGGCAGATTGTCAAACGATGTCAGGAATGAGAACAGCGACCCCGCCATCACTCCGGGGCGGATTAATGGCAGTGTTACGTGCCAGAAAACCTGTAAAGGATTGGCACCGAGAATTGCAGCCGCCTCTTCAAAGCGCCGTGGCAGATTTCCATAAACACCGGCGACCGTTCGCACTACATAGGGCAGACAAACCACAGTGTGGGTGATGAGCAGAGCTGTGAATGAAATACCAAGTCCAAGCCAGCTCATGAAAAACAGTGAAGCGAAGCCGATGACGATCATCGGCATCGATAAAGGGGATAGCAGGAAAGTCATGATAGCATTGGCCCATCCGGCACGGGATCTTGCAAGATAGAGACATGCCGGAATGCCGATCAGGCTGGAAAGCACAGTTGCGCCCAGACCGATTTTAAGACTTACGATTATCGCATCTACAAAAGGCTGATAGGCAAAGATATTTGCAAACCATTTCAGCGACCAGCCGGGGATTGGGAACGAGACATAGCCCGCTGACGTGAAGGATACTACGACGACAACGAGAATAGGTGCTAGCATGAAAATGAAGAACGCGATTACGAAAGTGGTGAGGGCAATTCCGGCCCAGTCTTTATGAAGAGTCTTCAATAGATCAGGCTCCCCGTTGTCGCACGAGGCGGAGTTGCAGGAAGAGACAAGCAATAGCTATCACCAGCAGGATTGTACTCATTGCACTGGCCATGCCAAAATCCCGTGTCGTGTTGAACTGCTGATAGATCATCAGTGGCAAGGTTTGCAGACCGCCACCCAGCATTACCAGTGTCACGAAGCTGCCATTGGCGATCATGAATACCAGAATTGCACCAGTGCCGATACCGTCGAGGGAAAGCGGCAAGGTTATTTCCCAGAATGTACGCAGCCGACCTGCACCCAGAATTTTGGCGGATTCCTCCAGCCGGCGATCAATCCCTTGCAGAACAGTGCTGATAGATAGAACCATGAATGGGACAAGCACATGCACCAAAGCGGCTATAGTGATTTCAGGCGAGTTGGTGAAACGCAACGGTGCTGAAATGATACCAAGCTGGTCTACCAGCAGGTTATTGATAAGACCGCGACGAGCAAACAGAACCTGCCAGCCGAATGTACGCATAATAATCGATGTCAGAAGAGGTGCGATCAGCAAAAATACGATGAGGCTGGCCCATCGGCCAGCTTTGCGCACCAGAAAATAAGCAACAGGATAGCCAATCACCACACATATCAGCGTCACGCCGCCGGAAAGCAAAAGTGTTTCGCCGATAATGCGCAGGTAAAATGGGTCGCTTAGTAGCTTGATATAGCGAGTGAACGTCAAGTCACCTTCAGCATCAACAAAGCTGCGGATGCTGTTGTCAAAAAGCGGAAGTACAAAAAAGACTAGCAGAAACGCCAAAACGGGCAGCGCAAGGAGCCAGCCCGGTAAGGCGAGCCCCTTTGCTACTACAGTCTCGGATGGTTTCGTCTGGTTCATATTTCTACTCCGAGAACGCCAAGGCACAGGCTTACTGACCGATTTCACGGTTCCAGCGATCAACCCATTCATTGCGAACTTCTGCGATCTGCTCGTAAGGTGGGAAAGCTGTTTTCTGCCATGGAGTGATGCGAGGCTTCAGTTTTTCGCTATAAACCACGTCAATATTGGTCACACCGTAATTCATAATGTCGGCAAACTTGGTCTGGTTTGCGGCATCAAGAACTTCGTTGATATAGTCCCATGCCAGTGGGTTGGCATTTTTCGGCTTCTGCACGGCAAGTCCATTGAGCGATCCGCCTTCTGCCGGATTGATGAAGTCAATCCAGGTTGCGCCAGCATCATAATGGTTCCAGGTGCGACCATCGAAATAAATGCCAATATCGGCCTCGCCGGAGGACAAGTGGTTGAAAAAGTCGTTGGGGCTTGCCCAATAGATGAGATTATCTTTCATCTTCTCAACAGCTTTGAAGAATGGATCGACATTCTCCACACCACCGCCCAGAGCCTTGGCCATTGCCCAGATGAGCATGATAGGGGTGACTGCATAGCTGATTGATGGAACCGAAGCGACAAATTCACCGCTGGCGACGCGATCAACAAATTCAGCGAATGATTTTGGAGGGTTTTTCACCCTATCTTTGTTGTAAGTGATGCCAGCGACGCCATAGTCAAACAGTGTTCCTTTGCTCTCAACCGAGTTAGTCAACTCCTGTGGAATTTTTGCCAGATTGGGCAGTTTGTCGAGTGTGAACTCATCGACCAAACCAGCTTTGGCGGCAGTGAGAGCGAGATCCGGAGTCATGATCAGCACATCAAGCGGGGGCTTCTGCGGCGCTGCTTCGATTTGCGCCAGCCATTGCGGCGGGCCACCGAGCGCGACATTTGCTTTTGCACCCGATTTGGCTTCAAATGGCGCAACAAAACAACTGCGGATGGCCTCTTCCCATACGCCGCCAAAAGCAGTGACTGTAATTTCTTGTGCGCTCTGCGCATGGGCAAAGCGAGGCAGATTGCCGGTGGCGAGGCCCAGACCCAGCATAGCGCCGGAGCCGAGAAAGTTGCGTCTTGTCAAAATAGGCATTTCGGTTCTCCGATCAGAATATGTCAGATATTTTCGAGTAAATTTTCAACTTCTGCTGCGAGCTTTGCTTTGGCCGCAGACGCAGCATTTTGGGTCGCATTGATGCGCGGGAAACCATCCGGCAATTGCTCGAGCACGGTCTGGAAAACTTGGGTGCGACGGCGCTGTCGCACGGTCGCCGGGAGTGCAATTAACGCGTGGTTGAGCTGACCCATCAAAGATGGTTCAAAGACTTCATCCCATCTTTGGCGCTCTGGTCCGCGACCGTCAGTGGGCGCTGCTTTAGATAGCGTTGTGCGGTGCTGAGCGGTTGCGGCGTCATCAATCTGGCCGTCCCTGATAACGATGCCATAGAAGGTGAGGGCTGCTTCAGCTGAAATAAAACCGTCTTTTACATCACGCATGACAGCCGCAGGTGATCGTTCAAACGGATTGCCCCAACCGCCAGCGCCGGGCGTCAGAAATGTTACTGTATCGCCTGTGTTAACTGTCAAAACATCGATTTTGCCAAGCTTTTGTTCGTCCGGCTTGCCGCGATTTACGATCAGTTGGCCGGGTAGTCCCGCCTGTCCGCCATAAGCGCCCCATGGTCGGAACAGCAGACGCTCCATGCCACGGCCCAGTACATTGCTATCATCGGTCAGGATGCGGAAAGTTAGTTCCATACCACATCCGCCGCGCCATTTACCGGCACCACCTGAATCCGGGCGCAGCGCATAGCGCAGGATTTCGATGCCGAGTTCGGCCTCAACTGTTTCAACGGGATTGTTGGCGAGGTTTGAGATGCCGCTATCGCGACCATCCACGCCGTCGTGCCCGTTGCGCGCGCCTGTGCCGCCGATCATTGGTTCAATAACCTGAACGCGACGACCGCCTTTGCCATCGGGCTCTGCCATAACCACCGGGATCACTGTGCCTGACGATGCGGAGGGCATTACGTTGGGCAAGGCTTGACCAAAAGCACCGTTGAGTACGTCGTTGACACGAATGGCGGCTGCGTGGCGAACACCGGTAGCGGCAGGTTCCTGCGGATTAACAAGCGTTCCTTCAGGTGCCGTGATGCGCACCGGATCAAGCAGTCCGACATTGAGCGGAACAGTTGCGTCAAGCGTGTTGACCAGTGCCAGCACACGAAGCGTGAGCCATGCATGAGGTCTGCCGCGTGATGGAATATTCATCGCAGTTGCGACCTGTGGATCAGTTCCCGTGAAATCGAGATGGACTTTTCCATCTTCAAAAGTAACGTTTAGTGCAATCCGAACTGGTAACTTTCCGGCAGCATCATCGTCGAGATAATCTGAGAAGGCATAAGTCCCTGCGGGTACCTTGCGCAGGACCGCATGTGCCTTCTCGGATGCATAAGTAACAAGGTCCGTGCTTGCGGTCGCGACCGCATCCACGCCATGTTGCGCGATTGCCTGTTCAAAGCGGCGACGACCGGCGCTAAGCGCTGCAAGCATTGCACGAATATCGCCCATATTGGCTTCTGGTGTACGGCTGTTTGCATCAAGGAAAAGCTTAACTTCCGGCGATATTTCACCGCGCTTCATCAGCTTGACGGGCGGGATGCGCAAACCTTCCTGAAAGATTTCCGTATTGACCGGAGAGATGCTTGACGGCACACGGCCGCCGACATCTGAGCAATGCACAAAGCACCAACCATAGGCGACAATACGGCCCTCATGGAAATAGGGTTCGATCATGTGCAGATCAGGCAAATGGGTTGCAAGACCTTCGGAACGATAAGGATCGTTGGTCAGAATGACATCACCCGGCTCCAGCGGTCCAACGGCATTGATCGTTGGTCCGCATTCAAGTCCCACAAACCCGGAAACGCCTATTGAGCGCGGATAGGCAAAAAAACGCCCGTCAAGTCCTGCCAGCGCACAGGCAAAATCAGCCGTTTCTTTAACATAGAGAGTGCGGCCAGTACGCTGTAACGTCAGGCACATCTCTTCGCTGATGGCTGCAAGCTTATTGCCGAGAATGGCAAGTGTGACCGGATCGAGTTTCATTTGGTCAGCCTTTCAAGATGCAGATTTCCGGACGTATCGCAGCGTGCGATCCAGTCAGGCAGCAAGATCGTGGTTGTGTCATCCTGTTCAATAATGGCGGGACCACTTATCTGGTCGCCAGCGCCAAGTGCATTGCGGCTGAAAATCGCTGCATCAAGCCATGCGCCCTTGTGAAAAAGCGGGCGGGAGGCATTGGGTTTTGGGTCACCTGTACCTGTTGCAATTTCCGGCGCGCTAAGCTCAGGCGTAATACCAATGACCGCAAGTCGTGCGGTGCCAAGTTCCACTTCTGCCTGCGTATCTCGGAAGCCGTAAATGCGCTCATGTTCGCGGTGGAATGCCTCGGCAATAGATTCTGCATCAGTGGAAACTGCGTTGAGTGCTACACGAAGTTCATAGGCCTGACCGACGTAACGCATATCTGCGGCCTTGTCTAAATGCCGTCCGCTGCTCTGTTCGCCTTCTTCATCAAGCCATTTGCTGCCTTCGGCTTGAAGTGTGGCAAATGTTTCGCCAAGCAAAGCAGCACTTTCATTATCAAGTGAGCGGCGCAGGCTGCGCACAAAATCACGACGCAGATCGGCTGCAGCAGCACCCAGGGCACAAAAGGTACCTGCTGCTGGCGGGATGATAATATGAGAGATGCCCACTTCTTCAGCCAGCAGATTGGCATGTGTCGGCCCGGCGCCGCCAAATGGCACCAGAGCAAAGCTTGCCGGATCAAGGCCGCGCGAAGCAAGTGTTTTGTAGAGTTCAGTTGCCATGCCTGCCGTGGTTACTGCGAGCGCTCCTTCTGCGGCTTTCGCCGCTGCTTCGTCGCCGTTAAAACCGATGCGATGGCCAACACGTGCCAAGGCTTCCTGCGCGGCCTGACTATCAAGCTGCATACGACCGCCGAGAAAGCCCATTGGATCGATATAGCCTAGCGTCAGATAGCAATCGGTGACTGCGGGTTCGGTACCGCCGCGACCGTAAGAAACAGGTCCCGGCATGGCCCCTGCGCTACGCGGCCCTACTTTCAGGACGCCATGATCATCGACCCAGACAATTGAGCCGCCGCCTGCGCCAATTGCTGAAACATCGACAACTGGAAGCACCAGAGGAAGTCCACCAATGTCGGTTTTCGTTGCCAGTTGTGCGGCGCCATCCTGCGCCACCGCAATATCGGAGGAGGTGCCTCCCATGTCGAATGTGATAATCGAACTGACTTGCGCAGCATTGGCAAGCCGCGCAGCAGCCATAACACCCGAAGCAGGTCCGGAAAGAATTGTCTCGACCGGGCGTTCTTGTGCCGATGCAAGGCTGAGCGAACCGCCATTGGATGCTGTCACCAATATAGGCGCAGTCACGCCATCGCGGGCCAGACCCTCTTTCAGGCCATCAAAATAGTGGCCCATAAGCGGTTGAATATAGGCGTTAAGACAGGCGACAAGCGTGCGTTCATACTCACGGATTTCTGGCCAGATTGCTGCAGCAGAGGTGACAGAAAGTCCTCCGGCTTTCTTGGAGATTTTCTCAGAAAGTTCGCGTTCGATTGCTGGATTGGTATAGCCGTTGATTAGCACCAGTGCTGCGGCCTCAACGTCAAGCGTATTCAACTTTTTTGCAATGTCACTGATAGCAGCTTCATCTGCGAATTGTGTGACTTCACCCTGAGCCGATAGTCTCGCACCAATTTCAATGATGCGATGCCGGGGCACCAGCGGCTCTTCTTTTCTGGCATGAAAATCAAAGGAGGAGGGCATTCGGCTGCGCGCGATTTCCAGAATGTCGCGATAGCCTTCACTGACAATCAGCGCGATTTTGGCGCCACGACGCTGAATGATTGCGTTCAGGCCAATTGTCGTGCCGTGCATCAGCGTGCCGATATCATTAGCCTGAAGTTCGGCTTTTTGCAGAAGCGCCTGCAATCCGACAATCAGCGCCCTTGACGGATCATCGGGTGTTGATGGTTCTTTGTAATGTATCAGTTTTTTTCTGTCGGGATCGAACAGAACAAAATCGGTGAATGTTCCGCCCACATCAATGCCGATACGTGCGCCGTTCTTCTGCATAGTCTGGTCTTCCAATTATTCTGGCACTACGACGACCGCATCCTGCGGTTTCCAGCCAAGCGTAATGTCTTGATTCAGATGATAGGCCAGTTCACCGAGATTGCTTTCAGCCTGTCTGTAGATAACGATTTCGCGGCGCAACGCCGGGATATCGACCTGATACGCAGCATAATTCCCTCGGAAAACTGCGCCAACAACGCGACCCTCAAGCAGTCCTTCGTCCTTATTCAGCGGAACAATACGTTCAGGGCGGATCGATAGGATCACTGACGCCCCAGCAGGCTGAGGAGCGGCAAGCGGAATGCTAACTTTACTCTGGCCATTTGATAAAAGCAGCGCAGTACCATCTTGCGATGTCGTGCCTTCGAATATGTTTGAAGCACCAAGAAACTCCGCGACAAAACGGCTCCGCGGTCGGTCATAAATGTCTCCCGGCGTACCGAGCTGGAGAATTCGACCGCTTTTCATAACTGCGACCTGATCTGCCATAGACAGCGCTTCTTCCTGATCGTGCGTGACCAGCAAAGTGGTGATGCCAAGACGCGCCTGCATCGCGCGAATTTCAAACTGCATGCTTTCGCGCAAAGATTTGTCGAGTGCGCTTAGTGGTTCATCAAGCAAAAGAACCTTTGGGTTGACAACAAGGGATCGAGCGAGCGCTACACGTTGCTGCTGACCACCAGAGAGTTGCGAGGGGTAGGTATCACCACGCCCCGACAGCTGGATGAGGTCAAGCATTGATTTGATGCGCTCATCATGTGCAGCACGACCAATCCCCTGCATCTTCAGACCAAATCCTATATTCTCGGCGACCGTTCGATGGGGAAAGAGGCTATAGTTTTGAAAGACCATGCCGAGTTGGCGGCGATGCGGTGGAAGGGTCGTTACATCGGCATTTCCGATGCGGATAGATCCTGAATCTGCGCGCTCAAAACCGGCTACCATACGCAAGGTGGTGGTTTTTCCGCATCCTGATGGCCCAAGCAGTGAAACAAGTTTGCCCGCTTCAATCGTCAGATCAAGATTATCGACGGCGATAGCTGAGCCGTACCGTTTGGTAACAGCTTGCAGCACCAGTGGACTAGCTCCATTCTCAGCATGATAATTCATAAGGGCATCTCGCGATCTGCCCTCTCACCCAAACCAAAAACCATATGCATTTCCAGAAATTGCATTATATTGTAGCGCTACAATCAATCTTTAAGCGGTTTTGGTCAAGGATGTATTTTCTTATGAACTTCAATTCAATAGTATATAAAACCTTGAAAACAGGTTTTTGTGGTAATAATTTGTGCCTTAATCATGAATAATCTGGTTCATAGTAAAATTCTCATAACGATGCAGTCGGTCGCAAAAGCCGCTGGTGTGTCACCTATGACTGTATCAAATTCGTTCCGATATCCTGAGCGGGTGTTGGAAGAAACGCGCCTTCGCGTTTTTCAGGTGGCAGCTGAACTTGGTTATGTCCCCAATCATTCAGCGGGTATTTTGTCATCAGGACAAAGCCGTGTGATTGGAGCTGTTATTCCTTCGATGAAGAATTCGAGCTTCTATAAATATGTACGCGGTATGCAGGATCGTGCAACGGAGAGCGGTTATGAATTGATCTTGAAACTTGCGGAAACCAAAGAAGACGAAACTGCCGCAATTCAGACGTTCATCGGGTTACGTGTTGCTGGTATTGCGCTGGTCGGCAACCAGCATTCGCAAGAGGCAATAGATCTCATCAACAAAACCCAAACACCTGTTGTTGAAAGTTGGGTAACTCAAGATCCGCTAGATATGGCGGTTGGTTATTCGATGACTGATGCAACGCGGTCGATGACGCGGCTTTTAATAGAGCGAGGCTGTCAGCGTATCGGGTTTGTTGGATATGGTAGCACATCTGCCCGACGGTATAGCGACCGACTACCAGCCTTTACAGAAACTGTTGTGGTGGCAGGTTTAGAAAGCCATCGCGTTTGTGTTGTAGATGAAGCTGATGGGTTTGGCGCTGGTCCGAAAGCCTTGGAGGCACTGCGTCTCATTGATCCTGATATTGATGGGGTGATCTGCCCAACGGATATCGTTGCGGCGGGCGTAATTTTTGAGTGTACGCGTCTTGGCTGGAAAGTTCCTGATCGTCTGGCGGTAACAGGATGGGGGGACTATGAAATCGCTTCAGAAATCACACCAGGTCTTTCGACTATTCAACCCAATGCCTATGAGATGGGCGAGAGAAGTATGGAACTTATCATCCATCGTGTTTCGGGACCAGGTGTAAGCAATTCCATCATCGATATCGGGTATGATGTGGTGAAAAGAGAAAGCGCCTAAACTGCTATTTAAAAATATGTGGGGGTGGGTGTTTGCGGGTCTCAGCAAACACCACTACGAGACCATTAAACCCGCGCTTGTCCTTCAATCCAATAACCGATTGCATCAATCCGCTTTTTGTCGAAGCCAAGCGTATCGCGGAAATGCTTGCGGCAATCCGATACCGCGCGTGCTTCACCGGCGATATAAATATAACCCGGACCATCCGGCAGGTGATCGATAGCCTGTGCAATGCGTGGCAGTTCAGTATAGCCCGGACGTTCAGCTTTCAGACCATGGCAGACATGCCAGTGAATGCTGGCATTGGCCTGTGTCGTCAATTCTTGCCTGTCTTCATCAAGCGGCACTTCTACATGCACAACTGCCTGAAAACCCTCTGGCAGTTCCTCCAGAACACGGCCAACAGCAGGCAGACCGGTAATGTCAGTCAGCATCAATATCCAGCTGCTGCCCTTGGGAATCCATAACCGGCCTTCCGGGTTACAAATGCCAACCACATCGCCAATTTTTGCAGACATCGCCCAGTCTGCTGCGACCCCGCCCTCATGCACAACAATATCAATCGTCATCTCGCAGCGTGAAGCATCCCAGCGGCGGATCGTATAAGGACGGTTCGGGCAATGCTTCGAGCCATCAGGTCTGCCCCACTTGCCGTCTTCCATCAGAACCGGCAGCGTAACCGGTGTATCTGCATCAGGCCGTAGCGCAAGACGCACCCATTCATCCGCATGGCCCGATGGGATCAGGCGTTCTCCGCCTATGATCTTTAGAACAACCCGGATCATCGATGGCGATAGTTGTTCAACGTCTATCGCTTCACCCAGAAAATAATCTTCCACATAGGGATCGTGATGATGACCATCATCTTCATCATGGTGGTGATCATGATCGTCTGAGTGGGCATCGTGATTATGTGTGTCGTCATGCATCATTATTGCTGCTCCGCTTTGCGTGCAGCCTCAGCCAGATGCGGCACAAATTTAGAAAACCCGTAAGGAATCGAAAGAACACTCAATGCCGATGTAGACCAGACCGAAACCGGATCTTCAAGTGGAACATAAGAGCCTCGCTTCACAGCGTTCAGCGCTGTAAACAAAGGTTGGGCTTCGGCAGCCTCTCGTGCTCCATCCCTATACCACATGATAAGTATATCGGCGTCGATACTACCGATATTCTCAAGGCTTACAGAGGTTGAAAAATCACCTTTGTGCGTTTGGCCTAGAACCTCAACACCATCTGGAATTTTCAGACCCAGTTCCGTTAGCGCCTGCACACGTGGGTCAGCAGGAAGATAAACCACCACACTGTTGCTGCCGGCAAAATAGGTGCCGAAAATGAAGCTCTTGCCCTTCAGATCGGGATGCTGCCCACCGAGTTCTTGTAAATACTTGTTCGTTTGATCAATGAGTTGCGCTGCCAATTCGGTCTGGCCGAGCGCTTCACCTGTTAATGTCGTCTGCTCTCGCCAATCGGCCTGCCACGGACCGGAGCGATAAACGACAGTCGGTGCAATTGCAGAAAGCCGCTTATATGCAACTGCGTCAATGCCGGAATAGATGCCAAGGATAAGATCAGGTTTTAATGCTGCGACGGCTTCAAAGTCCAACGGTCCGGCATGGATGAAGACTGGCTTTTCGTTACCAAGTTTAATTTCATTCCAAGGGGAAACACCACTTTCAAACAGGCCATAATGCATCATCGCGATTGGTACTTTGCCCAATGCGAGCACCGCATCTTCACCACTCCAGCCAAGTGTTATAATGCGCTGTGGATCAGAAGGGATTTCAGTCGTGCCAAGAGCATGATTGACAGTGCGCGGATGATTGGGTTCTACCGCGAAAGCTGGACTAAGCGACAGTCCGACAAGAAGCAGTAAAACACCTATAAAGCGTGAAAATGTAGTTCTCAAATTCACCACCTGTCTTCGTTTTGCAGCCCAAAAACCGGGTTTCTCAGGCTGCAAAACGATATCATCATTTTCAAGTTACGCTATGCTCGCTTACACAGTGTGTTAGCAGTACATTTTAGAATTTGCCACTTAGAGATACAGTAAAGCTGCGTGGTTCCCCATAAAAATTCCCCGTCGAGCTGGAGCCAACTGTCGAATAATATTTCTTATCGAAAATATTGTTGACGTTGAGTGCTATATTCAAGTCTGGCCTTATTTCGTAGTCGATACGCGTACTCCAGACTGAGTATCCCGACTGGGTAAATTCAAACGGTACTGAGGCACCATCCCACTTACCGCTATCGGGATTGTAGGTTACAGCACTACCACGAACGAATGTTTTGCTCTGTGCAACCACTCCACCACCAAGGGTTAATCCCTCCAGCTTGCCTGGCAGTTTATAGGTCGACCACAGCTTAAACATATGTTTCGGTGTAATGGTGCTGTATGAACGGTTTTGATCTTTGTCAGAATTCTGGTTGTACGTATAACCTGCGGAAAGCTGTAGTCCTGACAGAACTTCGCCGGAGATCTCGGCCTCAAATCCTTCACTGACAACTTTGCCCTGATTGAGATAGCAGCAGATAAATGCGCCATAGCTCAATGGGTAGTCTGGGTTCTCAACTGCGGCACCAGTTTGTTCGATGCGATAAAGTGCAAAGGATGTGTTTGCTAGACCACCAAGGATTTCGCCCTTGATACCCAACTCATAATTCTTGGCTTCTACGGCATCAAGTGGTGTTCCCGGCAGAGGGCCAGCACGATACATATATTGCGGTTTGTATGTTTCCGCATAGCTACCATAGGCTGTCCAGTTGTCCATGACGTCGTAAGTCAACCCAACGTAAGGCGTGAAAACATTTTTCTCTTTGAGATGGCGTAAACCCTGCACATAGCCGGTTCCGTTCGTTTCCCAAGATTCACTCTTATATGAATAGTTCGATAGCCTGCCGCCAGCTATCAAGTGCAAACCGTCGACGATGCCGAACCGTCCCATTCCGTAGAATGACTGTTTTTCCGTCGTGTAATAGCTATCCTTGAGTGGAGAGGCTGGCAGGTTCTCATCTGGGAATACTGGATTAAATACATCCATTGGGTAGCCAAGATACCCAGTATATTGCTCAGAATCAGCTTTGCCGCGCTGATAGTCCGTACCGAACAGGAGTGTGTGCTCCTGACCAAATGCCTCGACATTGCCTTTGATATTAATATCGGCGGCTATGCGGTTCATGATATTGGTTTCAGGAAAACTATAGAGATAGCCTCCGGCACCCGTCGCAGCATCAACGCCACCAAATACATAAGCTCCGCTGTGATCACGCTTCATACGTGAATAGAGAACATTGGCGTTCACAGCCCAGTTCTCATTAAAATTATGCTCAAGCCGTGTGTAAAGTTCGGTTGAGGTATCGTGCGTGTAGGACCAGTCAGGGATAAGCGATGTTTTGCGCGACAGATCAAGGTCAGCGCCATTGCTATAGCGGGGAAGGCCCGCAAAATCGGGCTTTCCATCTGTCTTTTTATAGCTGCCGCCCAAGATCAAAAGTGTATCAGGCGTGAGGTCAAATTCGAGAGAACCATGAACCAGACCATTTCGCATTTTTGCGGTTTCGTAGAAATATTTTTGATCTTGATATGCGACCCCGACACGGCCCCGGATAGTGCCATCTTCATTTAAAGCGCCGGTGGTATCTGCCTCAACGCGATAATTGTTCCAGCTCCCGGCACTCGTTGAAAACGTTGTCTGCTTTTCGGCCTTGGCACGCTTGCGGACGAGATTAACTGTACCGCCTGGATCACCAGTGCTGGAATAGAGACCATCAATTCCACGCAGAAACTCAACATGATCATACTGCGCCATATCAATGCCGCTGATCGATCCAAATCCGTTTAGAACAGTGTCCATCGCGGCACCACCGTCGATACGGATATTGCCAACCTGAAAACCGCGTGAGTAAAAATTGGTATCGTTGCCCAGCGATGATCCCGCTGAACTGCTGGCTCGTTGCAGGGTGAGGCCATTGGTTTTGCTCAGCACATCGCTCAGCGAGGTGAGGTTTTGGTCCTCAATCTGCTTGCGCGTAATGACGCTGACTGACTGCGGTGTTTCACGCAGGCTTTCGATACCTTTCAGCATCCCCGCTTCTGATGTCGTATATGAATTGCTGCCTTCTGTAAGCCCTGACGCGCCTGCACCTGCTGCAATCGTAATGGTATCCAGCAAAAGAGTGCCATCGGCTGCGCTGGAATTAATTGCTGATCGGGCAGGATCAACCAAGGCTGCGGACCCCGGCGCTCCAATGCGGATTGCAAGCCCGGTGCCAGCCACAAGTCGCTGTAACGCAGCCGCTGGTGTCAGCGGACCACTGACGCCTTGCGATTGTTTTCCGCGGACCAGTTCTGACGAGTAGCTGATTTGCCAACCGGTTTGACTGATGAATTTGTTAATCGCGGATGACAGAGGCTGCGGAGCAATTTCAAAACTGCGGGATTGTTGTATGTCACCAGAAGCTTGTCCGGTTTGTGCGTGAGCTGGCCCCATTGTGCTCATAGAAACTAAACTGACCACTGTTGATGCCATCAGCAATGTAGTTGATAGCCGTCTTGAACCGGGTCGGTTAGAGTTTCGTGACAAACAAGAATGTTCCCGCCATATTGACATTTCAATACCCTCTTAATGCTTACAGTGGGCGTTCGCAGATCGTCGAACACCGCTCTCAAAGGGTTTGACGCAGCAGACAACGAGAACCAGAAAAAAAACTTGAGAATTTAGCGAAGAATTATAATGCCGCCGGGAATGCGGGTCATAGAAACACCTGCCGCATCAGCAAGCGTTCGCACCGCACCCTCAATATTATCAAGGCGATAGTTACCCGTCACGATCAAACGGTTGATACGGTCGTCAGTAACAAAAATCTTGCCCGAATAATAACGTTTAAGCTCGCTGAGGACGGCTGAGAGTGCCACGTCTGTAAAAATCATGCGGCCATCACGCCAAGCCAGTGCTTGCTCTGCATCAATGGGTTTGATTGCGGAGAGTGAATCTGACGTCAATGTGATTGTTTCGCCCGGTCTTAAAAGAGCCATTGCGCCTTGCTCGCAATCACAACGAACTTCAACTTCTCCTCGCTCCAATACCACATCGACGTGGTTTGTCGCCTCTTTCACGGAGAAGGCTGTGCCCTTTACTTCAACGCTGCCAAAAGCGCTCTTAACCCGAAAAGGGTGCTCTGGATCGTGTTTAACGTCAAAGAAAGCTTCACCTTTCAAAACAGAGACGAAGCGTTTTCCATTCTCAAAGTCAAATTTGATTGCAGAACCGGTGTTGAGTAAAACCGATGATCCATCCGGTAAATTCTGTTGCTGGATCTCGCCGGTAGCAGTCATGTAGTCAGCTTCCATCCAAAGCATCATGTCTGGAAGACGCATGGCACCGACAGCTGTAACTGCGGCAAGCGATGCGGCGATGGCAATATTTCTGAAGCTAAACCATGGTTGCCGCCGTTTTGATCTTACACTTGTCTGCGGCAAGGTTTCGACTGCGGCCTGAAACACTTTCGAGCCCCACAGATTCTCTATATTGCGAAACTCGATAATATGACTTGGAGACACATTCAGCCATGCTTCAAAAGCATTTTGCAGCTGTTCATCCTGCGGCCGGTCGTTGAGCTTCAGAAACCAATTCAAAGCTTCGTCGACAACCGCGTCGTCATGAGCGTAAGTCTCACCTGAAGCCTTATTCTTGTCAGTATCGCGACGTTCCACTCAGGCCATCCCATAGTCAGTGCAGCAGCACTCTTTATACATTTGACGCCTGACACTGTTGTAACCGGCAAAATGATTGGTCAAATCCAAAAGATCTAAGGTTTTTCATATCGCTGTAAAATATCTCTGCAATGACCAAGCGCCAATTTCAAATCATTAAATACCGTTCGTTCCGATATACCAAGATGTTCAGCAATTTTCGCCTGAGGCCATTCATCTATTCGACTGAGTATCAGTACTGCCTGAGCTCTCTTCGGTAAGCCAGCCAGTGCGTGCTTAAACTGATGGAATTTCTGGCGCTCAATGATCGCTTCTTCGATAGATATAACATCACTGGCGATAACATCGATAACGGATGGGTCCGTTGTCTCACTCTCTACGGAGCTGCGCGTCTTCTTGCGACGGAGATAATCCAAGGCAAGATTGCGGGCTGTCTGGTGAAGATATCCTTCGATATGCTCTATCGGTGCGCTGTCGATTGCTCTCTTTGCACGAATATATGTCTCTTGCGCCAAGTCTTCAGCAATTTGTGCATCCCGGACAATCCGAAATACAGTGCTAAGCAAAGACTGGCGTTGCGATGCATAAACCGAATTAAGAACGAGCGACAAAGTTCAACGCCCCGAACTATCTGTCAAAACAGACGTGACGAAAAAAGACCGTGCCATCAGAAATGGAAGCAAATTCAAATTCATGATAACGCTTTCGAACTGGTCCCATAACAGCTTTACGAGAGACGCTTTAACGCAATTCAAGTTGTTATATCGGCATATTGAACGAGATGCGCGTCGATTCTCTATCAAGCCTTTTCTTACTAAATAAATATGAGTACAAAGTGAATGTTTTTATTTTGTCTGGGCGTTAAGCACTGGTTTCTGATTGTTAAGCACATCGCGAGAAACGGTTATCCGGCTTGCGCAGCACGTTCAGCACGGCGCTCCCAGGCGACCAAAACCATGCTTGAAAAAACAATCAATACTGCGCCGATCAAAACGTTCTCGGTGGGGATTTCTGCCCAGAGCACATAGCCGTAGATAAATGCCCAGATCAGTGCCGAGAACTCCGTTGGTGCAAGAGCGGAAGCGGGCGCATGACGGAAGCCTTCATAAAGCAGATATTGTCCAACGGTCGCGACCAGTCCCAGTATGAGCATCAAAAGCCACCCAGTCGCGTCAGGTGTTTTCCAGATCCATGGAAAGGAAACAGCGCATGCAATTCCGAACAGAAGACTTGTAGCCCACATCTGGGTCAGTGTTGTTTCAGTCCTGCTCACAAGGCGTATCAAAATCGTGCTCAGAGCCCAGCAGAAACCGGCAACAACACACATCAGTGCTGGGATAAGATTTGGAGAATGCGTTGGATTTGCTGCGATCAGAACGCCAATGAAGCCACCGATACAAGCGATCCAGCGTCCTGTGCCGATCTTCTCTTTCAGTATAAAAATCGACAAGAACATGACCATTATTGGTGCTGAAAAATATAGTGTCGTTAATTCTGCAAGACCTAAATATCGAGCGGCATTATAAAAAAGCAGCCAGGCCAACAGCATTAAAGCTGCGCGAAGAACCAGTGTTCCCCGGTATTTGCTTTTAAATATTGAAGGATGGCGGAAATGCCAGGCTAACCCGCCGGTTATCAGGACAATAACCAGACTTCTCATGAAAAGAATTTGCGGCACTGCGTAATCAGCGACGAGCCATTTTACAATCGCGTCCTGTAGCGCAAAGCAGGCATAGCCTGCTGAAGCTAATGCTATCCCGACAATAGGTTTGGACTCAGTGCTCATGCTGACCTCACAACGCGCGACCTCGCGACGCTATGTGAAGCGCTATAGCCTACTGCGCATGACTTGAAAAGTAACGAAGAGGGTGCACTTGCAGCAGCATCTTGCAAAGCCTTCATGTGCGGAGTAAGCAGAGTAATACTCCAACATGCAGCAGTATAGTCGGCCAAGCTCAGCAACGGATTTGTGCGCGAAGAATGCTGGTTTTTGTGGCCGGGACCACCAATTAATTATGAACAAAAAAACGGTGCTTGCCGTGGGCGGAAATGCAGTCTTGGTTGGCATCCTGTTAATGCTGCTTGGCGATTTCATGTTCGCGCTCAATGATGCCATGGGTAAATGGCTGGTCGCAAGTTTCTCTGTTGGTCAGGTCCTTCTTATCCGATCGTTTGGTGCGTTCTTCGTGCTTGGGCCGATGCTTGCGCGAAAGCCAGCTGCAAGTCTGTTCCAAGTAGAAAAGCCATCCCTGCAATTCGCGCGTGTTGTGCTTGCAACAGCGGATACCGGCCTTTTTTATGCTGCAGTTACATTCCTTCCGCTGGCAGATGTGATGACCTTTTATATGGCTGGCCCAATTTACGTTGCGGCCCTTTCACATTTTCTTTTGGGTGAACGTATCGGTTGGCGACGCTGGTTGGCCGTATTTATTGGCTTTGTCGGCGTGATTATCGCATTGCGACCATCCTCAGCCATGCTTTCCTGGCCTTCTATGTTCGGTCTGTTGGGTAGCTTGTCCTTTGCCCTGACACTGGTTCTGGGGCGCGTGCTCAGATCGACGCCCGATACAACGCTGGTCACTTGGCAAACAATAGGCTGTCTGGTCGTTGGTGGCGCCCTGAGTATAGGGAACTGGACATCGTTCGACACAGGTGAGTTGCTTGCCTTGCTCTTACTCGGCATCGTTGCATGCCTTGCGCATTTGCTTATAACGCGTGCACTAAAGCTTGCGCCTGCTTCAATTCTCGCGCCGCTGCAATATACCTTGTTGCTATGGGCTATTCTGTTTGGGTGGATGTTCTTTGATGAGTTGCCTGATGTGCAAACATTGGGAGGCGCCGCGATTATCGTTTTGGCGGGTCTGTTTATCTTCCATCGCGAGAAGGTAAAGAAAGATACGGTCCCGCTTGTGCCGACTGAAGGAAGCCACGGCTGAATATTTGCAATTCGTGGGAAAAGCTTGTTCTGAGATAGAGATCAGCGCCACGAAGGACTGCCATGGCTTGCACGAAACATTCCATGCTTGCCCTACGGTGTGGGTTATCTCTATATCGCAGGTGAAGTCTTTGTGTTTTCGATTGCTTCAAGTTTTTGCTTGATGGGTTCAGCTTTGAGAAGAAGCGTATTGATGAGATTGGTTACTGGATTGAAGGACAGGCACGAGTCTGATGGATACGTGAAGAACAAGCAATGCATAGAAGAGCAGCAAGCGGTTAGAGCGATGGCCAGCCTGGTCGGCGGCAGGTATTCCATTAGGTCAGCACAATGATTGATAATCAAAAGGACCAATCGTTGAAAGTAGACAGGCCCGTTCGGTTACCCGTCAATGCTTCAGCTCCAACAATGCGGATCAGTTTCCTGTTTCTACTCTGCGGCTTTGGTCTATTGGTTGCGCTTAGTTTTGCCAGCCTTCTTGTTGGAACGCGGATGCTTTTGCCTGATGTGCTGCTTCAAGCCTTGTCAGGGCAGAACAGATCATCAGCCGAGCAAATTATACTGCTTGATTATCGCCTGCCACGTACTTTGCTTGGACTGTTATGCGGTGCAGCTTTTGGCGTGTCGGGCGCACTGATACAGGCTGCGACCCGCAATCCTTTGGCCGATCCCGGAATCTTGGGCGTCAATGCCGGTTCTGCTTTCTTCGTCACGCTGGCCGTTGGCCTTTTGGGCTGGCAGTCGATTGACACCTATATCTGGGCGGCTTTCGCTGGTGCTATTATCATCACGCTGATTGTCTATGCGCTGGGTGCCAGCGGAAGAGAAGGTGCAACGCCCATTAGACTGGTTCTGGCTGGCGTGGCACTCTCAGCCGTGTTGGGTGGTATTGGCTCTGCCATGACGTTGCTGAACCCGCAAACCTTTGATGCGCTGCGTATGTGGTCGATTGGTTCGCTTGCAGGCCGCGACATGCATGTGGTGGCGCGCGTTGCTCCGTTTATCTTCGCTGGCCTTGTTATTGGATTGTTGGCCGCGCGACCGCTCAATGCAGTGGCACTGGGTGATGATCTTGCGCGCTCATTGGGAGCAAGTATCCTGCGTGCGCGTATTCTTGTGGTGATTGCTGTCACACTGCTCGCGGGTGCTGGAACTGCGGCTTGTGGTCCTATTGGGTTTGTCGGTCTGATGGTGCCGCATATGGTGCGCTGGTTTACTGGTCCTGATCAGAGACGGATTGTTGCCTTCACGCTGATTTTCTCGCCGGTCCTTCTACTCAGTGCCGATATTGTCGGACGCCTGGTGCTTTATCCAGGCGAGCTCGAAGCGGGCATTGTGACGGCCTTTATTGGTGCGCCGGTGCTTATTGCGCTGGCACGACGCAGGAAGGTGAGTGGACTATGACAGAAACACCTTCAACACGTGTTGGAACTGGCCATATCGCGGTCATTCGCTTCTTTGGAGGTCGCTTTTCCCTTCGCCTGCATCGACGTGGACTGCTGATTGGATTTGCTCTCATTGCGTTGATTTTGCTTGTTGCAATCGCATCGCTCACCAGTGGCAGTTACCAAATTCCGATCCCCGATGCGCTGCGTGCCTTACGCGGCGAGGGTGAGGATATGGTGCGGATGATTGTTGTTGAGTGGCGGTTGCCGCGTGTTCTGCTGGCCATTTTATTGGGCGCAGCACTTGGCATGAGCGGCGCGATCTTCCAATCACTGACCCGCAATCCACTGGGTAGCCCGGATATCATTGGCTTTGCGGCGGGGTCTTATACAGGTGCATTGATCGTCATCCTGCTTTTGTCTGGCGGCTATTATGAAGTTGCCGCAGGAGCGTTGACAGGTGGCGTGATTACAGCGCTCGCTGTCTATATGTTGGCTTGGCGCAATGGTATGCAAGGCTTCCGGCTGATCATTGTGGGTATTGGCATCTCAGCTATGTTATCCGCCTTCAATGGTTGGATGATCAAGGCGGCTGATCTTAATGTGGCGATGTCAGCTGCTATCTGGGGCGCGGGTTCGCTCAATGGTCTGGGCTTTGATCAGCTGGTGCCCGTTGCAATTGTTCTTCTCATTATCATGCCCTTGACGATGCTTCTTGCACGACCAATGCGACAACTCGAAATGGGAGATGATGCAGCGCGCGCCTCTGGTGTGAATGCCAATCGCACGAGGGCGGCGTTGATGATCCTTGGCGTTGCACTCACGGCTATTGTCACGGCCGCCGCTGGACCGATCTCGTTTATTGCGCTTGCTGCCCCACAGATTGCACGTCGGATCACGCGTTCTGCAGGTGTTGCGCTTATTCCTTCAGCGTTGACAGGCAGTGGGCTTCTTGCTGCCGCAGATTATGCCGCTCAGCACGCCTTCGAAACACAGCTTCCCGTCGGCATCATGACTGTTAGCATCGGAGGCATATACTTCCTCTGGCTACTCGTAAAAGAGGGACGGAAATGATGGAAGGGCACAGGGAAAACCTGCTGTCTGTGCACTCCCAAAATTGGTCTATCTGTGTTTCATAAGGATGTAAGTCTATTATTTCATTAAATGACTTTTGGTTTGCTGTAAGCTATTACGTCCATCTCCACTTTAGCATCAACCATAAGCGGCGATTGCACAGTGGACCGCGCTGGTGGATGGTCGAGAAAATGTTTCTTGAAAACTGCGTTAAAGCTTGAGAAGTCGCGAGCGTCATCCAGCCAGACATTCACTTTAACCACATCGGCCAATGTGCAATCTGCAAGCGCCAAAGCTGACTTAATATTTGAGATGACTTGTTCGGTTTGCACCACAATATTACCGGCGACGACTTCGCCATCCATTGTGGGTACTTGACCTGAAACATAAACAAAGTCACCGGCGCGTACGGCTTTGGCGAAAGGGCGAGGCTGACCGCCCGCTTGATTGTCTGCGGTTTCATACCGAATTATCTGATTATCAGTCATGTTATCTATACTCCAGAATTGGCTGTAGAAATTGCTTCGTCATAGGCCGTGACCGCTTCAATGGCATTCGCCTCAACTATCTTTGCGTTCTGTCCGGGCCGATAAAGACTGCTTCCCAATCCGAAGGTACGAATGCCAACGGTTATATAGTCGTGGAAGTTTTGATGGGAGACGCCACCAACAGCGCCGATCACTATATTTTTAGGAAGCACTGCGCTTAGCGCAGAAATACCCGATGGGCCGAGAACCGAGGCAGGAAAGAACTTTAATGCCGATGCTCCAAGCTCAATTGCTTTCAGCGCTTCAGTCGGACTGAATACACCCGGCAATGTGACCATAGAGCGTTCCTTGGCTATCCGCATCACATCGGCATCGATGTTGGGACTGACCATCAGGCACCCACCGGCATCTGCTACCCGGGCACAGTCGTCCGCTGTTAAAACCGTTCCAGCACCAATCAGGCTATCCGCACCAAAGCGCTTGCTCAGGCGCTCAATCGAAGAAAGGGCATTGGGCGAGTTGAGCGGTACTTCAATAGCCTCGAAACCCGCACCTATAAGCATTTCGCCGATTGCTTCAACTTCGCTGGGCCTTATACCACGTAAAATGGCAACCAAAGAACGCTTAAACGCAGGCCATTTGACACTCGGCTGAGACATCTTATTGTTCTTTCATATTCTAGAGATTACGGGCAGCTTTAAGCAGTCCCTTACGTGATGCCTCTTCTGCATCGATTATTTGGGGTTGATAGCCAGAATGTTGCAGGGCTTTATCGTAAAGGGTGGCGAGGCGACCCACGCCTATCAAGATAAGTGGTATATCTTTATGACAGTCCTTAAGAGCGTCAGCCAACTCGACACCAATCAACAGACCTGATAGCCAATGGTATCCATCCTTACGCTGTGAAAAGCCTAACAATTGGCTCGCGCGCAAACGAAACAGGTTTGTTGTTAAGTTCGTGGGGCTTTCTAGTCCAATCTCAAAGCCGGACAGAAATGCAGCATCATCGACAATATGATTGTCATCGCATTCAACAGCATGCATTAAAATACTTTGGCTCGATAGAAGGGAAAAAAGCTCCCCCGTCATATAGGTTTGGAACGACTGGATAATGCCATTTGAGATCTTGATCCATTTGCTGTGAGTGCCAGGAATACAGACGAGACCGGTAAAGCTATTATCGATTGCTCCCAGAATTTGGGTTTCTTCACCTCGCATTACATCTGGATTGTGAACATTTTTCTGCGCAACACCCGGCAGAATTTGCACGTTCATGTCGCATTCTATTCTTTGGGCACCTTGATACAGATGATCAAGTGTTGTCGGCGTGGGGAGATAAGGTGCCTCTACCCAGCCCTGGCGTGAGCCAGCCATACCACAGATTAAAACCGGCAAATCGTTTGTAGCGCCAAGCTTGCGCAGATGCCGCTCCAATACTGGTGCAAAGCCGCTCTTTGCGCAATGCAACATACCCTCGCCAGATTTGCTTTGGGCAATAACATCGCCTGAAGCGCTCATAAGCCAAGCACGAAAACTGCTAGTGCCCCAGTCAACGCCAACGAAGGCTGGAATTGGTGACTGAGCGCATTTCATGCCGCCGTGCTTTCTTCGCGGTTCTCATCATTTATCTGCACGAAATGTCCGGTACTAACTTCACGATAGCTTTTCTTTGGGGCCACATAATCGAGTGGTCGGAGTGGGCTTTTAATTTCCTCTCCAAGATCAGGGCGCACCAGTTTTTTTGATAGGGGATCAGGAACAGGAACGGCATCAATAAGCCGACGCGTATAGGGGTGCTGGGGATTATTGAAAATAGATACTCTCGGACCGATCTCAACGACTTCACCCAGATACATAACCGCCACCCGATGACTGATCCGCTCAACAACCGCCATGTCATGACTGATAAACAAATAGGCGAGGTCGTGCTTTTCCTGCAAATCCAACAGAAGGTTGGAAACCTGTGCTTTCACCGAAACATCGAGTGCTGAAACGGCCTCATCCGCGACGATGAGCTTCGGGTTAAGCGCCAGTGCACGGGCGATGCAGATGCGCTGACGCTGCCCGCCTGAAAATTCATGCGGAAAGCGCGTTGCCATCGAAGCTGTAAGTCCTACCTGTTCAAGGAGTTCCGCAACTTTTTCCTTCGCCTGCTTCTTGTCCATCAGGCCATGGGATATCATCGGCTCTGCAATCGCCGCACCAATACGAATGCGGGGATTGAGTGAGGCAAAGGGGTCTTGAAAGATCATTTGCGCATTGCGTCGCATGTTACGCAAAGATGAGGCATTTAGCTTCGTGACGTCCTGACCATCAATAATGATGTTGCCGGAAGTGGGTTCAAGAAGTCGCATAACTGCGCGTCCGGTTGTGGATTTGCCACAGCCGGACTCGCCTACAAGTGCCAGTGTTTCTCCTGGGCGCAAATCAAATGAGACATTTTCAACGGCATGGATGCGGCCATTGGGCAGGTCAAATCGCACAACAATATTGGATGCCTTAAGGATAGGTTCGCGACTGGATGGAACTGGCTTGGTCACGCGGCCATCTTTGGCCTCTCCGGTTTTAGGGTCCACTTCCGGGAAGCGTTTCGGCGCTATTGTGTCGCCCATAGTGCCGAGGCGTGGAATGGACGCTAAAAGCGATTTTGTATAAACAGCTTTTGGTTTTGCGAAAATGTCTTTGGTAGCACCGGTTTCCACCATATCACCACGTAACATGACGACAGTGCGGTCCGCAACTTCAGCAACCACGCCCATATCATGGGTGATGAAAAGCACTGCCATGTTCTCTTCCTGCTGTAGCTCCCGAATGAGATGCAGGATTTCGGCCTGAATAGTTACATCCAGTGCGGTTGTTGGCTCATCTGCAATAAGGAGCTTGGGCCTGCATGCAAGCGCCATTGCTATCATGACACGCTGGCGCATTCCGCCAGAAAATTTGTGCGGATACTCATTCAATCGTGTCCGAGCCGCTGGAATGCGCACGCGCTCCATAAGCTGTATCGCTTCGGCTTCAGCCTGCTTCCAGCTAAGATTTCGGTGCAATACCAGCGCTTCGGCCAACTGATTTCCAATTGTGAAAACCGGATTAAGGGACGTCATCGGTTCCTGAAAAATCATGCCAATCGAACCGCCGCGCACTGAGCGCATTTCGGCTTCTGGCAGTTGCAACAGGTCGCGACCTTCAAGCAGAATACGTCCTTCGATGCGCGATTTGTCTTTCTGTAACAATCGCATAGTCGAAAGCGCTGTCACGCTTTTGCCAGAGCCACTTTCGCCGACGATGGCAACGGTTTCACCAGCATCCACATGAAAATTTATATCGCGTATGACTGCGCGCCAGCCATCTGCGGCCTTGAATGAAGTGGTCAGATTTTCAACGGTCAGAACTGACTTCTGGTTGTGATTGTTGTCGGTCATGGTCAGTTTTCTTTCGCAAGACGGGGATCAACCATGTCGCGTAACCCGTCACCAACAAGTTGCAGTGAAAGTACGGAAAGGATGATCGCCAAACCCGGAAACAGCATCAACCATGGCGCATTGTTCATATATTCGCGTCCAGCGGCCAGCATTGTTCCCCAGGTCGGCATGTCTGATGAAACGCCGATACCAAGGAAGGATAGGCTCGCTTCTGCAAGCATAGCTGATGCAAACACGAAAGTTGCCTGAACGAGGATAGGGGAAGCCAGATTGAGCAGAACGTGGCGCAGAAGAACTTGCCAGGTTGGTAGTCCCAACGAAATCGCGGCTTCGATATAGGGCATCTCACGGATAACAAGAGTAGAGCCGCGCACAATACGTGCGAGCCGCGGCGCATAGGTAATGCCGAGTGCAATGATAACTGTTATGAGCGATGGTCCCAATGCCGCTACCAAAGCGATTGCAAGCAGAATGTCGGGAAATGACATCATGGCATCCAGCAGGCGGGAGATTGGCGCGTCAAGCCTTCGAAAATATCCTGCGGTCACACCAAGGAAAATGCCCAGAATGGTCGATATTGCAACGACACCGAGACTTACAAGCAATGATATGCGCCCCGCATAAATAGCACGAGAGAAAATATCGCGTCCAAATTCATCGGTTCCGAAAAAATGAGACCAGGAGGGCCCTTGCAACTTATTGACTATAGAGAGTTTGTTGGGCGCATATGGAGCGACCCATGGTGCTAAGAGTGCGGCAAGGATAACGGCCAGAAGAATGACTACGCCCAGCGCAATGGCGCGGTTGCCGAAAAGACGCCGCAGATTATCGATAAATGGCATTGAGAAAGAAGCGAGTGTCAAAGTTTTACCCTCGGATCAACCAGAATATAAAGAAGGTCCACGGTGAAATTGATCAGGACGTAGATCGCAGCCACGACAAGCAAAGTTCCCTGAATGACCGGATAATCGCGGCGGAGAACAGCTGACACGACCAGATTGCCAATGCCTGGAAGACCAAAAACTGTCTCTGTCACTACAGCACCTGCCACTAGCATGGCGATTGAAAGTCCGATAACGGTAATGATTGGAACAAGCGCGTTTTTAAATGCGTGCTTGAGGATTACTCTGCGTTCACGAGCCCCCTTAGCGCGCGCCGTTCGCACATAGTCGTCACTGAGTACATCAAGCATTGCCGCACGCGTGAAGCGGGTTATCAGTGCTGAGTTTACGATACCAAGCGCCAGTGCTGGCAATACCAAATGCTGCAACCTGTCGAAAAAACTCGCATCCGGCCCGCCATAACCCGAAGCAGGGAACCACCCCATCCCCACGGCAAGAGTTTGGATCAGGATAAGGCCGAGCCAGAAACTGGGAATGCTGGCTGCGATCATGGTCAATGTAACGACGGACTGATCAAAAATCGTACCGCGTTTTACGGCCGAGAAAATGCCAACGGGCAGAGCGATGGCGACTGCTATCAGGATTGAGAATAAGGTGAGGAAGAATGTGGGCTCGGCGCGAGATGCCAAGGCTGTCGTAACGGGCTGATTGAGGAACATAGATTGTCCGAGATCACCCTGAAATATGCCCATAATGAAATGGACATACTGTATCAGAATGGGCGCATCGAGCCCCATTCTGGCGCGCAGATCGGCTATGTCTTGTGGGGTGGCATCTGATCCCAACATGACAGCGGCCGGATCGCCTGGCGTTACACGAACAATGATGAAGACTACTGTTACGACAAGAGCCAGCACGATTAACATGCCAACTAATCGGTTCAACAATGCCCAGGCGATCCGTTCCATTTTCCATGCCTCACTGCTTAGGAGTTACATTCCAGAAATGGGGCCAATAGGTAGGCGTGTATCCTTCCACTCCGTTGGCAATGCCTGAGAGAGCATTAAAATTGCCAACCTTGTAGAGAGGAGCATCGTCATAAATGACGGTTTGTATTCCCTCCCATGCTTTGAGTTTCTCGTCGTCTGTGGTGGCATTCATATAGTTTTTGACGGCTGCTGTTTTCTGGTCAGACACGTACCAGCCTGGATAAGAATCCGTAATGGTGTTGATCGTTGTAGGATCTCCAGGGAAGTTGGAATGGGTAATGAAAATATCCCATTGTGTTGGATCCGCACGACGGGTGGTTAGGGTAGCCCAGTCGACAACCTGTAAGTCCACTTTGAAACCCGCAGCCTCAAGATAGGCTTTGGCAACTTCTCCGATTTTATAGTGGAATTCATACTGACGGCTTGTCAGTAAGCGGATAGGGGCGCCTGTATAACCTGCATCTTTGAGCAGTTTGGCGGCCGTTTCCGGATCACCTTCTCCATAACGAACTACGCCTGCGTCCGTATTCCAGTAAAAACCTTTTGGGAAAATAGAGCCATCAACACTGTAAAAGCGATCATCCGAAAACGCTGCAAGCATCATGTCAGAGGCATTGAGTGAAGCTTGCACGGCCTGCCGCAGTTCCTTATTTGCAAGAACGCCTTCTTTCATATTCATGTTGAGAGAAGCCCAGCCGGAATTCTCGAAGATGACGGGTTTTGCTTTGTCGCTGGCCTCCACACGTTGATAGGCGCTTACAGGCAGTGAATCCGCAAAATCGAATTGCCCGGAAATCAGACCTTCGACGCGGGTGTTTGCATCGGGAACGGGTACGAAGCGCAGCTCTTTAGCGATTGCTGCACGTTTTCCAGCATAGTTGCTTGGCTCTCCTTCCGGAGATTTGTAATCATCAAAACGCACGAGCTGCGTATATTGATCAGGCTTGCGCTCTTTAAGGGCATATGGGCCAGTACCGATAAACTTGGTAAGTGTATCTTCCACCGTTTCTGACGGAATGATAACCGAGGCTTGTGAAAGTGTAGCGAGAAGTGGCGCATAGCGCGATTTGAGTTTGATGATGACCGCATGGTCTCCATCTTCATTCACACTTTCGACGACTTCTGCAACTTGTTTGCCTTTAGAGTTAATCTCCATCCAGCGCTTAAGAGACGCAACAACGTCTTTGGAATCCAGGTCGCTACCATCATGGAACTTTACGCCATCACGCAATGCGATGCGGTAGGTGAGGCCATCTTCTGAAATCTCTGGCATTGCCGCGGCAAGCAGCGGAACAGATTTCCACTGATCATCATAAGTGAAAAGCGTTTCAAAAATATGCTGATCTATCGTCAGGACGATGTCTGTTGGCGTTTGCATGACGTCGAGGCTAGGTGGTTCACCTATGGTAGCAATTGTGAGAATGCCATCAGATGCCTGTGCTATCGCTATGGTACTGGTACATGCAAGGGCCGCCGCTGCGGCGACAAATAACAAAGTTTTTTTCATGATTTACTCCCCTTTTTTGAACCGGCGTACCGGTCATTTTCGCTATAATTAGTCAAGTCCCAATGGGTCAGCGATACGCGGCCAGAGCTCTAGGCTGGCTTTGCGGTATGGTGTTGTTGCCGGATCTGTTGGGTAGGATGTTGGGGCCGCAATATAGACGATCTCTGAAGTGATCGGTTGGAAGCCCGCTTGAAAATGATTGGTGGATTTAACCAGAAGGAAGTTCTTTGATCTGTAATCAATTCCAAGATTGGTGAAGATATCGGGCTCATAGGTTTGCGAGCGGCTGGTAATCAGAATAATATCAACTTCAGTTCCTAAAGGGCGGATAACAGCAACGCGCCCTAAATTGACGCGGCTATTGCGGAAACTCTGCCATCCAGCGTCCATGACTTTTATTATTGTAACCCGCAGATCAAGCGGTTCACCGCCTTGCCAAGACGATTTTCCTCCGATGCGAATATTGAGTTCCGCACCTTCGCCGGCTGCATGACAGAAAGAAACGGCGACGGGATCCCATAATGTTGCAACGCCAAAGTTATCCAGACCACGTTCCAACATACGGCGAATAATATGGGTTGCATCGCCCGCGACACCGCCACCGGGATTATCCCATATGTCGGATATGACAACGGGCAGAGTGGGATTTGCATTGCGCACGGCGATAGCGTGATCAAGGCCTGCTTCTGTATCAAACATTGGCATCGCCGTGGTTTTGCGCATTGCGTAAAGCTCATGTCCGAGCTGGCGCGCAAGAGCATCACCTTTTGTCTTCGCATTGTCCGTTACAACAACAATACGCGTGCCCATGTCTGGCACATCGCCTGCCATAAAACCGTGAATTACAGAGATAGAAAGAATGCTGTCCTTGCCTTCTAAGGCCACCAAACGATCAACAAACGAGCGCATAGGCTCGCGATTTGTTGGATAGATGGATATCATCCGGCAATCGAAAGTGGATATGACCGGCTCAAATTCACCTTTAAGCGTTCTCAAAGCGAGATCGACAACATGCTCACCCCGTTCCTCGAAATCCGTGTGCGGAAATTCGAGAAATGTTGCCATGATATTAAGGTTGGCAATACGCTTTGTCGTTAAATGACTGTGCGGGTCGAACTCGGCTGCGATCAGAACATTCGGTCCGACGATTTCGCGAATACGTGCCAGAAAATCTCCTTCCGGATCGTCGTAGCCCTGTGCGACCATAGCGCCATGGAGGCCCAAAATCACACCATCTACAGGTAATGCGGCACGCAATTCATCCAAAATGGTATCGCGCAGGGTCTCATAGGTTTTGCGCTGAATAAGCCCAGCGGGTTCGGCCCAGCAGGAGGTGCCTTCAATGACACTAAAACCTTCAATCTTCCCGCGGCGTCGGAGGATTGGCACAACAGATGAGCAAAGTGTAGGCGTGTCTGGATGCTCGCCCGGGCCAGCATAGAAAGCGGCCTTAAACGCATCCATATCTGTTGGCACAGGTGAAAAAGTATTCGTTTCCGTCGCCAAAGAGGCTGTAAAAATACGCATGTGATGCCCATACTCAGGAACCCGAACCCCACATTATCTGCACAAGCGCTAAGTTTGATGTTCAGACAATCATCAAAGGGTCCAGATTTCGTTTATTATGTTCCGCCGCTATTTTTGTAATTTATTTTCTTAATAATGCGTCAAGCGTCACATAAGTCAATCGATTTTGGCAGATTAATCTAAAAAATCTAAGAGGAATGAAAATAATGTGAAATTGATTTTCACTTTTTCATAGGCTTCGCCCGCTGTAGATGTGCGGGTTTATTGAAATGAACAATTAAAATAATGATTTAGTAACAGGCCGATTTTGGAGAAACTTGCATAAAGTACGAAAGGCTCAGTTCTATTATGAAAAAAAGGGGCGTTTAGCGGCCCCTTTTTTCATACGCGTGTTTGATGTGGCTTATGGCTACCAAACTGTTCCGCGTGCTGAAACAGGTTCTACACGTGTGACGATACCGTTTCGATGGAAAACCATTTGGTCAAATAGATTGCTGACAACGCAGGTGTGGTTAGGAACAACGCGGACTACAGAGCCGATTGCAGGGAAGTCGTCCTGACAATCGCTGAGGTCGACCACGGCATGTTCTTCTGACAAAGAGATGATGCGTGCAGATTCAAAATTTTCAATAATACCAAAATCACTAAAGCCAAGAAGGTCGGATGTCAGTGCTTTTGAGCCACAATCAAGAACCGCGCGGTTGCTTGCTGGGCGTGAGACGACGGTTGCTAAAATGTGCATTGCCAGATCATCTGTTGTGCAATGACCGGCGCGAACCATGCTGCGATCATTATAAACATAGGTGCCAGCACGGTGTTCTGTTGCTGATGGTACCAAATGCGCGGAATATAAATCGGGAGAACCGCCGCTGGATCTAATTGGACAATCTAAGTCGCCCAGCTTAAGAAGCTTGATAGTTTCAACGATGAAGCTTTCAACTTCTTTTGCGCCGCCAGTGGCGGGATAGGTCAGGATTCCTGCGAAGTGTAATCCCGGTTGAGCGTTGATTAATTGTGCCAATGCCGCAGCTTCTTCAGGCGTTTGTACGCCACAACGCTTGCCGCCTGTGTCGCACTCAACCAACACTGATAGTGGCCTAGCAGCCACGAAAGCATCAGCAAGTCCTCTGATGGTGGTTTCATTATCTGCTGTTACTTTGAGTGCACTGATTTTTTCATTTAACGCCTTGAGACGACCAACTTTCGCAGAACCAAGAATATTGTAGGTAATCAGGATGTCATCAAAACCCGCATCTGCAAATATTTCGGCTTCTGTTACCTTCTGGCAATTAATGCCGTGGGCGCCGGCCTCTATTTGCTGACGGGCAACGGCTGGGATCTTATGCGTCTTGATATGTGGACGGAAAGTTTTTCCACTCTGTTCGATATAGATCTGGGCCCGTGTGATGTTGGCCGTTAGCCGATCTTCATCAATGATTGGCAGAGGGGTGGGTAGCTCTTCGATCCGCGTGCCAGCTACGGGCCAGGGAAACGTCATCCGATAACCTTTCATGCGCTTTATATGTGGTGATGTATATAATTTTCCTAAATAGCAGGAAAATGCTGGTCTTATTGACAATATGGCAGATATTTTTCATAAAAGTGAAATTATTTTTCATTATCAACCGACAACGAAGGTTTGTGTTTTCACATGGATATTATTCATGCATTGAGTGATGATGAGAACAAACTGTCAGGCTCCGAGAAAAAGCTCGCTGCTTTTGTGCTTGATAATGTCGATTTTGTTGTCACGTCATCCATTAGTGAGCTCGCTGAAAAAGCAAAGGTTTCTGCTCCGACAGTCACCCGATTTTGCCGTCATTTAGGCTGTCAGGGCTATTCTGATTTTAAGGTGCAGTTGGCCAAAATTTCTTATGTTGGTTTGAGGTATTTGACCCCAGAAACCCAAACAAACAGCGTTGAAGAAGTTGCCGAGGATATTGTTACCAAAGCTCAGAATGCGTTGTTTCAGCTCCATCGGCAGCTTGATCTGAATGCGATTGATAGGGCTGCTCATTTATTGCGTAATGCCAATTTCATTCATGCTTTTGGTGCGAGCGGAAACTCTGCGATGATTGCAAACGAGTTGCATAATCGTCTTTTTAGGCTTGGCTGCCATATTCATTCTTCAAATGATCACAGTATGAATATTATGCTTTCATCCGCAGCTTTGCCCGGGACTGTTGTTATTGGCTCCTCAATTACCGGCCGCGATCCGGATCTATTGCACTGTATGAATCTTTTGCGTGAGAGATCCATTCCAACAATCGCAATTACGCAAAGCCACTCTCCTTTAGCAAAAGCCTGCGATGTGTTGATCGCTGTTGATCTTCAGGAGGGGAATAATATTTTTAGGCCAACATCGACGCGTTATGCATATCTCGCGGCTATCGATATTCTAGCAAATATGGTGGCCTACGCGGATCGTAATCGTGCGGTTCGCATTCTTCGACAGATTAAGGAAGAACTTGTTCGCTCTCGTGATGGCGATGACCGGCAGCTCTTGGGGGACTAAATCGTTTGCGAACAAACTCGGCCGTCACTTCATCGCGTACTGGAATAATGTGTGACAGATTCGCATTGGCGCGTTTTCTGTAAGTTGTAGCGCGCTAAGTATTCAATCAATGCTGCGTCTCAAGCCAAGTGTATGCCGTCAAATAATGCGGCAAACTGCTAAGTTTCTAATGGCGTCACAAATATGGTGGCCTATACGCTCAAGAAATACTGCGTTTTTCGTAGGCTGGAATGATGGTTTTTTAGGAAGATAAATGACTGGGGAACCTGGATTCGAACCAGGACTAACGGAATCAGAGTCCCGGCCAAAATATTGATATATAATGTTTATTTTGCAAAATAATGCATTTAACGCAGATTGTGAATCAATATGTTAGCTCAGAAATGCAAACCAATTTGTAGCAGTTTCCCACAATTGTTTATCGTCGAAATGCTAGCCTGCCTCGGGTCAATTGAACGTCAGCTTTCAAGCCTATTCCAGCCCTTTGTGTCCGTCTCAGGTTTCCAAGAAATGAAAACAGGCCACCTCAAATTTATTCTAGAGAGGCAACCGACGATTCTGTATGACAGTTTTCATCACCAGCGTTGAGTTCAGACGCAATATTGACGGCAGAGCTGTCAGTTTGGTGTCGTAGAGTTTTTGAAAGCTTTCTAGGTCCTTGCTCATGACATGTAGCATATAGTCCGTATCGCCAAATAGACGTTGCGCCTGAACGACCTCATCTATTGCCATAACTGCTCTCTCAAAGACCTCCACAGCATCCCGGTTCACTTCCCGCAATGTGACGAACACAATCGCCGAAAAGTTCAGGCCAACCTTTGCTGGGTGAAGATGGGCTCTATAGCCTTGAATAACACCAGCCTGTTCTAGCGATCTCACCCGTCTGTGGCAGGGGGATAAGCTGAGACCAACCCTATCAGCCAAATCGGTGAGCGACAATCTGCCGTCATCTTGTAGCTCGGAAAGGATCTTCCGGTCAAAGTCATCCAAGGCGCAAATTCTCCCTATAATTGATATTTTCAGAGAAGATATCAGAAGCTCATTCCTGCAATCAACGGATATGTTTCTGACCAAGGAGATTTTTGATGCAAATTGTCACCGTAGCCGGTTTCTGGGCGGTATCCATGTTGTTCGTAATTACACCAGGAGCTGACTGGGCCTACGCAATCAGTGCCGGATTAACTAACCGCGCAGCCGTTCCATCCGTCTCAGGTTTATTGCTCGGACACTTAGTCGCTACCATTATTGTCGCAATAGGGGCTGGCGCACTGATAACCAGCGTGCCTCATGCAACCACGACGCTGACAATGGTTGGCGCTGCGTATCTCTTGTGGCTTGGTGTTGCTATGCTCCGAAACCCTCCAAAAGCCACAAATCAGGACACTGACACACAGACGGTGTGGTGGCGCTGGGCGCTGAAGGGATTTGGTGTCAGTGGTCTCAACCCGAAGGTCTTCCTGCTGTTTTTGGCAATCTTACCCCAGTTCACGGATTTGGAAGCTTCTTGGCCTGTGTCAGTGCAAATGGGAGCTCTAGGACTCCTGCACGTTTTCAACTGCGCAGTTATTTATATCTTCGTGTCAGTCTTCGCCAAAGCGGTCCTGCGCTCGCGTCCCACCGTTGCTCAGATGGTTGGAAGGTTCTCCGGTGCGGCCATGATGGGCATAGCCGTCTTTCTCATCGTCGAGCGCATACATTAAGCTGCTCTGTAGCGACCAAAACCACACAACAACACAATCAAGGAATTCAAGATGACTATAAACTCCCCAAATTCACCGTCACTCGACGAAGTCGAGGTGGGAATGAAAATAGCAATCGTCCTTAGAGATGATCTGGAACCCTGGCAGAGGCTCAATGTTGCCGCATTCACCATAAGCGGCGTTGGCGCACAGGTCGGTGCCACTGGCCAAGTTTACGCTGACGCGTCCGGAAATACGTATCTCCCAATGTTCAAAGATGCGGTTCTAGTCTTTGGAGCCGACGCCTCGGAAATACAGCGAACTGCAGAACGCGCGAGATCGAGGGAGGTGCCATTTTCACTCTTTACTCGCGATCTTTTTGGCACCTTCAACGACGACGACAATCGTGCTGCAGTTGCCGGCGTTCAGGCTGCGCACCTTGATATCGTTGGGCTAGCGTTCCGTTGCGAACGTAAGACCGCCGATAAAATACTAAAGGGACTCAAATTGCTGAAATGAATGTAAATAGAGAAGTGTAGGCTATCTCACTACAGTGCCGTAATGCGGATGGCCCGCTTCCCACCACATCTCAGTCACAAGCAGATAGATCCAATAATGCCGTTCGGGAGCAGTGGCAAACGGCTGATTCCAAAAGGTTTAGAAAGTGTACCGCTGTTCTGGAATTAAACTATATTAAAAACAGTCATTTATGCTTTTCAAAAAGGCTCAGTTTGCACAGTTTACAAACCAGAACAGCTAAAAAACGCGAGTAAAAACCGGAAATTATCTAATGAAATCAAATGGCTGGGGAACCTGGATTCGAACCAGGACTAACGGAGTCAGAGTCCGTGGGTCTACCGTTAACCTATTCCCCAGCAGGGTCGCATTTCAGTTCAGTGTAACTGAGTGCGATTTCGACAGAAGCTAGATGCTTCATTAGTCGGTGGCCACCATCTAGCGAACTCAAACGGGTAGCGCAAGCCCTTCTTTTAAAAAAATATGGCAAATTCAGTTATTTCTTTATTGTGCTTCAAAAGCATACGCTTCGTACTACAGCTTACTCAACGCGCATAAAAAAAGCCCGGCAGCAGAGGTGCGGCCGGGCAAAAGGGCAGGCTGGCCGAGAGGGTTCCCGGCTGTGAAGGTGGCGCCCGCCAGATGTTCGTTCAGCAGATGTGGCGCGTCGCCTCCACGCGTGCGCGTGCATCTGCAAGTGCGGCCAGTATACGGGTTGGATCATCCGTCATACGTGTATGGTTCGCAGTATAAATATCTCCACTATGAACCCCGATATCCCTGAGTAGGTAGCTATCAAGTTCATTAAGGTGAGCAACATGGCGTCGATTTCGGAAAAGCGTCCAGCGACGCATAACCGACGTAAACACGGATTGTACCACTTGGCTAAGCACCGAACTGGTTGTGCTGGTTGCTGGTAAATGTGTCATGGTGGTCTTGCTGATCGCTGTCATTGCCGCTCTCCTTTAAGCGCGCTTGGTCAAAATGTTTCTATCGTCAGGTCATTCGCTTTCGCGTCTCCATTCCCTGCGACGCCAGCTTTATCCAATAATAGAATTGATTGTTCCAACGAATGTTTTTAATGTAACAGTTCAATATTCGTGATGGATCATTTCGATGAGTGCGCCTTTAGATCTAGACCAGTTGCAAACCTTCATTGCCATCGCGGATACAGGTAGTTTTACCAAAGCCGCCGACGCTGTCTTCAAAACGCAATCAGCAGTTTCGATGCAGATGCGCCGCCTTGAGGAACGCATCGGCAAATCGATATTCGAACGAGATGGGCGAATTAATCGTCTGACTGAAGATGGTGAGCGGCTGTTGCTCTATGCGCGTCGAATGCTTTTGCTTAATGGTGAAACGATTGCAGCCTTTGACGACACGCAACTCGAAGGCCATGTGCGCATTGGTACGCCGGATGATTACGCAGATCGGTTTTTGCCTGAAATCATGGCGCGATTTGCGCGTTCAAACCCGCGTGTAGAGCTGTCTGTGGTTTGTGAGCCGACGGTCAATCTCGATGAAATGATTAGGCGCGGTACGCTCGATATCGCTCTTGTCACGCAATGCGATGACAAGCGCCGGTCTGAAGTGGTGCGAACCGAGCCGTTGTTGTGGGTAACATCGGCCAATCATGCGGTGCATGAAGAGGCTATGTTACCATTGGCTGTTGGGCGCCCGACATGCATATGGCGCCACGCGGCAATTGATGTGCTCGAACAGGCTGAGCGCGATTACCGGATCATTATCACGAGTTGGTCGGCGACCGTTCTTGCCGCCGCTGTTCTGTCCGGACTCGCTGTCTCGGTTTTGCCTGAATGCGCATTGCGACCGGGAATGCGTGTTTTGGGTGAGGCTGATGGCTTTGGACGTTTGCCAGAATTTGGCATCGGTATTATGCGCGGGCATACCAAGCAGAACGCAATTGTGGATGCATTGGCACAGCATATTATTGAAAGTCTTGATAATATTTCTTCGCCTGCACCCGCAGCTCTTGCCTCTGCCGAAGTTGCATCTTTCCCGTCCGTCCGAACGCGTCGCGTGCGCAGCAACGAATTATTGCCGGGCTGGTGAGCGTTGAACGTGCATAAGCATGCATAGTGGCGTCTTGTCCCGTTGACCCCTGTTCCGCGACTGATACCAATTACATTATGAGCATGGGCTTCGATTCTGATCCTAAGGGCACCGCTTCCAATGTAGCGGAATATAGCGTTTCTGAGATTTCCGGCGCTTTGAAGCGTACGGTCGAAGATACGTTTGCGCATGTGCGCGTGCGCGGTGAAATTTCCGGCTATCGTGGACCGCACTCCTCAGGACATGCTTATTTTGCGTTGAAGGATGATCGCTCGCGGCTTGAGGCTGTGATCTGGCGCGGCTCGATGGGGCGTTTGCGCTTTCGCCCCGAAGAGGGCATGGAGGTCATTGCCACTGGTAAGCTGACCACCTATCCGGGCTCATCCAAATATCAGATCGTGATTGAGCAGATGGAACCGGCAGGCGCTGGTGCTCTGATGGCGCTGCTTGAAGAACGCAAGCGCAGACTTGGTGCGGAAGGTCTGTTCGATCCGGCTGCAAAACAGCTTTTGCCTTTCATGCCGCGGGTGATTGGGGTTGTTACATCGCCGACAGGCGCTGTTATTCGCGATATTATTCATCGCATTTCGGATCGCTATCCGCTGCATGTGATTGTCTGGCCCGTGCGTGTGCAAGGCGAGACAAGCGGTGCCGAGGTTGCGGCTGCAGTTGAAGGTTTTAACGCGCTACCGGAAGATGGAGCAATCGCACGGCCTGATGTGCTAATCGTAGCGCGTGGCGGCGGCAGTCTTGAAGACCTTTGGGGTTTTAATGACGAAGTCGTTGTGCGGGCGGTTGCGGCCTCACATATTCCGGTCATCGCGGCTGTTGGCCATGAGACCGATTGGACGCTGATTGATCTTGCAGCAGATGTGCGCGCACCTACGCCGACAGGTGCAGCCGAAATGGCGGTGCCTGTGAAGGCTGATCTGGTGGCAACTGTTGCCACGCAATCTGCGCGCTTGTCTGCAGCCATGTCGCGGTTCATTGATCAGAAGCGTCAGTCTTATCGCGCTGCCGGTCGTGCGCTGCCATCAGCCGATCAACTGCTTGCCCTGCCGCGTCGTCGCTTTGATGAGGCTGCATCGCGCCTCACGCGTGGACTGTTTGTGAACACGCAAAAGAAACGCGTACAATTTGAAGGTCGTGCAAGGCAGCTGTCACATCGCTTGCTTCAACGCGGCTTTGATGAGCAGAAGCGTCATATTAAGCTGCTCGGGCAGCGCTTGCCACGCGCTTTGGAAGCATTTTTGCGCGAGCGCCGCATAGTGTTTGCAAGGCGTGCCGACCGGCTGACACCGGAGCCTTTGCTGCGGCGCACCACGCTTGCGAAGAGTGCTGTTGAGCAGCTTGACCGCCGTCGCGATCAGGCGATTAATATATTAATTGAGCGCACCAAAAGACGCGGGCAGGAACTGGAACGGCTGATGCGCACACTTTCGTATGAAAGTGTTCTTGATCGGGGTTTTGCGGTTGTCTTTGATGCGGAAGGCAAGCCAGTGAAGCAGGCTGTGAATGTCGCTGAAGGTGATGCTTTGTCGATTCGATTCCGCGATGGTGATGTGACAGCAGTTGCAGGTTTAGCTTCAAGAGCCACCTCAAAAGGAAAAGCGAGCAAAACCAGCACACCGGGTTCCGATGACCAAAACTCGTTATTTTAGCAACAAATCCAAAGCCATTTCACATAAATAGCAATTCTTTGCGCACTCTTAAGGCTGACTTAAGTTTGGTTTTCTTTTTCGCTATTCCAGCGAGTCACATGGCTCAAAGAGATGAAGCTGAAAGAGTTTTTGAATGTCGGTTAAGTTTTCCCAAGGCCATGGTGTAACGAGCCGCCGTGCCTTTTTGATTGGTACAAGTGCATTGGCGCTTTCGGGTTGTGTTTCGACAGCACAGCAGCCGGAACCGGCTAAGGTTGCCAAAGCTCCTGCGCCGGTTCGTGCTGTACCGCCGATGTATGAAGCGATGCCCTATGAGCAGTTCCCGCTGCCTGCGGTGAATGTTGCTAAGGTCGATCCGAAATTTTGGCGACAGGAAGTCGATTATCCAACCAGTGAAAAAGTCGGCACCGTGATTGTCGATACGCCAAACAAATATCTCTATCATATCCGTGGCAACGGTCGCGCCATGCGCTATGGTATTGGTGTGGGCCGCGATGGCTTCTCATGGGCTGGCCGCGCGATCATCGCTTATAAGCGTGAGTGGCCGCGTTGGACACCACCGGATGAAATGGTGGCACGCCAACCAGCACTCCAGCCTTATAGCATCGCCAATGGCGGCATGCCCCCGGGGTTGAAAAACCCGCTTGGCGCACGCGCTCACTATATCCACAAGGATGGCCGCGACACGATCTATCGTATTCATGGTTCTCCTGAAGAGTGGAGTATCGGCAAAGCGGTGTCGTCGGGTTGTATTCGCCTGCTCAATCAGGATGTGATTGATCTTTATAACAATGTGCGCGATGGCAGTACGATTGTGGTGATCCCTGATCCGAGCAAAGGAACGCAGGTTTCAGCTTAACCAACAGCAAAAGGCGCGGATTTCCGCGCCTTTTGTTTATTTGCTGCCTGTTGCCGCAGCGATTGTTTCTGCTCCGCGCCAGAGCGATGATCCCTGCATTACGACGACGCCCACAGCCACCAAGAGAACACCCACTATGCGCGATGGTGTGATTTCTCTTGAAGCAAACCCCATAATGCCGAAATAGTCGATCAGCACGGCAGCGATCAACTGCCCGGCAATGACTGCGGTCATAAAGCCTGCGGCACCAAGTTTTGGTGCGAACAGAATAGCTGCCGTGATGTAAGCCACACCGGCAACACCGCCAATCCATATCCACTTTGGCTGTCCTGCAAGACCAGTCAATGTGGGCAACGAGGTTTTCATCGCCAGCAAAACTGGCAGCACACAAATGATGCTGACGATGAGCGAAGCGATGGTTGCCCACAATGGATGACCAAGTGCGCGGCCCAATGCGGCATTCGCGCCTGCCTGAAACGGTACAACAGCGCCCGCGATAAGGGCGGCGATTAGGAATGTGAGTGATCCTTGAGCCTGCATGAGAGTGGCCTTTCCTGTGTTCTTTCGGCTCAAATCTAGATATAGATGAGATGAATGTGAAATTCAGATTATTGGATCAATTATGCAGCAGATGAATAATCTCAGAAATGTCGATCTTAATCTGTTGGTCATTCTGGATGTGCTGCTTACAGAGCGCCATGTCTCTCGCGCAGCCGTTCGACTCAATATGAGCCAGCCCGCGGTCAGTCATGCCTTGGCGCGTCTGCGTGAGTTGCTGGATGATCCACTTCTCATCCGGGAAGGCGCTGGTCTTGTGCCATCCATTAAGGCCATGGAAATCGCAAAGCCTCTGACGGAAGCGCTATCAGGCGTGCGCGCTGTGCTAGGGCCGCAAGGTTTTGATCCGGCAACGACGCAGCATCGCTTTAATCTGTCGATGTCAGATTATGGCGGCAGCATTGTGCTGCCGGGGCTGGTGCGCGAATTGCGGAGAGACGCGCCGGGGATTGATCTCTCGATCAGTCAGTATAGCCGGGAAGGTATGATTGCGCGTGTTCTGGATGGCGAGATTGATCTCGGCTTTGGTGTGTTTCCGCATCTGCCAGCGCAGATCGCTGCCGATATCCTGATGCAGGACGAATATGTCTGTCTTCTGGATCAACGCAGCCTTGAAGGGCGGGCATTTGATGCGAGAGCCTATTTCGCACGCCCTCATGCGCTTGTGGCTGTGCGGGGCGATGCCACGACAGAGATTGAAGAGAGCTTAAAACGAGAAGGCCACACGCGGCACATTGCAGTGGTCGTGCCGCATTGGGGTGTTGCTCCGCACCTGATTGCGGGTACAGACCTGATTTTGACTATTGCGCGCGGTGGTTTGAAAAATCTGCCGCCGGATGACAATCTCATCGTGATGCCGGTGCCGGTGAAACTGCCGCCGATACCCTTTGTGCAGATATGGCATAAGCGCCGGGAAAGTGACCCGGCGCATCGCTGGTTACGGTCGAAGATAAGCTCGACCGTTTTTAAAAATTAGTAAGCGTATTCGAGGAAGATCGGCTCGATAGAACCAGCCCAGACGCTGTTGTAAGCTTTGAGCATGCGTTCGGAATCGGTGATGCCAGCGGCTATGATTTCTTCAAGCGGTGCGAGGAAATGCGTTTCGTCAAACCCGTCGCTGTTCAGCTGTTTGCGGTTGAGAAGGCCAAGACGCGAAATTTCCAGTGTCTTCCGGGCGATCTGTGCCACTGGCTTGCCACGGAACGTAGCATTGAGTGCCTTTGCAGGAACATCATTGCGCAGCGCCAGGACCTCTTCATAGGTCCAGTCTTTCGTCAGATCTTCTGCGGCATCGAGCGCTTCATCATCATAAAGCAGACCAACCCAATAAGCAGGCAGGGCGCAGATACGACGCCATGGGCCGCCATCAGCTCCGCGCATTTCGAGGAAGCGCTTAAGGCGGACTTCCGGGAACAGAGTGGAAAGATGGTTGGTCCAGTCGCCCATGTTCGGCACGGGATCGCTCACTTCACCCTTCAACGCGCCATTCATAAACTGGCGGAAGGTGACATGCGTGCAGTCATGATAGCGGCCGTCACGCAGGATGAAATACATCGGAACGTCGAGCGCCCATTCGACATAATCAATGAAGCCGAAGTTTTCCGAGAAGACAAATGGCAGCACGCCTGAACGCTGATTGTCGGTATCGCGCCAGATATCTGAGCGCCATGATTGAAGACCGTTTGGCTTGCCTTCGGTGAAAGGCGAGCTTGAAAAGAGCGCAGTCGCAATTGACTGCAACTTCATCGAAACCTGCATTTTGCGGCGCATGTCGGTTTCGGAGCTGAAGTCGAGATTAACCTGCACCGTACAAGTACGATACATCATGTCGAGACCTTCATGCCCGACTTTCGGCATGTAGTTGCTCATGATCTTATAGCGCGACTTCGGCATAACCGGCGTTTCTGCCAGCGTCCATTTAGGACTGCCGCCAAGGCCGAGGAAGCGAATGCCGAGCGGTTCGGCGATCTCACGCACCTGCGAAAGATGCGCATTCACTTCGCGGCATGTCTGGTGAATCGAAGAGAGCGGTGCGCCCGACAATTCAAACTGGCCGCCCGGTTCGAGTGAAATCGCACCCTGTCCGGTTGGTTCAACGAGGCCGATAATATTGCCTTCATCGATGATCGGCTCCCAGCCAAGCTTGGCTTTCATACCTTCGAGAATGGCTTTGATACCGCGCGGTCCATCATAAGGAACAGGGCTGTTATCCGCGACATAGAACGGAAATTTTTCGTGCTCAGTGCCGATGCGCCAAGCATCTTTTGGCTTGCTGCCTTCGGCGAGATAGGCTGCGAGTTCTTCAACACCAGTCAGTGCTGTTTCATCGGTCGTGTCGCGCGCCATATAGTTTGTCCCTAGTCGAATTTGTGTTTGTGAGCGTGATTGGACAAATTTGTCAAATCGCGCAAGTCAATTTCATTGATGATTGAATTTTCTTGAATTCATGCTGGTGCTTTCCAGTCGCCCAGCACGGCCTGAACAAGCGTTAGTGCTGCAACGGCTGCGGTATCTGCGCGCAAAATGCGTGGCCCAAGTGGAATGGCGGTCACAAAAGGCAGGCTGCGCAATTGCTGTCGCTCGCTTTCCGAAAAGCCGCCTTCTGGCCCAATCAACACAGCATAAGGGCCGGGTTTTAAGTTGCTCAGAATAGTCAGCGGATCATCGGTCTCATGGCCTTCATCGCAGAAAATCAGGCGGCGCGACTGGTCCCACTGTCCTAAAAAGCGGTCAAAGCGTATTGCATCGCGACATTCTGGGATTGCCAGCACGCCGCATTGTTCCGCAGCTTCAATCGCGTTTGCTTTAATGCGATCCGTGCCAAGTTTGGGCACTTGCGTATGCTGCGTAACCACGGGTTGCAGCACACCTGCACCCATTTCAACGGCCTTCTGCACCATATAATCAAGCCGACCTTGTTTGAGCGGTGCAAAACAATAGATCAGATCGCAAGCTTCTGGCTGCGGGCGGGTCTGTTTAATTGCTTCGAGAAAAAGCCGCTTCTTGCCCTCGGGGCGAAGCTTGACCTTCCATTCGCCGTCCTGCCCGTTAAAGGCCAGAACTTCGTCGCCTTCCTTCAACCGCAGCACATGGGTTAGATAATGGGCGGCTTGGGTTGGAGCTTCGACGCTTGCGCTGTCAGCAAGCTGGGCTTCAATGTAAATTCGTTGCATTTTATAATTTGCGCGCATGATCGCATCGATGACAGAGGCCGGTGCCGATGGTCAAGCTTTTTGGTTACACCCGAAGCGTCATGAGTGAAGTTACACGTTTAATTGATACCAATAAAAACCAGTTGAAATAAACAAGATTGTATCCATATAGATATGAACCTATCTATTTGAATGGAACTTAAATCATGAAACAGGCCTGGGTCGAATTTGCACCGCTGCTCTCAGCCAATTCGCGCGGATGGCGTAAAGCTTTTGATGCGGCAATGGCAGAGCACAGTCTTTCCGATGCAAAAGCCATACCGCTCATGACGCTTCTGCGCCACGGCGACCGCATTCCGCAAGGTGTGCTGGCTGAAAGAGTAGGCATTGAGGGCGCAACGATTGTTCGCGTGGTGGATGATCTGGAAAAAGAAAACCTGATCCGCCGTATCGCAGACGACTCGGACCGCCGGGTGAAACTTATTCAACTTACCGATGAGGGTCGCGCCCTTGCGCAGAAGGTCGAAAAGACTGCAGCGCGATTGCGCACAGCCTTTCTGGGTGATCTTGATCCGGAGGCTGTCGATATCGCGATGGATGTGCTGCGTAAGCTTCATGAGAAGTTTCAAAACCAACCTTCCTGAGCAGAAAACGCTTCAACAACCATAGCCGTAAAGAAAATGATTAAGCCTGCTGAAACATTGCCACGATTTTGGGACGTGGTCTTCTCGCTGAAGACCTTTGCGGCCGCTATGCTTGCATTGTGGATCGCTCTAATAGCGGACCTGCCCAATCCCTATTGGTCGGTGGCTGCGGTTTATATCGTGGCGCATCCGCTTTCGGGTGCGACAACATCGAAGGGCTTTTATCGACTGATCGGCACGATCATTGGTGGTGCTGTTACGATCCTGTTTGTGCCGCATCTGGTCAATTCGCCTGAAATCCTGACACTGGCCATCGGCTTGTGGATGGGTCTTTGTCTGGCAATCAGTTTGCTTGATGGCACACCGCGCAGCTATCTCTTCATGTTGGCCGGTTATACGGTTGCAATTGCGAGTTTTGCTGTCGTTTCGGCTCCTGAAACCACATTCAATTATGCGGTAGGCCGCGTCGAAGAAATAGCTATTGGCATCATCTGTGCTGCAGTGGTCAATCGTCTGGTATTTCCACGCCACAGCGGCCCAGTTCTCGTTGCGCGTATTGATAATTGGCTGCGCGATGGTTCAAAGCTTGCGGTTGCCACATTGCGCGGAGAGGGTGATAGCCCTGAATTTCTGCGCGACCGTCAGCGGCTTGCAGCCGATGCGCTCGAATTGCGCAATCTCACAACGCATGTTGCTTATGATACATCGTCCATCCGCAATGTCGGAACGCTCCTTCATGTCATGCAGCAGCGCATGGTTGCCCTTTTGCCCATCGTTTCAAGCTTGCATGATGTGCTTGTGCTTAAACCCGATGAAGGCGAAAAGCCTTGGCATCCAGCAGTTCAGAAGCTTCTGGACGAGGCATGCGACTGGCTTGAAAGCGGAGAAAGTCTGACTGAACAGCGCCGTGCAGTTCTGCTTGGCTATGTTGAAGAAATTGAACGCCACGGCAAGAACGCTGACAGTTGGGACGAATTGCTGCCGTTCAATCTGGCAGCCCGTGTTCGTGATCTTGTGCAGATTTGGAGCGACTGTATCACGTTGCGTCAGGATATAGTTTCGGGCTCACGGCATTCACTGCGCTGGCGTCGTTATGATGCTCATCTGAAAGGACGTCCGCAGCATAGAGATTATGGCATGGCTTTCCTGTCAGGCTTCTCGGCACTGCTTGCGACCTGTATTGCAACAGCTTTCTGGATTGCCACCGGCTGGTCACAGGGCAGTGCGGCAGCAATGATGGCTGGCATCTTCTGCTGTATTTTTGCAGCGATGGATGATCCGGTTCCGGTTATGCGCAAGTTCAGCTGGTTACTTCTGATCGTGATCGTTGCAGCCTTCATCTTTGAATTTGCGTTGTTGCCGCTGGTCGATGGCTTCTTGCCGCTCGTATTGGTGCTGGGCCTGTTTTTGATCCCGGCTGGTCTGCTGCTGGCAATTCCATCGCAGTTTTTGCTGGGCATGGTGCTCTGTGTCAACTTGCCAAACATGCTGATGTTGCAGGGGCATCTCACCCATGACTTCGTCAGCTTCGCCAATGCCAATCTGGCAACGGTTCTTGGGATTGTGATTGCCGCTGTCGTGACCTCAATTGTTCGTTCGGTGGGTGCCGAATGGAGTGTGCGTCGTCTCGTTAGAACAGGCTGGAACGATATTGTTCTGGCAACAGAACGTCAGCCCGGACGTCATCGTCGTCAGCGGATGAACCGTCTGCTGCTGAAAATGATCGATCGCATTGGCATGATGACCCCACGCCTTGCACTGATACCAGCTGCAGACATAGCCAAGGTCGATCTGCTGCGTGATCTGCGAAACGGCATGAACACCATCGACTTGCAGCAGTATCGCGCAAAGATGCCAGAGCCGCTACGCGAGGCAGTGGACCGTGTGCTTGATGGTGTGGGTGCGCATTATAAAGCGTTGTCGCGTGAAGCAAGCGAAAGCGTGCGTCAGGAAATCGATGTGCGACTGCTTGTGGCCATTGATGATGCGATCAGCGCAATTATTGAGAATGGATCGCCAGCTATATCCAAAAGACCGCGCATAGCACTTGTTGGCTTGCGTTTTAACCTGTTTCCGAAGGCGCCGCCTTTTGAGTTGCCACCACAATCACAACTCGAACTGCCGCAGGCCGCCTGAGACGAACTGGACGAATGGAATTAAAGTTATGAGACCAGAATTCGACATCTATGGAATCTACTTGCCGAGCCTCGCGGTTCTGGCATTGGGCGCCTATTTCGCAAACTCGCTGATGCAACGCTTGCTCGCGCGTGTGCGCTTTTATCGTTTTGTGTGGCACAGGCCTTTGTTTGATGCCGCCATGTATTTTTGCATTCTCGGCGTAAGCGCCGTTATCTTGAACGGAATACCACTATGAAGAAGCTTTTTGCACATTCCGGCCGGGTCTTCCTAACCCTCGTCATGGTTACAATGGCAGGGCTCCTCGGCTGGCATCTCTGGGATTATTATATGAATGCGCCATGGACGCGTGACGGCAAAATCCGCGCGGACGTTGTGCGTCTCGCGCCCGATGTATCGGGTCTCGTGACCGAGGTTCTGGTGCATGACAATCAGGACGTCAAAAAGGGCGATGTGATTTTCCGCATTGATCAGGCGCGTTACAAGCTCGCTCTCCAGCAGGCAGATGCAAAGCTCGCCAGCAGCAAGGCGGCGCTTGATATGGCCAATCGCGACCTCACACGCTATCGCAAGCTCAATGACACGACTGTTACACAGCAGAAGATGGAGCAGATCGAAACCACGACAATGCAGGCTGAAGCCACCTATCGTCAGGCCGAACTCGACCGTGATCTGGCATCGCTCAATCTGGATCGTTCTTCTGTGAAAGCGCCGGTGAATGGTGTCATCACCAACTTCTCGCTTCAGCCGGGCGATTATGTAACTGCAGGTTCTGCAGTGACGGCGCTGGTCGATACAGACTCATTTTATGTCTCCGGCTATTTTGAGGAAAACAAACTTGAGCGCATCAAAATTGGCGATCCGGTCGTCATTGATGTGATGGGTAGCAAGGTGCAACTCAAAGGCAAGGTTGAAGGTATCGCTGGTGGCATCGAGGATCGTGAGCGCACTGATTCCACAAGCCTGCTTGCTAATGTTTCACCGACCTTCAACTGGGTGCGTTTGGCGCAGCGCGTTCCAGTACGTGTGAAACTGGAAGATATTCCAGCGGGCGTACATCTTGTGGCTGGTCGCACCGTCAGCGTGTCTGTCGTTGAATAAAAGTGCGTCAATTGGAAAGCAAAGCCCGGCTATTGTCCGGGCTTTTTTCATGTTAGCGATTGGTCATGCAAAATCGGGGGCTTGAGCCATGCGTGTGTTGGTCATCCAAAATTATCCGGACTCGGGTCTTGGCCAGATTGAACCAATCCTGATTGAAGCGGGATACGCAATCGATCTCATACACGCCTATAATGGCGAAACGCTTCCAGAAGACGATAGCAATCATAAGGCGCTTATCGTGCTGGGCGGTGACCAAAACGCACTTGCTGATGATGAGTTTCCCTACTTTCCGAATTTGCTTAATCTGATCCGAGCATTCGGGGAACACGATAAGGCAGTTTTGGGCATTTGCCTTGGCAGCCAGCTTATCGCGCGCGCTTATGGCGGCGAGAATATTCTCAACCGCCCGATGGAATTTGGTTGGCATGAGGTTCGGCTCACAGAGCGAGGTGCTACGGATCCGGTTCTTTCGGCAGCAGGAGCGACGTTCCCTATTTTCCACTGGCATCGTGATACGTTTTCGTTGCCTGATGGGGCTGTTCATATGGCAACCAGCGATATGACGGTCAATCAGGCGTATAGGATCGGGCGCGCGACCTATGGCACCCAGTTTCACTTTGAAGCTGACACCAAGCTGGTCTCGGAATGGAGCGAATCTCTGCGAGAGATTATTGCCGGCTTCGATTCTCAATGGGCGGCTGAGTTTCCTCGAAATGTGCAACTGTCAGGTGTTGTCGCTGACAGAGCAGGTGCTGCTCTTGCGCGGGCATGGGTCAGTCTGATCTGACAATTCGTTGCCACTTTGCCACAGGTGAAAATCATTTGGGTTTTTCAGCCTGAAAGCAACAATTGTAACTGTGACGTTCAGTTGCGGGTAACTTTTTTCAGGTGTAACTGAGGCCACGTTCCGGGTGGCAAATGGTCGGACAAGGTGCAAACCTTGCCCATTACGAAAGCTCGGTCTCCGACTGTCCGGTAACCTGTCCAAAGAGTTTTCGATTATGACCGCTAAGCATGCTGCACTTCTCACAGTTCTGATGGTTTCTGCGATCGTGTTCATGGCAGTTGGCATTTTTACCGTCGATGCCGGTAACAGCATGACTTCCACCGACGGCTACGGCATTTCCAGCGCGCGCTAAATTACTGGTTTGGCGGCTGGACCAGTCGCTTCCAGAAAGCGCTTTTCCGGGCCGTCGATGACGATGGCCGACAGCTTTCCGTTTTTCCATGCATATGTGTCGAGATTAACCCGGTTGGGCTGAACATCGACAATGCTCTGCGGCGTATGGCCGTGGATGATGACCTTCTCCATTGGATCAGTCCATTTCAGAAACAGGGTTCTAATCCACATCAGGTCATCGCGGTCCTGCGCATCAAGCGGCACCACCGGGTTTACGCCCGCATGGCAGAAGAAGAAATCTCCAAAACTCACTGACGACGGCATCGAGCGGATATAGTCGATATGCGCTTGCGGAATTGCGTTTAGCAGTTGCGGGTATGCGGCTTTCGCCGATGCGGGATCAGTATAATCGACCTCAACGCCGTATGATCGGGCAGTGTCGCTGCCGCCATGCAATGCAAAAATGCCATTTGTATCGCCGGTCGCAAGATAATGCAGAAATCCATCATCATGATTGCCGATCAGTGAAAGAATGCGCGGATCATGCGTTGAGGCATGGATCAGAAAATCCAGTACGCCTTTGGAATCCGGTCCCCGGTCTATGTAATCGCCAAGGTGAATGATGCGCCAGTCATGCGTTGGGTTACGGTCGATATCGGCGCGGATCAGCCCATGCATATCCTGCAAAAGATCAAGGCGACCATGCACATCGCCAATGGCATAAAGCCGGATACCTGCCGGGCCTTTTGCGTCCTTTAGAGTAATGCCACTCATGAATCGCCGCTCTCTTTCACGTCTTTTCCAGCTCGCTGCCGATAGCGCAATCGCGATACGCGTTCACGCTCGTCGTTGAGTTCGCGGTCGTTGGTTGCCTGTTCGACAAAGCGGATATGCTTTTGCACCGCTTCGCGTGCCGCTTGCGGGTTGCCCGCAATCACCGCGTCGTAAATGGCGCGATGCTGTGACAACAGCATGTCAGCCACGCCGGGATAGCTGTAAATCAGACTTCGATTGTAGAAAACCCCGTCTTTGAGCAACTGATAACAAGAGCGCAATGTGTGCAGCAGCACGATGTTGTGTGCGGCTTCGCCAATGGCATTGTGAAACTCAACATCGAGCTGCGCACCCTTATCAAGATCATTGGCGCTGTTGGCGTCTTCCATCGCCGTCATGATTTCAGCGAGCAATGCTTTATCGGCAGATGTTGCGCGCAGGGCCGCATATTCGGCGGCAATGCTTTCGATCTCACGACGATATTCGAGATAGTCAGTCGTGGCTTTTCGGTGTTCAGCAAAAAGCTTTACAACGGGTGGGCTGAAAACCTGTCCGATGACATCGGCCACAAATGTTCCACCACCATGACGTGATGTGAGAAGGCCCGCGTTTTCCAGTCTTTTAAGCGCGTCACGCAGGATAGGGCGTGAAATATCGAGTTGTAATGCAAGATCACGTTCACCCGGAAGCTTATCGCCGCCGCGTAGGACGCCTTCAAGGATCAGGCTCTCGATTTGATGGACCACATCATCTGCCGTGCGGCTTGCGAGAATGCGGGAAAACACTGGTTCGGTCATGGTCGCAAACTAGCCCCAAGCGGAGGTTACGGCAACGGGTCTCTGAAATGTGTAAACAAAAACCCCGGAAGCGATGCATCCGGGGTTTGAAAACGTTGAAGCCTTGATCAGGCCGTCTTGCGCTTGCGTGTTCTTACGAAAACAACCAAACCAGCGACGAGGCCAAACATCGCCCATTTGAAGGGCAATACATCGGCGGTTTCGCTGCGGATTGGAAGGACTGTGACAGTACCCGGACGGCTTTCAAAGCCTGTTTTGCCTTCAGCTTTTGCCTGTTCGATCTGCTGTGGGGAGACAACCCACTCAGCGCCGCGCGACTTGTCGTAAAACATGAAGCCGCAGCCAACGATAACGGCGGTGACGAGTGCGAGAATAAGGCGGGGAGCTGTGTTCATTTTCATTCCTTAATTTTCTATGGCCGTGGTTTGGGCTAACGCCTTACCGACCGACTGCGTTCATACGCAATCATGTCCGCTCCGTCTATTATTTAGACATGCCTTGTGGAGTGCTGCCACTTTCCCAATAAGGAACGGGACCATAAAGATCGGCCAGATAATCAATGAAGAGTCTCACCTTGGCGGGCAAAAACTGCTTTGATGGATAAACTGCATGAACGGCGACATTTCGGGACGCTGCATAGTCAGGCAATACCTGCACCAGCTTTCCGGCGGCGAGGTCTGGTCCGACATCCCATGTTGAGCGTTGCGCAATACCAAGACCTGCAAGCACGGCTTCGCGCACCAGTTCGCTCGAGTTGGTCTGAAGCGGGCCGACCGGGCGAATAGTGATCGGACCTTTCGGACCTTCAAGCCGCCAAGGATCGTTGTTATGGGGTGCAAGACAAATGTGTTCGGAGAGGTCTTCGATTGTCTGTGGTGTGCCGCGCTCAGCAATATAAGCGGGCGAGGCCACAAGAATACGCCGCACAGGTGCGAGGCGGCGCGCCACAAGGGTTGAGTCGGACAATTCTCCAATGCGGATAGCAAGATCATAACCGTCGCCGACAATATCTACCATCTCGTCCGAAAGCTGCATGTTGACGGTGAGATCTGAATTGGCCCGCATGAATGGTACCAGATAAGGCGCGATATGCATGCGCCCGAAGGTGGTGGGGGCTGAGATTTTCAGTGTGCCGCGCGCATCGGCTGACCGTCGTGCAACAAAGGCTTCCGCTTCTTCGATGTTGCCGAGAATGGCCAGTACGCGCTCGTGATAGCCTTGTCCGGCTTCTGTGAGTGCAATCTGTCGTGTTGTGCGCTGGAGAAGGCGAGTGCCGAGGCGCTCTTCAAGTCTGCCGAGACGTTTGGAAACGACGGCTGGTGATAGCCCAAGATCGCGTGCCGCGGCTGACATGCTGCCGGTTGCGACAACACGCGCGAAAATCTCCATATCGGCCAGACTGCTCATCATGTTAGTTTCAAATGCTCCCCGGCAGATATATGCATGCGCTCATCTAGCCGAGGCTCTGCAGAAATCGCAAGGCGATTATGCCGCAGCGTTAAAACTGTTTCGCCATAGGCACAATTGGTAAAATTAGTTTACCAGTTATGTGAAGTCGCTGGGAGGCGGAGGAGCATATGAGCGGACTGATCATGCCAGAGCCGGATGCGGCCGTCTTGCAAAGGCGGGCTAGCATCGTTGCCGACTTGCGCAATATCGTGCCGGGTGAGGGCGTTGTCGATACCGTCAATGCGATGCGCGTGTTCGAAAGCGATGGGCTGACAGCGCATCGATCTTTGCCGCTGGTCGTTGTCCTTCCGGAAACCGTCGATCAAGTCTCAGAGGTTCTGCGATATTGTCACGACAATGGCATTCGTGTTGTGCCGCGCGGTGCTGGCACATCGCTTTCCGGTGGCTCTATGCCGCTGGTCGATGCGGTGCTTCTTAGCATGTCGCGCTTCAATCGCATTCTAGAGATCGATTATCCCAATCGCGTGGCTGTTGTGCAGCCCGGCGTGACCAATCTCGGTATTACCAAAGCTGTTGAGCATGAGGGCTTTTACTATGCGCCTGATCCATCCTCGCAGATTGCCTGCTCGATAGGCGGTAATGTTGCGGAGAATGCTGGTGGTGTGCATTGCCTGAAATATGGTCTCACCGCCAACAACGTTCTTGGCATCGAAATGGTGCTGATCACCGGCGAAGTTCTGCGCCTTGGCGGCAAGCATCTTGATAGCGAAGGCTATGATCTACTGGGGCTTATGACTGGCTCCGAAGGTCTGCTTGGAGTGGTGACGGAAATCACTGTTCGTATTCTGCAGAAGCCTGAAACCGCGCGTGCTGTCATGGTCGGCTTTCCATCGAGTGAGCAGGCGGGGCAATGCGTAGCCGATATTATCGGCGCAGGGATCATTCCGGGTGGCATGGAAATGATGGACCGACCAGCAATTCGGGCAGCCGAAGACTTTGTTCGTGTTGGTTATCCGCTTGATGTCGAGGCGCTGCTGATCGTCGAACTTGATGGTCCTCCGGTTGAGGTCGATCATTTGATTGGACAAGTTGAAGCAATCGCGCTCAAAAATGGTTCGACCACCTGTACACTCTCGCATTCCGAAGAACAGCGACTGGCATTCTGGGCGGGCCGTAAGGCGGCTTTCCCGGCTGTTGGGCGTATTTCGCCGGATTATCTTTGCATGGATGGGACTATTCCGCGCAAAGAATTGCCGCGTGTTTTGTCTGGTATGCGCGAGCTATCCGAAAAATACGGGCTTCGTGTCGCTAATGTGTTTCATGCGGGCGATGGCAATCTGCATCCGCTTATCCTCTATGATGCAAATATTCCCGGAGAGCTGGAGGCTGCTGAAGATTTCGGTGCCGACATTTTGCGTCTTTGCGTGAAGGTTGGCGGCGTGCTGACCGGCGAGCATGGCGTGGGTATCGAAAAGCGCGATCTGATGCCGGTGATGTTCAACGAAATAGATCTCGACCAGCAGATGCGTGTGAAATGTGCGTTTGATGCCAAGCACCTGCTTAATCCGGGGAAGGTTTTTCCGCAATTGCGCCGCTGTGCCGAGCTTGGTCGTATGCATGTGCATCGCGGCGAGCTGGCCTTCCCCGACCTTCCGCGTTTCTGATCTGTGGTTTGAAAATGACTGATGCAAATACCTTAATACCGCAGGATGAATCGGGTGTCGTCGAGGCGGTCCAGTGGGCGCTCGGCACGTCAACGCCGCTGGAGATTATCGGCAACGGCTCAAAGCGTGGGATAGGTCGCCCGGTGCAGGCTGGGCATGTTCTAGATGTGTCGCAGCTTTCAGGCATAACACTCTATGAGCCAGACGAGCTGGTGCTGTCAGCAAAGGCGGGTACATCTATTGCCGAAATTGAAAAATTGCTGGCGGCAAGCCACCAATGCTTTCATTTTGAACCGATGGATTATGGTCCGCTGCTTGGCGTTGAAGCAGGTTGCGGCACAATTGGCGGTGTGTTGGCTGCTAATCTGTCGGGGCCGCGTCGGTTGAAGGCGGGCGCTGCGCGCGATCATATCCTGGGTGTGCGGGTGGTTTCGGGCCGTGGGGAATTGTTCAAATCCGGTGGGCGCGTTGTCAAGAACGTCACCGGCTATGATTTGTCCAAGGGTATGGCCAATTCCTGGGGTACGCTGGGCGTGGCAACCGAAGTTACATTCAAAGTTCTGCCTAAGCCTGAGACTTCTGTGACACTTGCTGTTCGGGGACTGGATGACGAGCAGGCTTCTCGCGTCATGGCCATGGCGATGGGATCGCGCGAGGAAGTGGCATCGAGTGCGCATTTACCGCCCACTGTCGCCAATCGTTTTCTCGATGGCAAGCTCGGCTGGGAAGCGGCAACCATTCTGAGGCTGGAAGGTTTCGCGCCGTCCGTCGCGCATCGGAGCAGGCAATTACAGGCTCTGTTAGGCCGGGCAGGGACAATTGACACAATTGACGAGCCTCAATCGACAAAGCTTTGGACAGAAGTTCGCGATGTGCTGCCCTATGCGCAGGCAGGTGATACGCGCGCGGTCTGGCGCGTTTCGATGGCCCCGTTGCAAGGCTGGCGTATGATTGATGAGTTTCGCCGCTATGCAGGTGTTGATGCCTATTACGATTGGCAAGGTGGTTTGATCTGGATGCGGATGGAAGCCGAGCCGGAAGCAGGTATGCTGCGGAAGCTGATTGCCAAATATGGCGGTGGTCATGCAACGCTGATACGCGCACCGGAATTTTTGCGAGCCAACATGGATGTTTTTGAGCCGCAACCGGCAGCGCTTGCAGCACTTTCACAGAGGCTGAAGCATCAGTTTGATCCGGAGAACATTCTTAATCCGGGACGTATGTATCCTGAGCAGGCGGGAGCGTAAGCCATGCAGACCCATTTCAGTCCCGAACAATTGCTCGATCCCGGTGTCAACGAAGCCGATAAAATTCTGCGTAAATGCGTGCATTGTGGCTTCTGCACGGCGACCTGCCCGACCTATGTGACGCTTGGCAATGAACTCGATAGTCCGCGCGGACGCATTTATCTGATCAAGGATATGCTCGAAAACGGACGTCCGGCGGATGAAGAAGTTGTGCGCCACGTTGATCGATGTCTGTCTTGCCTTTCCTGCATGAGCACCTGTCCGTCGGGTGTCAATTATATGCATCTGGTCGATCATGCGCGTGCGCATATTGAAAAGACCTATAAGCGTCCATTTATGAACCGCTTTCTGCGCGGAGTGCTGGCGCAAGTTCTGCCCTATCCGAGCCGGTTTCGTATTGCACTCAAGCTTGCCAAACTTGGGCGTCCCTTGGCTCCCTTGTTTCGCAAAAGTGAGCGCTTAAAGCCCATTGCAGTCATGCTGGAACTCGCACCGCAAAGTCTTCCCGCCAAAGCGGATCCTATCCAAATCAGCGTAGCCAAGGGCGAAAAGCGCGGGCGTGTTGCGATTTTGAATGGCTGCGCGCAACCCGTGCTTAACCCCGGCATCAATGCCGCGACACTGAGATTGCTCAATCGGTTTGGCATTGAAGTGGTGGCACCAAAGGATGAAGGCTGCTGTGGGTCGCTCGTTCACCACATGGGGCGCGAGGAGCAGGCGCTCGATCAGGCCCGGCACAATGTCGATGTCTGGACGCGGGAGATTGAGGTGGGCGGTCTTGATGCGATTATCGTGACAGCGTCGGGCTGCGGAACGACGATCAAGGATTATGGTTATATGCTGCGGCTCGATCCGGCCTATAAGGATAAAGCTGCGCTTGTATCATCGCTCGCCAAGGATATTACCGAATATCTGACGACCATCGAACTGCCGCAACCCGAAAAGCCGAAGGTGCTGACGGTTGCCTATCATTCGGCTTGCTCCATGCAACATGGCCAGAAGATTGTGCGTCAACCGAAAGACCTGCTTTCAAAAGCCGGGTTCATGGTGAAAGAGCCATTGGAAGGACATCTCTGCTGCGGTTCGGCGGGCACCTATAATATTATGCAGCCGGAGATCGCGACCAAACTTCGCGATCGTAAGGTCAGGAATATTGAGGCGACTGGTGCCGATCTGATTGCGACCGGCAATATTGGTTGTATGACGCAGATCGCAACAGGCAGCAAACTGCCGATTGTGCACACGGTTGAATTGCTCGACTGGGCCTATGGCGGGCCAAAGCCTGTTGTGCTTTCAGGTTCCAGTCTTCACTGACCGCGCATATTTGAGTGGAAAGCCCTTGAAGCCTTTCGTTTCCTTCAGCACGAAAGTCGTCTGCATTTCCTTGATGCGGGGCAGGCGGCGCAGCGTGGACATTGCGAAATCGGCATAGGTATCGAGATCGTGCGATACGACTTGCAGCAGAAAATCGGCGTCGCCGGCAATGCTGTAACAAGTGATAACTTCATCAAGGCTCATCAATTCAGCCGCAAATTGTTCGGCTTCCGCTTCACTGTGACTATCGATTTTGATGCGGACGAAAGCCAGAACGCCAAGTCCAATGGCTTTTCGATCCAGCGTAGCGCGATAACCCTGTATCACGCCGTCTTCCTCCAGTTTGCGAACTTTGCGCCAGCTTGGAGACGTAGACATGCCGACCTGATCAGCGAGCGCCTGATTTGTGAGGCGACCGTCATCCTGCAAGGCTTCAAGAATCCTAATGTCAGATGTATCGAGTGTACCCATGTAGATTTACCTCAGAATCGGCTCTTTCTGGTAAAGCCTACCAGAAATCTATGTAAGGCGGGACAGATAGGCAAGATTGACCTCGTGATGCGGTGTACTTCTCGGTGAGAGATTTCTGTTTCAGGAGCCGTTATGCACGAAGATTTACGCCTCGCTATCATTGTTAATCCAGAACTGCCGCTGGGTCTGCTCGCCAATACGGTTGGCGCAATTTCCATTGGGCTGGGTGCGAAGCTGCCCTTCATTGCCGCCCGACAACTGGTCGATAAAACGGGCGTCTTAATCGACATCAGTTCTGATCGTCCGGTGCCAATTCTTCAGGCTGATGCGGAAACTATTCGGACCATCGCATTAAAAGCAGCGGGTTTTGAAGACCGACAGGCTGTTGTTGCCTTCCCTGCCTTCGCGCGTTCGCTGCATGTTTATGCAGAATATGAAGCGGCTTTTCCTGAAAAACAACTTGCGACCGAGGTAATTGACGGGCTGGGAATTGCAGGCCCATCGAAATGGGTGCGCTCGCTAACGGGCAGCTTGAAACTGCTGCGATAAAAAAAGCCCGGAGAAAACTCCGGGCTTTTCATTTCCATTAAACCACCGAGAACGTCGCAGGGTTCGGTCCGATACGACCGTCTGTCTTGTCCAGCTTGGTGATCGCATCATGGTCGGTGCCATTGAGGCTGAAGTCGAAGACTTCAAAGTTTTCCTTGATGCGTGCTGGCGTAACCGACTTTGGAATAACGATATTGCCGGTTTCGATATGCCAGCGCAGGATGACCTGAGCGACCGATTTGCCGTGCTTTTCAGCAATCGTTTTCAGCGTCGGGTTTTCCAGAATCGTGCCCTGTCCAAGCGGGCTCCAAGCTTCGGTTGCAATGTCATGCTTGCTGTGGAACAGGCGTAACTCGTCCTGCTGAAATTGCGGATGCAATTCGATCTGGTTGATAACCGGAACAACATCGCTTTCTTTGAGAATGCGCTCAAGATCAGCTGTTTGGAAATTCGATACGCCGATCGATTTGGCACGGCCTTCTTCTTTAATCTTGATTAAAGCGCGCCATGTGTCCATGAACAGGTCTTTGGATGGCAACGGCCAATGGATCAGATAGAGATCAACATAATCCGTGCCGAGTTTCTTGAGACTTGCGTCAAAAGCCTTGAGCGTTGACTCATAACCCTGCTCTTTATTCCAGAGTTTTGTCGTGAGATAAATATCGCTGCGCGCGATGCCGGACTCGTTGATTGCCTTGCCGGTGCCTTCTTCATTGCCATAAATGGCAGCAGTATCAATGTGCCGGTAGCCCACTTTCAGCGCTTCGCTGACAGCCGCGATGGCTTCGTCATTGCCAACTTGCCAGACACCGTAACCGAGCTGCGGGATATGATTGCCGTCGTTCAGTTTTACCGCCGGTACGGTCATGTTCAGTCCTTCCCTCTTACATATATACTCTTCATTTTGCTTTTACAGCATATGGGTGTTCGCATGAAAAGTGAAAGACCTTTCGTCTACCTTTGTGCGTAAAGGCGAGTGCTTTTCCTACAAAAACGCCAAAAATTTCAATTCGATGACAAAAAAGCCGTTGTCGCGTTTTGCGACAACGGCCTGAATTTGCGATCAATCAAGGGCTTTGTTCAGCGAACGACAACGCGTGTGCCGACAGGGACACGACCATAAAGATCGCTCACATCTTCGTTACGCATACGGAAACAACCCGAAGACATGGCTTTGCCGATGGTCCATGGCTGATTGGTGCCGTGAATGCGGTAAAGTGTGGAGCCAAGATAAAGCGCGCGTGCACCAAGCGGATTGTTTACCCCGCCCTTCATTTGGGCTGGCAGAATACGACCCTTCTTGCGTTCGCGTTCGATCATCGTCTTGGGGGGCGTCCATGTTGGCCATTCGGCCTTTCGGCTTACTTTCTGGGTGCCTTTCCAACCGAAGCCTTGTTTGCCAACGCCAATACCATAACGACGCGCCTGACCATTTCCTTCGACGAGATAAAGGAAGCGCTTTCCGGTATCGATGACGAGAGTTCCGGGCTTTTCGCCACCGGAATAGGAGACAACCTGCGGCAGGAACATCGGGTCAAGCTGTTGTTTCTTGCGCACAACCTTTGCCGGATTACCGGCAGGACGCTGCTGGCTCACATTTTGAATGCGAGCTTCAGACGGCTGTTTCTTTTTAACAATGGTACGTTTCTGAGGCTGTGCAGGCTCGGCTCGTGGTAATACGCGTACAGCAGGGCCTCCAAGCTGTGCGAGCCAGCGCTGTGATGTTTCACTATCGACCCGAACCGGCGGCTGGGTTGCATAACGATCATTGGCAAAAGCCATGCTGGTCGTGACGATAGAAACGGTGATTGCCGCAATTGATCCGATTAAAAGCAGATGACGTGGTTTCATAAGCCAAATCCGTCTATTCTGCGTCCTGCATTCTCGCTGACGCTGTTGCCCTTCATATCCCTGACATGTCCTGTCAGGAGTACGAACCCGAAATTCATGAGGCTATTGTGCCGGGCAATGGAATCATAAAGGTAAATTTTGGGCCGCCTGGATCGACAGACGGCTTCAAATTGTAGTTGTGGTTAGCGCGAGGTTGCGCGACATGATTAAGAGTTGATGAAAGTTCAGGGGACAGACATGAGCGATGCAGTGCAGGAAAAGACCGGCTTGATCGTAAATGCAGATGGTAGAATGCGTTGTTTCTGGCCCGGTGAGCTGCCTGATTATATCGCCTATCATGACAATGAATGGGGCGTGCCGGTTACAGATGATCGACGTCTGTTTGAGAAGATCTGCCTCGAAGGTTTTCAGTCGGGTCTGTCATGGCTAACGATCCTGCGTAAGCGTGAGAACTTTCGCGCAGCCTTTGATGGCTTCGATTTCAATCGCGTCGCACTTTACGATGACACGGATATTGAGCGGCTGCTTGGCGACAAAGGTATTGTGCGTCATCGCGGTAAGATCGTCTCCACCATCAACAATGCAAATCGAGCCATTGAGCTGGTGAAAGAAAAAGGCTCGCTTGCCGCCTATTTCTGGTCGTTCGAGCCGGGGGCGGAGGATCGCCCGCAGGTTGTGGATTACCCAACCCTTATTGCCAACCCCACAACGGCGACTTCAACGCGTATTTCCAAAGACCTGAAAAAGCGTGGCTGGTCTTTCGTCGGGCCGACCACTGTTTATGCGTTCATGCAGGCCATGGGGCTGGTGAATGACCATATCGAAGGCTGTCATTGTCGCCCGCATATTGAAGACCTAAGAACGTCGTTTGCGCGCCCTTAGGCATTGATTGCGTTTGCATTATTTTTCTGGCAGAAAGCCGCGACAGGAGAAAAAAATGGATCTGACATCGCTTGTGGTTTTTGCCGGTATTCTGGTTGTTGCGGCAGGCACGCCGGGTCCGAATGTTGGCGCTTTGGTTGCGCGGGTTATCAGCCGTGGCCACAAGGGTGTGTTTCCATTCATGTTTGGCCTTTGGCTCGGCGATGCTATCTGGCTCTCACTGGCTGTATGGGGCCTGTCGGCAATTGCTAACAGCTTCCACACTGTTTTCCTTGTTCTTAAATATCTCGGCGTCGCATATCTGATCTATCTTGCATGGAAAATGTGGATTGCACCTGTTGAAACAACAGCAGATGAAAGCGCAATTCCCAGTTATGGTGAAGCAAGAAAGCTGTTTTTCAGCGCGCTGGCTGTAACGCTCGGCAATCCAAAAATCATGGTGTTTTACATAGCGATCCTGCCGACAGTCATCGATATTACGCATGTTTCGGTTGTCGGCTGGCTCGAATTGCTGCTGGTGATGTTTGCGGTTCTGGCTGCAGTCGATAGTGCTTGGGTGGTGCTTGCAGCACAGGCGCGCCGTTTTCTGCGCAGTCCGCGTGCTATGAGAATTGCCAATCGGACAAGTGCCGGGATGATGGCAGGCGCTGCAGTTGCGATAGCCACGCGTTAAGCGCGTCTTTTTAAAACTCTTCCTGCACTTGCCGCACCCCGTTTGATGCGTTAGGAAACCGGCAATGAATTTGCCGGTTTTTTCTGGCGTAATATGAACAAAATCAGTGATCAGGCGGGAAAAATGGCCGATAAAGCGGACAAGATGAAGGCGCGGTTGCCGCGCGGGTTTGTCGATCGGGTGCCAGATGATCTGCGTGCCACCGAAAAGATGACCGCGACCATCCGCGAAGTCTACGACCTTTATGGTTTTGAGCCGGTGGAAACGCCGCTTATTGAATATACCGATGCGCTCGGAAAGTTCCTGCCGGATCAGGATCGTCCGAATGAAGGCGTGTTCTCGTTTCAGGATGATGACGAACAGTGGCTGTCGCTGCGCTATGATCTGACTGCGCCGCTGGCGCGCTTCGTGGCTGAAAACTACGAAAGCCTGCCGAAGCCTTATCGCAGCTATCGTAACGGTTGGGTTTTCCGTAACGAAAAGCCGGGCCCGGGTCGTTTCCGTCAGTTCATGCAGTTCGATGCCGATACAGTTGGCGCGCCGAATGTTTCGGCTGATGCTGAAATGTGCATGATGATGGCCGATACTGTTGAACGCCTTGGCATTGCGCGCGGCGATTACGTGATCCGCGTCAACAACCGTAAGGTTCTCGACGGCGTGCTTGAAGCCATTGGCCTTGAAGGCGATGACAATGCTGGCAAGCGTCTAAATGTGTTGCGTGCTATCGATAAGCTCGACAAGTTCGGTGCTGAAGGCGTGCGTCTTCTGCTGGGCAAGGGTCGTCTGGATGAAAGCGGCGATTTCACCAAGGGCGCTCTTCTTGATGATACGGCGGTCGACAAGGTTCTAGCCTTCACCGCTGCCGGTGGCGCAACCGGTGCTGAAACCATCGCCAATTTGCAGGCCGTTGTTGCGGGTAACGCCAAGGGTGAAGAAGGCGTGAAAGAGCTTGCCGATATGGAAGCTTTGTTTGACGCTGGCGGCTATGAAGGTCGCGTGAAGATCGATCCTTCAGTTGTGCGTGGTCTCGAATATTACACTGGTCCGGTGTTTGAAGCCGAGCTTCTGTTTGATGTCACCAACGAAGATGGCCAGAAGGTCGTGTTCGGTTCGGTTGGCGGCGGCGGTCGTTATGACGGTTTGGTGTCACGTTTCCGTGGCGAGCCGGTTCCTGCAACGGGCTTCTCCATCGGCGTTTCGCGTTTGATGACGGCGCTGAAAAACCTCGGCAAGCTGGATGTGTCCGATGTCGTTGGCCCAGTCGTCGTGCTGGTTATGGACAAGGATGCGCAGAGCCTTGGTGGCTATCAGAAGATGGTTTCTCAGCTGCGCCAGGCTGGTATCCGCGCTGAAATGTATGTCGGCGGTTCCGGCATGAAAGCGCAGATGAAATATGCCGACCGTCGTGATGCGCCATGCGTCATCATTCAGGGTTCGCAGGAACGTGAAGCGGGCGAAGTTCAGATCAAGGATCTGATCGAAGGCAAGCGTATCTCTGCCGAGATCGAAGACAATGCAACCTGGCGAGAAAGCCGCCCGGCGCAGGTCACGGTCAAGGAAGAGGGTATTGTTGCGGCAGTGCGCGAAATCCTTGATGCGCAAGCACGTGATCGCGCACAGAAGACGAAGTGACGGATAACATGGCTGGTCAACGTACATCTTTGGTCTTCACGACGCTTCGCGGGCAGCTTGGTGCCAGCGAAGCCGAGCTTGTCGATATTCCGCTGATCCAGCCTGCCGATCCGTTTCTGGATATGGCGGGCGAAGATTTGCGCCGCCGTATTTTTCTTACTGAGAATGAAAATGGCGACAGTCTTTGCCTGCGCCCGGAATTTACCATTCCGGTCTGCCGCAATCATATTGCGCTGAATGCTGCAACTCCAAAGCGTTATGCCTATCTTGGGGAGGTGTTCCGTCAGCGTCGTGATGGTGCTGCTGAATTTCTTCAGGCCGGTATCGAGGATCTTGGTGCAACGGACGAGGCAGCATCCGACGCGCGTTCGATTGCTGATGCGCTGTCCTGTGTTCATGCTGCTGCTCCCAATGCAAAGCTCGAAATCGTGCTAGGCGATCAATCCGTTTTTGCGGGCATGCTGAAAGCTTTGGGCCTTCCGCAAGGATGGCGCAAGAAGCTGCTGCGTGCTTTTGGCGATGAACATACGATGGAAGCAGCTTTTGCCGAGCTGACTGGCGAACAGCGCAGTGACCCGTTGCCGGAAAATCTGGCTGGTCTCGTGGCGCAAGGTGACGAGGCAGGTTTGGCGCGTATGCTGGAAGCAGAAATGCTCGAAGCCGGCATGTCGCCGGGGGCTGGACGCACGCCTGCGGAAATCGCTCGCCGCCTGATCGAGAAGGAAGATCTGGCTGCGGCCCGGTTCCCTTCATCTGCGCTTGAGGTCCTAAAGCGCTTCCTCGCAATCCGTGTGTCGCTTGAAACTGCGGGCATCACGCTTCGCGCTTTTGCCGCTGACAATGCGCTTGACCTGAGCGCTGTCCTGCAAAAATTCGAAGCACGTACCGATGCGATTTATGCTGCTGGAATTGCTGCCGAAGATATTGTCTACGATGCGTCTTTTGGACGGCCGCTCGATTATTACACGGGCCTCGTTTATGAAATCCGTCAGGCTGGTGGCGACAAAGACATGGTGCTGGCCGGTGGCGGTCGTTACGACCGCTTGCTGACTATGCTTGGTGCATCCGAAAATATTCCGGGCGTTGGTTTTTCGATCTGGCTCGACAGGCTTGAGGCGCTGAGCGGAGAACAATCATGACTGTAACGCTCGCACTTCCGTCCAAGGGACGATTGAAAGAGCAGACGCTCGCCGTGCTGGAAAAGGCCGGATATAATGTCATTCTACCAGATGACTCACGCAATTACCGTGCGCGGGTTGAAGGCGAGAATGATCTCGATATTCTGTTTTTGTCGGCATCGGAAATCGCACGCGAGCTTGGCTATGGCAGCGTTGATCTGGGTGTGACGGGTGAAGACCTGATCCGCGAAACGCTTGCTCATGCCGATGAGCGTGTGGCCATTGAAGCAGAGCTTGGTTTTGGTCATGCGGATGTGGTCGTTGCGGTGCCGGAAGTCTGGCGCGATGTGACCACAATGGCCGATCTGGATGATGTTGCTGCAGATTTCCGCCAGCGTCACGGTCGCCGTTTGCGCATTGCCACCAAATACTGGCGCTTGACGCAGCAGTTCTTCTCGCAAAAGCACGGTATTCAGGTCTATCGCATTGTCGAAAGTCTGGGTGCTACCGAAGGCGCACCTGCGGCAGGTTCGGCGGATATGATTGTCGATATCACATCGACCGGCTCAACGCTGACTGCAAACAAGCTCAAAGTGCTTGAAGATGGTATTATCCTGCGCTCGCAGGCTTGTCTGGTTTCAGCACGTCGCAACGAAGCCAATGCAAAAGTTGCAGAGGTCGTTTCGCGTATCCGCAAGGGTCTTGCTGGCTAGCAAAGATTATATCAAATTTAGAAAGCCGGTCTGAAATTCAGACCGGCTTTTTTTATTGTTAGTTTTTAGGCTTGCTACCGACAAGACCATAATAAGCAATGTAGATGTAGCAGATGATTGGCATCAGGAATGCCAGATGAATACCAACGCTATCAGCTAAAGCACCCTGAATAAGCGGGATGATCGCGCCGCCAACAATTGCCAGACACAGAATGCCGGAACCCTGACTGGTGTGCTTGCCAAGACCATGCAATGCCAGACTGAAAATCGTCGGGAACATGATCGAATTGAACAGACCAATTGCCAGAACCGACCACATGGCGACGTGGCCTGTGGTAGCAACGGTGATGAGTAGCAGAATGATTGCCATGGCTGCGTTAAACGTTAGTGCCTTGCCGTCATCTATATAGCGCATTGCAACTGCACCAATGAAGCGGCCAATCATGGCTCCGCCCCAGAAATAGGCAACATAGTGAGCGGCTTCAGCTTCAGCGAGGCCAGCGACATTCGGGTCGCTCAGGAAGTTGACGAGGAAGCTACCAACGCTGACTTCTGCGCCAACATAAACGAAGAGGCCGATGGAGCCGAGCACGAGATGACGATATTGCCAGGCTGAACCGTCTTCCTTGGTGATCACATCCGTTTCTTCTTCCTGCACATCAGGAAGTTTCAGAATCGCGAAAACGATTGCGAGAACTGCGAAAGCCAGTGCAAGCAAAAGATATGGAAACTGCACAGCGTCTGCGTCTGCGGCACTTGCGGCATCAGACGTTGCGGCTGAAAGAATGAGAAATGCACCGAAGATTGGCGCAATGGTCGTGCCAAGCGAATTGAAAGCCTGTGTTAGGGTTAGACGGCTTGCAGCGGTTTCAGGCGCGCCCAGAATGGTGACATAAGGGTTTGCTGCCACCTGAAGAATGGTGACGCCCGATGCCAGAACGAACAGAGCTCCAAGGAAGAGTTCGTAAACGCGATAAGATGCAGCCGGGATAAACAGCGCACAGCCGATGGCAGCGACCACAAGACCGGTTACGATGCCCCATTTATAAGAAATGCGTTTAACCAGTGCACCTGCAGGCAGCGACACAATGAAATATGCGCCGAAGAAGCAGAACTGAATCAGCATCGACTGGAAATAGTTGAGCTGAAAGACACCCTTGAGGTGTGGGATCAGAATGTCGTTGAGACACGTGATGAAGCCCCACATGAAGAACAGCATGGTGAGGCTGGCAAGAGCAAAACTGTAGTTTTTGCTCGAATGAGAGTCAGCACGAAGCTGAGTGTTCGTTGTCGGGGAAACGGCCATTTTTTCTCTACAAACTAAGTTATGAGACACGTCTGGGAGGACGATATGTCTTTCCAAAATTAAAATAGGCAGTTGCATTAACTTACAAGATAACGCGATGCAATCTCTGCGCCTTATAAGTAACAGTTGCGTGTCTTGATAAAGCAGATACTAAAAAAGCCGTGCTGATGAGGCACGGCTTTTTGAATTTGCGTGGAGAGGCTTTGATTAGCCGCGCTTGGCATCGATCGAGATAGAACCTGCACCCTGCAATGTCAGAAGGATCAGACCGCCAGCAATGGCAAGGTTCTTCTGTGCCATCAGAGCGTTCATGCCTTCGGCGAAGTTCATGTGAGCAACGAGAGTTGCGCCAATGGTGAACAGAGCGACGATTGCAGCAGCAAGGCGTGTCTGGAAACCAACGAGAATGGCGAGACCGCCGACAAATTCAATCAGGCCAACAACAATCGCGGTGATGGTTGGCGCTGGAAGGCCGAGGCCAGCAAAGTAACCGGCTGTGCCGGAAATTGCTGTCAGCTTTGCGAAGCCCGCAAGGATGAACAGGATGGAAATGAAAACGCGTGCAACGAGAGTGGCAACGCCATTGCTCTGAGGAGTAATCGAGGACATCAGGGGGTATCTCCAAATTAATATGAGCTACCAAATACATGCCTCAAACTGTCAAGGAAAGATAGATATTCCTCGACAGTTTGTTCGTTTTTTGTGAACAGTTATTCCGGAGCGATCATTTTCTCAGCGCGAACAAGCCGTTCATAGTCTTCTTCAGAGACGTGGCCGCTGCTGAGTGCTTCTTCACGCAAGGTCGTACCATTCTTGTGTGCGGTCTTTGCGATCTTGGCAGCATTGTCGTAGCCGATGGCTGGCGCCAGAGCGGTAACGAGCATCAGCGAGCGTTCCAGAAGATCTTTGATGCGATCTTCATTGGCCTCAATGCCTTCGACGCAATGATCGGCGAAGGAAACCATGGCATCACTCAAGATTCGGATCGACTGCAACACGTTATAAGCAATAACCGGCTTGAAGACGTTAAGCTCAAAATGACCCTGGCTTGCAGCAACCGTCACAGTGGTTTGATTGCCGAAGACCTGCGTGGCGACCATTGTCAGAGCTTCGGCCTGTGTCGGGTTTACCTTACCGGGCATGATTGATGATCCGGGCTCGTTTTCTGGCAGCGAGAGTTCGCCAAGACCCGAACGCGGACCTGAGCCAAGGAAACGAATATCATTAGCGATCTTGAAGAGATCGGCGGCAAGCGAGTTGAGGCTCCCGTGGAAATTTGCGAGCGCGCCATGGCTTGCAAGCGCCTCAAACTTGTTCGGTGCGGTCTTGAAGCTGAGGCCAGTGATTTCGCTCACCGCATCGGCAAAGCCGGTATCGAAGCCTTTCGGCGCGTTGAGACCCGTGCCAACAGCAGTGCCACCCTGCGCCAGCAGGAAGACATCGGCAAGCGACTGTTCAATGCGATGACGCGCATATTCGAGTGCTGCACGATAACCGGAGAATTCCTGTCCGAGTGTGACTGGCGTCGCATCCTGTGTATGGGTGCGGCCAATCTTGATGATGTTTTTGAACGCTTCTTCCTTGTCTTTGAGTGCCTTGGTCAGGTGCTCAAGCGCTGGATAGAGGCGGTTAACGGCTTCAACGGCCGTTGCAATATGGATTGCCGTCGGGAAACTGTCGTTTGACGACTGGCTCATATTGACGTGATCGTTCGGATGAACTGGCTTCTTAGAGCCTAATTCACCGCCGAGAAGTTCAATCGCGCGGTTTGAGATAACCTCGTTGGCATTCATGTTCGACTGCGTGCCGGAGCCAGTCTGCCAGACAACTAGTGGGAAATGATCGTCGAGCTTGCCTTCGATCACTTCCGATGCCGCAACGGCAATCACCTGTCCCAGAACCGGATCAAGCTTGCCCAGCGCAATGTTTGTTTCTGCTGCCGCGCGCTTCACCACACCCAATGCATGGACGAGGGGCAGGGGCATACGCTCGCCGCCGATCTTAAAATTGTGCAAAGAGCGCTGTGTCTGTGCACCCCAGTAACGATCCGAGGCAACGTCAATCGGTCCGAACGTATCTGTTTCGGTACGCGTGGCAGTCATTTTCAGTCTCCGGCTATGGTTTCAGGCAGCAAACGCCCGCCTATCGATTCGAGAATAACAGCATTGGGCGATTATAGGCTACGCCATGCGTCCATGGTAACGCGAAATCGCGTAACCATTTGATAAAATATGATTATAAAAGTCAAATTTTATTGAGCGTTATACGGTATCAAAACCTAGTTATCTTCGTTGTCGTCATCACCGTCATCGGTTTCCGAAATCCACGCAGTCGGCTCGACTTTTTGCTGGGTCTTGCTATCGGTGAAAATCCACCAACCAGTGTCCGTTTCATCCCAATCACCGCCGCCAGCTTTCAGCTTGTCGAGCGAGCGATATTGGCCAACCGACTCATTGCGCTGATCGTCGTCATCGATCCAGACCACGGTTACTTTGCGACCATCTTGCGGAGCCGTCGCTATTGGTAGTTCTTTGCGCATATGATTATCCAATCTCCGTTAACTTAATATAATCATAGGGCGAAACAGCATTGCGACAAGCCGGGAGAACCCAGCTTGTCGCCAATTATTTATCCGAGGCGAGCGGCTTTCAAAGCGTGGCCCCACCAGGCCAACTGGTCGAGCATATTCTTTGCCGCTTCAGCGAGATGCGGGAAATCATCCAGCGTGTTCTCTTTTTTGACAACGGCAAGGTAATCCGGGAACAGGATATGGACGCCAGTCTTCACCGACATGGACGACATTTCAACGGCAATCATGCGGAGCTGCTCAACAGCGCGAGCACCACCAACGCCACCATGGCCGACAAAGCCCATTGGCTTCTGAATCCAGTCACCATAGTCGATGGCGTTTTTCAAAACAGCCGTGGGGGCATGGTTATATTCAGCCGCAGTGAGGATGTAAGCGTCAAACGTGCGAAGCTTGGTTTTCCACTTATCGGCGGTTTCTGCCTGTGCGGTTGTCGTTGCACTATCGCCATAAAAGCCCATTGGGTAATCGGCAAGATCCAGAACTTCAACCTCGAACTCAGGGCGTTGAGCGGCAACCTTCGCAATCCATTCTGCCGATACGGGCGAGAAACGCTGTTCGCGGGTACTGCCGACAATCACGGCGACTTTTAGCTTGCTCATGGGTGTTTCCTTTTTGATGGTAACCAATGGAAACTAACGCTATACTGGTGACTGGATCAGGCGCAAGGAGGCACTTTTATGAAACCCGGTGACTTCGAGGAAACCAGTGCTTGCAGGGCTGTGACTGATATTCTGTCGCGCGTCGGCGATAAGTGGACTGTCCTGGTGGTGAGCTATCTTGGAAATGGTCCGATGCGCTTTAATGAACTGCGTCGCACGGTGAATGGTATTTCCCAGAAAATGCTCACGACGACGGTACGCAATTTGGAACGTGACGGGTTCGTATCGCGAACCGTTTTTCCGACTATTCCGCCCAAGGTGGAATATGAATTGACCGATCTGGGCCGTGATTTGCTGAAGCCTGTCCGTGCTTTGGGTGAATGGGCCATTGCCAATGAAGCACATGTCATGATGGCGCGGGTGCATTATGACGCACGTGCGGCTGGTGATGATGTGCGGGCAGAAGCGGCTGAATAGGGATCAATAAGCGAGGGGCATAAAAGTGGAAAGGCAGGCTTGCGCCTGCCTTTCCTGTTGCCTGAGACAAGACTTCCAAGTGCGGGGGCAAATAGGAAGTCTATCTCGTATTACACTCGCGATTGACCATGAAAGCCGGGGAATGTAAATCAGAAAATTCTAAAATACGGGGTCTATCTACGGAAAAGCTCGATTTAGATGAATTTTCTATAAATCACAAAGAGTTACGCAATGTAAAAAAGGCGACCCGAAGGTCGCCTTTTCTATAGTTCAGAGCGTGTTTTATAGACTTCTTAGAAATCCATGCCGCCCATACCGCCCATACCGCCAGGCATGCCAGCAGGAGCTGCATCCTTCTTAGGCAGTTCAGCGATCATGGCTTCAGTGGTGATCAGAAGACCAGCAATCGAAGCTGCGTTCTGCAGAGCAGTACGAACAACCTTAACTGGATCAACAACGCCAGACTTGATCAGATCGCCATACTCACCATTGGCTGTGTTGTAGCCGTAGTTTTCTGAGGAGTTTTCAAGGATCTTGCCAACGATAACCGAAGCTTCTTCACCAGCATTGGTCGTGATCTGGCGAGCAGGAGCCTGCAGAGCGCGACGAACGATGTTGATACCAGCATCCTGATCAGCGTTTGCACCCTTAGCAACGATCTGAGCCGAAGCGCGGAGCAGAGCAGTACCACCACCAGCAACGATACCTTCTTCAACCGCAGCGCGGGTTGCGTTCAGGGCGTCGTCAACGCGGTCCTTCTTTTCCTTAACTTCGATTTCAGTTGCACCGCCAACGCGGATAACTGCAACGCCGCCAGCAAGCTTAGCAAGACGTTCCTGAAGCTTTTCACGATCGTAGTCAGAAGTGGTTTCTTCAACCTGCTGCTTGATCTGTGCAACGCGTGCGTCGATTTCAGCCTTCTGGCCTGCACCGTCAACAATCGTTGTGTTTTCCTTCGAGATCGAAACCTTCTTTGCACGGCCGAGCATGTCGAGCGTAACGGTTTCGAGCTTGATGCCGAGGTCTTCGGAAATAACCTGACCGCCGGTGAGGATTGCGATGTCTTCGAGCATTGCCTTACGACGATCGCCGAAGCCAGGAGCCTTAACAGCAGCAATCTTCAGGCCGCCACGCAGCTTGTTAACAACGAGAGTTGCAAGCGCTTCGCCTTCTACGTCTTCAGCGATGATGACGAGTGGCTTCGAGGTCTGAACAACAGCTTCGAGAACTGGCAGAAGAGCCTGAAGGTTCGAAAGCTTCTTTTCGTGCAGAAGGATGTATGCGTCTTCGAGGTCCGCAATCATCTTTTCTGGGTTAGTTACGAAATATGGCGACAGGTAGCCGCGGTCGAACTGCATGCCTTCAACGACTTCGAGTTCGGTTTCAGCGGTCTTGGCTTCTTCAACCGTGATAACGCCTTCGTTGCCGACTTTCTGCATCGCTTCAGCGATCATCTTGCCGATTTCGGCTTCGCCGTTAGCGGAGATTGTGCCAACCTGTGCAACTTCTTCCGAAGTGTTGATCTTCTTGGCCTTGCCGAGAAGGTTTGCAACAACTTCAGTCACAGCCAGATCGATGCCGCGCTTCAGGTCCATTGGGTTCATGCCGGCAGCAACAGCTTTTGCGCCTTCCTGAACGATAGCCTGACCGAGAACGGTCGCAGTGGTCGTGCCGTCACCAGCAGTGTCGTTGGTCTTGGAAGCAACTTCGCGCAGCATCTGTGCGCCCATGTTTTCGAACTTGTCTTCAAGTTCGATTTCCTTAGCGACCGATACGCCGTCCTTGGTGATGCGTGGAGCGCCGAAGGACTTGTCGATAACAACGTTACGACCCTTAGGGCCGAGCGTTACCTTAACAGCGTCAGCGAGGATATCGACGCCGCGCAGCATCTTTTCGCGCGCAGTGCGGCCGAATTTTACTTCTTTAGCAGCCATTTTACTCTCCTGGGAAATATCCCGGTCAGATTATGGTGAATTGATTTCTGGTAAGAGCGAAGCCGCTCTAAAGGCTGAATCAGCTTACGATGCCCAGCCGGAGGCGTTAGCCGACAATACCCAGAATGTCGGATTCTTTCATGATCAGCAGGTCTTCGCCGCCGATCTTGACTTCGGTGCCCGACCACTTGCCGAACAGAACCTTGTCGCCAGCCTTCACTTCAAGAGCGATCAGCTTGCCAGCTTCGTCACGGGCGCCAGCGCCTGCAGCGACGATTTCGCCTTCCTGTGGCTTTTCCTTAGCGGTGTCAGGGATAATGATGCCGCCAGCAGTCTTAGCTTCCGATTCAACGCGACGAACGACGACGCGGTCATGAAGCGGGCGGAACTTGATATCAGCCATGGTATAACCCTTGGTGTTATAGACGTTGAACCCTGTTACGGATCGACCCGATCCGCGCTTATTAGCACTCCTTCTTGTTGAGTGCTAACGTGCCACTGAGATAGAAGCGCACCTATTATTTGTCAAGGATCGTTGCCGTTTTTTGACAGTTCGGAAAATAAAATCCGCCGATAAGCGCTGTTGCGGCACAACTGTGCTTTGCTAAGCATGTGGGGAATATACAGCCCCTCGGCAAGCTGGACGGAAAAATAACGTCGCGCGCTTGGTTATATTCAGGAAATAGCGCTTTTGGTTAACACTATTCCTTGATGGGGCTGTTCATTTGGACGCGTGCGCTTCAAGCCGGGTGACATGGCGGGCTCATTCTTGTAGAGGAGACCGCATGGTGCGACTGCGCATCTTCCGATTTAACCGGTGATAGGCCGGAGGAAATGTATTGAGGAAAACAATGAAGCTGCCTGAACGCCTTGACGATCTGACGGATGGATATGATGCGATCTTCTGTGATGTTTGGGGCGTTTTGCATAATGGCGAAGTTGCATTCGCCTCTGCGGTCGCGGCACTTAAACGTGCGCGAGCTAAGGGCATCACTGTTGTTCTCGTAACCAATGCGCCGCGCCCGTTTGGTAGCGTGATCGCGCAAATGACGCTGCTAGGCGTGCCAGAAGACGCTTATGATCGCGTTGTTACGTCGGGTGATGTTACCCGCGATTTGATCATTGAAGGTCCGCGCAAGATTTTCCATATCGGCAGTGAACGTGAACTGGCGATCTATGAAGGTCTCGATGTCGAACTGGTTGAAGAATTTGAAGCCGCTGGTGTTGTCTGCACAGGGCTTTATGACGACGAAACCGAGACCCCTGAAAATTATGCTGAGTTGTTGCAGCGCATCCGCTCACGCAATCTGCCTTTCATTTGTGCCAATCCCGACATTATGGTTGAACGTGGTCCGCGCCTGATCTGGTGTGGTGGTGCACTTGCGCGCGAGTATAGCCAGCTTGGTGGTCGTACGCTGATCGCCGGAAAGCCACATCGCCCAATTTATGAAGCCGCATCGAAAGCCGTTGAAGAAGTTCGCGGACAGGCCGTTGATAAGTCTCGTATTCTTGGCATCGGTGATGGCGTGCTGACGGATGTGAAGGGCGCTGCGGATTACGGTCTCGACGTGCTTTACATTTCGGGCGGTGTTCATGCAGCCGATTATGCGTTGGATGGTCATGTTGATCTCGACAGAATGACTGCTTTCCTGCAAAAACATGGACATTCTCCCATCGCCTCGCTTTATGCTCTTGTCTGATACCTGTTTCGAGAATCTGCTTCGACCATGACAAAATCTGCTTTTCAGCGTCTTTCAGGAACAGATGCATTGCCGCTTACGCTGCGTGATTGCGTGGTGGCGATTGGCAACTTCGATGGTGTTCATCGCGGTCATCAGGCTGTGCTAGAGCGCGCGCTGGAATTAGCAGATCGGGATAATCTACCCGCAGTTGTTTTGACGTTTGAGCCGCATCCGCGCAGTTTCTTCAAACCTGATGAGCCTATCGAACGGCTCACCGATGCGGTCGAAAAAGCGGAAATCCTTCGGTTGATGGGGTTTGATGCCGTGGTCGAGCAGCCGTTTACGGCTGAATTCTCGGGCCAGTCCGCTGAAGATTTTGTGCGTAATATCCTCGTCGATCGGCTGCATGCCAGCCGCGTCGTGACTGGCTATGATTTTCATTTCGGCAAAGGACGCCGGGGCACACCGCAATTTCTGGAAGAGGCCGGTCAATCATCAGGCTTTAGTGTGTCCCTCGTAGATGCATTTAGCGATGAAGGTGGCAATCTCGTTTCATCAACGCGTGTTCGCTCGCTCTTATGTGCTGGTGAAGTGGCGGAAGCGGCAGGCTTGCTTGGCTATCGCTATCGCGTGAGTGGCGAAGTCATCCACGGGCAGAAACTTGGTCGCACCCTTGGTTTTCCGACCGCCAATATGGTGATTGACGATCACGTTAGTCTGAAACACGGTATTTACGCCGTTCGATTCCGCAGAGCAGATGGCGTGCTGCATGATGGTGTTGCGAGCTTTGGCCGACGTCCAACAGTGGCAAGTGATGGAAAGCCGCTGCTCGAAACATTTGTTTTTGATTTTACCGGCGATCTCTATGGCGAAATCGTTGAAGTTTCTTTCTTCGGCTATCTGCGCGGCGAAGTGAAATTCGACGGTCTTGATCCGCTGATTGCGCAGATGAAACGTGACGAAGAAGAATCACGAGCGATTTTGGCGGGTGCAAAACCCTTGTCAGAACTGGATCGACTTCTGTCATTTCCAGCATATTAGTGTTTACTTGCAACACTTGGATAAAGATGTGCTGATGTTTCTACCTCTGATTTAAGTTTAATTTTACATATTCCGTTCAACAGTAATAAATATCCCTAAATTTTATGGGGAACTGTTTTTCGGAGTTTCATGTGACGCGTATTGTCCCTCTCGCCTTTGTTACAGGCGCCGCATTGTTCGTTGGTCCTCTTTCGGTCATTGCCGCAGATATGCAGCAGACAGATGTTTATGCGACTCAGGAAGTGAAGCCTGCCCGCAAATATCCGTGGTCGGGCGACTGGTATCTAAAGGTCGGCGCAGCCGGAATGATTGCGCCAAAGTTTGAGGGATCAAACAAGTATCGTTTTTCAGGACAGCCGCTGATTTCGCTTGGTCGTCAGGGCGAATATGAGCGTTTTTCCTCGCGCAATGACAATGCGGCCTTTGCTTTCATCGACACGGATCGTTTCCGTGCAGGTGCAGTTGGCAAGCTGATGTTCAAGCGCGACACAGACATTGATGGCATCAAGGAAACAAAATTCGGTGGTGAAGCCGGTGGTTTTGTCGATGTATATCCAACCGATTGGCTGCGTGTTCGCGGTGAAGTGCGCCACGGTATCCGTGCGCATAAGGGCGTTGTCGCTGATATCGCGGCAGATGCTTTTTATGACGTGACACCTGTTGTGCGTGTTTCGGCTGGCCCGCGCGCTACCTTTGCTTCTAAAGATTATATGCGCACTTATTATGGTGTGACAGCTGAAGAATCCGTGGCTTCTGGTCTGAAAGAATATCGTCCGGGCGGCGGTTGGGAATCAGTCGGTGTTGGAGGTGCTGTGACGTGGCGTGCGACTGAAAAAATCGACACAAGTCTTTTTGGCGAATATAGCCGTCTTCAGGACAAAGCCAAAAATTCGAGCATCGTGAAAGAACATGGTTCTGCAAACCAGTTCACAGTCGGCGTTTCGGCAACTTATCGTTTCGATTTCTCGCTGGATTGATCAAACCAAGCCAATCTGTAAAGTTTTCAATCTGTAAAGTTTATTGGGGCAGGGCTGCAAGTTTATTGCGCCCTGCCTCTTTATTCCTGCGAAGGTCATTGCTAAAAGCATCTCCATGATGACGGATTTTCGGCATATTATTGCGGCCATACGAATTATTGGCCCGGCCTTCCTCTAAGCCTTGATGGCGTTGCGTGAATTGCAATGCATGGCAGGAAGGTCCGGGAACGACCGGCTATGCCTCGCAACTTTCTAAATATTCAAGCATTTTCACCCGCCACATTGCCGTGCGGGATTACAGGCAAATGATAAAATGACCGACACGACCGCCAAGATCGATTATTCCAAGACGCTCAATCTTCCGCAGACCGAATTTCCGATGCGCGCAGGCTTGCCAGCGCGCGAGCCGCTTTTTGTGCAGCGCTGGGAGGAAATGAACCTTTACAAGAAATTGCGCGAAGATGCGAAAGACCGTCCACTGTATGTGCTGCACGACGGCCCTCCTTATGCAAACGGCAATATCCATATCGGCCACGCGCTAAACAAAATCCTCAAGGACGTCATCACGCGCTCGTTCCAGATGCGCGGTTTCAACTCGAATTATGTGCCGGGTTGGGATTGCCACGGCCTGCCGATCGAGTGGAAGATCGAAGAAAAATATCGCGCGCAGGGCAAGAACAAAGACGAAGTCGCAATCAACGAATTCCGCAGGGAATGCCGCGAATTTGCCGGAAGCTGGATCAAGGTTCAGGCGGAAGAATTCAAGCGCCTTGCAATCTGTGGTGATTTCGAAAACCCATACACGACGATGAACTTCCATTCGGAAGCGCGCATTGCTGGCGAGTTGCTTAAGTTTGCAGCCTCCGGTCAGCTTTATCGTGGTTCAAAGCCGGTCATGTGGTCGGTTGTCGAGCGCACAGCACTAGCCGAAGCAGAAGTTGAGTATCACGACATTGAGTCGGATATGATCTGGGTAAAGTTCCCTGTTGCAGGTGCGAGTGATCTTTCCGGAAGCTCGGTCGTTATCTGGACGACGACTCCATGGACGATCCCGGGCAACCGCGCAGTTTCCTATTCAAACCGCGTTGCTTATGGCCTTTATGAAGTCGTTGCTGCTGAAAATGATTTCGGCCCGCAGGCTGGTGAAAAGCTTATCTTCGGTGACAAGCTCGCTGAAGAATGTGCGAAAAAGGCAAAGCTTGAATTCAAGCGTCTGCGTGATGTGTCGTTTGAAGAGCTGGGCGCGGTGACACTTAACCATCCGCTTAAAGGCTTTGGCGGCGGTTACGAATTCACTGTTCCATTGATATCTGGTGATCACGTTACCGATGATGCGGGTACAGGTTTCGTTCACACAGCTCCAAGCCATGGTCGCGAAGACTTTGAGGCATGGATGGATGCAGCGCGTGAACTAGAAGCACGCGGCATTGATCCAAGCATCCCGTTCCCGGTTGGCGATGATGGCTATTACACCAAGGACACGCCGGGCTTTGGCCCGGATCGTGAAGGTGGTCCTGCACGCGTCATCGATGATAACGGCAAAAAGGGCGATGCGAACGAATCCGTTATCAAGCAGCTGATTGTGCATAACAATCTGTTCGCGCGCGGGCGTATCAAGCATTCTTATCCGCATTCGTGGCGCTCGAAGAAGCCGATCATCTATCGCAACACGCCGCAATGGTTCGTCTATATGGACAAGAACCTCGGCGACGGCACCACGCTGCGTTCGCGGTCGTTGAAAGCGATTGAAGAAACCCGCTTCGTGCCTGCCGCTGGTCAGACACGTCTGCGCGCCATGATCGAAGGCCGCCCGGATTGGGTGCTGTCGCGTCAGCGCGCATGGGGTGTGCCGATCTGCGTGTTTGCCGATGAAGAAGGCAATATCTTGCAAGACGATGCCGTCAATAAGCGCATTCTCGAAGCTTTCGAGGAAGAAGGCGCTGACGCATGGTTCGCTGATGGTGCGCGTGAGCGTTTCCTTGGCAATCGCGCCGGTGAAAGCTGGACGCAGGTTCGCGACATTCTCGACGTCTGGTTCGATTCGGGTTCGACGCACACCTTTACGCTCGAAGATCGCCCGGACATGAAATGGCCTGCCGATGTTTACCTTGAAGGCTCGGATCAGCATCGCGGCTGGTTTCATTCATCGCTGCTGGAAAGCTGCGGAACGCGTGGCCGTGCGCCTTACAATGCGGTCGTCACTCATGGTTTCACCATGGATGAGAACGGCAAGAAGATGTCGAAGTCGCTCGGAAACACTGTGACACCACAGGACGTCATCAAGGATTCCGGCGCCGACATTCTGCGTCTTTGGGTTATGACGACCGACTATTGGGAAGATCAGCGCCTCGGTAAGAGCATCATCCAGACCAATATCGATGCCTATCGCAAGCTGCGTAACACAATCCGCTGGATGCTTGGTACGCTCGCCCATGATGAAGGCGAAACGCTGCCGCATGCCGATCTGCCTGAGCTTGAGCGTCTGATGCTGCACCGCTTGGCGGAACTCGATGAAGTCGTCCGTTCCGGCTATGACGCGTTTGATTTCAAGCGTATTGCCCGCGCACTGATTGATTTCATGAATGTCGAACTCTCGGCTTTCTATTTCGATATCCGCAAAGATGCGCTTTATTGCGATGCGCCATCCAGCGTTCGCCGTAAGGCAGCACTTCAGACAGTTCGTGCGATCTTTGATCGTGTGACGACTTGGCTTGCGCCAATGCTGCCTTTCACCACGGAAGAAGCATGGCTTGATCGCTATCCGAACGCAGCTTCCGTGCATCTGGAACAATTCCGGGCAATTCCGGCTGAATGGCGCGATGATGTGCTGGCCGAGAAGTGGCGCAAGGTGCGCAATGTCCGCCGCGTTGTTACCGGCGCTCTCGAACTCGAACGCGCTGATAAGCGCATTGGGTCGTCGCTTGAAGCATCTCCGGTTGTTTATATCGCTGACAATAGCCTTGCCGATTCGCTAGAAGGTCTGGATTTCGCTGAGATCTGCATCACGAGCGATATTTCGGTGAGCGATGCAGCTGTTCCTGAAGACGCATTCACGCTGGATGACGTTAAAGGCGTGGCCGTTGTTCCTGTTCGCGCTGAAGGTGAGAAGTGTGCACGTTCGTGGCGTTATACGACTGATGTGGGTTCCGACTCAGAATTTCCGGAAGTTTCGGCCCGTGATGCCGCTGCCCTGCATGAACTGAAAGCTCTCGGTAAGCTTTCTGCATAATAATAAAAAGCCCGGTTACCACGATTGGTTCCGGGCTTTTTTCGCTATAACGCTTGCCTTATAATGTGAGGACATGGTGAAATAGCGGTTAATATCGCGATTGCCCGTAGAGATGGTCTCATGTAAAAGGCTGTCCTTAAGATAAACTTGCAATCTGCCTTGGAGTTGCCGGTTTTCTGAGGCAGAGGAGTGAAAGCTTCTCTGACAAAGAGAAAATCGACAGGCGTAAAAGAAGTGGCGCTAATGAAGATTGAAGGACGAGTTCTGGTTTTGATGACGGCAGTTGCGGGTCTCGCACTGTCTGGCTGCGTGTCGTCGCCGACCTATGGCACCGACAAAACCGCAGGTGCGCAGCTTCTCGACGATATGTCGAATATGGCAAGCTTCGGTCAGGGCAAGAAAAAAGACCGCATTGATTATAAACCGCGTCCTGATCTTGTTCGTCCTGCAGAGGGCGATAAGGGTTCGCTGCCAGCGCCGCAGGAAAGCCTTGCCAGTGCCGGTGATCCCTCTTGGCCGGAATCGCCAGAGCAGCGCCGCAAGCGTTTGCGTGATGAGATTACAGCAAATCGCGATAATCCGAACTTCGTGTCGCCAATTGAGCAGGATGCGCCAATTGCAAGCAATGCCAGCCATCTTCCGGGTGGCAACAGCCGTCGCGAAGATTTTGCAACGCGCACGCCGACTGCCGATCCAGTACGTATTGCAGAGTTGAAGAAGGCGCGCGAGCAGCAGGCTCAGGGTTCTTCTTCAACGCGTAAATATTTGAGTGAGCCGCCTTTGGCTTATCGTGAGCCAGCATCGTCTGCGACCACAGGTGAACTGGGGCAGGATGAAGCGCAGAAAGAACGTGAGCGCAAGAAAGCCGCTGGTGGTGGCGGCAAGAGCTGGCGCGATATGCTGCCTTGGAATTGATTATCTAAAATACTCTTGATGAATATTTTATCAGCCGAAAGATTAATCTTTCGGCTGATTTTTTATATCTGGAGCATCGTCATCGAAGTGACACATTTAATGGGTTTGATTTATAATATTAATTATTTTTAATGTTGATTATTCTGAACAATATTTGATTTCAATCAACGAACATATTCTGGCAGAGCGTAATCTGCTTCTTTTCGGGATGTAAGGTGCTTATTATGAATAAATTAAACCGTATATGGGACTCTCCCAATGGTTACGGCCTGGTCAGTCGTTGCCTTCATTGGCTGATGGCAATGATTTTCGTCTGGCAATTCACTTCAACAATTCTTCGTATATTCGTCAAAGATACTTCACTTTATAATTTCATCTGGCCAACGCATTATCAGGTAGGTTTTGCTCTACTGTTACTGGTTCTTGCCAGAGGCGTGTGGGGGTTGCTTAATATTTCCAAGCGCCCGCCTTATGCGGGCGTGAGTGGTAAGCTCGCAGGTCTTGGGCATCTGGTCATCTATGCGCTGATGTTCGTCGTGCCAGCACTTGCGCTGCTGCGTACTTACGGCAATGGCCGTGGGTTTACATTTCTCGGGATGGAGATTTTTGCGAAAACCGGTGTTCAGGATGCGGCTTTAACTGCTCCCGGCAATGCTGCGCATGGCCTGTTGGGCTGGGTGTTGTTGGCCGTGATCGCTGGTCATGTGGCCATGGCGCTGCTTCATCATTTTGTGCTGCGTGATGACACGCTGCGACACATGACAGGACATCGCGTAACCAATTAAGTTGGTTCAGCGTTTCTCGCGAAAGAAGTCCCGGAGCAGGGTCTGAGATTCTTCTTCCGAGAAACCGGTGTAGATTTCAGGAACGTGATGACATGTGGGCTGCGTATAAAAGCGCGGCCCATATTCAACTCCGCCGCCCTTAGGGTCTGCGGCCCCATAATAGAGACGGCGAATACGTGCAAATGAGATCGCGGCCGCGCACATCGCGCATGGTTCAAGCGTGACATAGAGGTCGCAGTCGATAAGCCTTTCCGATTGGAGCGTTTCACCAGCCTGCCGGATCACAAGCACTTCTGCATGCGCGGTGATATCGTTCAATTCACGTGTTCGGTTGCCAGCGCGTGCTATGATTTCGCCATCATGAACGAGTACCGCACCAATCGGCACCTCACCACGAAGGGCCGCAGATTTTGCTTCTTCAAGCGCAATATCCATAAACGTAACGCCGTTCGGGGATGAAATATCTGCAACTTTTTTCAATCCAACCTCATTTCATGGCCGGTAGAGGGAAATTTCGCTCGCAAGCTTATGAGCGATTTGTTACTGCATAAGTCACGAAATCAAAACCGATTTACGAACGGATTTATACAGCGCTCTTGACCGGACCGTTCTTTGCCAGCTCCCCAGCGGCCAGAGACACCACGGCGGCGCTGCTGAGAGGCTAATATCAGATGAGTACAGAAGACGACAATAAGGGCGGTCGACGTCCTCCATTTGGACGTGATGGACGTGATGGACGCGGCGAAGGTCGCGGAGATCGTCCTAATGGCACGCGTGGCGAACGCGGTGAGCGTCGTCCGGGTTTTCGCGATGACAAGCCACGCGAAGGTGGCTTTCGTGATGCTAAGCCACGTGAAGGTGGCTTCCGTGATGATAGGCCACGTCGTGACGATGATCGCGGCGCTCCGCGCAAGTTTGGAGCACGCGACGCACAGGACGGTGAAGATAGCGGTGAACGTATCGCTAAGCGCTTAGCGCGTGCTGGCATTGCCTCGCGTCGCGAAGCTGAGACGATGATTGCGGCTGGTCGTATTACCGTAAATGGCAAAGTGCTTTCGACACCGGCTGTTAACGTCAAGCGCACGGACGTCATCACAGTTGATGGCAAGCAGCTGAAACAGGCTGAGCGCACACGTCTCTGGCTGTATCACAAGCCTGCTGGTCTTGTGACGACCAACCGCGATCCCGAAGGTCGCCCGACTGTGTTTGAAGCGCTGCCAGAAGAAATGCCACGAGTGCTTTCTGTTGGTCGTCTCGATATCAACACCGAAGGCTTGCTGTTGCTCACCAATGATGGTGGTCTGTCGCGCGTTCTTGAACTGCCTTCAACGGGCTGGTTGCGTCGTTATCGCGTCCGCGCTCATGGCAAGGTTACACAGGCGCAGCTTGATACGCTCAAAGAGGGTATCGCCGTGGAGGGCATTTTCTACGGCAGTATTGAAGCGACGCTTGAGCGTGAGCAGGGGGCCAATGTCTGGATTTCGATTGGTTTGCGCGAAGGCAAGAACCGCGAAGTTAAGAATATTCTTGGCGCGCTTGGTCTGACGGTTGGTCGCCTGATCCGTGTTTCCTTTGGTCCTTTCCAGCTTGGCGATCTTGAAGAAGGCAGTGTGCGAGAAATTCGTGGCCGTATTCTGCGTGACCAGCTTGGTGAAAAGCTTGTTGAAGAATCCGGCGCTGATTTTGATGCGCCAATTATGACGGAATTCTCTAACGATGTTGTGCAGGGACGTACTGCACGCGAAATGGAACAGCGCGAGCCAGAAGGCGAATATCGCCGCCCGCAACGCGAATGGATTTCCAGCCAGCCAGAACGTCGCAAGCCGAAAGAAAACAAAGAAGACAAGGTTGAACCGCGTCGTCGCGGCAATTCCAATGTCTGGATGGCATCTGGCGCGCGCCCTCAGGGCGAAAAAGCGGCTGCCGAAAAAGCAGCGCGTGCGACAGCCCGTGGTGAACGTGCAAGCCGCTCTGACGGTGATTTGCAGTCGCGTCCGCGTCGTTTTGAGCAAGGCGATCAGCGTCGTGAAGAAGGTCGTGAGGATCGTCCACGCCGTTTTGACAAGCCAGCTGGCCGTCCAGAGGGCCGTTCGGAAAGCCGCCCGCCACACCGTGGCCCGCGAAGTGAAGGTGACTTCCAGTCACGCCCTCGCCGTTTCGGTGATGGTGATCAGCGCCGTGATGAAGGACGTGAAGAACGCCCGCGTCGTTTTGAAAACCGTTCCGAAGGTCGCCCAGAAGGGCGTTCGGAAGGTCGGTATGAGCCTCGCACACCACGTCCAGAAGGTCGCGACGATCGTAGACCGCGCCCAGAGGGTCGCAGCGATGACCGCAAGCAAGAGCGTCGTCCGGGTAAGCGCGAACGCGCTGAACTGAAGGCAGACGGCGGCGAAAGATCATCGGGTGGGTATGAAGGCCGCAGTTTCGGCAAGCCTTCTGGTCCTCGCAGCGAAGGCCGTTTCGGTGGTGGCAATGCTGAGCGTGGTCCGCGCAGCGGTGCACCACGTTCCGGCGAAGGTCGTGGCCCGTCAAAGGGTCCGGGTGGTTTCAGCAAGGGACCAGATCGTGGCGGTTCGGGCGGAAAGCCGAGCGGCAACAGGCCAAACGATGGAAAGCCACGCGGTGGCAAGCCTGGAGGCAATGGTGCGGATCGTCGGCGGTAAATTCCGCGGGCGCGCGCTCGTTACACCGACAACAAATGCGATCCGTCCCACGACGGATCGCACCCGTGAAAGCCTCTTCAACATTCTCGCACATAGTTTCCCCGAAAAAGTAGACGGCGGTCGTGTTCTCGACCTGTTTGCAGGGACTGGCGCTCTGGGCCTCGAAGCACTTTCGCGTGGTGCGCGTTACGCGGTTTTTGTCGAAGAATCGGCGGAAGGTCGCGGAATTTTACGGCAGAACATTGAGGCTTTCGGTTTGCAGGGGCAGACCAAAGTGTTGCGCCGTGATGCCTGCAAACTCGGTGAAGCTGGCACAATGGAGCCGTTCGATCTGATTTTTGCCGATCCTCCTTATGGTCGCCGTATGGGCGAGAAAGCACTTTTATCGGCGCTGGAAGGCGGTTGGCTTAATCCTGACGCACTTATCGTGCTTGAAGAGGAAACAGAAGCATCGCTTGAGCTGGATGAACGATTCGTCGTGCATGAAGAGCGCAATTATGGTGGCACCATCATTCGCCTTATCCAGTTGAAGCAAGGCTGAAACCGGCCTGCCCCCGGAGACGGGGACAGGCAATATTATTTGATATTGATTTTTAAGCATTTCGATCTTTTGAATGGGCGAAATGAAAACTGATTGGAGATGTCGTTTGGTGCATAACCCCTCACTCCGGCGCTTATTGTTGTCTACGGCAATCGGTTTCGCACTGGCTTTGCCATTAGCAGCCGGTTCAGTTCAGGCGCAGTCGCCCGCTCCGGCTGTATCCACTGAAGCCGCAGCCGTGCCGCCGGCACAAAATCTTCCAGAAATAACAAAGTCCGAGGACATCAGCAGCTTCACGCTGGAAAACGGTTTGAAGGTCGTTGTGATTCCCGATCATCGTGCGCCAGTCGTTACGCAGATGATCTGGTATCATGTGGGCTCCGCTGATGAAGCGCCCGGCAAATCCGGCATTGCCCATTTCCTTGAGCATCTGATGTTTAAGGGCACTAAGACTTATCCGGCTGGTGAATTTTCCGCAAAGATTGCGGCAATTGGCGGTCAGGAAAATGCTTTCACCTCCTATGATTATACCGCCTATTTCCAGCGCGTCGCGCCAGATGCGCTTGAAATGGTGATGGGCTATGAAGCCGACCGCATGGCCAATCTGGTGCTGGATGAAGAAGCCGTAACGACTGAGCGTGAAGTGATCCTTGAAGAGCGTCGCATGCGTGTGGATTCAAATCCCGCAGCGATGCTGATGGAAAACACTGATTCCGTGCTTTTCTATAACCATCCTTACCGCGTGCCAGTTATTGGCTGGCGGCAGGAAATGGAGAAACTCAGCCTCAAGGATGCGGTTGATTTCTATCAGCAATATTATACACCAAACAATGCGACCCTTATCATCGCTGGTGATGTGACGCCGGAACGCGTGCGTGATTTGGTCATGCAAACCTGGGCTAAAATCCCCAAGCGTGCGGATGTGTTGCCGCGTGAGCGCCCACAGGAGCCGGAAAAGCACGCAGCGCGCGTCGTGACATTGCATGATGATCGCGTCAGCACGCCTTCGTTCCGCATGTCGTGGCTTGTGCCGTCTTATGCCAATGAGAAGCGTTTCCCCGATGTAAAAGCGGGCGATGCGCCTGCGCTTGATCTGCTGGGTGAAATTTTGGGCGGTTCACTGCGTTCGCGTCTTTATCAGGAATTGATCGTCAAAAAGGGCATCGCGTCCAATACGGGTGCGAGCTACGACGGCGATCCGCTCGATGATGGTACATTCTCAGTCTATGGATCGCCACAAAATGGCAAAACACTCGCCGATGTGGAGAAGGCTGTCGATGCTGAACTTGCGCGGATCATCAAAGATGGTGTGACGCAAGACGAACTTGATCAGGCGCGCAATCGCTTCCTGAAAGCGATTACTTTTGCACGTGACAGCCAGTCCGGCATGGCCCGTATTTACGGTTCGACCTTATCGATTGGCCAGAATATCGAAGATATTCAGAAATGGCCGGACCTCATTAAATCGGTGACTGTTGATCAGATCAAGGATGCGGCGGGTCGTTATCTTGTCAAAGATCAGTCCGTGACGAGCTATCTGCTGCCACCCGATACCGAGCCAGAAAACGCCCATGAAAACCCTAATGCCGCCGCAGGCGATGCAGTTGGTCAAGGCGCAGAAGGAGCAATCCAGTGAGTAAGGTTGTTGTATTGAGCATTCTGCGTGCGAAAAATGCTGTTGCTGCCGTTGTCGGTTCGATGTTGTTGCTGGTGGCTGTTAGCCTGCCTGCAAACGCTATCGAAATTCAGGAAGTCGTTTCACCCAAAGGCATCAAGGCCTGGCTGGTTGAAGATAATTCTGTGCCGCTTGTTTCTATGCGCTTTTCATTTAAGGGCGGGGCTTCACAGGATCCATCCGGCAAGGAAGGTCTGGCCAATCTGATGACCGGGCTTTTCGATGAAGGCGCTGGCGATCTTGATTCCGATAGCTTTCAGGAACGCATTGATAATCTCGGCGGAGAAATGAGCTTCTCAGCTTCACCGGATTCTGTTTCCGGTAGCATTCGTATGCTGGCTGAGAACCGCAAGCCTGTTACCGATCTTCTGGCGCTTTCGGTCAACAAACCGCGTTTTGATCAGGACGCGATTGATCGTATCCGCCAGCAAGTGGTTGCAAGCCTTGAAGCCTCTCAGCGTAATCCATCAACCATCGCATCGCGCAAGTTTGCAGATGTGCTTTATGGCAATCATCCTTATGCTCGACCGGACGAAGGCACAGTCAAGTCGCTGCAATCAATCACACGCGATGATCTTGTAAACTTCCATCGTAAGAATTTCGCCCGCGATAAGCTGACGGTTGGCGTGGTCGGTTCGATCAATGCGAAAGACTTAGGCGAAATGCTTGATGAGGTCTTTGGCGATTTGCCAGCAACGGCGGAACTGGTTCCGGTGCCGGATGCGAAGCTCGCGCTTGGCACCACGACCAGCCTCAGCTTTGACATGCCGCAGACGTCGATCAGCTTTGTTTATCCGGCTGTGCCGCGCAAAGATGATGAATTCTTCGCTTCTTACCTTATGAATCACATTCTGGGTGGCGGTTTTACATCGCGCCTTTATGCGGAAGTGCGCGAAAAGCGTGGCCTCGCCTATTCGGTATCCTCGTCTATGTCGTTACGCGATCATGTTTCGGCGCTGACCATTTCGACGGCTACGCGCCCTGAAAAAGCACAGGAATCGCTCAAGATTATTCGCGAGCAGGTTGCGAAGATGGCAAATGATGGACCAACGGAAGCTGAGCTTGCGGCTGCTAAAAGCTACCTCAAGGGTTCTTATGCTGTGAACAATCTTGATTCCTCTATCTCGATTGCCGACACGCTTGTTGGTCTTCAGGAAGCGGACCTTGATCGGGACTATATCGACAAGCGCAATGAATTGATCGATGCGGTGACGCTTGATCAGGTCAAAGCTATTGCCAAAAAGCTTTTAGAAGCAGAACCTGCAATTCTGATTTTCGGACCTGCGCAGTCCTAAGCGCATAAGGCGAGAGAAAAGCTTTATGGATATGACACCACCAACATCTCCGCGTATCGCCGTCGCTTTTGGCGGCGGTGGTGCGCGTGGTATCGCCCATATCCATATTATCGAAGTGCTTGACGAACTTGGCATCAAGCCAGTGGCGATTGCTGGTTCGTCCATCGGTTCGATCGTTGGCGCTGGCATGGCCAATGGCATGAGTGGCGCTGAAATACGCGAATATATGGCGGCGATTTTTAATCGCCGTTCCGAAGTCGCCCGTCGTATGTGGCAGGCGCGTCCTGAACGCTGGGTGGAACTGCTCAAAGGCGGCTTCCGCGTCAGCCAGTTCAATCTTGAAAAGATATTAGACGTCTTTCTTCCGGCATCATTGCCAGAAAATGTCGAGCAATTGAAAATCCCGATGAGCATAACTGCCTCAGATTTTCATGCCGCAACAGAACTCAACATTGAACAAGGTGATCTGCGTTCGGCAATTGCTGCGTCCTGCGCTATCCCCCCTGTTTTCAGGCCGGTGCGTCGCGATGGGCGCATTCTCGTTGATGGCGGACTGCTTAATCCGGTTCCGTTTGATCTGCTCTTCGAAAAGGCTGATATTGTTATCGGTATTGATGTTGTTGGTGCGCCGGTTGGCCCGGATGATTATATGCCGACCACGATGGAAGCTGTCATGGGAGCCAATCAGCTCACCATGTGTTCAATCATTGAGAACAAGTTCCGCAACCGTCCACCGCATATTTTCTTGCGCCCGAATGTCGAGCGGATTGGCCTGTTGGACTTCCTGAAATTCGAACAGATACTGTCGCAAACAGCACCCATTCGTGAAGAACTCAAACAGGCGTTGGATACAGTTTTAAGCGGCAAGCCTGCCGCTGCCGCTTCCTGATTTATTCAGCCGCAACAGCGGCTGAAGATGTGCTTTCATCCATATCGTGACCGCCCTTGTCGATGCGCTGACCTTCGCGTGCAGGCTTCACCAATGGTTCCGGTGTAACTGGCTTGTTGAAGAGCAGGTGGCGCCCAGCCATGATTCCTTCTGATGCCTGCACATGCAGACGATCCTCGTCGCGCTGGCGCACATCTTCGCGAATATTATAGGCCTCGGCTTCCGATACGCCCAATCCTTCCAAAGTGCGCTGACCAAACAAAAGGCCCGATTCGAAAGTTTCGCGCAGTTCATATTCCACGCCTTGCGCGCGCAGTTGCAGCGTGTGTTCACGGTCATAAGAACGAACAAACAGACGGACATCTGGATATTCAGACTGGATCAGATTAACGATCCGGTTAGTGATTTCCTTCTTATGCGTACAAACTGCGACGAGTTTCGCCTTGCGTATGCCAGCAGCTTCCAACACATCCTTGCGGGTGCCATCGCCAAAATAAATGCGGAAACCGAATTTCCCGGCAGCACGAACGCGATTGGGTGAGTTATCGATCACCGTCACGTCGATGCCACCTGCGAGCAATATCTGCGCCGAAATCTGGCCGTAACGCGAAAAGCCGATCATCAAAACGTCTGCGCCTGCACCATCGAAATCCTCCTCGATAACCTCCTCTGTCTTCTCCTTGATGAGAAGTTTCGAGCCGATGAGAACGGAGAGCGGAGTTAGTGCCATTGAGACGGTGACAGCCGCAACGAGTTCAGAGCTCAGCTCATTTGAAATGACGGCTGCGGCGGCGGCTGCGGAAAAAAGCACGAATGCAAACTCGCCGCCCTGTGGCAGCAGAAACGCAACCCGGATGGCATCATTGTGCTTTGAGCGGAATATCCGGCACAAAACATAGGTAATGGCCGCTTTAACGATCATAAAAATCGGAACAGCAATCAGGATTGTCTGCCAATATTGCAAAATGACTGTGAGGTTGAGTGAAAGCCCCACGGCTACGAAGAACAGACCAAGGAAAATACCGCGGAATGGTTCGATATCAGCCTCAAGTTCGTGACGATAGGATGATTCAGCGAGAAGCACGCCTGCAATGAACGCGCCCATAGCCATGGAGAGTCCAGCGGCTTGTAGCAGGCTTGCTGATCCCAACACCACAAACAAGGCGGCTGCGATCATGACTTCGCGCGCGCCGGTGTTGGCGATGATCCGGAACATCGGGTTGATCAGATAACGTCCGGCGATAACAAGCGCCGCGATTGCTGCGATAGCTGTTGCAAGGTGAAACCCGGCGCTGGCTTGGGACGGCTCATTTGGGGAAAGCGCCGGAATAATTGCCAGAATCGGCACGATCGCGAGATCCTGAAACAACAGAATCGCGAAAGCGCGCTGACCATGTTTCTGGTTGGTTTCTGCACGATCTTCCAGCACCTGCATGGCAAAAGCTGTCGATGACAGAGCAAGACCAAAGCCGATTATAATCGCCGCTTCAGTGGTCAAACCTGCAAGATAGATGCCGAGTGCGGCAAGGGCAGAACCTGTCAGTATGACTTGCGCCGCACCTAAACCGAAGATCGCATGACGCAAAGCCCAAAGACGTGAAGGCTTTAATTCAAGCCCGATGACGAACAGCAGGAACACCACGCCAAGTTCTGAGAAATGCAGCAGATCTTCGCCATCAGAAATGAGACGTGCCACCGGGCCGATCACAATGCCCGCCGCGAGATAGCCGAGAACAGTCCCAAGGCCGAGCCGTTTGAACAGCGGAGCCGCGATAATCGCGCCGCCCAGAATCATCAGCGCTTGTAAGTAGAGACTTCCGCCAGTTGGGACCATGATATGCTCTTGGAATTCGAAGAATGTGAGGGCTTCCCTTGAAGCCATCTGATTTCAGCCATATAGAAACACGATATGTCTCTAATCAGTCCGATGTCGAATAATTTGACATAAGTTTTTTGCAAATTCCGATTACGGCTGGTTACATAGCGTGGTTTCCTACTGGACCCAACGTTAATTTCAATCTTGGATTATACAATGATTTCAGACAATTCATCGGGTAAATTTGTTGATCGCGCGGCGCAGCTGGTGGCTGCTGCAAAGCGCGCCGGGGCAGATCATGCTGACGCAGTTGTGATCCGCGCTCGCTCGGTGAGTGTTTCTGTTCGGCTTGGCAAGGTCGAGGGAACCGAATCGTCCGAAAGCGATGATTTTTCTCTGCGTGTATTTGTGGGTCGCCGCATCGCCAGTGTTTCGGCCAATGCAGGTAGCAATCCAGATCAACTGGCAGAGCGTGCTGTCGCTATGGCGCGGGTGGCACCGGAAGATCCGTTTGAGCAATTGGCTGATCCAGATTTGCTCGTCAGGCAGCCACGTGATCTCGATCTCTTTGACGCGACCGAAATTGATACCGCGCGGTTGACAGCCGATGCACTTGCAACTGAAGAGGCGGCACGTGCGGTTGCTGGCGTAACCAATTCGGGTGGCGCAGGCGCATCGCGCAGCATGGGCGGTCTGGTGCTTGTCACATCATCCGGCTTCTCTGGCGAATATGCGGCAACGCGTTTTGGTCGCTCGGTGTCTGCGATTGCAGGTGAAGGCACAAAGATGGAGCGCGATTATGATTTCAGTTCGCGCCTGCATTTTGCTGATCTTGATACGCCGGAAAATATTGGTCGTAGCGCTGGTGAACGCGCTGTTCGTCGTCTTGGAGCGCGGCAGGCCAAAACAGGCCCAGTCAATGTTGTGTTCGATCCGCGTTTGGCGCGCGGAATTGCAGGGCATCTTGCAAGTGCGATCAATGGCGCGTCTGTCGCGCGTAAGACCAGCTTTTTGCGCGATAGTCTCGGCAAGCAGGTTCTGAAATCCGGCATCAACGTCACCGATAATCCTTTGCGCATTCGCGGATCGTCGTCGCGTCCGTTTGATGGCGAGGGCATTGAAGGCCAGCCGCTCACAATGGTTGAGAATGGCGTGCTGGCACATTGGCTGCTGTCGGGTTCGAGTGCACGTGAACTTGGCCTCATCGGCAATGGGCGCGGTGTGCGTTCTGGTTCTGGTGTATCACCTGCATCTACCAATTTTGCGATTGAGCCGGGTCTCAAGACGCCGGAAGCGCTTATTCGTGCGCTTGGAACTGGCTTTTACGTGACGGAAGTCTTCGGTCAGGGCGTTGATATGATCACTGGACAATATAGCCGTGGCGCGTCGGGCTTCTGGATCGAAAACGGTGAACTGGCTTATCCGGTGAGTGAGGTAACGATTGCGTCCAATCTCAAAGATATGTTCCTGAACATGACGCCCGCTTCCGATATAGACCGGAACTTTGGCATGACCGCCCCGACACTCGTGATTGAAGGCATGACCCTTGCCGGAAATTGAGAAACGAAAAGATATTCAGAACGAACTTGAACTTCTGCGTCACGCAGCGCGTGAGGCAGGTCGCATTGCCATGCGTTATTTCGGCCAGTCGCCGGAAGTCTGGTTCAAAGAAGGGCAGTCGCCGGTTAGCGAAGCTGATTTCGCGGTCGATACCTATTTGAAGCAGGTTTTGCTCGAAGCACGGCCCGATTACGGCTGGATTTCAGAAGAAACAACGGATGATCGTGCGGATGCGGTGCGTCGACGTTCTTTTGTGATTGATCCGATTGATGGTACGCGTGGTTTCATTAATGGCCAGTCTCAGTGGTGCGTGAGTCTCGCAATTGTCGAAGATGGCAAACCGATTGCGGGTGTGCTGCAATGCCCGGTGCTCAATGAGGTCATTGAAGCTGGCAAAGGTTTTGGTGCTTCGCAAAACGGATTGCCGATCCAGACGCGCTTGCCGCCTCCCGGAGAAAAAATCTCGATGGCTTCGGCAAAACGCATGGTTGATGTGCTGCCGGAAGGCTGGCGCGACCGCGTGATCGTCCATCCATATGTGCCATCCCTCGCTTACCGGATTGCAATGGTGGCACGCGGCGATATTGCAGGCACCTTCATTCGGCCAAATTCGCATGATTGGGACTTGGCTGCAGCTGATCTGATCTTAAGTGAGTCGGGCGGGGCGTTGCTAAATCACGATGCTCAGCCGCTTCATTATGGTGGACCAACGTTGCAACACGGAGCATTGGTGGCATCCAGCGGAAACCTTTTGCAGGAAATGTTGAGTGTTGTAGCCGACTGGCCATTAAGCTAATCATGCCGCAAAACAAGTAATTTCAAGGGATATTATAATGAGCGTCGAAGGCGACAAGAAGCAGCTTCTTCATCTGGTGTTTGGCGGTGAGCTGACAAAGCTTGGGACCGTTCAGTTCCGTGATCTCGATAATCTCGACGTTGTCGGTATCTACCCGGATTATGAATCGGCCAAGACTGCATGGAAGTCCAAGGCGCAGCAGACCGTTGATAACGCACATATGCGTTATTTCATCGTGCATTTGCATCGTTTGCTCGATCCGGAAGGCGTTGATCTGAAAGCGGAATAAACGCTTGTCTGGTTCACGCGACCGTTCTGATGGCTTTGCCAAGCGCTTGTGGCGCCGCATTCGCGGCCCGCTTGCGCGTTCGGCTGTCGTGAAATCTGCGCTGGTGCAGTTGATTTCCGGCTATCTGAAATTCGTACGCTTGACCAATCCGCCGCGCAAAGGCTCGGCGGATATCAAGGTTCTTTTGCGTGAGAATAGCCCGTCGATCATAACCTTCTGGCATGGCCAGCATATTATGGCTCCGGTTGTGCGTCCGCATGATTTGGCTGTCGTTGCCATGTTTTCTAAAAGTGCAGATGCAGAGCTGAACGCGCGTATTGCTGAAAAGTTCGGCTTTATCACCGTGCGCGGCTCTGGTGGACGCGGCGAAGGGAATTCAGCGAAAAAAGGTGGTGCGCGCGCACTTCTGACATTGAAAAATGCGTTGAAAAAGGGACAATCGGCATCGATGATTGCCGATATTGCTCACGGTGCGGCGCGGGAAGCTGGCGAGGGAATTATTTTGCTGGCCAAGCTTTCAGGTCGGCCAATAATGCCTTTTGCATATGCTTTTTCGCGGAATCATGTTTTGCATAAGACATGGGATAAGACCACTATTCCATTACCGTTCGGACGCTCGATGATTGTGTGCGGAGAGCCGGTCTGGGTGGATGAAAATGCCGATGAGGCACAACTGGAAGAAAAGCGCATGGAACTGACGCGACAGCTGAATGACGCGACGAACAGAGCCTATGCTGCATTGGAGGCAGGTAAATGAGTGAACGATGGGCGCGAAACATGTTGTCGGCCTATCGTATGCTCGGCTCTGCCGCTTATCCCTTTATCGGCACCTACATTTCCTACCGTGCCTCGCGTGGCAAAGAAGAACGCTCGCGTCGTCGCGAGCGCTATGGCAAGACATTGATTGCCCGTCCGCAAGGACCTGTGATCTGGGCGCATGCTGCCAGTGTGGGTGAATCGGTCGCGATGGCACCGTTGATCGAAAGCATTGCTGCAACGGGTATCCATATTGTCATGACGACCGGGACAGTTACCTCTGCAAAGCTTGTCGCGGATCAGCTCGGCAATCAGGTCATTCATCAATATGCGCCGCTTGATCTGCAACCAGCCGTCAATAATTTTCTCGATCACTGGAAACCTGATCTGGTGATTGGCTGCGAATCTGAAATCTGGCCAGCAACTGTGCTGTCTCTTGGCACGCGGCATATTCCGCAGGTTCTCGTCAACGGTCGCCTTTCTGACCGCTCGTTCGCGTCATGGCAGAAGCGCCCGGAACTGGCAGAGGCTTTGTTTGAAAATTTCGCGCATGTGATTGCGCAATCTGAACTCGATGGTGAGCGTTTCCGGACACTTGGCGCACGGCCTGTCAGTGTTTCTGGCAATCTTAAGGTTGATACAGCTCCGGCTCCAGCCGATCCGCAGGCACTGGCTGCATTCCAGCATCAGATTGGTGGACGTCGCACCTGGGCAGCGATCTCGACACATGACGGTGAGGAGGAAATCGCCGCCGAAGTGCATCAGATGCTGAAAGTACGTTATCCGCGTTTGGTGACGATAATCGTTCCGCGCCACCCTAACCGCGCGCCCGCTATTGAAGCCATGCTCGCTGAAAAAGGTTTGAAGGTTGCAGCGCGCAGCCGTGGCGATGTGATCGAAGCGGATACCGATATTCTGCTGGGAGATACGATCGGCGAAATGGGGCTTTATCTGCAACTCACGGAAGTTGCCTTTATCGGCAATTCGCTGACCAAAGAAGGCGGTCACAATCCGCTCGAACCAGCGATGATGGGGACTGCTGTTCTTACTGGCAAGAATGTTCAGAACTTCCGTGATTCTTTCCAGCGCCTCATTAAGAATGGTGGCGCGCGTGTTGTGAAAGATCGCAATATGCTCGCAGGCGCAATCAATTTTCTCTTCAATAATCCCGAACACCTGAACACGATGATCCGTGCGGGTGCTGATACGGTTAAAGATATGCGCGGTGCGCTTAACCGCACGCTCAATTCGTTGGAACCGTTCATTCAGCCGTTGGTGCTGCAAGCGCAATTGCCGGGAAATCGCAATGAAGCGGCTTTCATCCATGGCGGCATCTGAGCATGGCGAGCGAGGCACCCCCCTTCTGGTGGGGAAAACCTGACTGGCGTGCGCATAGTCTCGCGCCGCTTGCGTGGGTTTATGGAGGCATTGCCGGTCGCAGACTTCTTAAAACTGAGCCACCAAAGATCGCAGCTCCTGTTTTATGCATTGGTAATTTTACGGTCGGCGGTGCCGGCAAGACGCCAACTGCAATAGCTTTTGCAAAAGCTGCAAAAGAACGTGGCCTTAATCCGGGCATTGTTTCACGCGGTTATGGCGGCGATTATAAAGGGCTGCATATTGTTGACCCGTCAAATGATAGTGCCCGTCACGTTGGTGACGAGCCGCTTTTGCTGGCGCGTCATGCGCCGGTCGCACTCTGCCCCGACCGACTAAAATCAGCGCAGGAATTGCTGGCACGCGGTTGTGATTTCATCATTATGGATGATGGCTTTCAGAGTGCGCGTCTTCATCCTGACTTTGCGCTGCTGGTGGTTGATTCCACGCGCGGCATCGGGAACGGCAAGGTCATTCCTGCAGGCCCACTGCGCGCACCGTTGATTGATCAGATGCGCAAGACCGATGCGCTTTTGCGTATAGGTCAAGGCAGTGAGGCTGATTATGCGGTGCGACAGGCATCGCGGGCCGGGCGTCCTGTCTACGACGCGCAGTTGATACCTTCATCATTAGGGGAAGTTTCTGGCAAGCGCTGGTTGGCTTTTGCAGGAATTGGCAATCCGTCGAAGTTTTTTGCAAGCGTGAAGCAAGCTGGTGGTGAAGTTGTAGAAGGCCAGACATTCCCGGACCATTACAGCTATCAGCCTGACGATATTCGTAGACTAATCGAAACCGCAGAAAAACTTGGCACTGGGCTGATTACCACCGCCAAGGACCATGTTCGACTGGCAACTATGCGTGACGTGCCCGACGACTTTATGCGCAAACTGGCCGTATTTGATATCGATCTGGAGTTTGAACGCAAAGACGCGCTGCGCCAGATTCTTGATAAAGCCGCTGAGCGGTTCAAAGCCCGCTCATTAGGCGTTGTTTAAGCTTTCTTACGGCTGCGCAGTTCAGGATTAAGTTCCAGCTCACGCTCATAGGAAATAAGGCCGGACGCATAGGCTTCCTGTCGCGCAACGCTCCAGTATTTCAGCTCATCAAGCGGAATCTGCACAGCCGAAACCGCACATACAACATACGAGCCGTGTTTGACGATTTCAAAATCGCCATCAAGATAGCGCAGGACGGCTTCTGAAGAGCGTGGTGATTCAAATTTATTCATTGTGTAATTCCTTGATGCAAGAAAAGTCTTAGCGCCTTCCGAACAAGCGTTCAATATCAGTAAGCTTCAGCTCGATAAAGGTCGGGCGACCGTGGTTGCAGGTGCCCGATCCGGGTGTTGATTCCATATCGCGCAAGAGCGCGTTCATTTCTTCCGGTTTCAGGCGGCGCCCCGAACGCACTGAGCCATGACATGCCATGGTTGCGGCTACATGATTGAGCATGGCCTTAAGACCATCGGATGTATCATGGTCAGCAACTTCATCGGCCAGATCACGGATGAGTTGCTGCACGTTCATCTCACCTAGCATTGCAGGTGTTTCGCGAACGGCGATTGCGCCGGGACCAAACTGTTCGATCCCTAGACCGAAGCGCGCCAGTGTTTCCGCATGAGTGGCGAGCCGTTCGGCATCGTCTTCTGGCAGATCGACAATTTCGGGGATTAGCAGCATTTGTCCGCGAATTGGTCGCGAATGCAGTGCATTTTTCAACGCTTCATAAACAAGACGTTCGTGCGCGGCATGCTGATCCACGATTACAAGGCTGTCTTCGGTTTGCGCGACGATATAATTCTCATGAACCTGCGCACGAGCAGCACCCAAAGGCTTTTGCATCAACTCGACCGGGGCGTCCGCGATCGTGGCGCGCGCATCGGCAGCAGGCGCTGCAAAAGTTGAAATCGTAGCCTGTTCGTCTTCGCGAAAGGCGCGTGGGTTATCTAAATCAAGCGGCTTATGCGCAGGGTGAGCGGTCTGCGGTGACCATTCGCTACGCGGTGTGGCCGTGGTTGCTGGTCGCCACGATGGTGTTGCGTAAGTGTTGGTCGTTGTGCGTGGTTGGAAACCTTCAGCCCGAAACGCCTGTAACATCGCTTCCGCACCGCTGGTTGCAGGACGAATGCCAGATTGTGCCAGCGCCTGTTTGATCGAGCCAACGATTAGTCCACGCACCAGACCCGGATCGCGGAAACGAACATCAGCTTTAGCCGGATGCACATTCACATCGACTAATGCCGGATCAATTGTCAGAAATAGCACGGCTACCGGATGGCGATCACGCGCGATTACGTCGGCATAGGCACCGCGCAGCGCACCAAATATCTGCTTGTCGCGGATAGGACGCCCGTTCACATAGGCAAACTGGTGCAGTGCATTGCCGCGATTAAATGATGGAATGCCAGCAAAACCAGCCAGTCGTACCCCGTCGCGTTCGGCATCAATATGCAGTGCATTATCGGAAAATTCTTTGCCAAGAATTTGCCCGATACGTTCTAGTGTTGCATCGACGCCGGTGCCTGTTGCGGGCAATTCAAGTGGGGTACGGTCGGTGCCTGCAAGTGAAAAGCGTACGTGAGGAAAAGCGATTGCGACTCGTTTGATTACATCGGTGATCGCTGTCGCTTCTGCGCGGTCGGTCTTCATGAATTTGAGACGGGCCGGGGTTGCGTAGAAAAGATCGCGGACTTCGGCAATCGTGCCGCGATTAAGCGCTGCCGGACGTGGACCTTCCAGATGTCCGCCGCTCACGGTCACCTCAAAGCCGGATTCTGCATCCTGCGGGCGGGATTTGAGCGATAGTTTCGAAACCGAGCCGATGGAGGGCAATGCTTCACCACGAAAGCCAAGGGCACGAATATCGTTCACGTCATCGGTAAGTTTCGAGGTGCAATGTCGTGAAACGGCAAGCGAAAGCTCATTCGATGGAATGCCCGAACCGTTATCTGTCACGCGCAGTAACGTCTTGCCACCACCAGCCGTCACAACCTCAATGCGGGTTGCGCCCGCGTCGATTGCGTTTTCGACAAGTTCCTTGATCACACTGGCGGGGCGTTCAATCACCTCGCCAGCTGCGATCTGGTTAATAATGGTTTCGCTTAAATGCTGGATCGTCATGTTGCGATTATAGCGGATTCGCTTTCGCGAAGAACCGCTAATTCGACATCATCTTGATCAGCTGCGCCCATAAATATCGTCGAAGCGAACAATGTCGTCTTCGCCGAGATATTCGCCGCTCTGCACTTCGATCAGAACCAGTGGCAGAATGCCGGGGTTTTCCAAGCGATGTTTGAAGCCGCATGGAATATAGGTGGACTGGTTGTTGGTGAGCAGGATTTCGCGTTCGCCATTGACGACCTTGGCCGTTCCAGAAACGACGATCCAATGCTCCGAACGATGGTGATGTGCCTGCAGGCTGAGACGACTGCCGGGCTTCACTTCAATGCGCTTGATCTTGAAGCCATCGCCCTCTTCAAGGACTGTATAGGTGCCCCATGGACGGTGTGCGGTGCGATGCAGCTTCGCTGCTTCATGACCCTGTGCACGCAGCTTGTTGAACACTTTGCGAACGTCTTGCGCCTTATCGCGATGGGCAACCAGAAGTGCATCCGGTGTATCGACAACCAGCAGATCATGAACGCCTACGAGACTTACAAGCCGGGTTTCGGAAAGAACAAAGCTATCGGTGGTGTCCTCAAGAACGGTTTCACCACGCAATCGATTGCCTTCTGCGTCAGGCTCAATCAGATCTGCCATTGCAGCCCATGAACCAATGTCCGACCAGCCGCAAGATACGGGAACGCAGGCAATGTTGTCGGCCTTTTCCATAACGGCATAGTCGATTGAAATTGCGGGTGTTGCGGCGAACTGGTCTTTTGCAATCTCAAGCGTTTTCGTTTCGCCATTAACGCCACGACGCGCAGCATCGAGGGCTGCTTTTGCACCATTGAGAACGTCAGGCGCATGAAGCTGCATTGCGTCGATCATGGTTGCAGCCTTGAAGCAGAACATGCCAGAGTTCCAGTAATAGCGTCCGCTATCGACATAGCTCTGTGCCGTTGCAGCATCCGGCTTTTCAACAAAGCGCTGGACGTCTTCGCCATTGACTTCGATATAGCCAAAGCCTGTTTCCGGATGGTCAGGTACAATGCCGAACGTGGCGATTCGGCCCGTATCTGCAAGCTTGCGAGCTTTGAGCACTGCTTCACCAAACGCGTCCTCATCTTCAATCAGATGATCGGCGGGCATAACCAGCAAGGTTGCGTCAGCGCCATAGGCCGATGCGGCCTGAAGCGCTGCAAGGGCTACGGCTGGAGCTGTATCGCGACCAAGTGGTTCAAGTAGGAATGTGTTTTCGATCTTGCGTGCATTCGCTGCGGCATAGGCATCCAGCGTCAAAAACAGGAAATCTCGATTGGTGACAGTCAGGATTTGATCGACACCTGCAAGATGTGATGCGCGCGCATAGGTTTTGCCAATGAGTGTGCCGCCGTCAGGCAGTTCAATAAAGGGCTTTGGGTGTGCGTCGCGCGATAGCGGCCAAAGTCTCGAACCAGAGCCACCGCTGATGATAACCGGAATAAAGCTCATTTGCTGTTCTCATCCTTCGTTACGTTACGGGCGATCTCAAGTCCCATGGTCAAAAGTTCTGCGGCCTGCTCTTCAGTCGCGGCTTCTACGTAGCAGCGCAGTTCTGGTGCGTTACCCGATGCGCGATAGTGAATTGCGTTGCCGGATGCAAAAAACAGTTTCACACCGTCGATTGTTTCCAAACGAATAATTGCGTCCGTTAAAGGAAACAGGTTTAAGCGTGCCTCCTCCTGCGTGATGACAGAAAGGAATGCGGCAGTTTTTTCTTGAGCAACGTTTTGCAAGCGGTCGCTAAGCGCAATGCGGAAACCGTAGCTCTGGGCGATTTCAGAGAGTGGCTTCTGCGTTTCCTTGATCGTGCTCAGACATGCGAGAATTGGCAGCAGCGCATCGCGGGTTGGCAACGCAGAGAGTTCATGTCCGTTTTTCTCAATGCTGCTTCCAAGCAGCACACCGCCATTCGCTTCAAACCCAACGACGCTATTGGCATTTTCGCTCAGCGCTTGCTGCATGCCAGCAATCACATAGGGCGAACCGACACGGGTACGCAAAACGCGGGTGAATTTTCCGCATTCTTCCAAAGCAGTATTCGAGGTAACAGGAGTGACGATCACATCAGCGCCTACCCATGCTGCCGTAATTGCACCGACAAGATCGCCACGCACAAAATGCCCATGTTCATCGGCAATAAGCGGACGATCAGCATCGCCATCGGTTGAGACGATAGCATCGAAGTGATTCTCGCCTGCCCATGTTGCGAGAAGGGATACATCTTCCTGTCGCAGCGCTTCGGTATCGACTGGCACGAATACATCAGAGCGGCCAAGGGTGGTAGTTTTTGCGCCAAGAGCGTCGAGCACTTTCGTGAGAAGGTCACGGGCTACTGATGAGTGCTGATAGACGCCAACTTTCAAACCTGCGAGGCTGTTTGCGCCGAACAGCGTGATATAGCGCTCGGCATAGGCATTGATTGCCCGATCGCTTATTGGCAAATTTTCAGCTTTGCGCGCAACAACATCATCGGGCAGGGCTGCATAAGCAGCGCTGATCGCCGCCTCATCATCTTTGTCTATTTCCCCATCCGCACGGTAAAATTTTAGACCATTGCGATCATCTGGAATGTGACTGCCGGTGATCATGATACATTGCGCATTTTGCGACATAGCATAATAGCTTAGAGCTGGTGTCGGCAGGACGCCGCAATTAACCGGTGTGAAGCCTGCATCTTCGATAGCGCCTATCGCGAGGGCAGCAATATCCGGGCTTGAAGGGCGCAAATCCTGCCCGACAAAAACCTTGTCGCCTGCGTTCAGGCTTCCGCGAGCCCGAAGCATCTCAACAAATGCCAGCGAATAGGCATAGGCGGGCAATCCGTTAAGCTCGGTTGCAAGGCCGCGCAGGCCGCTTGTGCCGAATTTAAGAGAATTGCCTGTCATATCTTGCTCAAACCTGTTTTAGAGATGAATATCAATATACTGCGCCGCGTCTCCTATCGCGTATATTTTAGGCCGTTTCAATCATTGCATGTTTACGTGGTTATCGAGAACTTTCTACTCACGTATAATCACGGTGGGCAGGCAGGTTGAGATCCGGCAGACTTTCGGCCTGTACGACCGCACGGGCCACGGCCTGCGCCATAACAGTCGCCGCAATCGCACCGATTGCAGTTACATCAGCTTCAACCCCAGTTGCCTTGCCTGTCGAGAGCGCAAAGATAGTATCGCCATCCCACATTGTGTGGATCGGGTTAATCGTTCGTGCAAAGCCATCATGCGCCATGCCAGCAATTTTTTTCAACTCGGCTTTGTTAAATGGGACATTGGTTGCAATTGCGCCAATAGTTGTATTGGCACCTGCCGATTTCACAACATTCCGGCCCTGCATGATCGCATTCATAATGTTGCGGAAGCCTTTGCCATCTTCATTGCGCGCACCAGCGAGAATCTGCTGCGAATTGGGCGCATAAACATCGCCCACGGCATTAACGGCAACAATCGCACCGATCACGATCTCTGTGCCGGGCACCTTATAGCTTGCCGTACCTAGTCCGCCTTTCATGGCATAGTCCATGCCAAACATTTTGCCGACGGTCGCACCTGCACCTGCGCCGATATTGCCTTCGTTCGAAGCTTCTGCTTTGGCCGCTTTGCACGCGAGGTATCCTGCTTCATCATCAGGGCGGACAGAAAAATCACCAACGCCCAAATCCATGAGCACTGCGGCTGGAACAATCGGGACCACGCCTTTGCCGATTTTGAAGCCTAGGCCGTTTTCTTCCAGATAGCGCATTACGCCGGTTGCAGCGTTCAGACCGTATGCGCTGCCACCTGAGAGCATGACTGCGTTTACCCGATCAACGAGATTTATAGGGTCGAGCAGGTCAGTTTCACGGGTGCCGGGCGCTGAGCCGCGCACATCAACACCGGCTGTCGCACCTTCTTCGCAGAGCAAAACTGTGCAGCCGGTCGGACGCTTGCTCATTGTGTGATGTCCAAGCTTTATTCCCGGTACATCGGTGATGCTCCCGCCCATCAGTTCCAGCATTTGTGTGTCTCCCCCGCTTTCGGCTCTCGCCTGACTGACAATGAACGGTATTGTCCCAAGTCCTGCAAGTGATTTCGTAAATGTTCGTCTGTCCATAGCTTGTCCCCCCGGATGACTTTTAATCCGTCGTAATATTCTTCTCTTGTGAACGACGAAGACGCAAGACGTCCGCGACAAAAGTGCGGGAAAGAGCATGATAAAGTGGCTCATGAGAAACCAATCGGGCGGTTCCGTAGCCGAGCATGGACGCACACATTAGCGGGATAACATTGTTATGGTTGCCGGTCATTTCCAGAATAATCACAAAGGCTGTCATTGGGGCTTGAACAACACCCGCAAAATAGCCTGCCATACCAAGCACCGCTGCGAGGCTTGTACTGGTGCCGAGCAGCAGTCCGACGGTGCTGCCAAGGCCAGCGCCCACAGCAAGCGAAGGGGCAAAGATACCGCCCGGAATGCCCGAAATCATCGAAAGAAGGCCGGCGACGAGCTTTTCTACGAAATAGAAGGGCGGTAGTGAAAGCCCTTCGACCGCAGAGCGTGCCTGATCGTAACCTGTGCCAAAGGTTGCTCCGCCGGATGCAATGCCGATCACAGCGACAGCGAGACCGCACAGGCCTGCAATCATCACTGTCCCGCGAAGCGGTGCTTTTAGCACGCGGCGTCTTACGCGCTTTGTGAGGCTTAGTGCAAAGGCACTGAAAGCAGCACCAAATGCGCCACCAATCACACCGCAGCTTGCTACCAGAACCCAGTCCGTATTGGTCGTTACCGTAACGGTCGTGAGGCCGAAATAATTATAATTCCCCACAAGTCCGAGTGAGGCCAGCCCCGCGAGAATAACTGCCGATAGCACAAGGCCATTGGTGCGCGCGGCATAGGCGCGCCCCATTTCTTCGATGGCGAAGACAATGCCTGCGAGGGGCGTGTTGAAGGCCGCAGCGATCCCCGCAGCAGAACCTGCGAGAATGAGACCGCGCGCATGTTCCATGCTACCTATACGGGCTGATAACAACATGATCGAAGCGCCAACCTGTACGGTTGGTCCCTCACGCCCGATTGACGCACCCGAGAACAGTCCAACAATTGTCAGAATGATTTTTCCGAATGCGATTCTGAGTGACAGTAGGAGAGAGCGGTCTTTGGGATTGTTGAGGTGTCGTGCTGCGATGGCTTGTGGAATGCCGCTGCCGCCAGAGCCGGGGAAACATGTAATTGCAATACACGAGCAAAGCATGAAGCCAAGTGGCGTAATGATGAGTGGTAGCCATGCCCGCCATGCGCTTTCTGTGCCGTCGGTCAGATTTTTGAAAAGGCTCTGAGCAATATCAGCAGCTTCGGCGAAGGCGACGCTGATAAGGCCGATTGCGATAGCACCGCACCAGAATACAAGACGCGGCTTCCATAAGCGTGGGTTCATCCACATTGCATGAGAACGGCGAAGCAGCGGTAATCGACGATATGATTTACGCATTTTGGCCCCTTTTGGGCTCATTATGAAAATTACGCTCAGCGAATTATCATAAAAATTGCAGCCAGTAACTCAAACTTGTCCGCAAAAGACTTTCCAACCAGTCATAAGCATGTTACCAGCCGGTGCCAATTCAACATGTAACGAAGTGCAGTCGCAGCTCCCGGATTCCTTTCCGGCGGAGGCGGCTTTTCTCATTCGGTAAAACCGGTAAAGGAATTGGCAATGGCTAAAATCGTGGAATCTTCCACCGGCGCTCTCGCTCTCACCTTCGATGATGTGCTTTTGCAGCCCGGTCATTCCGAGGTTATGCCGGGTCAGGTTGACCTGCGCACCCGTATTGCCAAAGACATTGAACTGAATCTCCCACTTCTTTCGGCCGCTATGGATACGGTCACAGAATCGCGTCTTGCCATCGCAATGGCACAGTCGGGCGGCATCGGTGTTATTCACCGCAATCTTACCCCTGAACGTCAGGCCGAAGAAGTCCGTCAGGTTAAGAAGTTCGAATCCGGCATGGTTGTAAACCCTGTTACCATCGGACCGGATGCAACACTGGCTGATGCGCAGGCACTTATGAAGGCGCATCGCATTTCCGGTATTCCAGTTGTCGAAAATGGTGCGAAAGGCCCGGGTCGATTGGTTGGTATTCTGACCAACCGCGATGTGCGTTTCGCATCTGATCCGGCACAGAAGATTTATGAGCTGATGACCCGCGAGAATCTCATCACGGTTCGCGAAAACGTCAATCAGGACGAAGCCAAGCGCCTGCTTCATGCGCACCGCATTGAGAAGCTATTGGTCGTTGACGATAAGGGTCGTTGCGTTGGCCTGATTACCGTTAAAGATATGGAAAAGTCGCAGCTCAATCCAAATGCTGCCAAGGACGCGCAGGGCCGTCTGCGTGCCGCTGCTGCAACGAGTGTTGGCGAAGATGGTTATGAGCGCGCTGAGCGTCTGATCGATGCTGGCGTCGACCTGCTGGTTGTTGATACGGCCCATGGCCATTCGCAGCGTGTTCTCGATGCGGTTGCTCGTATCAAGAAGGCTTATCCAAATATCGCTATTCTGGCCGGTAATGTTGCGACTGCTGGCGGTACACAGGCATTGATTGATGCCGGTGCGGATGCTGTTAAGGTCGGTATCGGACCAGGTTCGATCTGCACCACGCGTATCGTTGCAGGCGTTGGTGTTCCGCAGCTTTCGGCAATCATGTCAGCGGTTGAAGCAGCGCATAAGCAGAATATTCCGGTGATTGCTGATGGCGGCATCAAATTCTCCGGCGATTTCGCCAAGGCACTTGCCGCAGGTGCAGTTGCTGCCATGGCTGGTTCGCTGCTGGCAGGCACAGAAGAAAGCCCGGGCGAAGTTTATCTGCATCAGGGGCGTTCGTTTAAATCTTATCGCGGTATGGGTTCGGTTGGTGCAATGGCACGTGGCTCTGCTGATCGTTATTTCCAGGCAGAAGTTCGCGATGAACTGAAGCTCGTTCCTGAAGGCATCGAAGGTCAGGTTGCTTATAAGGGCCCGATTTCCGCCGTTCTGCATCAGCTTGCGGGTGGTTTGCGTGCTTCAATGGGCTATGTGGGCGCAAAGACGCTGGAAGAGTTCCGCGAGAAGGCAACCTTCGTGCGCATTTCCAATGCCGGTCTGCGCGAAAGCCATTCGCATGGCGTGGCAATCACTCGCGAAAGCCCGAACTATCCGGGCGGTATGTAATATCATACCCTCTGTTATAACATATTAAGGCGGCCTTTATGGCCGCCTTTTTCATGACGCAAGACTTGCAAGCTCCACATCATTAACGAAAAGGGTTTCTGCGCTTTCCACGATGCAGTCTGCCAGCGCCTGAAAGTCTTTGCGGCGTTTGCTCTGTCTGCGCCAGAAAAGAGCAATTTCCCGCTTCGGCTGCTCACCGTCAAAAGGGATAATGCGCATATGATTGCTGCGTGCTTCTGCGCGAACGGCGATTTCGGGAATAAGTGTCAGCCCCATTCCGTGGCTGACCATTTGCAGCAAAGTTGTCATGCTAGTTGCCCCGTACCGCACCAGTTGCCGCTGTGATGGCAGTGAGCAAACCGCCAGCGCCTGATCTCGCATGCAATGACCTTCTTCAAGCAATAATAGCCGGTCGAGTGCTGCACTGTCCTGCGTCATAGGCGATGAGAGGACCGTCTGGTCGTTGCTTGAGGTGGCGATCAGAAAACGATCATCAAACAGCTTGAGATGCGCGAGACGATCATCTGCAATCGGCAAAGCCGCAACGATGGCGTCGATTTCGCCAGCATTTAACTCATCTAGCAGTTTTGCTGTCACACTCTCACGCAATTGCAGACGAAATGACGGGTGCTTCGCTCGTAATAGCGGAATGAGATGCGGCACCAGATAGGGCGCTACGGTGGGGATGATTCCCAACCGTAGCTGAGTTTGCAGAAGCCCTTTGCTCTGCGCGGAGATTTCTTCGAGCGCATGCAACTCTTTCAGAATAGTGCGAATGCCGGGCAGCAGGTCGCGCCCAAGCTCCGTCATAATGACTTTACGTTGCGAGCGCTCGAATAGGGGCGCACCCGCCACAGCTTCCATTTCAGCAATCTGTGCCGATAGCGCAGGTTGCGAAATATGCACGAGTTCAGCCGCTTTTCTGAAATGCAGTGTGGTGGCGAGCGCATCGAAATAGCGCATTTGTCTGATCGTAAACATGATAAGAAAATCTTATCAATAATAACAAAAAAAGCAATTGGAGATTATATTTGGAATAAGTCTAAACTGCGTGCGTTACCCAGCCAGTATGTGAGCCCGATGAATAGCAACACACAAAAGCCAGGCTGAATGCTGGATCGACCAATAGATTTTTTAGGAGGGAAGTTCCCATGGCAGACCGTCCGATTATGACCACAAGCGCTGGTGCGCCTGTTCCGGATAACCAGAATTCCCTTACCGCTGGTGAGCGCGGACCTGTTTTAATGCAGGATTACCAGCTGATCGAAAAGCTGACGCATCAGAACCGCGAACGCATTCCTGAGCGTGTTGTGCATGCCAAGGGTTGGGGTGCATTTGGCACACTCACCATTACTGGCGATATTTCGAAATATACCAAAGCCAAAGCATTGCAGCCGGGTGCAAAGACACCGATGCTGGCGCGTTTTTCGACCGTTGCCGGTGAGCAGGGTGCCGCAGATGCCGAGCGCGATGTTCGCGGTTTTGCGCTGAAGTTCTACACCGAAGAAGGTAACTGGGATCTTGTTGGCAACAACACGCCTGTGTTCTTTGTGCGTGATCCAGTGAAGTTCCCTGATTTCATCCATACCCAGAAGCGTCATCCTAAGACAAACCTGCGTTCGGCAACTGCCATGTGGGATTTCTGGTCGCTTTCGCCAGAAAGCTTGCATCAGGTGACGATCCTGATGTCGGATCGCGGCCTTCCAACAGATGTTCGCCACATCAATGGATATGGTTCGCATACCTATTCGTTCTGGAATGATGCTGGCGAGCGTTATTGGGTGAAGTTCCACTTCAAGACCCTGCAAGGCCACAAGCATTGGACCAATGAAGAGGCTGAACGTGTGATTGGTCGTACGCGTGAATCCACGCAGGAAGACCTGTTCACCTCTATCGATAAGGGTGAGTTCCCAAAGTGGAAAGTTCAGGTGCAGATCATGCCGGAACTCGATGCGGACAAGACGCCCTACAATCCGTTTGATCTCACCAAGGTCTGGCCGCATGCGGACTATCCGCCGATCGATATTGGCGTGATGGAATTGAACCGCAATGCGGAAAACTATTTCACTGAGATCGAAAATGCGGCTTTCTCACCGTCCAATATTGTGCCGGGTATCAGCTATTCGCCAGACAAGATGTTGCAGGGACGCTTGTTCTCCTATGCAGACGCTCACCGTCATCGCCTTGGCACACATTATGAGAACCTGCCGGTCAATCAGCCAAAGTGCCCTGTGCATCACTATCACCGTGATGGTCAGATGAACACCTATGGCGGCATCGCAACGGGCAACCCGGATGCTTATTACGAGCCAAATTCGTTCAACGGCCCGGTTGAGCAGCCTTCTGCCAAAGAACCGCCGCTGCGTTTGGGCGGTGATGCAGATCGTTACAATCATCGCATTGGTAATGACGACTATTCGCAGCCGCGTGCCTTGTTCAATCTGTTTGATGACGGCCAGAAAGCGCGCCTGTTCTCAAACATTGCAGCAGCGATGGGTGGTGTTCCTGGCTTTATCGTTGAACGTCAGTTGGCGCATTTCAAGCTGGTTCATCCAGACTATGAAGCCGGTGTTCGCAAGGCATTGCATAACGCCCATGGATATCAGGCTTAACCCCTGAAGAAAAAGTTGCATTGCTATTATAGTTGGCAGTGCAATTACTACAACTTTATTATTATGAGAAAAAAATGTTTAAGAAATTAACTGCCGAGTTTATCGGTACTTTCTGGTTAGTATTTATTGGATGTGGAGCTGCAGTCATTTCCGCTGCGTTCCCGGGACTTGGTATCGGTATAATCGGCATTGCGCTGGCATTTGGTTTAGCCTTAATGTCAATGGCATATACACTTGGTGGGGTTTCTGGCGGACATTTTAATCCCGCTGTAACACTGGGTTTTGTTGTTTCCGGTCGGTGCTCTCCTAAAATTCTAATAGGTTACTGGATAGCACAGGTAGCAGGCTCAATAGTCGCTGAGTTTGTTCTTTATCTTATTGCATCAGGCAGAGCAGACTTCGTCGCAGGTGGATTTGCCAGTAATGGCTACGGTTACTTATCGCCAGGTGGTTATAGTATGGCTGCCGCTTTAATCAGTGAAGCTGTCTTGACTGCAGGGTTCATCTTTGTGATTTTGAGTGTTACCTCAAGTGAGGCACTTGCTGGTTTCGCCCCTATTGCAATTGGTCTTTGTTTAACGGCTATCATATTAATGTCAGGACCAGTGGCTAACACATCTGTCAATCCAGCGCGCTCAACAGGCGTTGCACTCTTCGCAACCGTTGCTGCTCTTAATCAGCTTTGGCTGTTCTGGGTAGCTCCGCTTGTTGGAGGTGTATTCGGCGGTGTTATGTGGAAGACATTGTCGGCCAAAGAAGCTGCTTAGTAGTTTGGCATATCCGTCTCGATGAAGTCATTTTCAATGCTAAATTCTGATTGTTTTTAGCATAAGGGTTATTAAAACGGCATTGGTTGGCCTTCAATATGCTTTGACCAGATCGCATTTGCGTTAGGTCAGGATTGCAACGAATGGCCACCAAGGCAGGTGTGAAAGCTATCATCGGACATCGGCGCGGCAACCGGCTATAAAAGCCTTGCCGCGCCGTTTGATCGATAGCGCTGTGATCGGGCCTAGTCTATTAAAGACATGCAGCCTAAGAACTGTCACCAATTTTCAGCCGTGAAAGCAAAGTGAGTCCTGCGGTGAGGTCTTCCATTCCGAGCCCGCCCAAACACAGTCGGATCCCAGTTTCCTCGTCATTACGATCAGCACGTATTGCGTCTGGCTGGGTAACAACAACACCGAGTGCCGTGGCAGCTGTCTCGAATGCTTCTGCATCCTTATGGGACATGGGTAACCAGGCATGAAAGGCGTTTTCATTGGTCATGATAACTCTATCGTCAAAAAAGGATCGGGCAATTTTGACCCTTTTTAAAGCCTCGGCCCGCAAAGTGTCGCGTACTGTTTCCATCACACCACTGGTGAACCACTCTTCGAGAAGGGCATAATCAACTGGAGAAGAAGATAATGGCAGAGCTCGTAAAGCTTCTTCCGCATGTTCCTTCCAGCTTGATGGTAAAACCAAAACGCCTAAGCGGAGCCCTGGACTTATCGACTTAGATAAACTGGTAACATGAAACACGCGATCCGGTGACAGAGCGACGAGCGGAGGATTGTCCGGGTTGGCGCCCAATGTATAGACACCATCTTCAACAATCGGAACGTTTCTCTTTTTGCAGATATCAACGATTTGCTTTCTGCGGGTAACCCCCATAGAAATTGTGGTGGGGTTGTGCAGCATGGGTGTAAGATAAACGAGCCGACGACGACCACTGTTCTCTGCTTCAGCGAGAACTCGATCAAGATCATCCGGCATCATACCTTCTGCGTCGATATTTACGCTTCGCATAGGGTGGCCGCGATAGCGCGCGAGTGCGATAGCTCCCGAATAGCTAAGACGTTCTGTGATAATCAGTCCGTTGCCACCGCACAGAATATCAAAAGCAAGCCAAAGTGCCTGTTGACCGCTTCCGGCCAGTATGATCCGTTTTGCTTCCGCTTTGATGCCCAGTGTTTCAAGCCAACGTGCCAATAAACGCCTATGTTCATTGTGGCCAGCAGGTGGCGGGTAGAGGTTAACATGCGCGGAATTTATTTTTCTGGAAATTGTAGACAGCGTGCCAGCCAATAGTCGATCACTGAGCATAACAGGCAAGCGGTTTACAGAGAAATCAATTGCTGGGCCCTTCCATGATTCAAATACTGCAACAAATGTACCGCTGCCTTTTACGCTTTTTGCCAGTCCGCGCCGTTCCAGCATTGCATAGGCTTTTGTGACTGTTCCAACCCCGAGGTTTAGCTTCCAAGCGAGATCGCGGTGTGCGGGTAATCTGTCGCCACCGAGTAGTCTCCCTGATAGAATGTCTTCTGAAAGGGCCTCTACAAGGCGATTTGCAGGGCTGTTACCATTTTCTGATAGGCGGGGTGACCATGGTGACTGAAGACGCATATATTTAACCCTGCGAAATACAATAGAGGCACTTATTACAGATGTGCTATCTTACGGGAAACAGTTCCGTGCGTAATAATTAAATTGTGTTATGAGATTTTTAAAAATACATTTCATTCTCTTTCGCAATTTAAAGTTTTTTGTTTCGGTGGGTTATTAAATGTTGCGGAGGGTTTTTCCGCGTCTTTACGTTTAACGGTAGTCAAATTGCGATCCGAAAGAGATAATAAGTGCCGCCATAATCGGCTACTTAAAATGCATTGAATACTGAAATTTCGGAGCTGAGGGAAAAATGAAAATTAAGAATTTCTATCTCGTCATGGCTGTGGTGGGAACGATTTTACCTTGGTTGATGTTTGGGTCTTTTTTCTTAACGAATGGGCCTGATATTCCTTTATTTATGCGATCGTTATTTATCAACGGAGCAGCAGGTGGTTTCTCCGTGGATGTCTTTATTTCTATCTTTGTATTCTTGATTTGGTCTTGGCGCGATGCGTCTAAACAACAAGTTGGGCGCTGGTGGCTCGTTCTTCCAGCTAGTTTCCTTGTTGGTCTCTCATTGGCTTTGCCGCTTTACCTCTATTTGCGCGAGCGGAACTAATCCCGGGTCGTTTGCGACGAGTGTTTGACTGTTGACCATTGTGTCTATCGGAGGTTCCCCTTTTGGGACCCCAAACCGATGAATCATCCCATTCTGATTGAAGCGATATTTTGATGTGAGCAAATCTATTCCGCTTGACAGCAATCGGGAATCTGTTTCATTGTTCAATATAGTGCATTGCGTTCAACTAATTGAACGGACTGTGTGTCATACTAGATCATACTGCTGTTTTTCTTAAAGCGCTCGTAATTATTTGGAGGAGAAACTTTGACGATCAATCCGTTTGAATTCCGGACCGTTCCATCAATTGAGATGGCATGGGGAGGTGCGCAGCGTTTGGGTGAAATAGCTGCTGCACGCTTTTCTCAGCGCAATGCGTTGCTTGTTACCGACGAAGGCCTAATCAAAAGCGGCCTTATTGGGCCTATTGCAGAAAATCTGCGCCAGGTTGGTTTCAAGATCACGATTTTTGATAAGGTCGTTGCAGATCCGCCGGAGGCTGTCCTTAATCATTGTGTTGATGAGGCAAGAACAGCGCAAGTTGATATTGTGATAGGACTTGGTGGAGGCTCGTCGTTAGATATTGCTAAGCTCGTCGCGGTATTGGTGAAATCTGATCAGCCTCTTTCTGAAATGTATGGAATTGGAAAAGTACAAGACGCGCGAGTGCCGCTTCTGCTGATTCCGACGACGGCTGGTACAGGATCCGAAGTCACCAATATTTCAATCATAACCACTGGTGAAACTACCAAGATGGGGGTTGTTTCACCTCAGCTTTATGCGGATTTTGTATTGCTGGATGCTGAGCTGACTATCGGCCTGCCACAGATGCATACTGCTGCCACTGGCATCGATGCGATGGTACATGCCATTGAAGCCTACACAAGCAAGCATAAGAAAAATCCATTATCTGATGCGCTTGCCCGTGAAGCACTGCGGTTGCTCGGAGCTAATCTGATTACGGCGTGTAAAGATGGCTCTGATAGGGGTGCAAGAGAGGGAATGTTATTGGGAGCAACGCTGGCAGGGCAGTCTTTCTCAAATTCGCCTGTAGCCGCTGTCCATGCTCTCGCTTACCCTCTTGGTGGGCACTATCATATTCCGCATGGTCTCTCGAATGCGCTCATGCTTGGGCCAGTGTTGCGATTTAATGCGACTGCTGCGGCACCTCTTTATGAAGAGCTTGCTGATGTCATGGGCGTTCGTGGGGCAGGAGATACGAATGCGCGATCGGAAGCATTTGTGGCCCATATGCAAAGGCTTATGGACGAAAGTGGTGCACCACGGCGTCTCCGAGATGTAGGGGTTACTGATAATAGCCTTGCGATGCTTGCTTCTGATGCGATGAAGCAAAGTCGCCTGCTAGTAAACAATCCCATTGAAGTTAAAGAAGAGGATGCACTCGCGCTTTATCGCGAAGCATTTTGATCACCAGAATATATAAATTGTTATCATGAGGAGGACATTCATGACAGATATTCGGCTTTATATGCTCCAATCAGGCACCTTGAAATGCAAAGTACATAATATCAAAATGAACCAGGGGAATGGTGCAGATTATGAAATTCCTGTTCCATTCTTTTTGATCACACACCCTGATGGTCATACTATTATTGATGGTGGCAATGCCATTGAGGTTGCGACAGATCCACGAGGTTATTGGGGTGGAATCTGTGACGTTTACTGGCCAGTTTTAGACAAAGATAAGGGCTGTGTTGATCAGGTAAAGGCTCTGGGTATCGATCCTGCCGATGTAAAGTATGTATTGCAGTCGCATCTTCATCTGGATCATACAGGTGCTATTGGCCGCTTCCCGAATGCGACCCATATTGTTCAGCGTTCGGAATATGAATATGCCTTTACGCCAGACTGGTTTGCAGGCGGTGGGTACATCCGAAAAGACTTTGATAAGCCGGGCCTTAAATGGCAGTTCCTCAATGGTACACAAGATGATTTTTATGACATCTACGGTGATGGAACAATAACGACTATTTTCACTCCAGGTCATGCACCCGGACATCAGTCATTCCTCATTCGATTGCCAAATAGTAAGCCCCTACTTTTGACAATTGATGCGGCATATACGGTTGATCATTGGGAAGAAAAAGCACTTCCAGGCTTCTTGGCATCGACTGTTGATACGGTTCGCTCCGTTCAAAAAATGCATACAGTTGCCGAGAAAACTGGTGCTATTGTGGTAACTGGTCATGATCCTGATGCTTGGGCAGGTTTCAAAAAGGCGCCAGAGTTTTACTCATAAAAATATAGATTGCGTATTTATTGATGCCGAATTGTTTTCGGCATCAATTGGTTCGTATTCAATTTTTATATTTTCAAGATTGTGTCTAATGCTGCGACACGCGGATATTGGAAAGCTGATCAAAGGCATCTCAAATCATTTTACGTTCTCGCAACTGAATAAAAATCTAGATTTTAAACTCCGATCAGATTGCTATTATTTGATTTCGATCAAGGCATACAATCTTAATTGAAATACAGCTTCTGTAGAATTACTAATATTCTCACGATGACATAGATTGATTGTCGACTCGGTAAGAGATTGATGCGGAGGTTGTGGCGGCATGGGTTTTAATCGCAAGCAGTGGATCGTAACGGGTGTAGTCGTGGCTTTGGCAGCCGGAGGCTACTATGCTTGGAAAACGCTCAGCGCCCCCGGATTGCCGGAAGGCATTGCAGGTGGTAATGGCCGCATCGAAGCTGTCGAGATTGATGTCTCAACCAAAAGCCCCGGACGTATTCGCGAAATTCTTGCCGATGAAGGGCAGTTTGTTGAAGCAGATGCTGTTCTGGCACGGATGGATACGGCTCAGCTTGAAAGTCAGCGCAAACAGGCGGAAGCGCAGTTGCGCCGCGCTGAAATCAGCATAGACACAGCCAAAAGTCTGGTTGCTCAGCGCGAGGCCGAGCAAATAGCTGCACAGGCAACCGTTGCGCAGCGCGAAGCACAGCTCGATGCTGCAAAACGCCGTCTGGCTCGCTCGCAGCAACTTTCTGAATCACGCACGGTTTCTCAGCAGGTTCTTGATGATGATCGTGCAACTGCGCAGGGTGCTGAGGCAGCCGTTGGTGCCGCCACAGCTCAATTGGCGGCCACGGCGGCTGCGATCAGTGCAGCGAAGGCGCAAGTGGTCGATGCCGAAGCATCAGTGGAAGCTGCAAAGGCTGCGATTGCGACAATCGATACGGATATCAACGATGCCACCTTGCGTTCGCCAAAGCCGGGCCGGGTGCAATACCGCGTTGCGCAACCCGGCGAAGTGCTGTCTGCTGGTGGACGTGTGCTTAATCTCGTTGATGTCAGCGATGTCTATATGACATTCTTCCTGCCAACATCTCAGGCTGGACGCGTGGCGATTGGTGCTGATGCTCGTATCGTGCTTGATGCAGCGCCGCAATATGTGATCCCCGCCAAAATTAGTTTCGTGGCCGATGTTGCGCAGTTCACGCCAAAATCGGTTGAGACGGAAGAAGAGCGTCAGAAGCTCATGTTCCGTGTGAAGGCAAAAATTCCGCAGGATTTGCTTCAGAAATATATTCAGCAGGTCAAGACGGGTCTTCCGGGCATGGCTTATGTGAAGCTAGATCCAAATGCTGAATGGCCGAAGAACCTTGCGGAAACCGTAAAATGAGTGAGGCTTCGATAAAAGCTGGTCTGGGCGACGGCAGCTTTGTCGTTCGTGCGGACAGCGTGGAGCTGTCTTATGGATCAACCCAAGCGCTGCGCGATATTTCGCTCAATGTTCCTGCCGGTTGCATGGTTGGCTTGATTGGCCCTGATGGCGTTGGTAAATCGAGCCTTCTGTCTTTGATTGCGGGTGCCCGCGTCATGCAAAAAGGTAAGATCGACGTTCTGGGCGGCGATATTGCCAATAAGCGCCATCGACAGTCTGCCTTTCCGCGCATTGCCTATATGCCTCAGGGTTTGGGCAAGAACTTGTATCCGACGCTCTCCGTTTTCGAGAATATCGAATTTTTCGGACGACTATTTGGCCATGACAAACAGGAGCGGGAACGCCGTATCGCTGACCTTCTGGCACGAACCGGCATGTCTTCCTTTGCGGATCGTCCTGCCGGCAAGCTTTCCGGTGGCATGAAGCAAAAGACCAGCCTTTGTTGCTCGCTGATCCATGATCCCGATTTACTGATCCTTGATGAGCCGACAACGGGCGTCGATCCGCTATCCCGTCGTCAGTTCTGGGAATTGATTGACGATATCCGTAAAGATCGCCCCGGCATGAGCGTTATTGTGGCCACCGCCTATATGGAAGAAGCGGAGCGCTTCGACTGGCTGGTGGCGATGAATGACGGCCAGATTTTGGCGACGGGTACGCCGCAGGAGCTGCTTGAGAAGACGAAGACGCCCAACCTTGATGCGGCCTTCATTGCGCTTCTGCCGGCAGAACTCACAAAAGGGCATCGCAAAGTGGTTATGCCACCGCGTGATACGCAGGCAGATACCGGCATCGCTATTGAAGCCGAGCATGTCACCGTGCGCTTTGGCAATTTCACCGCTGTCGACAATGTAAGTTTTCGTATTCCACGCGGCGAGATTTTCGGATTTCTTGGCTCTAACGGCTGCGGCAAATCTACGACGATGAAGGTCTTGACCGGCTTATTGCCAGCAAGTGAAGGCACGGCTCGGCTGTTTGGACGCGAAGTCGATACAAAGGATATCGATATCCGCCGTCATGTTGGCTACATGTCGCAGGCATTCTCACTCTATTCAGAGCTTACCGTTCAACAAAATCTGGAGCTTCACGCCAAACTGTTTGGCATGGCGGAAGACGACACCAAACGCAGAATCAAGGAACTGGCCGAAAGGTTTGATCTGGCTGGCGTGATGGATGATTTGCCAGACTCAATGCCGCTCGGCATTCGTCAGCGTTTGTCGCTGGCAGTAGCGCTGATCCATTCGCCGGATATTCTTATTCTTGATGAGCCAACCTCGGGCGTTGATCCGGTGGCGCGTGATGCCTTTTGGCAAATTTTGGCCGATCTTTCGCGCAATGACAATGTCACGATTTTCGTCTCAACCCATTTCATGAATGAAGCGGAACTGTGTGACCGTATTTCTTTGATGCATGCTGGGAAGGTGCTGATCAGCGACACGCCCAAAGCCATTACCGCAAGCCGCAATGCGGCAACCCTTGAAGATGCTTTCATTGCATATCTCGAAGAAGCAATTGGCGAAACTCAGCCTCAGAAAGACGTTCAGGAGGTGGTTGAGGTTCAGCCTGAAAAGGTTGCGAAGAGCAAAAAGCCTTCTTCCAGTTGGTTACCAAATCCCCGGCGGGTGCTGGCTTTCTCGCGCCGCGAAGCATTAGAACTCAAGCGCGATCCGATCCGCGCAACATTGGCCATTTTAGGCACTGTAATTCTGATGTTCGTGATTGGTTACGGTATCAATCTGGACGTTGAAGATCTCACATTTGCGGTCATTGATCGCGACGACACAACGATCAGCCGGGACTATACGCAGCAACTTGCTGGTTCGCGTTATTTCACCCAAAAAGCGCCCATTGCCGACTATAACGATCTTGATCGACGTATGCGCGAGGGCGAAATTAGTTTGGCGATTGAAATCCCGCCAAACTTCGGCAGCAATGTCGCGCGTGGCCGTCCTGTTGAAATTGGTGCCTGGATTGATGGTTCAATGCCCACACGTGCCGAAACTGTTCGTGGCTATGTGCAGGGCATGCACGCCAATTGGCTGACACAAAAAGCGCGAGAGCTTTACGGAAGCGCTGCCACGGTCGGGAATTTCAATCTCGAAATTCGTTATCGCTATAATCCGGACGTCCAGAGCCTTGTAGCGATGGTGCCGGCAGTCATTCCGCTACTTTTGCTGATGATCCCGGCGATGCTGGCGGTTCTGAGCGTGGTGCGCGAAAAAGAACTTGGCTCGATCATTAATTTCTATGTGACGCCGGTGACTAAGTTCGAGTTTTTGCTGGGTAAACAGCTGCCTTACATCGCGCTCGCCTTCCTCAACTTCCTGATGCTAACGGCCTTTGCAGTTTTCATTTTCCGTGTGCCATTCACGGGCAGTTTCCTGACTTATGCCACGGCAGCGCTGCTCTATGTGATCATCACAACCGGTATGGGCTTGGTGATTTCGACTTTCATCAACAGCCAGATTGCAGCGATCTTTGGCACCGCATTGCTGACACTCATTCCCGCAGTGCAATATTCCGGCATTATCGATCCGGTCTCGTCTTTGCAGGGGGCGGGTGCGTTTATCGGCAAGATTTATCCGACGACCTATTTCGTAACGATCTCGCGCGGGACTTTCTCGAAGGCGCTCGATTTTTCCGATCTTGCAGGATCGTTTCTACCGCTGCTGATAGCCATTCCGGTTCTGACTATTCTCGGCATTGTTCTTCTCAAGAAGCAGGCGGGTTGAGATGCGGATTTCCAACATATTCCAGCTTGGTGTGAAGGAACTGCGTGGGTTAGCGCGTGATCCGATGCTTCTGCTGCTGATCGTCTATGCCTTCACGCTTGCGATTTACACGGCTGCGAAGGCAATGCCGGAAAATCTCAACAATGCGGCCATTGCTATTGTCGATGAAGATCAATCGCCGGTTTCTGGCCGCATCACGACAGCATTTTATCCGCCGTATTTTGTGCCGCCAAAGCTCATCTCATCTCATGAGATGGATAAGCGCATGGATTCGGGCCTCGATACATTTGCGCTCAATATTCCGCCAAATTTCCAGCGCGATTTGCTTGCCGGACGTTCGCCAACGATCCAGTTGAATGTCGATGCGACCCGCATGAGCCAAGCCTTTACGGGCGGCGGTTATGTGCAGTCGATTGTTTCGAGCGAAGTCAACGAGTTTGTTAATCGCTATCGCGGCGAAACAGAATCGGTCGTCGGATTGGGCTTACGCGCGCGGTTCAATCAGGATTTAAACAAAGGCTGGTTTGGTGCGATCACAAATGTCATCTCATCGGTGACGATGCTTTCTATCATTTTGACAGGTGCAGCTCTCATCCGTGAGCGTGAGCATGGTACGATAGAACATCTGCTGGTTATGCCCGTCACACCACTTGAGATCATGGTGTCGAAAGTTTGGTCGATGGGAATGGTGGTGCTGGTGGCAACTGCTTTCTCGCTGATCGTGGTTGTGCAGGGCATTCTGGCAGTGCCGATTAACGGTTCACTGACACTGTTTTTAGCGGGCGCTGCTTTGCAGCTCTTTGCAACCACAAGCCTTGGTATTTTCCTTGCAACGATTGCCGGTTCCATGCCGCAGTTCGGGCTTTTGCTGATGCTGGTTCTGCTGCCGCTGCAGGTTCTCTCAGGCGGTACAACGCCACGCGAAAGCATGCCGGAAATTATTCAGAATATTATGCTCGCAGCACCGAACACGCATTTCGTGATGCTCGCGCAATCGGTGCTGTTCCGGGGAGCAGGATTGAGTGTCGTGTGGCCGCAATTGCTGGCCATGATCGTTATCGGCAGCGTTCTCTTTTTCTTTGCGCTTCGCCGTTTCCGTGATTTTCTGAGGTGAAAGCGATAGTTATTTGATGGGGCCAGCGTTAGATATATCCGGCTTGGACACTGTATGGTGACGGCCTATCGGCAGCATCATGGGGCGACCAGTCGTCGGATCGGTTATAACGCTGCTGGCGATGTCGAAAACTTCACGCATATTCGTTTCGTTTAAAACGTCTTCCGGTTTGCCTGAAACAAAGAGACGACCGGACTTCATAGCAACCAGAAAGTCAGCATAACGCGCAGCCAGATTAATGTCGTGCAGCACCATGACGATTGTTGTGCCACGTTCCCGATTGAGATCGGTCAGGAGATCAAGCACTTCCACCTGATGGCTGATATCAAGGAAGGTCGTTGGCTCATCAAGCAGCAAAATATCCGTTTCTTGTGCCAGCGCCATGGCAATCCAGACGCGTTGTCTTTGACCACCGGACAATTCATCAATCGCACGATCTGTCAGATCGTCAGTTTTGGTGGCACTAAGAGCGGCAGCAACCGCTACATCATCCTGTTTTGTCCAGCGCGAGAATATGCCCTGATACGGGTGGCGTCCCCTGCTTACCAAATCGGCAACCGTGATGCCGTCCGGCGCTATGGGAGATTGCGGCAGCAACCCAAGAGACTGGGCAAGGGCACGTGAAGGGATTTTATGGATTGACTTTCCATCCAGAAAAACATGGCCTTGGCTTGGTTTAAGCAAACGTGACATGCTGCGCAGTAATGTTGATTTACCACATGCATTGGCACCGACAATGACGGTGATTTTGCCGGGCGCAACATCCATATTCAGCCCTTCAAGGATCACCTTGTCTGCGTAACCCGAAGATAGCTGGCTGACTTTCAGTGTGTGGTTTGTCATAGCGAACCTCCGCTGCGATTAACCCGTATAATGAGATAGATAAGGTAGGGTGCACCAAGTGCACCAGTGATGACACCGACAGGATAGCGCCCTGGTAACATAAATTGCCCGACATAATCGCCCACCAGTACAAGTATGGCCCCCATTAAAGCCGCAGGAAGGAGAAGTGATCCGTTGTTTTTTACAATGCGAGATGCAATGGGGCCTGACAGGAAAGCCACGAAAGAGATGGGGCCTGCAATGGCTGTTGCAAAAGAGATTATGCCGACTGCTGCAATAATAATAATAATACGGGTTTGCGCGACCTTTGTGCCCAAAGCTGCTGCGGTATCATCACCAAGGCGCAATGTTTCGAGATCGCGTGAGCGGCTTAGTAACAAGCCACCAAAAACAATCAGTGCAATTAATAATGGCAGCAACTGGTCGAGCCGTGCACCATTCACACTCCCAGTCAGCCAGCGCATAGCTTCCTGAAGGTTCCATGCGGGAGCGCTTGAAAGAATATAAGCAATGAAGCTTTCCAGCATGGCGGACATGCCAATTCCCACCAGAATAAGGCGCGTACCTGCCACACCGTTTTTATAAGCAAGCGCATAAACAAGCAGTGCGACGCCAAGCCCGCTGGTGACTGCCAGTATCGAAACAGCAGGCCCGCTCATCGATAGAACGACAATGGCAAAAACTGCGGCGGCACTCGCACCGGAGCTAATGCCGATAATGTCGGGACTGGCAAGCGGGTTGCGAAGCATTGTCTGGAATGCAACGCCGCCAAGGCCGAAACTTAAACCTGCAAGAATGCAAAGTACCGCACGGGGAAGACGTAATTGCCCGACAGTAAAACTTGCACCCGCTACATTCTCACCAAGCAAAACGCGCAAGACATCTTGTGGTGGCGTGTATGATTGTCCCAGCATCAGTGTGAGGGCAAAGAAGGCTACGAGAACGAGCATAAGCACACAGATCAGCAATCTGCGCTTGCGTGTTTGATGCTTGCGTGTGGCGAGCAAACGATCATAGATGGGAGAAATATCGGTCACAGCTCTCGCACCCGTTGGCGTCTGACAATCCAGATGAAAAACGGTGCGCCGACAAAGGCCGTGATAATGCCGACATCGATTTCCGCAGGGCGCGCAATAAGGCGGCCGACGATATCTGAACCAACCAGCAGACAGGCACCCGTTAAAGCCGAAAGCGGTAGCAGCCACCTGTGGTCGACACCGACAAGTAAGCGGCAGAGATGTGGCACAATCAACCCGACAAATCCGATAGGGCCGCATATGGCAGTTGTCGCGCCGCATAACAAGATTGCTCCTGTCGCAGATAGGGCACGTGCAACAACAACGTTTTCTCCCAGACCGGCGGCAAGCTCGTCCCCGAGTGCCAAAGAGTTCAGTTTGCGTGCAGAAAGCAGGCTAATCGCAAAGCCGACAAGCAGAAATGGCAATACATAGGTGATGCGATCCATTGTGGCGCCACCAACACCGCCTATCTGCCACGAACGAATGCCGCCTGCCAGATCAGCGCGCGGCAAGACTATGGCAATTGTCAGCGATGCAAATGCCACTGATGTTGCCGCTCCTGCAAGCGCCAGTTTAAGAGGTGTTGCTCCGCCGCGCCCAAGCGATCCGATTGTGTAGACAAACAACGAAGCGGCACCCGCTCCTAATATGGCGACCCAAATATACGCGGTTGGTGTTGCAATTCCGAACCAGACAATCGCGATCACAATCGCCAGTGATGCCCCGATATTGACGCCTAAAATACCGGGATCTGCAAGTGGGTTGCGGGTTATTCCCTGCATGACAGCGCCGGCTAGTCCCAGAGCTGCACCAGCCAGAAGGGCAAGAAGCGTGCGTGGGATACGCGTTGTCACTGCCGCCTGACTGATTGTGTCACTATATCCGTTCAGTGCAACCCAAATATCTGCCCATTCTACACTTCTGGTGCCAAGCGCCACAGACATGAAACAAAGAACAATCAACGCGATCATCACAAGGCACAGAAAGCTGAGGCGTATCGTATTGGACCTGCCTGTTTGCCTCCCTTTTGTTGCGCGTGTGATGTTCAACGGCTTCATTTTTTCTTGTCCGCTGCTTCGGCAAGCAGTGCAACATAGTCTTTGAGAACCCAAGAGATCGAAAGAGGCGTAGGGTTTGCAGCCGTTCCAAGTGGATTGCGTCCCAACATCACGACAGCATCATTGGTGACAACTGGTAGTTTTGATAGCAATGGATGGGCATGCATTGCCTTTGAAAGTTCTTCACCTCCGTAAGTGACAACGATATCAACATCATCGAATAAATCGATGCGTTCGGCACTGATTGAGCCGGAAAACTGTCCGGGCTGGGATGCCTGCACAACACTTTTAGGAGAAGCCAAGCCCAAATCCTGAAAGAATTTTACGCGGGTGTCGTTGGTCGTATAAAAATTGATCATGCTCAGGTTTGTGGCATCAAGATGCGTGACAAACATGGCTGTTTTGTCTTTCAGGTGAGGGTGGGCGCGAACGGTTTCGGCAATCTCTGCATCGATTTTGTTAATCAGTGCGTCGCCATCGTCGGCCATTCCCATGCCCTGGCTGTTAAGGCGGATCATGGTACGCCAATCGGTTGACCATGGGGCTTCAGGATAAGCAACAACAGGCGCAATCTGGCTCAACGTATCATAGTCAGACTGGCTAAGACCTGAATATGAGGCCAAGATAACATCAGGATTGGTCGCTGCTACGGCTTCAAAGTCGATGCCGTCACCTTCATCAAACAAAACAGGTGCTTCGGCATTGAGCTCCTTAAGACGTTGTGAAACCCAAGGCAGAATGCCGTCGCCGTCGTCATCACCAAAATTGGCCGCTGCCATTCCGACAGGGACAACGCCAAGTGCTAATGGTACTTCATGGTTTGCCCATGCAACCGTTGCAATGCGTTTTGGTTTTTCATTGATCGTTGTTGTTCCAAAAGCATGTTTTATAACAATCGGATATGCTTGTTCTGCATGGGAGACGCGGACTGTTTCTGGCAACAGGATAACAGCCATCATGATGAGAAATGTGCGGATGAAATGGCGCATGGTTACACTCTCCCATTGAGCGGGGTACACTGAAAAGGTGAACAAACGACCGCCAGAGCACACATTAAAACTGGTCACTCAGTCTCAGGTTAAAATGAGGCAGTCAAGGGCGAGTGCTTGATCCATGTTGGAATTGCCATGAATTAACCGTGGCTTTTTACAATAAAAATGATTTTTACAATACTGGATAAACAATCTCAAGTTAGTGGCATTTGTGAACAATCACGGTAAGTTGCTCATCGCAGGTTCACTGCATGCAGATTGTAGCGTCCCGCGATTGCTTTGTACCCACGGATGCTTCCGTTTGTAACTGTATATAGAGATTGCGGAACCTTATCATGAATATGAGCATGACTATTGTTAATGACCGTCAGCCCACCTTGCGCACGCGTTTAGTTTTTCTGCTTGGCTGTTCTGCGCTCTCAGTATTCATACCAAATGTCTCTTATGCCCAGCAATCAAGCAATCCATCGGCTCCGCTTGTACTGGAAACAATTACAGTTGACGGCAAGACCCGTGGTGATGACGATCGCAATTCAATTGTCGCAACTCAAACCACCAGCGGCGGTAAAATCCCAACTGATGTGATGGATACGCCCGCATCTGTTTCCGTAATCACGGCTAAGGAAATTCAAGAGCGCAACGCAACCAATGTTGAGCAGGTTCTTAACTATACCGCTGGTGTTGTGACGACTTTTTATGGCTCGGATGATCGTTTCGATTATTTTAAAATTCGTGGCTTCGATGCATATATGTATCGCGATGGGTTGTCGCTTGGAAAGCCATTCGGAGGCATACGTGAAGAGCCTTTTGCATTTGAACGCGTTGAAGTTCTCAAAGGTGGTAGTTCCAGTGTGTTTGGTGTTTCTGATCCTGGTGGCTCAGTAAATTTCACAAGCAAAAAGCCGAAATCGGAGCGTTTCGGCGAGGCCTACCTTTCAGGTGGATCATACAATCACGTCGAAACGGGTTTTGATTTCGGTGACAATATTACCGCAGACGACACATTGTCATATCGGCTTACTGGCAAGCTCAAAAAGGCAGAGCGTGAATATGATTACTCACGCGACGACGAGAAGTTCTTTCTCGGAGGTCTGACATGGCGTCCAACTGATGTGACGAGCGTAACAGTTCTTTATGATCACCTTTATCTGAAGGATACGCCTAACAGTGGTGGTTATCCTGTTGGAATAGATTTTAGTCGGAAGCGTTTTTTTGGCGAGCCAGACTTCAATTATGGCAAAACAAAGCGTGACACACTGACGGTATTGGCTGACCACGATTTCGGCAATGGTCTGACGTTCAACGCCAATGCGCGCTATAGCAAAGGCGACAAAAGCTACGGATACGCCTATATTTCAAAGACGCCGACCGACGGTTCGACCTACGCCGAACGCGGCTTTATGACGAGCGACAGTTCAAATAAGCAATTCATCGTCGATACCCATCTTCAATATGAAGCGAACTTTGACAACATTGAAAGCCGCAGTCTTGTAGGATTTGAATATAATAATTACCGCGGCAGCAGTTTTGGCCAATGGGCAAATGGGGTTGGCATTGACTGGGAAAATCCGGTTTATTCCGGGCCACCGCTTAACCTTCCCACAACCAGTAATCGACGCAATAATCAAGAAACCAAAGCGCTTTACGCCCAGCAGGACGTCACATTTGCAAATAAGCTGATCGTTACGCTTGGCTTGCGCAATGACTGGATGGACATCGACCAGTTTGATAAGCTGAACAACAAGTCGCTAAGCGCTAATCTAAGTGAATTTACCACGCGCGTTGGTGTGGCATATAAATTTACTGATCAATTCATGGCCTTTACAAGCTATGCCCAGTCAGCCGTACCTGCATCCATCAATGCGGAGCCGGAGCGCGGTGAGCAATATGAAATCGGCGTGAAATATCGACCGGATAGCTTTCCAGCGCTTTTCAGTGCGTCAATATACGATCTGAAGAAAACAAATATTACAAAGACAGATCCTATCACGCGAGAAGAGTCAGCAATCGGAAAGATACGCGTCCGTGGGCTTGATCTGGAGGGCAAGGCCGAAATTACCGATAATATTAGCGTAACGGCTGCTTATTCCTATATGAACCATGAGATATTGGAGGATGCCAATAACGGAACAGCTGGCAAGCATCTGACGCTTGTTCCGGAACATACCGCTTCGCTGTGGGGGCAGTATCGGTGGGAAGGCAGGGGTAATCGCGGTGATATGACCTTCGGTCTCGGTGCGCGCTATACCGGATCCTACTATTTTGACAGTGCGAACACGTTTGGAGCAGGCGATAACGTGGTTCTTGACCTCGCATACACATATGAGTTTATCGATAAAACCGCACTTCAGGTTAATGTCAGCAATCTTTTCGATAAAAAATACGTTGCGTATGGTGGATTTGGTGCGGACTTCTACAATCCTGGTCGCGAAGTAACGGCAACTTTGCGTCGGAGTTGGTAGTTGCTTGATTTATTGATCAGGTATTGATCTTGACATTATTAACGCACCTGCTGCAATCGACGCCATGCAGCAGGTGTTTCACCTACAATCTGGCGAAAAGCCTTTGTCAGATGAGCCTGATCGGTAAAACCGAGCTGGGCCGCAATACCTGCAACTGTTGCATCGCTCGCACTCAATAAATCACAAGCACGATCAATTCGTTTTGCCAACTGCCATTGCAGGGGTGTTTTACCAGTGGTTTGCTTGAAAACATTGGAAAACCAGCTTTCCGATAAGCCAACTGTTGCTGCCATATCTGAAACGCTTAAACGACCGTCGCTGGATATGTTTAAACGCGCATTAAGCTTATTCATCTGGCCTTGTGTCAGGCGGCCATAATCCTGTTTTATGTCCTGCTCCGGCTGCACAAGCAAACGAGCAAGGATCGCACCAATCAGGTTCTCCATATATAATGCGTGTTGTGATGGATTGGAAACTTCATCCTCGATCAGTTTTGCTAAAACTTCCAACGTGCCGATGTCTTGAATTTCGATTGGGTTTTGAATAGCGGCCATTGCCATAGATGGCCCCAAGGAAGGGCGCAGATATTTTAACAGACGATCTTTATGAAAATGCAGGTTCAGGTGAGAGAAGCGATGCGATGATACCGTGTTTGTTCTGAGGGGTACGCCTGCCGGGATATAAATAGCGCGCGACATGGGACGATGGCGCAGAGCGCCTACTCCATCTTCACTGGACATTTGTATTTTTGAAGAGACATCCTGGAAGAAAATCATGATGCGTGGATCATGCGACAGGAAATAGCCTGATGCTCCTGAAAGGCTTTCTGCTTCCCAGAAAACACTGACGAGTCCGTCTAAGACCCGCCACTTCACCGGTGCAACAACGCGAATACCTTCCGCATTCCATATCATCGAGTGCCAGAAACTCAACACCACCACCATATCTGAGCAAGAGCCGAATTTTGATTGTGCTCTTCCATAAATATGATTCAACTAATCAACTTTAATTCGGTTGGCAAGTGAGTAGCTTTAGAATTGACTTTCTGGCGTAAAATTCCGAGCAGCAATATGAACAAAGCCTTTAATCCGTGAACCATCGGCAATCATAGGCAAGCATAATTACTACAGGAGAAAGCAGATGACCGCGATTCGCGCGAGTAAATTCGTATGTAAATGATATATATGTCTTTTTCCAATATATAGGATGTATAGAAATCAGTAAAATAAAAATATCTCTGCACCGTATACGGAGCAGAGATATTAGATCGCGATCATTTTATATTAGACAGATGAGTTCATTGCCGATTCATTAATAATGCACTGATAATGAATCAATTGGTGTTGTCTTTGGCGGAGCGAACTTCGTAAGATTGATACCTTCAACCGCCGAACGATATTCTTCGATGCTTGGTGTACGGCCAAGGATGGCGGACAAAACCACCAGCGGCGTAGATGCCAGCAAGGATTCGCCCTTTTTCTCTGCTGTATCTTCAACAACACGACCCTGGAAAAGACGGGTTGAGGTCGCAAGAACCGTATCGCCTTTTTCAGCCTTTTCCTGATTGCCCATGCAGAGATTGCAGCCCGGACGTTCCAGATAAAGAATATTCTCATACTCGGTGCGGTTGGCCGTCTTGGGCAGAGCATCATCAAATTCAAAACCTGAATACTTCTGGAGAATTTCCCAGTCGCCCTCGGCCTTCAACTCATCAATGATGTTGTAGGTTGGTGCAGCAACAACGAGTGGCGCCTTGAATTCGACCTTGCCCTGTTCCTTTTCAAGGTTCTTGAGCATCTGAGCGACGATTTTAATATCGCCCTTGTGCACCATGCATGAACCGACAAAGCCAAGATCAACTTTCTTGGTGCCGCCATAGTAGGAAACTGGACGGATCGTGTCGTGGGTATAGCGGCGCGAGACGTCGGCATTGTTGACGTCAGGGTCGGCAATCATTGGCTCGTTGATTTCATCGAGATCAACAACGACTTCAGCAAAATATTTCGCATTGTCGTCTGGCTTCAGTGCAGGCTTTTCACCGGAACGAATTTCGAAAATACGAGCGTCGGCTTTGTTGATAAGACCTTGCAAGGTCTGTGCTGCATTGTCCATGCCCTTGTCGATCATGATCTGGATGCGCGACTTGGCGATCTCGAGAGACTCGATCAGCGTTTCGTCTTCCGAAATACAAATCGATGCTTTCGCCTTCATTTCCGCAGTCCAGTCGGTGAAGGTGAAGGCCTGATCAGCCAACAGTGTCCCGATGTGAACTTCGATGATACGGCCCTGGAAGACGTTGTCGCCATGCTGCTTAAGCATCTGTGCCTGTGTCGCATGAACGACATCGCGGAAGTCCATGTAAGGCTGCATCGTGCCCTTGAAAGTCACTTTAACCGATTGCGGGATCGGCATAGTGGCTTCGCCGGTTGCAAGCGCCAGTGCAACGGTGCCTGAGTCCGCACCAAAGGCCACGCCCTTGGACATGCGCGTGTGGCTGTCGCCGCCGATGATGATATCCCAGTCATCCACGGTGATGTCGTTCAACACCTTGTGGATCACGTCGGTCATCGAATGATACGCGCCCTTTGGATCGCGTGCGGTGATGACGCCAAAGTTATTCATGAAGGACATGAGCTTCGGGATGTTTACCTGAGCTTTCTTGTCCCAAACCGATGCCGTATGGCAGCCAGACTGATAAGCACCATCCACCAAAGGCGAAATGACGGTCGCTGCCATCGCCTCAAGTTCCTGAGCGGTCATCAGACCAGTCGTATCCTGCGAGCCGACGATATTGACCTGCACGCGCACGTCTGAACCGGCATGCAAGACTTTGCCCGGAGTGACGCCGACGGCGTTTCGATTGAAGATCTTTTCAACAGCGGTCAGGCCTTGACCTTCAATCGCGATTTCTTTGTTTGGTGCGAAAACTGGAGTAGGCTCTATGCCCAGTGTCTGCGCTGCAAATGTCTGGAGCTTCTTTCCGAAGACGATAGCGTAGGAGCTGCCAGCCTTCATGAATTCCATTTTTTGTGGCGTGAAGGAAGACGCAACATCAACCAGTTCATTGCCGCTTTCGTCGCGCAGCTTTTTATTCTTGGCGTCAATCTTTAGAACAGTGCCGGTCTCAACCGAGAACTTCTGTTCGAGAATAGGGTTGCCGTCATTGTTGAGGATCGGTTTGCCATCTTCACCGGTCTTTTTGACCCAGTTTTTCAGGTTGATGCCGATGCCGCCGGTCACGTCAACGGTCGTCGCGAAAATTGGCGAGATGCCGTTGGTACCTGCAACAATCGGCGCAAAATTGACAAAAGGCACGTAAGGGCTGGACTGCTTTCCAGTCCACAATGCCACGTTGTTCACGCCCGACATGCGTGATGAGCCAACGCCCATGGTGCCCTTTTCGGCGATCATCATAACGCGTTTGTCAGGATGCTGCTTTTGCAGCGCCACGATTTCCTGCTGTGCTTCTGGCGTAATCATGCACTGGCCATGCAGCTGACGGTCGGAGCGCGAATGCGCTTGATTGCCTGGCGACAGAAGATCTGTCGAAATATCGCCTTCTGCAGCGATGAACGTTACAACCTTGATTTCATCGTCAACATCAGGGAGCTTGGTGAAGAACTCTGCTTTGGCATAGCTCTCGAGAACGTCTTTCGCGACTGGATTTCCTGCCTTGTAGGCGTCACGCAGACGGAACATATCCGCGTCGTAAAGGAAAACCTGAGTCTTAAGGACATCGCCAGCTTTCGCTGCAATCGAAGCGTCATCACCGAGCGCAACATCAAGTAGCACTTCGACCGATGGTCCGCCCTTCATATGCGAAAGCAATTCGAGAGCAAAATCCGGGGTTATTTCTGGTACGATAGCTTCGCCTAGAATGACTTTCTTGAGATACGCAGCTTTCACGCCAGCCGCACTCGTTGTGCCCGGCAGTGTATTGTAGATGAAGAAATTCAGAGCATCTGCGCGATATTCGCTTGCGCTATCGTCGATCAGAGCAGTGATTTCCGCAGTCAATGCGCCGTCATCAATCGGCTTCGGAGCGAGCCCTTGTGTTTCTCTGCTTTTAATTTCAGCGAGGTAATCCAGGTAAAGGGTCATCGTAATCCCAATTCTATGGTGCATCTTGTAGAGTGCACGGAGACGCAGCCTACAAACGGAAATGTAAATCTGACCGTTTATTATGGTTTTCTTGCCTCTCAATCAAGGCTACCTGACAAGATACCGCACCATGTTCAACTTAGGTTGAATGAAGAACGCATCACAGCATTCAGAGTTATCGCAATCAAATATCTTGATAAAATAAATCATGAATTTATTTTTTTGATATGTGCGTGCAAGAATAAGCGGTTTGGCAAAAAACTGTTTGGCTCAAGAGCAATCCCGTAGATTTTATTGTTAATGAGCGCATCCCGCAGGCAGTTTCACGTTTGTCGGGATGCGCTCTAAAATTAACTTAATTTGCAACAGCTCCAATTGTGAGCAGGTTGAACGATCGAGATAAAACCGCGTTATTGATCGCGGATGCAACCGAATTAACGACCGCTTGAGGATCAGATGGGTTTGTCTGGAAAATGCTGACACATTGTCCATTGTCCGATTCTACGGTGCTGGCTTGTAACTCGGTTGCAATCTGTGCGAGTTCTGATTTGTTCCAACGATCAGATACAACATCGACAGCCGATTTTGCGGTTTCACAGTCTGCAAATGCAAGAGCTAAGACCAAACTCGGCTGTTTGGTGTCAGATTGCAGATCGACGATTGCCCCAGCCTGATAAATTGGTAGCGAACCTGTCTCTGGCTTTTCGGATGATTGCCACGCATTGAGAATTTCTTCAGGCTTGCCGGACAGAAAATTAGCAGGCAGATCGGAAGCTTGCATGCCGAAAACTGGCGAAATCAAAGCTGCTTGCATGAGGACGCCCTCTTGCTCGTTAATCGCCTGAATTACAGCTTTCATCGGCGCATATTGATTAAGGGTATCTGCCTTGCCAAAGGCGGCGAGCAATTCTGGCTTAGGGGCGCTTGCAATGGCTGTATCCAGTGGAAGTGCAAAACGTGCGGCTCCCATAGTTCCGCGCCATGGATTTTTAGGATCGTTTTGCGTTGGATCAAAAGCTCCTGCTTCGCCATTGCCCAGGATTGGAGCTGAAGACCCACTCACCGGCGTAAACCCGCGAGTTGGTAAGTTGGCGGTTAGCTTCTCAAGAGCATTTTTGTCGACTAATCCCCAAAGGGTATTTGTGTCGGGCGCTGGTCCGCTACCGGCAACCCAACGTATTTCAGCGCGTGGAGCGCCAAAGTTTTCTTCCCAACTCTTGTCGTCCGTGCCGCCAAAAGCCTGAATGCCGTCGATGTTCCAGCCAAATGCCAGTCGGCGTGCGCCATTGGGTGTGTTGAGCGGTATGCCCGCGTTGCTAAAGGCTTGAAGATTAACAAATTCAAGCTGGTAAGGCGACTGTTTTGTCAAAACATCGGTAGCTATCTGCCCGGCAGCCGAATTCAATTCGTGTGTGTTTTTGATGTTCTGTGAAGAGGCAGGCAACACATAACCAGCGACAACAACACCAGCCAATAGATAACGCAGTTTTGACAATGACATATGCAATCCTTACTTACTATTTTAGGTCGGCCTAACAGTAGCTAAACCATTCGCGGGATGGCGATTGTTCATTTATTTTCGCCACAAAAAATCGTTCGTTTCAGCGACAACATATTTGCTAATAAAATGTATGATCAACAATAATTCTGAAAAATATTAAAATCCATTGACGTTTATGCAGGCAAGCCGTCGGGTTTTCCATTTTATCAGCACTTTTGAATGGAATGCGGTCATAAAATAACACAGTCGTCGATGGTTTGAATTTGGCTGTAAAGAACCGACGATAATCCGCACTACACGCCGACGGAATATACCCGTCCGTTCATTGGAATGCAGATCGATTGGGTTTTTCCTGCATAGGCTCATATAGCATGTTGTGAGGGCTGTTATCTGCTTGATGATGTGCTGACGCGCAGTTAAAGAGCCGGGTGCAATGTGGCTCCAGATGCAACGCTGCCGCACCTGCCTGTTTAACTGACATTGCTTGGGATATTGGCAGCTATTCTTTCAAGCTATTTTCATTCCGTGCGCCAGATGTCGTCTGAACCATCAATTTAAGCCGGAATATCATATCGGTATTGAACAATTGCGTCATGGAAACTATCAATTTGCCACGCACTGTCGCAGGTAATTCATTTTTTTGGGAAAAGCTAATGTCGTTTATCAAACTTAAAAAATGCACGAACGTTCTTTTCTCAGTCATTATAACTATGTCGTTTGCAGCTGCGTTTCCGGCTCTTGCTGCGACAGAGGATGGCGATCTGGAGGGAGAAAAGCTTGCGCAACTCTTGCAGGATGCAGGTATTTCTTGTTCTGCCGAGAGAAAGTTTGATTGCACAGCTGGAGACTTGGCGACTGGAGATTACTATGATGTCGCTATTCATAGCGATTGTAAGATTGCTCCGTATTATGGCGGGGTATTTGAAAAGCCGGTTGTTCTGCGCAAGCGGGTGGCGACAACAGGTTACAAGGAAAGCGGTGCAGCGGAAGCTTTGGCTAAAGGTCAATTAGTTTGCATTAAAGCGACGGCCAAGTCAGGTTCAAGCGATGCCGAATATTTTGTCATGGCTCTTCCATCTCAGGCATCTGAAAAATGTGATAGTTCTGGCACGTCTTGTCGGCATCTACGATGCCCGCGGAGCCTTTTCAAACGATGATGAAGGATTGCCGTTATGTGGCAAAACAGGGCTATAAGTCCTGTCCCCAGGGTTGGGTTCATGCTGATGCAATTGAGCCATATCCAATGGGTTTACCTGAATAAAACCTCATGCGTGGAAAATTGCTGCGCTTGAATACTCAATTTGAAAACGAGCTTTTGTCTGCCAGTGCAGAAGTGGCTGTTTATGCCACGGCGCAATAATCACCTGTTGAGCCAGCTTCAAACAATATGAAATTCTGTGTAAATGCAAACTCCGATGCGCGACCAGACATGTCTCGGATTAGGATATGTCAAAGACTGGAGTTCTGCACATGTCCGCACCCTTAATGCGCATAGAGACAAATTCAATTTTGCCGTCCGAGGCTGATGTTGTTGTTATTGGTGGTGGAGTTGTCGGTGTTTTTACAGCCTATTACCTCGCCCGAAGCGGCGTAAAGGTTGCGCTGATAGAAAAGGGACGGATTGCAGCGGAACAGTCGAGCCGAAACTGGGGATGGTGTCGCCAACAAAATCGCGATGCGCGAGAACTCCCGATGGCGACCAAAAGTTTAGAACTCTGGGATAAGCTCGCTGAAGAAACAGGCGAGGATACTGGCTTTCGTCGGTGCGGTCTCCTTTATCTCTCGCAAGATGAAGCTGAAATCGCGGGCTGGGCACGTTGGCGTGATTTTGCGCAATCTGTTGGCGTTACAACAAACATGTTGAGCGCAGCTGAAGCAACTGAGCGGGGGAAAGCCACGGGGCGTGCGTGGAAAGGTGGTGTGTTTTCGCCGAGCGATGGTGTTGCAGATCCTTCGCGGGCTGTTCCTGTAGTTGCACGCGGCATTATGGCCGCCGGTGGTACCGTTCATCAAAACTGTGCAGCCCGCGGGCTGGAGTTAAGTGGTGGCCGGGTTAGTGGCGTGGTGACTGAAGCAGGCACTATTCGTACCAAAACAGTTGTAATGGCGGGCGGTGCCTGGGCTTCATCCTTCTGTCACCAATTGGGTATCAGGTTTCCTCAGGCGGCCGTGCGTGCGTCTATATTGTCCGTCGCGCCCGGTGCCGCTGGTTTGCCGGATGCACTGCATACGTCACAAGTCTCTCTAACGCGCCGTATGGATGGTGGTTATACGCTTGCGATCAGCGGGCGCGCGCGCGTCGATACGACGCCACAGCAATTGCGCTTTTGCCGTGAGTTTGTACCAATGTTTATGCGTCGCTGGCGCAGTCTGGCGCCAGGTGGGCTTCAAGGTTGGGGTGCGGGTCATGAAACATTGAGCAAGTGGTCGTTGGATCAAGTCACTCCTATGGAGAGAAATCGCATTCTTGATCCAAAACCAGATAGCGGGCAAATCAGATTAACGTATCAAAGAGCGCGCGATCTGCTACCCGAACTAACAAGTGTACCAATTGCGCATAGTTGGGCTGGTTACATTGATAGTACGCCGGACGGTGTCCCGGCTATTGGAGAGATTGAAACGGTCCCGGGGTTTATTTTGGCTGCAGGTTTCAGCGGGCACGGCTTTGGAATTGGGCCTGGGGCAGGGCACATGATTGCTGATGTCATTTTGGCTCGCTCTCCAATCGTTGACCCCAATCCCTATAAGCCTGAACGGTTGAACCGAAGCGTATGGGGCAAGGTAGCTGATTTTTAGAATTCAGCGGCGGGATTAAAAGTCTAGTAAATGCACGTCGTTGCCCGCAAGCTGTCTTACTTTTCTCGGGATGCACTTTTGGTGTCTGTAAGACGCTCCTTGAAAATCACTGCTAAATTTTTATGTAGTTGGCTTTTTATCTAGTCGTACGTAGGTGGTTTACTCTGATATTCTGTCGATTACATTAAACAGCGCTGCCATTGCCCAATGGAAAAACTTTATAATATCAATTATGCTTTCAAATTATAGCTAGCGCCGCGTAATATTGACAGAATTTTCCGCGGTTGGTGCGGTTGATGACTATGCGCAAGCCGCCCGCAATCGTTAATGTGCATACATCTGCCGGTCTTTGTAACGGAATTAGTAATATTCTGACGGCCTTTATGAACAAAACGCAGCTGATCATTGGTGCCGGAATTCAGACACGTGAAATGCTGCTGATGGAGCCTGTTGCAATCAAGCCGACAATACCGCCTTTGCTATAGAAGCGTTTATCAGCAGACAGACGCACATCCTTATATGGCACAAAAGACAAAAGGCGGAGCCGAGAGGCTTCGCCTTTTTGAATATAACCGGGTTGGCGGATCTTAGTTCTGGAAGCTTGAAGGCGATGCGTCACCAAAGCGATGAGCGGAGCCATCCATGACCGAAACCTTGCCGATCGAAGCAGTTGCAGTGCGGTCAATCTGCTGAGCAGCAACTGGTGTACGGTCATTTGCATAGAGATCAGCAGGGGTGCCAACATTTGGGTTTTCAGCGAAAGCAGCGCCAGCGCTCAGAACAACAGCAACAGTAACAAGAACAAACTTTTTCATTTTCAATCTCCTTGGTTTGTGTGAAGCGGCGATGTGCTCGTCGTTTCGATGGCCAAGATATAGGCATTTCAATTGGCTGCGCATAGCCAGTGTTTGGTTCACGCATTGTATCTCAATTGGTATACAATCAACCATATAAACCAGACGATCGTTCTATAAGAAGCTGTTTATTCAAAAATATGTGAACAATTTTTGAAAAGAGCACGATGCAAACATAACCGATTGTCACTGAACTTTCGTAAATCTGACGTCCGACTGTTAAGTTGAGGACGCATAGGCATCCGCGCCTCAGTAAAGGAGTGCGCAGTAATGCCTCAATCAATTGAACTCACGAACATCGGAAAATCCTTTGGCGGAAATGATGTCCTCAAAGGCATCGACCTTTCCATTCGTCCGGGCGAGTTCATTTCTCTCGTCGGTATGTCCGGGTGCGGTAAGTCGACCCTTTTACGTATCATCGCTGGTCTTGAAGCTTCCGATAACGGCACCGTGTCCATCGGCGATCAGGATGTTACCGACATCGACCCAAGCGACCGCAATCTTGCAATGGTCTTTCAGTCCTATGCCCTTTATCCGCATATGAATGTGCGCCAGAATATCGCAACGCCGCTCAGAATGCGAAAGCTGAGCCTTTCGGCTCGCCTCCCTTTGTTCGGCCGCTTATTTTCATCAGTCAAGACCCTTGCAGAAATTGACGCCGAAGTTGTTCGGGCCGCTGATACATTGCAGATTGGCCATCTGCTTGACCGCAAACCGGCGCAGCTTTCAGGCGGACAGCGGCAGCGTGTAGCACTCGCCCGTGCTTTGGTGCGTTCGCCGGCAGCATTTTTGATGGATGAGCCGCTTTCCAATTTGGATGCAAAGCTCCGCGCCCATATGCGCGAAGAGCTTGCACGTCTGCATCGCCGCTTGGGTGCCACCTTTGTTTACGTAACTCACGATCAAATTGAAGCGATGACCATGTCCGACCGCATCGCATTGATGTCGGAAGGCAGGATTGAGCAGCTTGGTACACCGGATGAACTTTATAGCCGTCCGGCCACACTAACCGTCGCCCGTTTTATCGGCTCGCCATCAATTAATCTGCTGCCTGTGGAGATCGACGCGCAAGGCAATGTGACTTTCATAGGCGAAGCGCTAGGCATTGCGGTCGCATCAGGTCAAGCAGGGCCAGCCATGCTGGGTTTGCGTGCGGAAGATTTACATGTTGCCAAAAATGGCATGGCGGCACATGTCGTGCGGAGTGAAACGCATGGTGCAGATCGTTTTGTTACGTGTCGTCTTGCGAAAGATAACAATATTGAACTGACTTTACGCCAGCGCGCTGGAGACACTCTCGGTGCTGATGCGGACGGTTTGTTGCATATCGGGTTCGCACCTGATCGTATTCATTTGTTCGGCGAAAACGGTCTGCGTATTGAGCGCACGCGTGAGCGGGTGCTGGCATGACGGCTGCAGATTTTACAACCGACAGTGTGGTGGCATCACGGCCACGGCAGTCGAAAGCTACAAGACGCCTTATCATACGTGGTCTGATGTTTGCAGCACCGGCAGTGCTTCTGCTACTTGCAACCTATATCATTCCGATGATCGTTCTGGCCGGATTTTCGGTAACTGACTACCAACTTGGGGCGCTCTCCACCCGCTTTATCGGGGTAGATAACTTTATCAACGCGTTCAGTGATCCCGTTTTTATGCGAGCTCTGCGTAACACGGTGATCTATGCACTCATCGTTATTCCGTTTGGCGTGTTTCTGGCACTCGGTGTCGCGTTGCTTGTTTATAGCCGTAAGCGCAGCCGTGGTTTTTGGGAAGTCGCCTATTTTCTGCCTGTGACTGCAACGCTGGTCGCCATGGCAACGGTTTGGCAGTTCTTACTCCATCCATCCATCGGGCCAATCAATGCCGTTATCAAGTGGTTTGGCTTTGAGCCGATTGCATTTCTATCCAACCCTGCCCTGTTGATCCCCACCATGGCGCTGATTGGCATCTGGCAGGTGCTGGGTTTCAATATGGTGTTGTTTCTCGCTGGTCTAACAGCGATCTCGAAAGATCTTCATGAAGCCGCTCGCCTTGATGGCGCGAAGAACCCGATTGATCGCTTTTTCACCGTGACATGGCCGATGCTTGGGCCAACTACCATGTTCGTGGTGGTAACCACATCTATTTCGGCGTTCAAGGTCTTTGAAACGGTCGCGGTGTTAACCAAAGGCCGTTTTGGTTCGGAGACATTGCTTTTCGATCTGTATCTTGAAGGCTTTGAATATTCCAACACCGGTTATGCCGCGGCCCTGACTCTGATTTTCCTTGCGATTGTTCTGGTGCTTTCAATTGGCCAGACGCTCCATCTCGACAAGAAAGTGCACTACTAATGGCCGCACTTCGCAAATATATCCCGCATCTTGTTCTGGCTCTCGGTGCATGTGTGATGCTGCTGCCATTCTACTGGATGGTACTGACATCAATCCGCTCTCCAGCCGAAGTTTTCAACGTGTCCCTCTGGCCCATTCCGGAAAAATTCGACGCGGTTGAGAATTACACCCGGGCAGCCGGACAAGTGCCAATGCTGCGCTTTATGCTCAATGGCGTGATTGTCTGTTTCGGCATTCTGTTCGTGCAGGTCTTGACTGCCGTTCCCGCTGCCTACGCGCTTGCAAAACTGCGTTTCCCCGGTCGCAAGATCATGCTCGCTTTGGTAATCGCTGCTCTTTGCGTTCCTATTCAGGCTTTGGCGCTCCCGCTTTTTGTTGGCCTCGCCAAGGCGCAATTGCTGAACACCTATTTTGCAATGATGGCGCCTTTCTTCCTCTCGGTGTTCGCGATCTTTCTGTTTCACCAGTCATTCCGCAGTTATCCCGATGAGATCATCGAAGCGGCTCGCATGGACGGCTTTTCTGAAATGGAAATCTGTTGGGGCATCGTCCTTCGCGGATCGCTCCCATCGCTTGCGGCTTTTTCGGTGTTCTCATTGGTTGCCCACTGGAACGATCTTTATTGGCCGATGGTGGTTGTTTCCGACACAAATCTCGCACCGCCTCCACTTGGGATGCTGTTCTTCGCCGATATTGAATCTGGCGCCAACTACGGTGCGCTTATGGCGGGCGCCACCATAATCACCGCACCAATGGTTGTTTGCTTCCTCCTTGCACGCAAACATTTCATCGCGGGTATCACCATGACCGGGGTGAAATAATCCCGGTCGGCCTCTCTCCTCCATCCTCCTCCCAACAATCCTCTGGAGACTATGATGACTATCAGCCGACGCACTGTCTTAAACGGCATGTTTATGGGCCTCGCAGCCGTTTCGCTCATTACGCCGAATGTAGCCGCTGCTGCCGATGTAACGCTCAACGTGCTTTACAATCTGCCGGGCTTCACGAAGTTCCATCAGCCGCTGGCCGATGAATTTATGAAGAACAATCCGGATATCAAGATTAACTTTCTTGCGCCCGCAGTTGGCTACAATGAAGGTCAGCAGCAGGTCTTGCGCGCAGCTGTAACGGGCAATCTGCCGGATGTGTATTTCTCCGGCTACAACCTCACGGGTGAGCTGGTACATACACTTGCACCGCGCAACCAGATTACCGATCTTGCGCCGTTCATTGAAGCAGAAGGTGGTCAGGCTTTCCTTGACAAGAATTACAGCCCGAAAATGGCAGCTCTTGGTCAGGTTGACGGCAAGCAGTATGGCCTTCCTGTCAATGCATCGTCCCCGATCATTTATATCAATGCCGATCTCGTGACAAAGGCTGGTGGTGATCCTGAAAACATGCCGAAGACATTTGCAGGTCTCATTGAACTGGCAAATAAAATTCATGCGCTTGACCCGAAGATCGCCGGCATGGGCTATGACATCAATGGCTGGCCGGATGATTGGCTCTGGCAGTCGTTGGTATTCCAGCAGGGCGGCAAACTGGTTGATGAAGAAACCAAGAAGGTCGCTTTCGATAATGAGATCGGTCTGAATGCGCTGAAACTCACCCGTCAATTCGTCACTGAAGGCGGCCAAAACCTGCTTGATTGGGATCAGTCACGCCAGCAGTTTGGTGCAGGCCTTACCGGCTTCATCTTCTCAACGCCTGCGCATGTTCAGACTATCGAAGGCCTCGTTGGCGATCGCTTCAAACTTGTAACGTCCACGTTTCCGCTCGATAATGCCGAAAAAGGTGGTGTTCCAACCGGCGGCAATTCGGCTGTTATCCTGACACAAGATAAGGAAAAGCAGGATGCTGCTTGGAAATATCTCAAGTGGATCACAGGTCCTGAAGCACAGAATGTGATTGTGCGCATTACCGGCTATCTGCCAACCAACAAGCTCGCAACAGGTGAAGACTATCTTGCGCCATATTATGCCGAGCATCCAAATGTTAAAACTGCTTCGCTACAGGCTAATCGTTCGTTGCCATGGGCTGGCTATCCGGGCGGCGATTCCGTTCGTATCTGGCGCACCCAGCGCGACGTCATTGGCGCAGTGATGCGTGGTGAAGTGTCACCAGAAGACGGCCTTAAGCAGCTCGTTGAACAGACAAACGCGCTAATGAAATAAGACCTCCGCTTTATCGAAAAGGCTGCGAAATCGCTATTCTGGTTATTCGCAGCCTTCTTGATTGGCTGAAAGATGCATTATGAAAATCATCCAACTTACCGACACGCATTTGATGCCGTCAGGCATCGTGGTCAATGGCGTGGATCCCGAAACGCAGCTGCGTGTCGCAATAGCCGATATTATCGAAAAACATAGCGACGCTGATCTGCTGACGATTACTGGCGATCTTTGCAATTATGGCGATCCGGAAGCATATGAATTGCTACGCGATATTCTGGCTCCCGTTCCATTCCAAGTTCGCATGATGCTCGGCAACCACGACCGCCGACCAGAATTCATAGCTGCTTTTCCGGACCATCCCCGCGATGAGAACGGCTATATTCAGTCGTACATCGACACCCGTTTTGGCCGACTGCTGTTCCTTGACAGTCATCAGGCTGGGATCATTGGCGGTATTTACGATGAAGATCGCCTCACGTGGCTTGATACAGCTCTGAGTGGCGCAGGCGAATTTCCTGCGACCGTGTTCATTCATCATCCACCGTTCGATGCGGGTATTGCTCATTTCGATAATATCGGGATGCATGACGATGGTGCAATTATGCAGCGCCTTCATGCTCATAAGGCGGGCATTCGCCACATTATCTTTGGTCATATTCATGTTCCGTTATCGGGGACCACTGCACACGGCATTGCTTATAGTTCGGGACAGGCTTGTTCACATCGATTCATAACGGAGCTGGATAGCCCAAATCCTTGGTGGACGGGCGGGTTGCCTTGCTATCGCGTCATAAAGCTCGATGAACATGGATTACGCGCTTATAGCTTTGAGGTCGGGCAGGAAGCCACAAGTCAGGCCGAGATCTGCGCTGGCCCGTAATTTCATATTATCATGTTGACCGCGTTTGCTCAGATTGAGCAAATAGGCGACAGGCATAGCGAATTAGTGTTTGTCGCCATCATGGTCATTCTGCCAGTGTAGCTTCTCGCGCATCTGCAGCCTACGCTTCACCGCGTGTAATAAATATGCGGGCGTCCGGTATCGGCTTGTATTTCTACTCGAGCATCAACGCAAAAAACATTCTTAAGAATGTCCTGCGTTATAACCTCTTGCGGGCTGCCTGATGCAACTATCTTCCCGGCCTGCATAACAATCAGCTCGTCACAGAACATAGCTGCATGATTGAGATCATGCAGTGCTATGACGCTTGTGATTGGCAGGCCAGAAACCAGCCTTAGCAAGCTCATCTGATGCTGAATATCCAGATGGTTGGTTGGCTCATCAAGGATCAATTCCTTTGGTGCCTGACATAGTGCTCTTGCAATATGTGCGCGTTGCTTTTCACCACCTGAAAGGCTTTGCCAGCTTTCATTACGCTTGGCTCTCATACCTGTGCGCTCGATTGCCTCCTCCACCGCTGCTTCATCAGCAGTGCGCCAGCCTGAAAACATTGATCTGTGGGGAAAACGACCAAGCCTGATGACATCAATGACTTTAAGATTGGCGTTGGTCGTTGCATGCTGTTCAATGAATGCAACACGTTGAGCGATTGTTCGGCGGGCAATCGATCGAAGATTTTTGCCATCAAGAAGAACCTGACCGGAATCCGGCTTTCGCAATCCGGCAACTAACCTCAGTAGCGATGTCTTACCAGAACCGTTTGGTCCAAGAAGCCCGAGCATTTTTCCAGGCGTGGCTTCAAAAGACACATCATCCAAAATGGTTCTCTTACCAATTTTCCAGCATAGATTTTCTACCTTAATCGTCATGATGTACGCTGAAACCGATAGAGGATAATGGAAAAGACCGGAACGCCAACAAGAGCGGTTACGACCCCGATTGGCAGCGTCTGCTGAGGAATAAGCGCACGCGAGGTTATGTCAGCCAGAACCATAAAAATAGCGCCAATTACCGCGCAGGCTGGTAACAACCTTATGTGTAATGGGCCAACGATGAACCGGGCTGCATGCGGCACTACCAGACCGACAAAACCGATAGACCCAACCATGCTAACGATTGTAGCCGTCATCATTGCGGTCAGCGCAAACAGTACAAGGCGTGTGCGGCCCACATTAACACCCAACGAAGATGCCGCTTCATCGCCAAAAGCAAAAGCATCAAGAACACGCGAATAAAACAAGCATGCGATCAGGCCAAAGCCAATGACAACAGAGACCAGTATAAATTCTGGCCATCGCACACCGCCAAAACTACCAAGCAGCCAAAACATTACATCGCGCGCTTGCTGTGCATTGCCCGATGTCGTGACGATGTAAGATGTTGTGGCATTGAAAAGTTGTGAAGCAGCTACACCCGCGAGGATCGTGCGATCGGCACCCGCACGCGTTCCATTTGAAAGAAGTGCAACAAAGAAAAAGGCTGCAAACGCGCCAACGAACGCACCTGCTGACAGCGAGACTGCGCCTGCACCAATACCGAGAATGACGATAGCCACTGCACCTGTCGAAGCACCTGCTGAGATGCCTAACACGTAGGGTTCTGCCAGAGGGTTTCGTAGCAGCGACTGCATGATTGCACCCGAGAGTGCGAGACCCGCGCCACAAAATGCTGCCACAAGCGCGCGACTGAGACGGTAATCCCAGATCACCGTCTCATGAATACGGTTAAGATCAATATGTGTCCATCCTAAGCGATTGGTGATGGCTGCAAAGGTTGTCGAGAGGGGTATTGGTAAATCACCAATACCCACACTGATCCCGATGACCAATCCAATCGTTGCAATGGAGAGCAAAATTACCGTGCTATATGCACCCCATTGCCTCAAAGAATGGCTTTCAATAATCACTTGAGAATACCAAGTTCTTTCAATTGAGCCGCAACTTGCTCGGCACCATAAATTGTACGAATGGTAGGGTTCATTGCCTGTCCGTCCATCACGACAATTGCCTTGTTCTTGACTGCAGGCATTTGGCTAACTGCTGGATCTGTATTCAAAAACTGAATTTTCGCTTCTGGCTTGTCGAGTTCCCAGCGATTACGATCAAGATTGGCGACCACGATCACGTCTGGATTAGCTGCGATAATGCTTTCCCAACCCAGGGTTGGCCATTCTGCTTCTGCCTTAATTGCATTTTCACCACCAAGAACATCTGCGATAAATGTAGACGCGCCATTGCCGCCGCCCAAATACGCATCTGCAGAAGGTGATTGGCTAGAGAACCAGAAGACATAAGAAAGCTTCTTTTCATCGGCTGGCACAGTTGCCCGTAGTGCTGCTTCGCGTGCTTTGAAATCAGCTATCACTGCCTGACCGCGATCCGCCACGTCGAAAATCTGCGAAAGCTCATCAATCTCTTGGTAGAGAAGATCCATATTCCAGAGTTTGTCGCGGCTGCCATATTCATCCTTAACCTGTTCAGTACTCAGGCAAGTGCTCGGCGAAAGATAAGTTGGAACGCCAACCTTATCGAAGTCCTCACGCTTAGCGACTTTACTGCTCGGCCCGATCAAGCTTGGCAAGGCGGCAGCAACAAAATCAGGATTTTCAGCGAGAATAGATTCAAACGTCGGAAATTCGACAGTCAGAAGTTTGACTTTCGCATTCGCAGTTTCAAGTTGCGGGAGCACCTTACTCGGCCAGAATGCAGTACCAGCCATTTTCTCTTCAAGCCCCAGAAGCAGCATGATTTCCGCGCTGTTCTGTCCAAGGCCAACGGCACGCTCCGGAGCTTTCGGGATCGTAATCTTCACGCCACAGTTTTCAATGGTGAGCGGATATTGTGTCGGTGCTGCGAATGCTGGCGCTATTTGGAAGGCCAAAGAAGCGGCTAAAGTAGAAGTAATTAGGAATGATTTGAACGTGATCACGATTATGGGCGCCTAGGTTGGAAACCAAACATTTCAGTGATCGCTGATATAGTCTGAATGCTGCCGCTATAACAAGAGTTGTGTAGTCATATTTGATGAGATTATTGATTCTCCATATGGATTTGATAGGGTCTTTCGCCTTTTGGTTCGAAATAGAAGCGATAGTCCAGAGTTCCCAGTGGATCATGCTTCCGGAACATGAAATCATTAAAATTAGTCGGATTCCAAGCTTGAGAAGTGTTTTCTGATTTTCGACAGAGTATTAAAGTCATGGGAGTTATCAAAATTATTTTTTTTAAAGTCTTTGGGAGAAAAATCAAAAATTGATCTAAATCTTTTACTAAAAATAGCTGTGTCGCTACATCCAAATCGCCAAGCGATATTTTTAAGAGATATTTTCTGTCCACTATTTGATTTAGCCATCTCATTCCAAGCCAATTTTAGGCGTCTCTCCCAGATAACCTGGCCGACTCCACCATCTTTCTCAAATATTCTATAAATATGAGAGCGTGACATATTAAAATTATTATAAAGAAAATCTGGTGTTAAGTTATGGTTTGCAATATTCTTGTCGATAAAATCAATGATTGTCTGTCTCTCGATGTTATGTAAATTGACTACGTTGTCAAATTTTCTACTGAGAATTTTAGCTATATATTCAAGTATGTCGGCTTCGAATTCGTGGGGGTCGTCGAATGCATTCTCTTCTGTTATTTTTAAGGCAGAGACTACCGTACTCGTTAATAGAATACCAAGTGAGGTTTCGCCCTTTATGACAGCGCCATTGAGTGCTCTAGGGTCAATTATTCGTGATATTAATTCTCGGTCAAAAGCTATAGATATCGTACTTCCATCGCTTACCATAATATTAAATGGCGCACTGTAGTCGAATATAATAATGTCGCCTTTATTCAGATTTATCGTATTTCCGTTGCAATCCCCTGAACAGTCTCCTTTTGTTATTATCTGTAGAAGTATTTGATTTATGCCGCCAAAATTTATTAATTTATTCGTTCTCAAGCATGTGTGTTGTTGGTAATTTGATCGACCGATAAGAGACCTTCCTAGGAAGTTTGTCTCGACGTGCCCATCAATTTCCATGCCACCACCTACGCGATTGGCATCATATAGCGGGCTAATGATTTGCCGCCAATTATGCCTATCGTTTGATGGACTGTTGTCGCCAACTTCATCCGAATTATTCTCATTATAGCGTTTCATTTGCTGACCCCCAAGTTATAAATCTCCGATAAATCCGCGAATGCCGATTAGAATATCGTGTAAATTAGAAAAATTAATGCAACTATATTCAGACGAATGTGCTGATAAATGATTTACTTCATTTTTTACTTTAATGATAAAATATATAATGAATTTTATTTAGCATATGCAAATTCGCTAATGATATGTAATACGCAAAGATTGCCTCCATTTCATAACTTAATATTACGATATATTTAAAATTAATTATTTCAAGTTTTTGATGGTCAAAAATTGGGTTCTGATTTTGTATTTATAGGTGAATATCTCGGCTTGAGCGCTTGGTGGGTATTTTTTCCAAAAATCCATCTATAATGATGGCTCAATTCTTTTCATTGTAATCTTTGCAAGTGGCAGGTTTGGCGCTTCATTGAACGATTAATAGAAAACGGGATGGCAAATTCCACACTATGATGGTGATGAGGCCGCTACCTAATCGGTTGTTCCTGTCCATCCTAATGGTCAGAATATGGTTGTCTCAGTTTGCCAGCCCGAGCCAGAGCCTCCGGCATATGGCGTCTTGCATCAATCTTTGCGAGTGGGCTTTTGTACTTAAAAGCCAAGAACTGCCGCATTTCATCACGCGGCAGGCTTTCATGTATGTTCTTTCTTTTAACGCGTCGCCTGATAGTTCAGGTTTTGCGACATATATACCGGATTAGCCCGCCGCATTCCGCGCTCGATCAGTACGGGTTTAATGCAAAGATGGCGTTAGCAATATTGGAGCGGGGTGGTATTTCAGGTGTGTTGCCTAAGTCCTGAGTCAAAAGTACCGCCACATCAGTAATGCCAAGGTCATCCAGTTGATCTGGTGTGCCAAACCCGTATTCCATATGACCACGACCGATGATGCCTAGGACAAGCGCATCGGGCTTTTCATCAAGATAGTTCGCGATGTTGCAGGCGAATGCACGATCCCATGTTTGTTGGGCACGTACAAACCTATCAAACTCGGGAGCATCGGCCGACTTCCCCTGCATTGCTGGCGGTCCGCCGTTGGTAAGGCGCAAAAGATGCTCCCGATGGGCCAGGCTTGCAGCGCGTGCGGGTGTTAGTCCGTCGCGGTCCTCTTCGGCAATCTCTTCCCAGCCCTCTTTTCCAACACGTGTTACGAGGTCACGGCGACAATTTAATGCCAGCATCTTGATATGGAATTCGCGACAGAAGTTAAAAATTGGCCAGTAAAGGTCTGCTGCAAAGCCCCATACTTTGCCCCATTCAGCGCGCTCCAGAAATTGATCTGCATTCAACTGTCCAGCAACCCATTCATCAAGAACCGGCTGAAGTCGTCTTGGGAACATTTCAAAGCCAATGGCAAGATTATCTCGGTAAGCGAGGAGCGAAGCAGAAATATTTACCTGCCAGCGGTGAATATCATATCGGTCATGCAGTTCGCCCAATAGAACAACACGCTTCTGTGACATCTCCTGCATAAGCGATTGATGCGTTCTGATCTCGCCTGAATTTGGATCGAACCATTGTCCCGCTCGCAGCGTTTCATGAGCTGAATTCATAGGAACGCCTCCTTTTTTCCGGAAATGATCAGGCCTGTTTCCTCGCCGGCTGCATTGAGCGCATAAAATTGATGCTCGTCAGCGTTCTCGAGCTCCCGCCATGATGCAACATGACCAGCTTTGAGATGCAGATGAAAATCTGGCTTCATGACATTGATGAAGCCGCGTGATGGGCGCACGTCCGGCATCTCGCCACTCCACTCTTGTTTGAAAGCGGGAAGATCAAGCGATATCCGTACTTCGGCCTTATTGCGCTGCGCAGCTACAAATGGCTTCAAACCGGGCTCATCATCGCTAATCTCCAGCGCTTCACCAGCGCCACGATCTTTGTTAGCTGGTTCAAGCACAGTAAAAGTGAAGCTCTCCAGAGCTTTGTCAAATGGCGCAGCGCCGTCGAAGCCAATCACACTGCCAATAATCGTTTCGTCTGATGCTATGAGATCAATACGAGGATAAACCTTTTCCTGCATCACACTACTACGGTCCGCAATAAGTGAAGTGATTGCTGAGAGGTCAATACTCGAATGATGTTCGGCACCAGAAAAATGAATCCAACCCTCCCGAACCTCAACGTGCTCTACCACGCCGATACGTTCATGCGTTGCACCACCGCTTTTGGAGTTAATCATGAGTTTGCCCATTAAGGGTAGTGTACTCAGAATGTCTGCCGCATCAGCCAAAAGCTTTATTCGGATTGGTTGGTCGCTCATAGTTTCCTCATGCAGTTTGTGGAATGGTGTTATTAGGGCGTATGTCAGCTACGCCCGACGTTTCAAGATCGATTATACGGTCGATTTTAATGCTACCTGGCTGACGATGAGTCAGAATGACGATTGTTGTATCGGGCAGGTCCCGTCGCAAGAGATTAAGCAGCATTGTTTCGGACGCCTTATCCAGCGCACTTGTTGCTTCATCAAGAAACAACCAGTCAGGCTTCACGAGCAGCGCGCGGGCAAGTGCAAATCGTTGCATTTCTCCACCGGAAAGAGTTCCGAGTGCAACCTGTTTTTCTCGTAACTGTTGACGCAAAATATCAGGCAGTCCAACATTTGTCAGTGCTCGCGGGATTTCGTCATGATCAAATTGATCTGCTGCGAGCGGGTAGGATACCGCCTCGCTTAACTTTACATTCGGCATATATGGCTTTTGTGAAAGCACAAGCATGGTGGTATCTGGTCGGTGGAGTGTTCCGCTCGCAAAGTTCCATGCACCGGCGATAAGTCTTAGTAATGTTGTTTTGCCGAGGCCCGATCGACCGCGCAGCCAAACTGTTTCACCGAGCTTGATTTCGAGATTTGAAATCTCAATAAGGTTTCGTCCATCGGGCGTATTCAATACAATGTCACGCAAATGCAGCGGTGCATCTGACGGCTGAGAAATGGATGTGTGCGTCGGTGGCTGAATGCGCCGCGTGGCATTTATAAATCCGGATAAGCGCGAAACCGCCGATACGAGTTCCGCCAATGTCTTGTAGTTGAAAATAAACCACGAGAGATTAGTGGACACATGCGTAAATGCCTGACCGAGTTGCATCAGTCCGCCAAATGTCACAGTACCTGCAAAATATGCTGGTAGCCCTAGAAAGGTAGGAATTCTGAATATGCTGTGACGATAGGGAAAGGTAAATATGCCGAGTTGCACCTGACGAAAAACCAGTCGGAACCAATTCTCACGAACTTTGGCAAACTTGTCTGAAAGTATTCTTTTTTCCTGATTTTCGCCGTTCAATATGGCAATATCACCCGCATGCTGACGAATATGCGCCATCGCAAAGCGGAAATCTGCTTCCTTCTTCTGTTGCTCAACAAATGTGGCTTTCAGCCGCCGTCCGAACAGGTGCGTCACGAACGAAGAGATAAACACGTAAACAAACGCAGCCCACAGCATATAGCGCGGTATCGTAAACTCTATTCCCGCGAGGCTAAAATTCAGCGCATAAGTTGAGAGGCCCCAAAGCACTACAATGTAGGAAAATAGAGCTATAATATTTGTGATAAGCCCTATTCCCTCTTCTAATGTGTGTTTGACAAAGAGGTCGCAGTCTTCAGCAATACGCTGATCAGGATTGTCCGGCACAGGGTCGCTGTGACCTATGGAAAGATGCCAATAGGCCTTATTCGACATCCAGAAGGTTATGGCCGTCTCGGTGAGTCTTTGGCGCCAGCGGATATTGAGGGCGCCTTGCAAATACTGCCCTGTGAGCGTGAGACAGGTATTGATCAGCACGATTAAACCAAAAATGCCGATCTGGCTAATGGTGACCGAAATATTGCGCTGCTCCAGCGCATTATAAAAATCTGCTGTCCACCTGATAAGCCACAGACCCATGTAGATGCCCACAAGGTGTAGAGCGAAGATAACAGCGAGCAGCGATAAATTCAGAACGGTGCCTGATCCCGAATTGCAATATTTGAGTAACTGCCAAAATTGTTTAAGTACCGTAAGCATTAACAACCCACACAGACATGATAAAGCCGGAGGGGATTTTTAATCTCCTCCGGCATGTTGATCATCGAAGACGTTTAGAAACGCATTGTTGCGCCGATTTTAAAGGAGCGGCCTGGTGCGATCTGCATTTCCAGTGGGTTCACGTTCGCTACCGAAGAAGAGTCCGGAGTATTGGCGTAACCGGTGAGTGTATTCGGGAAATAGCGCTTGTCGAAAATGTTCTCGACCCCGAAGTTCACGTCGATATGTTTGGTCGGCTTCCACTTGGCATAAGCATCAAATACCGAGTAGTTTGAAGGCTTGAAAGCATTCTCATCCGCGCGGCGCTTCACTCCAGATGCAAAAGTGCCGACAAATTCTGTTTCAAGATTCCAATCCGGGATGATGTATCGTAGCCCCAGAACTGTCGTTAGTGGAACAGCGCCATCAAACGGGGTCTTTTCCGAGCCTGCATCGACACGCTGGTCGCCGCGCATGTAAGACAGTGCAGCGTTGGCAAAGAGGTTATTATAGACCTCATACTCACCAGCGAACTCAATTCCCCAGACCTTTACGCTCTCAACGTTATCAGATGTATATTTATCCGCTGTACCCGGAACCCGCTGTAAGCTGCGGATAAAGTCCTTGTAATCGGAATAGAATGCAGAGGCACTGAAATATCCGCGATCATACTCACCACGCAAACCGGCTTCATAGCTGCGGACAAACTCAGGCTTGAGGTTTGGATTTGGAATAACTTCCACCATGCCCGTTGCACCGATTGACGATGAAGAAATAAAGAGTTGCTGGGCAGTTGGCATCTTGAAGCCTTCGCCGTATGAAGCGAAAAGCGAATAAGTGTCGTCCAGTTTATAGATGCCGCCAAGGCGCTTGATCAGGCGGGTCTTGTCCATTTTCTCAGGCTCAAAGCCGTCTAGCGGAACGTAATCGTCATCGCTGGTCGGATCGATGGAATAAGTAGCAAGGCGCAAACCCGGCGTAAGGGTCAAGCGATCGTCCAGCAGCTTGATTTCATCTTGTACATAAAAATCTGCGCGAACCGTGTCCACCTTAGGGAAATTAAACCCTTGTCGCAAAGCAACTGTGGTGATGCCGGTATTCAGATTTGTTGTAATGTTTTTGCCATCATAGTTGCTCTTGGTGATGTCACCTGCAAAACCATAAATGAGTTTATGGCTTGTCTGGCCAATATCAAATGACGATGTCAACTGTACATCGGCCTGCAAGAAGTCTTCGCTGTAATTGCGAATTTGAATGCGATCCTCACGCCGCGGCGTTGCATAACGCGAGTAGTTACGAATTTGGTTGCTCGTGGTATCTCGCTTTTGCGGCGAATAGGAAATATTCCACTTCACTTCATCCAGCCAAGAAGCGCCGACTGTCCAGCGGTGGTCCAGCGCAAAGCGCGCCCGCTGCATTTTCAAAGATCGATCCCAACTCTCATTTTCATAATAAAAGCTGGGTATGTTCAGATAGGCCGGATTGGCGGCGCCGGAATCATATTTCTGATCGACATCCGTGTTGCGTTCAAACCACTCCCCGGTCAGTTTGAATTCATGATCAGCCGATGGGTTCCACTGAAGCTTCATGAGTCCGTTATAAGAGTCCGTGTCCATAGGGAATGCTTTGTTGCATGGCCATATAGACTCGCGTGGGCAGCCCCATATGCCGCCATCAGCACGTGCCTTGCGCATATCTGGTTCAGATGCATTGATGTGTCCGAAGCTACCCAAAACCTTGAAATCGCCTGCTTCTGCGGCACCGGTAATTTGTTTGCGAAATGATTTGTCAAAACTGTCATAACTAAACTTTGTTTCGACAGCCCACGGTTTGGTGCCATCCAGCAAGTCGTCCGGATCCATCGTTCTGAAGAACACAACGCCACCCAAGGCATCGGCACCCCAGGGCACTGAATTTGGGCCGCGTGTTATTTCAACCGATTTCATGTTGAAGGGGTCTACGAAATCGCGACTGCCATCAGTAATGCGTTCCTGAACGCGTGCGCCATCAACGAGAATTTGCACCCGATTTCCGCCAACGCCACGAATGTTGAAGCTATTAAGCTGACCAAAAGGATTGGTAAGCGAAGTTTGACGATCGACGCTCACACCCGGTTCATAACGCACCAGATCTTGAATATCGCGGACTTGGTGTCGATCAAGCGTGTCGCGATCAATCACGCTGATCGACATTGGTACATCAAGCAGGTTTTTGGCTGCACGCTCTGCCGAGAGAGTGATTGTCTGTAGCCGGATAGTTTCTGGGCTTTCGTCGTCTTTTTTCTGGGTCTGCTGCTGCTTTTGCGTTTCAGGTGCTATTTGAGCATGGGCATCGGTATAAGCCAGTAGAGTGGCAGAGGCAGAAAGAGCTACCAGCAATTTACGATTGACAGATATTTTGAAGACTGAAGGCCGCAGCATTTGATATTCCCCAAATAAGCGTTGCGCGTTTGCTGGCTTGCCTAAGGGACTTGCTGGCTAAAGTTGAGTGATTGGCTCAATATATCATTTTGTTTTCCGTTCAACTGTGGCTTGTGGTGTTTCCACCGTGCTGTCTCGGTTTCGAACAATGTAGATGCTTTTTAGCAACACCCGTTAAAAAGGGAGCGAATGTGATAGTTGGGTGAGGTAATTGGTGAAGTGGCCAAATAGTGGCTTTTTCTGCAAATTTTACAGATTGGCGCTAATTTGAATACGTCTCGCAATTTGTAGAAAACCAAACTGGCTTCTATTCTTGCCTATTGTGGTCATGTTTTATATGAGCAATGATAAGGTTTATTGATAATGTCGCTTGTTTACGGATTGTAACTTCTAATGGACGCCAAGTCTGACGAGATAGATACTCTTTACAGGGCTGAGCGTCAGCGTCTTGAGCGTATGGTCATTCGAAAAATAGGCGCACCGAACGCATCCGATGTTGTTCAGGATGTGTTTGCTCGTCTTTGGGGTAAGACCAGAGAGCATATCATTCTGACGCCTGCATATCTTAGCCGGTGTGTACGCAATGCGGCAATCGACTTGATACGGGTTGAAAACCGACACAAAAAACTGCCAGAAATGTTGACGGAAGAGCAATATGCTGCACCTGTCGCAACGCCTGAGCAGATTGTCATTGCGATCAACGATGTTCGCCAGATAGATAAGGCAATCCGTTCACTTCCCGAGCGTGTCAGACATATATTCCTTCTCAATCGAATTCATGGCTGTTCCTATGACGAAATCGCTGAAGCGCTCAATATTTCGTACAGCACGGTAGAACGAGATATGGCAAAGGCCATTCTTGCCTGTCGACAAGCTGCCGAATAAAAGGCTGAGGGGTAGAGTGCTGGATAATCGTTATATCGGAGAGGCCCTATGCGGAGCGCTGCCTCATACGCGTGAGATACTTGGTGATCATGGAAGAGCATAACGCTGACATATCTGATCAAGCTCAAGCTGAAAAAGAGGCTATAGCTTGGTTTACGCGTATGAATGGTAAGCCGTCGCGTTCCGATAAACAGAATTTCTTGGCGTGGCAGAAGCTTAATCCAGAGAATGAAGCCGCTTTTCGCGCAATCAGTGCTTTTTGGTCATCCAGTATTGCGCCCGGCGCGGAAATTGCCCGCGAAGAAGCATCGTCGCTGGCCGGCCCTCTCAGTCGTATTAAAGATATACGCAAACGCAGAAAGTCGGGCAACAAAGGCGTTGCAGGGATGCTAGTCCTGCTGTTTGCACTTGGAAGTGGCTGGATATGGTTGGAAAAGCCCAATCTCTGGCAAGACTTCAATGCAGATTACGTATCTGCACGCGGTGAAACGCGCCAGGTTCGGCTGGATGACGGCTCGTTGGTCTTACTTGATGCTGATACTGCTATCGACGTTCGCCTTGACGATCACGCCCGTCAGGTGAAATTGTTGCGCGGAACGGCCTATTTTGAGGTCACACCTTCCAGTGTGCCGTTCATCGTCGAGGCAGAAAATGGACGCTCGCGCGTTCTTGGCACTGCCTTTGACGTCGCTCTCAATGAAGCTGGTGTCGAAGTGACACTTGAACATGGCAGCTTGCGCGTAGAAGTGATCAATTCGTCGGATCAGGTCGTTCTTAAGCCCGGTGAAGCTGTCGGATATAGCGATAAAGGGCTATCCACACCGCATGATGTTGACATAGGTGATGCGCTTTCTTGGCATGAGGGACGATTTGTATTCAACGATGCGACACTGAAGGATGTATTGCAAAAGATTGAGCGTTATCGTCATGGCCGTATAATCGTCATGGGGTCAGCCTTGGGTGCGCGACGCATCAGCGGTAGTTTTTCGCTCAAAGATACGGATGCAGCTTTGTCGTCGTTGCAAACCTCAGTCGGTTTCAACATGCGCAAATTGAGCGAACGCCTTGTCGTCATTGGGCCATGATGATCGATTTCATAAATAGGATAAAATAATTCATCTTTTTATGAGGGTGGCTTGTCATCCCGACCGTTAAGTCCATTGAGAGGGGCGCGAAATCAATGCGCCCGCACCAGAATGGATACGGGAAAGGCATAATCATGAATATCAGCGCCGGGACACGCAGATTTGCGTTGCTGCTTGCGACAACAGTTCTGTCAGTGGCAACTGATGCTTCAGTGTTTCTCACGAACGCATATGCTCAGGCGGCTGCTGAAAAAGTTCATGACTTCAATATTCAGTCGAAATCTGTTCGCCAGACACTGAATGATATTGGCCGTATTTCCGGGGTAGCCGTGGTTTTCAATGAGACAGCCTTAGCGTCCAAGGTTGCCAAAACAGTCCGTGGATCAATGTCCACGTCTCAGGCAATCGCTACAGCTTTGGCCGGAACTGGCTTAAACTGGCGATTTACAAATGCGAATACAGTTACAATCGTTGACCCAGCGTCTACATCATCGGGCGTAGTTAGTGCGCCTGATGGTACGACTGTTCTGAACACCATTACAGTCGTCGGACAGGGATCAGTTACGGAAGGCTCCGGCTCTTACACAACGGGCGAAATGTCGACGGCGACGGGGCTAAACCTCTCAATTCGAGAAACGCCGCAGTCAGTCAGTGTGGTGACAAATGCGCGGATACGGGACGCGGGTATGGTCACGGTTGAAGATGCCTTAGCGAATACGACAGGCATCACCGTTGGCGCAACGGGTGGCGAGCGAAGCAATTATTTTGCGCGCGGATTTCAGGTCGACAATATCATGGTCGATGGCCTTACCATTAGCCAGGATTCAGACGTTGTCGGCTCTTCAACACTTGCAATGTATGATCGGGTTGAGGTTGTACGAGGGGCCACAGGTCTGCTTGAGGGAGCGGGAAACCCATCGGCATCTATTAATCTGGTTCGGAAGCGCCCGACAGCAGAGCGACAGATCATCGTGACGGGAACAGCGGGTAGCTGGAATAACTACATGGGGACGCTTGATGCCGGTGGTTCCTTAAATGCTGAAGGCACACTCCGCGGGCGTATGGTCACATCGCTGCAGGATTCGGATACATTCACGCAGGATTACGAACGACAGCGTCAGCTATACTACGGGATCCTTGAAGCTGATCTGACTGAAGATACGATGCTGACATTGGGCGGTTATTATAACCGTGAGAAAAGCCCGGGTGCGGATTGGAATGGCTTACCAACCCGTCCTGATGGCAGTTTTTACGACTTTGATCGCTCTGTTCGTTCAAGCCCATCATGGACCTACTGGAACAAGGCGAACACCAATGTCTTCGGTGAAATTAAGCATGAGCTCGACAATGATTGGGTGATTAAACTCAAAGGAAGCTATCTTGACGCTAAGATGGATATGCTTGGCGCTTCACTGTATCGCCTAGATCCCGCCAGTGACGAATTGCAATACAATATTGGCAAATACGATTATCATCACAAGCAGACTGCTTTTGATGTAAATGCTCAAGGTTCATTTGACTTGCTTGGCCGCACTCATGAACTGTCGTTGGGTGGTAACTACAGGCGTAATATCAACGATGATGGCCCTGGTGGCTGGCCATCCGAGTTTCCATATCAATTTGATCCGTTCAATTGGCAGCAATCAGTTGACGTTCCTATGCCCGATTTCAATTATATGTGGGAGCGACAGTCTAAAGAAGTTAACTATGGTCTTTATGGAACAGCCAAATTTAATGTGACTGATCCTCTTAACGTGTTTGTTGGGGGGCGACTGAGCTGGTACGAAACGAATACTTTTTTCCGTAGCGGCACTTATACAGAATCCACAGCGTTTGAGGCTGAACATAGGTTCACACCTTATGTTGCTGCAACCTATGATCTGAACGATATATTCACGGTCTATGGCAGCGTAACCTCTATCTTTAAACCGCAGAATTATACGGGAACAAATGGTTCGTTGCTTAATCCCGTGACCGGCACGAATTATGAGGCAGGTATCAAAGGTGAATTTCTTGGTGGTAGACTTAATGCGAGCTTAGCTGCATTTCAGATCGACCAGAAAAACTTGCCGGATCAGCTGCCGCCCTGTGACGGAGGCATTGAGTGTTACTCTGCGGCTGGGAAGGTTCGTAGTCGCGGATTTGAGGCTGAAGTTTCTGGTCTGATCACAGAGGACTGGCGCATCTTTGCTGGTTACACCTACATCAACGCAAAATATCTTGAAGATTCAACGGGTGGTAAAGCGGGTGACCGATATGGGAGAGACAAACCGCAGCATCTGCTCACGCTTTCAACGGTTTACACGCTCCCCGAAGATTTCAACCGTTGGCGTGTGGGGGCGTCTGGTCGCTTTCAAAGTTCAATCGAAGGTAACGTAAATGGCTATGTGAACGCAAAGCAGGATGCCTATGGTCTTCTAGATTTGGTGGTTGCTTACAGCCCGACGGAAAATAGCGATTTCAGGCTTAACGTGTATAATGTGTTTGATAAGTATTATTACAAAAGCGTTGGCTATACGGATAATGCCAATCTGATCGGAGCACCGCGAAGCTTCACCATAACTGGAACCTATAAATTCTAGAGTTTGCTGGG
>NZ_JBBGYW010000008.1:0-145597 GCF_037479515.1 Ochrobactrum sp. MYb379
GGCCGGGTGTGGAAGTGCGGCAACGCATGTAGCTTACCGGTACTAATAGCTCGATCGACTTGATCACTCTCATTTACAATATCCATCGAACAATGTTCGATAGTTGTTTGTCCTCACGCTGTCGCAGCTGAAGCTGCTTCGCTGCGGACCGCGCGTCGCATAAGCGACGGCACACAGTCGTGTGCTTATTGTTTATCAGCGCCTGAAAAAACAAATCAATATCTGCACGAAAGACAACCAGCTTCTCATATTTGTGTTCTTCGCCGACCTGGTGGTTATGGCGGAGCGGCTGCACCCGATCCCATTCCGAACTCGGCCGTGAAACGCTCCAGCGCCAATGGTACTTTGTCTTAAGACACGGGAGAGTAGGTCGCTGCCAGGTCTGCTAAGCACACAAATATCATTCATCTTCTCAAATCCATACAAAACAGCTTTACTAGCGCTATGCGCACAATACCAAACCGGTTCAATAAACACACCATGGCGCGGGGTGGAGCAGCCCGGTAGCTCGTCAGGCTCATAACCTGAAGGCCGCAGGTTCAAATCCTGCCCCCGCAACCAAATCTCAAAAAAAATACTAAAACCTTTGATGCACACGCCATATTCGTAGCTATACCGCTTCTACAAACTTTATGGCCTGCCCGTTCAACCAAATCGATAATCAATCGACTATCGATCGCACCACGAACGGCCTAAATCCTGATCACGAAACAAAATATCAAAAAAACAACCCAGATTTATCAACCAGCCTACCCGCGTATCATTACGACGGCAAAACACACCCAAAAACAGCCCGCCCCGAGCGGGCTTTTTGCTTTATAATATAGCATCCAGAAACAGCGCAGCTATAAGATGCGGAAATCGGGAAAAGCATAATAACGCAAATAAAAACACTCATTAAATGAGCCAGAGAAGTATGCGGGGGTGCTGTAAGACCCGAGCGTTAAGTAACACCATCTCTGATACTATCGAGCATGGCAAGCTACATATCTTGCCGCCTTAGCTTCAATGAGTGGCGGCGGCAGTTGATGGCATTCGTCGAAAGCAATAGGGCATCGCGTGGAAAAACCGCAGCCCTTTGGTGGATTGGCTGGGCTTGGCAAATCACCACGCAGGACAATACGCTTACGTTGGCGTTGAGCGATGGGATCAGGCAACGGAATGGCTGAAATCAGTGCTTCCGTATAGGGATGCGCCGGATTATCGAAAATATAAGAGGTCTTGCCTGTCTCAACGATGCGTCCAAGATACATCACAGCCACACGATCTGCAAAATGCCGCACAACCGAAAGGTCGTGGCTGATGAAAAGATAAGAAAGGCAAGATGAGCGGAAGGTATGCTGTTCCAACCGGAATGAGGAACGAACTCATGTCAGTGAGTCATTTCTCGTTCGAGGCTGCAGCTTGAAGAACACTGCCGCTGAAGTTGCTGGGTGACTGTTCTGTTTCTCCGGAATGGTGGTCGAATTGCCACCGATTTGGCCTCGTGACAATCAGGTTCTCGCGTTTCGTCAACAGTTGTACGTCATTTTCTGAGTCTGAAAAAATGTTTGGCCAATAGTTAACATCAGACAGCGCCAAAGCTATTTTGTTGGTGCTAATTGCGGTTCAGAAAGGGCTATTCAAGCATAAAATGATGGTGTTGAGACATCCAAATTTTCATTTGGGGAAATGTCGATTGATTGAATATATAGCCTTGAGTTTTGCAGCGATAGAGTTTATTTGATGCTGCAAGTTGGGGCGTAGCCAAGCGGTAAGGCACTGGTTTTTGGTACCGGCACCCCTGGTTCGAATCCAGGCGCCCCAGCCATATCTTTTAAAACTAAAAATTAGTAGTTTGGTTCTGCTAGCTAGAACAGGTTTAACGCATTTCGTAACCAGTGTTAGTTATGCATTATGGACACTGGTTGCTGACATTTTTTGTCTATCCAGCTTATTGCTGCTCTCGTTTGTTTCGAACGTATTTCCCTTCAGTGTAGCTGTTGCCACTTTGCGATTCGATTTTGCATCCATCCAGATAGCCACAAAAAATCCCAAGACCTATACGCATTCTCTATCTTACTGATAGATTTTTGCGCACCAAACTTAAAGATTCCACTTCTCTGATACGTCTCCTTTACTTTCTGTAAAATTCCCTTTTGATAGCCCGCATGTTTCATAATGCGCTTAGGAGGAAGCAGTGAAAGCACTCGTTCTCGAAGAAAAGGGAAAGCTCTCGCTCAGAGATTTTGATTTGCCGAATACGCTAGGGCGCAAGGATGTGCGCATCAAGATTCACACCGTCGGCATATGTGGCTCCGATGTGCACTACTATACGCATGGGCGCATCGGTCATTTCATCGTCAACGAACCGATGGTTCTCGGTCATGAAGCATCAGGAACGGTCATTGAAGTGGGCGAAGATGTTACACATCTTGCGGTCGGCGATCGTGTTTGTATGGAACCAGGTATTCCCGATCCGACGTCGCGTGCGTCGAAACTCGGTATCTACAATGTGGATCCGGCAGTTCAGTTTTGGGCTACCCCACCTGTTCATGGCTGCCTTGTGCCGGAAGTTATTCATCCAGCTGCTTTCACTTACAAACTTCCGGATCAGGTTTCATTTGGCGAAGGTGCTATGGTTGAGCCTTTTGCCATTGGCATGCAGGCGGCTTTACGTGCACGCATCCAGCCGGGTGACGTGGCTGTTGTCACGGGCGCAGGTCCTATTGGCATGATGGTGGCACTGGCAGCACTTGCTGGCGGCTGCGCAAAGGTGATCGTCGCCGATTTGGCTCAACCGAAGCTCGATATTATCGCAGCCTATGACGGCATCGTAGCGGTCAATATTCGTGAACATAATCTTGCGGAAGTTATTGCAGAACACACCGACGGCTGGGGTTGCGATCTGGTGTTTGAATGCTCGGGTGCTGCATCTGCTATTCTCAATATCGCGAGCTTGGCACGACCGGGCGGTGCAATTGTGCTTGTTGGTATGCCAGTTGACCCCGTGCCGGTCGATATTGTCGGACTTCAGGCCCGTGAGTTGCGCGTTGAGACCGTCTTCCGTTATGCCAATGTTTACGATCGCGCTATTGCATTGATCGCTTCTGGCAAAGTGGATCTCAAGCCGCTGATATCGGCTACATTGCCTTTTGAAGAGAGTATTCTTGGATTTGATCGTGCGGTTGAGGCGCGTGAAACTGATGTGAAGCTTCAGATCACCTTTCCTCAATAGGCGATCAAGAACACTTTAGAACGCCTAGTATCAAGACAAGGCTTATCGATTAAGTTCTACTGCTCTTGATGTTGTTCATGCTGCGTTGCAAGTGAGCCTTTCGCACCCCGTTTAGTCGGAGCAGAATCCTCCTGACTGGACGAGGGGCTCGAGGAGGCAATTGCAACGCTCGCTGGCACTGCTACGCAGTTTAAGTCGCCACTTGCATGTAGATATTCTGGGTTTTCGTACAACTCAAATGCGAGTGAAAATAGTATCTAGCCTTAAACTGGTAATTTACTATGTCAAAAAATATGAGAGCGATCACATCATTTATGGTCGCCTGAAAGATGCAGGTCTATTGACGTTACAGCACTGAAAATACAGGTAATGTCGGGTTTCTATAGACATCAAACATATGGATTATGGTGTCAAGGCATTGAACGGGCACTGTTAAGTGCTTCATTTTTCATAGATTACGCAAATTATATGTAAAAAAAGTATCATAATATTCTAAGTTGTGATGTAGCCGCGGGCGCTCACACCACCCAGAATGCATCAATCATGAGACATGGTCTGGAGCAGAGGAGCCCAGGCCTTCAAACTGTATCATGGTGTGCGTCAGGGAGGATGTCATGCAACCAGATTTGGAGCTTGTGCATATCCGTAAGGGTGAGTCCTTTGCGGCATGGATGCATGGTTATCCATTCCGTACCGTGCGTTGGCATTATCATCCGGAATATGAAATTCATCTCGTCGTTGCGACTTCTGGCACCTTCTACATGGGTGATCATGTCGGGCGTTTTGCGCCGGGACAATTGATTATGACCGGGCCCAATCTTCCACAAAACTGGATCAGCGAGATTGAGCGCGGTGAAATTGTTCCCACGCGTTCTATGGTCATCCAATTCCCCGAAGCTTTCATTGAAAACGTGCTCGCAACCATGCCGGAAATGGGCAGCCTTGGCCCATTGTTGGAACGCAGCCGTCGCGGGTTGTTGTTTGATGATGCGACAAGCATCAAAATTCGCCCCCTCATGGAGCGTTTAATCGTGGCGCAGGGAATGACGCGGATCGCGTTGTTCTGGGAAATTCTCGACTTATTGGTTAATGCGCCTGAACCGGAAGTGCTGGCAAGCTTGAGTTATGAGCTTGACGTGAGACGCTTTAATCCCTGTGGCATCAATCGCGCGCTCGCTTATTTGCGCGAGCATCTGACCGATCAGATTGAAGAGAGCGAACTCGCTCAAATGCTTGGGCAGAGTCAGAGCGCTTTTTCGCGCGCCTTCAAGCGTCATACAGGGACGACTTTGGTTCGTTACCGCAATCAGTTGCGCGTAGATTTAGCTTGCCAGATGCTGCTGACGATGCCGTCGGTGCGCATTACCGATATTTGCTACGAGATCGGTTTTTCCAACTTGTCCAATTTCAACCGGCATTTTCTCAATCTCAAGGGCATGTCCCCCTCGCAGTTTCGTACCACTTTTGCCGCAAACAAAATTCCGGTGATGCAAGACCAATCAGAGCCGGAGAATGCGGCTATTCGCAATTTGGGCGGGCGGGTTTCTGCCCAAAACATGCAGGCATCGCCTGTCAATCTGTAACGGGAGGTAAATCTCAATGAAAAAAGCCATTTTAACAGTGAGCACTGTTCTTGCTCTTCTGGCATCGCCTGCTATTGCGCAGGAAAAGCTTAAAATCGGTATGACATTTCAGGAACTGAACAATCCCTATTTCGTGTCGATGCAGGAAGCGCTCCGCGGCGCAGCCGAGAGCATCGGTGCTGAAGTTGTTGTCAGCGACGCTGGCCATAATGTGGCTAAGCAGATTTCCGACGTTGAAGATATGCTCCAGCAGAACATCGACATTCTGCTTCTCAATCCAACTGATAGTGCTGGCGTTGAAGCGGCTGTTAATGCCGCTAAGGAAAAGGGCGTTATTGTTGTTGCGGTTGATGCCAACGCCAATGGTCCGGTTGATACATTCGTCGGATCGAAAAACCGTGATGCGGGCTATCAGTCATGCAAGTATCTTGGTGAAAGCCTTGAGGGCAAAGGCGAGGTTGCCATTCTGGATGGTATTCCAGTCGTTCCTATCCTACAGCGCGTTGAGGGCTGCAAGGCTGCACTTGCAGAGTTTGAGGGCATCAAGCTAGTCGATACACAGAATGGTCGTCAGGATCGCTCCGTGGCACTTGGTGTCGTTGAAAACATGATCCAGTCGCACCCTAATCTCACAGGCATTTTCTCGGTCAATGACGGCGGTGCTATGGGCGCTCTGGCAGCAATTCAGGGCTCGGGCCGTGATATCAAGCTGACCTCCGTCGATGGTGCACCAGAGGCAATTCAGGCGATCAAGGATGGTACACCTTTCATCGAAACCACCGCACAGTTCCCGCGTGATCAGGTTCGCGTCGGTCTTGCGATGGCTCTGGCCCAGAAATGGGGTGCACGCGTTGTTCCTAAGGAAGTTCCAATCGACGTCATGGTGATCGATGCCAAGAATGCTGAAGGCTTCAGCTGGTAATCATCCTCCCAGCTCCCGCTCCGGGTGCGTCCGAAAGGACGCATTTGGAGCGGGAGCCCTTTATTGGTTAGGAACAAATCGTGCTTGAGCTGAAAGGCATCAAAAAAAGCTTTGGCCGGATCGAGGTTCTCCACGGTGTGGATCTGGAAGTGCGTGCTGGTGAGGTTCACGCTCTTCTCGGGGAGAACGGTGCGGGCAAATCTACGCTGATGAAGATACTCTCCGGGATTCTGCGCCCTTCTGAAGGCGAAATCTGGGTTGACGGAGCAGAGCGCCACTTCGCCGATTACGACGCTGCCATTCAAGCTGGCATCGGTATCGTGTTTCAGGAATTCAGCCTGATCCCATATCTCAATGCAGTCGAAAACATGTTTCTGGCGCGTGAAATGCGCAACCGTCTTGGTCTTCTGGACTGTGCCGCTATGCGCAGCCGCGCGCGTGAAATTATGGCAAAGCTTGGCGTTGATGTGCAGATGGATGTGCCGATAAACCGGCTTTCGGTGGCAGAACAGCAGTTTGTCGAAATCGCTAAAACACTGGCGCTTGATGCGCGTATTCTAATACTCGACGAGCCTACGGCCACGCTGACGCCATCCGAAGTTGAACATCTTTTTAAGGTAATGCGTGAGTTGCGCCGACAGGGTGTGGCGATCATTTTTATCTCGCACCATCTCGAAGAGATTTTTGAGATCTGCGATCGGATTACGGTCCTGCGCGATGGCAATTATATTAATTCCTGTGATGTCGCGGATGTGGATAACGACCGTCTGGTTGAGATGATGGTTGGTCGCCGTCTGGAAGCTGGTTTTCCGCCCAAGGCCGACATCGATGTGTCAGCGCCGACAATCATTGACGTAGAGGAATTGCAATTGCGCAAGGGTGGGCCTGTTTCGCGCTTTAGCCTGCGCAAGGGCGAGATCTTAGGTTTTGCGGGGCTTGTTGGTTCAGGCCGGACGGAAAGCGTTTTGGCCATGCTTGGCGAACATACGTCTGTTCAATGTAAGATGAAACTCAATGGCGTCGTGACGCGACTTTCCGGTGCGGATCAGGCGCTTGAAAACGGCATTGGGCTTTTACCTGAAAGCCGCAAAGAGCAGGGGCTGATCACCAGTTTCTCTATCCTGCAAAATATTTCTCTCAACAATTATGGAAAATATCGTCGCCTGCATTGGTTCGTTGATCTCAAAAAAGAGCTCGAAGCAACACAGGTTGCCATGCAGCAGGTGCGCGTAAAGGCTCAAGGGCCATATGCGCGTATTGATACGCTGTCAGGTGGTAATCAGCAAAAAGTCGTCATCGCACGCTGGATCAATCATGACATGCGCGTGCTGATTTTTGACGAACCCACACGTGGTATTGATGTTGGTGCGAAGGCCGAAATCTATGCCCTCATGCGCGCTTTCACCAATGCCGGATATTCTATCATCATGATCTCTTCCGAGTTGCCGGAAATCATCGGCATGTCCGACAGGGTTTGCGTGTTCCGTTCCGGCGGTATCGTTGCAACGCTTGAGGACGAGAAAATCACGTCCGAGGAAGTCATGACCCAAGCCACAACGGGGAAGCCGCACTATGTCCAATGATGCAAATATTGCCACAGCAGAAAAGAAGAGCGGCTTTTCATTGCGCAATTGGCTGCATTCACCGCTGATACTGCCTTTGGCGGGCTTGATCGTCGTTTCGATTTTGATGGGGCTTGCCAGCGACAACTTCTTCACTGTTTCCAACATTCTCAATGTGTTGCGGCAGGTTTCTATCGTTGCGGTACTGGCTGTCGGTATGACGTTTGTCATCCTCACAGGCGGCATTGATTTGTCTGTTGGCGCCGTCATGGCACTGGTTGGAACGCTTGCTTCCGGCCTTATGGTTCATGCCGGGCTTCCGGCAAGTGCCGCCCTTGCTCTTGGCGTGCTCATTGGGCTTGCAATTGGCACCATCAATGGTGTGCTCGTCGCATGGGGGCGGATGCCTGCCATTATTGTGACACTTGCTACCATGGGCATGGCGCGCGGTATCGGTCTTATTTATTCCGGCGGTTATCCGATCAGTGGCCTACCGAGCTGGGTGTCATGGTTTGGTGTAGGGCGGATCGGTATGATCCCTGTACCAGTTATCATCATGTTCATTATCTACGCGATTGCATGGGTGGTGTTAGAGCGGACAGCCTTCGGTCGCCATGTTTATGCGCTCGGTGGCAACGAAACCGCAGCCCGGCTTTCGGGCGTGAAAACGCTGCGCGTTAAGCTTGCCGTTTATGCAATTTCTGGCTTCACGTCAGCTCTCGCCGCAGTCATCCTGACCGGGCGGCTGATGAGTGGTCAGCCCAATGCCGGCGTGGGCTTTGAGCTTGATGCCATTGCTGCGGTTGTTTTGGGTGGTACCGCAATTGCGGGCGGTCGCGGTCTGGTCATTGGGACACTAATTGGTGCGATCCTGCTGGGTATCTTGAACAATGGCCTCAATCTGATGGGCATCAATCCATATCTGCAAGATGTGATCAAAGGCGGCATCATCCTGCTCGCAATCTATATCGGGCGCGAGTGGCGCTAACCATTTACGAAAATTGCCGGAAACAATCTGGTGCATATACAGGAGAATAAAATGGCGGAATCGCTTCAAGGCAAGATCGCAGTCATCACGGGGGCTGCTTCAGGTATTGGTCTGGCCACAACAAAAACGCTGCTTGCCGCAGGGGCCACAGTTGTGCTGGTGGATCGTAATGAAGCAGCATTGAGTGCATTGGTGGCTGAGTTGGGCGAAAAGGCTATCGCCCAAGTGATCGATCTGCTCAATGCCGAAAGCTGCGCAGCTATGGTGCCGGAAATCCTACAAAAGGTCGATCATATCGATATTCTTTATTGCAACGCTGGCACTTATATCGGTGGTGATCTGACAGAAACAACCGCCGAAGCTATCGATCAGATGCTTAACCTGAACGTCAATGCTGTTATTAAAAATGTTCATGCTGTCGCGCCGCATATGATCGAGCGCAAGACGGGTGATATTATCGTAACCTGTTCGATCGCTGGCCATTATCCGACTTATTGGGAACCAGTCTATGCGTCGTCCAAATGGGCGGTGACATGCTTTGTGCAGACTATGCGTCGCCAGATGATCCCGCATGGCGTTCGTGTGGCACAGGTTTCTCCCGGCCCAGTAGTTTCTGCATTGCTTGCTGATTGGCCTGAAGAAAACCTGCGCAAGGCTAAAGAATCAGGCAGTCTGATTGACCCGAGTGAGGTTGCTGACGCAGTCGAATATATGCTTACGCGTAAGCGTACAGTTACCATCCGCGATATGCTGGTGCTGCCGACGAACTTTGATCGGGTGTAATCGCGTTTTACGGAGAGCAGCCCTAATGGCCTCAAAATATCTGATTGGTGTGGATGTTGGTACGGGTTCCGCCCGCGCCGGTATTTTTGATCGCTCTGGCAAGCTTTTGGCGACAGCCAAACGCCCAATTGATCTTTACCGGGACGATCGTGGTTTCGTCGAGCAATTAAGCCAGCAGATATGGCGTGCCGTTTGTGAATGCGTTCGTGAAAGTGTTACGGCCGCTGGGATTGACGCGGGCGAGGTGGCAGGCATCGGCTTTGATGCCACCTGCTCGCTCGTTGTCATTGGTGACGGCGAGAAAACATTGCCAGTGAGCAGCGATAGCGATCGTGATGTTATCGTGTGGATGGACCATCGCGCACTCTCACAGACCGAGCGTATTAATGCGGGCGGCTATGATGTGCTCAAATATGTCGGTGGTCGTATTTCGCCAGAAATGCAGACACCAAAACTGCTGTGGTTGCGTGAAAATAATCCCGATACCTATACAAAGGCTCGTCATTTTTTCGACCTCACCGATTTTCTGACATTTAAGGCAAGCGGCGCACTTGAGCGCTCATCGTGCACTGTTACCTGTAAATGGACCTATCTGGCGCATGAAGCGCGTTGGGATGCGGATTATTTCCGTGCTATTGGCCTCGGAGATCTGGCAGATGATGATTTTAGTCGTATCGGGCAGGTGATAGTTGCACCCGGCACTCCACTCGGTCATGGATTGAGCAAACAAGCTGCATCCGAAATGGGGCTTGTTGCAGGCATTGCAGTTGCAGCAGGGCTGATCGATGCGCATGCGGGTGGTGTAGGAACCGTTGGTGCACGTGATGGCGTTGCCGATCCGTTGAAATGCTTGGCTTATGTGTTCGGCACATCTTCATGTACAATGACCACGACCATTGAACCGGCATTTGTTCCCGGCGTCTGGGGGCCTTATTATTCGGCAATGCTGCCGGGCAAGTGGCTTAATGAAGGTGGTCAATCGGCGGCGGGGGCTGCAATTGATCATCTTATCCAGTGTCATCCGGCAGCGCATGAAGCAGGCAGAGTTGCAAAGGCTGAAGGCAAATCACTGCCGCAATGGCTTGGTGACAGGGCGTTGACGCTGGCAAATTCACCAAGTGAGGCTGTGCGGCTCGCTGATGCGCTACATGTTGTGCCGGAATTTCTTGGTAATCGTGCACCCTTTGCCGACCCACATGCTCGCGCTGTTATTGTAGGGCAGGGCATGGAGAAAGGGGTAGACTCCCTTGTTGCACTATATGTTGCGGGTCTTTGTGGTCTTGGTTACGGCTTGCGACAGATTATCGATACGCAAAGCAAAAATGGCGCGCCCGTCCAAGCAATTAGCGTGAGTGGCGGCGCAGGCTCACATCCGCTTATTCGCCAGCTTCTGGCCGATGCTTCAGGACTGCCCATCGAAGTGATTGATTGCGAGGAGCCAGTCTTGCTTGGTTCTGCAATCTTGGGAGCAATGGCAGCAGGGCTTTTTTCTGATACACAAACAGCCATGTCGGCCATGTCACGTGTTGGTACGCAATGCCTGCCGCAAACGGATATCCGACCCATGCACGATGCGCGTTATAAGGCCTTTGTGACATTGCAAGGCAGCGCTCGAGAGATACGCCAGAGCATGGCGCAGGTTTTACCTGCATAATTCAACATCCAATATCCGGTGTAACAAGACGCCAAAGAGGTCACTTTTATGCAGTTTTCGGGAAAGTCCGTTATCGTCACAGGTGCAGGCAAAGGCATTGGTCGCGCATGCGCGCTATTGATGGCAAGCCGTGGCGCGGAAGTGATTGCACTCAGCCGCACGCAGTCCGATCTTACGAGTTTGGCTGCCGAGATCGGAGGCCGTTCAATTCAGGTCGATCTGGCGGATGCGCAGGCTGCACGCGACGCGATCCGTAAGGCGGGAACGTGCGATTATCTCATCAACAGTGCAGGCATAAACGTGCTTGAAAGCGTTTTTGATATGACGGATGCGGGTTATGAGGCCGTTATGGGCATCAATCTGCGTGCAGCGCTGATTACCTGTCAGGAGTTTGCGCGCATGCGCGTGGCAGCAGGCGGTGGTGGCGCTATCGTCAATATCACATCTATTGCTGGGCATCGTGGTTTTCAGGACCATTTGTGTTATGCAGCATCCAAGGCAGGTCTTGAAGGTGCAACGCGGGTGTTCGCTAAAGAACTTGGGCCACATGGTATCCGCGTCAATGCGGTTGCGCCCACAATTACACTCACAGAACTGGCTCTTGAAGCATGGAGCGACCCTGCAAAAAGTGCGCCGATGATGGTACGGCATCCGATCAATCGTTTCGCGCAATCCGAAGAGGTTGCGCAGGCCATTGCGCTTCTTTTAAGTGATGATAGTGCTATGGTAACAGGTACTACCTTGGCAGTCGATGGTGGTTTTCTGGCAGTGTGATGCCGCTGGGAGTTTCGCTTTTGTAGAACTCCCATTATCTGGACAGCAGCCCCCCCCCAAAACAGCCCAAGGCAAAACCTTGGGCTATCTCTTTAGAGACGGTTGGGTCTAATTATTCGGAGACCTGTCCAAGATAGTTATCCAAACGTTCGCCCTTCATGACGAGCTTTGAGCGAAGCTTGGCGGACTTTTCTTTGACTGCGTCCAGGTTGACAGGTTTGCCAACCTGAATGACGCCAATCATTGCCATCATAAGATGTGGTGGGCAGTAATAAAGATAGACGCCTTCCTGATCGACTGTGACTGTAAACTCTTCGTCGAGCTTGCTTTTCCAGGCTTTCACACCTTCAGGAACTGCGAAGGACTGAACATAATGGCTGGAGTTTTCCGGAATAAATGTAATTGTGTCGCCAACTTCTGCTTTCACATAGCCCGGCTCAAAAACCATGCCGCCTTCTTGTCCATAATTGAGCATTTTGATCTTGTGCTCTGCTGCCATAGACGTAGTGGCAATGAGGCTCAATGCAAAAGCCGCGATGATCGACTTCATAGGACTAGTCCTTCCTGGTGTTGTAATGCTGGTTCGAATTTTTTGCCAACGGGCTGAATGACGGGATTTCCCGCGCGGTCACGCAGGATCTCGGCATCAACGCCGTAGGTCTGAAGAATGAGGTCTGATGTCACGATATCGGCTGGTGTGCCGGAAACCTGAAGACGGCCCTGAGAGAGCACGAGCAGATTATCTGCATACTGGCATGCAAGGTTGAGATCGTGCAGAACAATGACAGTGACCCAGTTGTTCGCTTGGGTCTCGCGCTTGACCAGATCAAGGAGGCCGACCTGATGTTTGAGATCGAGGGCGCTGACAGGCTCATCAAGAAGCATGGCTTTCGGCTCGCGCATAAGAACTTGCGCAAACATGGTCATTTGCCGTTGACCGCCGCTGAGCGACGTCACATTGCGGTCGGCAAGATGGGCAATCCCCGCTTCTTCAAGCCGCGTCATCGCTTGATAGAGAGTTTCATCATCGATGTGTAATGATAGTTTGTCGAGCCGCCCTAGAACCACGACTTCCAACACAGTCAGAGCTGCATCAGTCGTACTATCTTGCGGCATATAGGCAATGGCATCACGCCATTGACGTAGTCGGGTGCTTCGGTGGACACCCGTGCTAAGCGTCCGATCATTAAATCCGATCTGCCCCGCTTGCAAAGGCAAATCGCCAAACATCGCACGAAGCAATGTCGTCTTTCCTGTGCCGTTCGGACCGATGATAACGTGAATTTTTCCCGCCTCTAGTCGTGTGTCCACACTGGATATGATCGTTTGCGAGCCACGTTTTATGGATATGCTTTTCAGTTCCATCATGCGCCTCGCGATCTTGGCGCAAAGATGAGCCAAAGCAGGAAGGGCACGCCGACAATGGCTGTGACAATCCCGACTGGAAAGAGTGCTCCCGGTATGATCGACTTCGAGAGAACAGAGGCCGCGGACAGCATTAATGCGCCCGAGATCACAGACATTGGCAGGAAATAGCGCTGGTCTTCGCCAACTGTCATGCGCGCGATGTGGGGTGCGACAAGGCCGATAAATCCAATAACACCAACAAAGCTTGTTGCGGTGGCGGTCATAATTGCAACGATGATGAGAATTTTCATTCGCAAACGACGCACGTTGATGCCGAGGCTTGCGGCTCGCATTTCACCCATGCGCAGTGCGGCCAGCTTCCATGAATCTGCCATCAACAAGCCACAGCAAACCGCTGTGACCGCCGCGGTCAGCATCAGAGTTGGCCATGTGGCTTTCGTCAAACTACCGAATAGCCAGAACAGGATTTGTTGTGACAGTTCAGGCGAAGACAGGAACTGGATCAACGAAAGCAAAGACTGAAACAGGAAGAGCAGCGCGATGCCGCCGAGGATGATAGTTTGCGCATTCATGTGCCGCATGGATGCCAGTGTGAACAGGAACAATGCTGCCAACATAGAGAAGGCAAAAGCACCGACTGGAACAGCGATCATCACCGGCATGCCGAGACCACCAATTGCAAGAACAAAAGCCGCGCCAAAGCCAGCGGCTGCGGCCATGCCCAAGGTATAAGGGCTTGCCATTGGATTGTTGAGCAGCGTCTGCATCTGCGCGCCACCCGCACCAAGGGCCGCACCCACAGCAAGCGCCATGAGTGCCATAGGGAGGCGCAAGTTTCTCACGATGGAGTCCGTCATTGCGGCGCGTTCACCGATGCCGGTTAAGGAGCGGATCACTTCCATTGGTGACAACATCGATGGCCCGGTCGCAACGTCAAAGACAAGGCTCGCAGCCATGATTGCGAGAAAAATAATGACCGTGCGCAGACGTTTTCGCTCACGCGCGCGGTGGGTGGCAATCGCTGCTTTATGCCTTGAGAGAGTTGTCATGGTGGCCTGTTCAAATTGCAAAACAGGGTGCCACCATTGTGATGGTGGCACCCTTAAGCACGGAATCGCAGATATTACTTTACGCTGATTGCGAAGGTTCCCTGCGGATCAACTGGCAGATACTTCTTGTAATAGCCATGGTAGTTGGCGATTGGGTCCATATCGGCGAACTGTTCAGGATAAAGTTCCTTTGCGATGTACTGAACCATGGCGAAGTCCGACAGCGTGCGCGATGCACCCTGATAAACGCCATAAAGCTTGCCGTTCTGAACTGCTGGCAGTTCACTCCAACCCTGACGGGTTTCAAATGCCTTGAGCTTTGCGCGCGCTTCATCAGCATTCACGGCCTGACCCATTGGCAGAGCGGTCTTATCCTTGTTGTTTTCGCGACCAGAGATCAAGACGACGTCAGGCTTGGAAGCAAGAACCTGTTCCGGATTGATCGGGCCCCACCACTCGACAAACGGTGCTGCGATATTGTCGCCGCCAGCTGCAGGGATCATCGCGCCCCACATGTTTTTCCCGTAGGTGAAAGAATATTCAGCCGGTCCCTTGTTGCCGAATTCGACATAGACCTTTGGTTTGTCTTTGCCAGCCTTGGCAACGCGCTCCGAAACATCCTTCAGAGCGCCGGAATACATGTCAGCGATTTCTTTGGCGCGGTCTTCAGTACCTGCGAGTTCACCCAGAACCAGCGTAGATGCAACGTGGCGATCAACGGTCTGCGCGTTGTAATCGACGACGACAACCGGGATGCCTTCTTCTTCAAGGCGATCTGCATCAAGGCCCAATGCCTTATACTGCCAGTCTGCAAGAATGACGAGATCAGGGTTGAGGCTCAGTACCTTTTCAACAGAGAAGGTCTGTGCTTCAACTTCGCCAACATCAGGGATGTCTTTCAATGAAGGGCGGTGGGTGACATGCATGTTCCAGTTAGCAGGAACCCAGCCTTCCCATGCTTCGCGCGAAATGCCGACGACCGAGTCGTAAGCCTTTTCGCCACCGACTGCCATGTAGTCTTCAAAGTAGAAGCCAACGACAACACGCTTTGCAGGAAGATCGACCTTCACTTCACGGCCGATGACATCGGTGATGGTTTTCACTTCTGCAAATGCAGGGGCTGTAAATGCAATTGCACAGGCGGATAGAAGGAGCGCGAATTTGTTAGTGATCATAATAATCCTCAGGGACACAATTTCGCGCTCCTGATATTAAAGATGACTTACTTAATCAAGTTATTTGGAAGTGAAATTCACGGTATTATATCTTCAAGCATGCCAGGCGCGAAATAATTCACCAGAAATCGGCGTTTTTAACACATGTTACCCTACTAAGGTATAATGGTTTTGCTGAAAGTTAGTTGGGGGCTGGTGCCTAAAAAAGCTGTGCTTACTACCATCTTTTCGTCAGTCAATGCGGTGATTTTTTTATGAGAGACAATAACAGATTTCAGAATCAGGAGTTTTGAGTAAAATATTTAGACTGAATAGCGAATATAGATGCCCTTATTGCATGCCTAGATGCGTAAACCGATGATGAGATATTTATCTCTTGCTATACGGTTTCAAATGATTTTCATGAATTATGATCTTCAATGTAAATTCTGATGATCCTGAATTTCGTGCATGAACTGCAAATATCGAAGCTTATATAATAGTATAATTGCTAATTATTTTTTGTTGTTTTTCGGCGGAAATATTACATTTTTATTGCAAAAAATGTATTGATTTTCATGAATTACCCTACAAAGAAAATAATGATTTTTTCTTCTAACTATATGGCTTCATTGCAATTTTATATAATAAACAAGATTTCTTAAATTGCAATTGTATACCAATTAAGTCAACTTTAAATATCATCTATGCTGCGTCAATTGGTAACATTATGGAAATAATAATATTATTCATAATTCATATTAAGTACTAGCTTATGTTTGATAGTAATAAGTTCTGAATACCTTCAGGATTTACAATATCATGCGATCTGGCTTGTGATTTTAGCCGTCTGGGGACACATTATGGGGGCTAACTATGGTTAACGATCTTGTAGTTGATCTTTCGCGTATTCAATTCGCGGCGACGGCACTTTATCATTTTCTCTTTGTACCGTTAACTTTGGGGCTGACCATTCTGGTCGCCATTATGGAAACGGTTTATGTAACGACTGGCCGCGAAGTGTATCGCCGCATGACCCAGTTCTGGGGAAAGCTGCTGCTGATTAACTTCGCGCTGGGTGTCGCGACCGGCCTCACCATGGAATTCCAGTTCGGCATGAACTGGTCGTTTTATTCAAGCTTTGTCGGCGATGCTTTCGGTACCGCGCTGGCGATTGAAGGCCTGATGGCCTTCTTCATGGAATCCACATTCCTTGGTCTGATGGTATTCGGCTGGGATCGTCTCACCAAGATGCAGCATCTGGTTGTTACTTATCTTGTGGCGCTTGGCTCCAACCTATCGGCGCTGTGGATTCTTGTGGCCAACAGCTTCATGCAGAGCCCGAAGGGTGCAGACTTCAATCCCGTCACCATGCGAATGGAGCTGAGCAGCTTCTTCGACATGTTCTTCAACCCGGATGCACAGGCGAAATTCGTACATACTGTGCTTGCAGGTTATGTGACCGCAGCGATTTTTGTTTGTGGTGTCAGCGCTTTTTATATGCTGCGCAATCGTCATATGGACGTTGCCAAGCGTTCGTTCCGTATTGCTGCACTCTTTGGTGTACTTGGAACCGGTGGCGTTCTGACTCTTGGTGACGCACTCGGTTTCGTTGGTGCGCATGCGCAGCCAACCAAGCTTGTGGCGATGGAAGCGCTTTGGGAAACCGAAGAAGCGCCGATGTCTTTTAATGCGATCGCCTTTCCATCGCAAAGCGAGCAGAAAAATCTCTTCGCAGTTAAAATACCGGCCATGCTGTCTATTCTCGTGACGCACTCACTTGAGGGAACAGTGCCTGCCGCGGATGTGTTGGAGGAGCGCGCGAAAACGCGTATCCGAAACGGTATTCCGGCAATTGAAGCCATGCAGATACTCAGTTCAAATCCAACAGACCCGGCGGCGCTGGCTAAGTTCGATTTGCACAAGGACGATCTTGGCTATGGCTTTCTGGTCCAGCGTTACGCACCTGATGGCGACATCACACGCATAACCGATGCCGATATCGATAGGGCCGCAAAAGACACCATTCCCGAAGTCTGGATCATCTTCTGGGCGTTCCGTATCATGGTGGCTATGGGCTTACTGATGCTGGGCTACTTTGTTCTGTCCTTCATTCTCACGCTGACCAATACGGTTCAAAACTATCGTTGGTTCTTGCGGGCATCTGTATGGATGATCCCTGTACCATTCATTGCCTGTGAAATGGGCTGGGTGGTGGCCGAGGTCGGGCGACAGCCATGGACGGTTTATGAAGTCTTGCCGACATGGCTTTCGGCATCGACGCATACGGTTGCCTATATGATCGTGTCGCTGTCGGGCTTCATCCTGCTTTACACAATCTTCGCCATCGTCGAGCTGTTTCTCATGTTGCATTTCATCCGCAAAGGACCGGATGCATCAGAAACAACCGCCCCTGCAACTGCACCAGCTCCGGCTGCGGCTTATTAATCGGGAGATATTTCATGGATATTTATCTCGTACTTCAGCTTGTATGGTGGTTGCTGCTTGGTATCCTGCTGATGGGCCTTGCCATCATGGTCGGCATGGATATGGGCGTTGGTACGTTGCTGCGTTATGTGGGGCGTACCGATACAGAACGGCGCGTTGCACTCAATATCATTGGCCCGCATTGGGATGGAAATCAGGTCTGGTTCATTCTCGGTGGGGGTGCAATTTTCGCGGCATGGCCGTTGGTCTATGCGACTGCGTTCTCCGGCTTTTACATCGTCATGCTGGTTTTGCTCTTCAGCATGATCGTCAGACCGCTGGGCTTTGAATATCGCAGTAAAATGCCATCACCACGTTGGAGAAATGCGTGGGACTGGACGCTGTTCGTTTCCGGTTTTGTGCCGATGCTGGTGTTTGGTGCGGCCTTTGGCAATATCATTCAGGGCGTGCCGTTCAACTTCGACTGGCGGATGACATCCTATTATACCGGCAGCTTCATTGAACTGTTCAACCCGTTTGCAATTCTGTGTGGTCTCCTCTCTGTTTCGCTGTCGATCTATATGGGCGGCGCGATGCTAATGAGCGGTGGCGTTGGTAATCTCGCCGATCGCGCCCGCAAAGCTTCGCTTTTCGGCGGCATATTGGCACTTGTTCTGTTCACGATTGGTGGCTTTTGGGTTTCGGGCATGGACGGTTATCAGATCGTGCAGGGTCCCAATCCGGGCGTGCCGCAAACACCTCTGCATCAGGTGGTTGAACGCACACCTGGCGCACTTCTGTCCAACTTCCATGAATATTCCGTGCTGTGGGTTATTCCAGCGCTGACCTATATCGGCGTTGCGTTGGGGCTGGTAGCATTGCTTGCACGCAAGGCATTGCTTGGCTGGTGGCTCGGTGCCATCGCATGGATTGGCGTTATCGGCACCGCTGGTGCTGCAATGTTCCCGTTCATGATGCCATCAAGCACCAATCCATCGCATAGCCTCACGGTTTGGAACTCCGGTTCCAGCGAGCTGACGCTGATGTGGATGCTGGGCTTTACGGTTGTCTTCATGCCTTTGATCGTCGTTTACACGAGCTGGGCTTTCTGGGTGATGCGCGGCAAGGTCGATCCTGATCATGTCGAAACCTCGCACCACGCATTTTAAGGAGAGCAAGATGACTGTATTCTGGCGTTTTGTGGTGGCAATGATCATCGCAGTCATTGCGATCCTTATTGGTATCATCCTTGGTGATTACGGCCCTTGGTATCTCTCATGGTTGCTTGGCACCGGCTTCATGATCCTTGTTGCAGCGCTCGGTGGTGTTCTTTTTGAAGAACAGGAAGATTCCGCGCTTGCTGCAAAAGAAAACCCTGAAGACGCTAAGCCTCACGCACAGCGCAGAGAACTCGAATATTAAGCGTTTTCGATACTTTAAAAATGCCATACGGGAAATTCTCTCGTATGGTCTGAGGAGGTTCTCTGAAGGAAGTCTCATCCTTCAACCCTTCTCCCACTTTTAGATTTTTATGAATTTGCTCCACTAGCCCCCCCCCCGCTAGAGGACCATGTATTGTATGGAGCACGCTCGATGGCGTCAGGTATTTCACGTCGGAATTTTATCAAGCTCGGCACCTTTGCCGGCATTACGGTGATGCTTGGACGTGTTCCTACCGCAGGCGCTTTGGAAGTGCACTCCGGCCCGACATCAACCGACTGGATCGGCAAGGATGGCAAAGCGCGTTCGCGCTGGGATGGTGTTCGTAAAGTAACCGGACAAAAGAACTTTGCGCGTGATTATCGCGCGCGTGATATTCCCGGTTGGCCCAAGCAACAAAGCCACGCTTTCATGATCAAGGCGACGAAGGCCGACCGGACATTTGAGGGCATTGACCTTTCTATACTGGGCGCAGATTTGCAGCCTGACAAAGTTTTGCTTCAGGAAGATCTTGCTCGTGACGGTCTGAATATTCCGCAAGACACCAATATGGGCAAGGGTTTCTACGGCTATAATATTCTTGTGCCGAAGGGTGAGACGCCACCTATTCTGGGCCACCCTGTCGCTATCCTGATTTACAAGGATTTTGATCGGCTTGATGCTGCAAAACGTCAGCTGCGTTTTGAAGATAATGTCGTTGTCTATGGCGAAGAAACTGGAGCCAAGCCACCAAAGAATTATGGTGCTGCGCGCTATGTGCGGATTGGTGGTGAAACGCCTTACGATGCATCCGTGTTTTCACCCTATCAGGATGCTGGCATTAAAGGTGGGTTTGACGGCAACACGCCTGTCTGGCCGCCCTATGCACCGGATAAAGCAATCGCCATTCCGCCGATCATCCGAAAAGATCGCGGCGGCGGTTTCATCGAAGCTTTGCATCGGGCGGAAGAAAAGCCGGATGCGCAGGGCATTGCCATGGACTATGCCAAAGGCATCACCGATGAAGTAGAAGCCGCGCGCACAAATCCCGAAAAAATCGTGCTCGAACGCCACGGCTTTTCGCAGTCCATCGATCCTTGCGCAATGGAACCCGACAATTGCAATGCCTGGTATGATGCAGCCACAAAAACAATGCATGTAATGACGGCTACGCAGTCACCGACCGGCATTGTCAATGCTGTGGCAATGCTGGCTAAAAACAACAAGCTGTTTCCGGTTGAGAAGATCGTTTTGCTGACCGGCTCGACGGTTGGTTATGGATCGAAAGATTATTCGGTCTTTCCGTTCTATGCGATGGCAGCGTGTTTTTATGGTGAAGGTCATGCAATCAGGATGGCCAATGATCGCTATGAACAATTTCAAATGGGTATGAAGCGCCACTCCGTTGAGATGGATGTTTCGATCACCGCAGACCGCAAAACCGGCAAGTTCGAAATTCTCAAAGGCTTTTATAACTGTAATGGTGGCGGGCGTGAAAATCTGTCCGTTGCGGTGTCGCACGTGGCGGCGCGCGGCGCGCAGTCAATCTATTACTTCCCAAAGTCTGATCTGACGGCTCTCGCTATGGCGACACCCGCTGTGGAAGCAGGTTCGATGCGTGGTTTCGGCTCATTGCAATCCATGGCTATCACCGAACTGATGGTCGATGAACTTGCCAGCGAGCTGAAGATTGACCCGATTGAGTTGCGTCGTCGTAATGCCATTCTGGAAGGTTATCCCAATACGCAAGGCGGCATCATTGCTGGCGATCCGCGCAATGTGGAAATGCTCAATCTCGCCGAAAAACATCCGATCTGGCAAAACCGCGAAAAAGCCAAAGCTGAATTTGAGGCGGCTAATCCGGGCAAGCTTTACGGTGTTGGTTTCTCGCAGGTTCAGCAGGTTTATGGTTCCAGTGGCGTTCCAACCGCATTGGTTTTAGAGTTTGACGCGAGCGGCAAACTGACCATGCGCCATTGCGTGCAGGAAATTGGCACCGGCGGCACCACTGCGCAACAGGTTATGGTTTGGCAGGCGCTGGGTAAAGCACCGGATGTGGTAGATTTCGGCGTCACAGACTTTGAACAGTTGCCGCTTCACACAAGCTATGCCGATCAGAAAAAGCAAGATGAGCTTGCGAAGAGCGACCCTTATTGGACACCCGCGCTGATACCGGACATGAGTTCTTCAAGCGGTGTTTATTATATCGGTTTTGGCACACGTCAGGCTGGTCGTTTTCTGCTGGAAAACAGCCTTTGGCCAGCCGCGAAAGCGCTCTGGAGCGAAGGTGTTGGCGGCGGTGCCATTGCAAGCCTGAACGTCGAATTGTCTGACATTCGCGTTGGACCGGATGGCATTGGCGGTGGCGGTATGACGCCGATCCCGTTTGAGCGTCTTGCAAAAAAAGCCCATGAAATGGGGCTGATTACCGGCGTTGCCGTTCATGCCTACAGCAGCTGGCAATGGTCGCGGGCAGAGTTCGACATTCCAACTGTTGGCGAGAGAAACCTGCCGCTTGATGCGATTGCGGTTAAATATGGTGACGGCGCATCCGATGAACTCAAAAGCCGCATGACCACAGCAGGCTATGATTTCATCAAACGCAAGATAGCCTATTACCCGCCGACAAAGCGCGGCGGCGCTGATCCAACAACTGTGACACCGGCTGCGTGTCTGGTCGAAGTGAATGTGAACACCTTCACAGGACATGTTCAGGTCATGCGCCATCACATGATGATGGCTCCCGGCACAATGATTGTTCCTGAGCTTGTTTCCGGCCAGATACAGGGCGGTACAGCAATGGGCATCGGCCATGCACTGATGGAAGAAATGCCGCTTTATGAAGACGGCCCCGGCAACGGCACTTGGAACTTCAACCGCTATACGCTGCCGCGCGCCAAAGATGTCGCTGTCTGGAACCAGACAACTGATTATCTGCCACCACTTTCAGAAACATCACCACCCAAAGGCATGGCGGAGCTGGGCATGATCCCGATCCTGCCAGCAACCAGCAATGCCATTACGCATGCGACCGGAAAACGTTTCTATGAATTTCCGATTACCCCGGAAAAAGTAAAAAGGGCCTTATCATGAGCATCGAAAAACGCCCACTTTCTCTTACCATCAATGGCAAGGCAATCGGTCCGGTGCAGGTTCCGGTCGGCATGCCTATGATTGATTTTTTGCATGAATACCTTGATCTGACTGGCACGCATTTTGGCTGCGGTCAGGGTATCTGCCACGCCTGCACCATTATGGAAGTGAAGAAGGATGGTACGCGAACTGAAAGCCGGACCTGCATCTACGATGCGCATTTTTTCAATGGAAAATCAATTATTACAATCGAAGGTCAGGCTGAAACCGATGCGGATGGCAAGGTCACAAAGCTGACGCCAATCCAGCAGGCTTTCATCGATAATTTCTCATTCCAGTGCGGCTATTGCACGCCCGGTTTTGTGGCTGGCGCTACGGTTTTCATCGACCAGCTCAAGCGTCAGCCTGTCAAACGCGCAGATCTTGAAGGCGCGATTGAAGAGGCACTCGATGTCCATATCTGCCGCTGCACAGGCTATGTGCGTTATTACGAAGCTATCCGCGATGTGGCGCTTGCCACGCCCGGTTGCGTGATCGGATAGGGGAAAAACGATGAAAAGCCATAGATTGCGCAATTCGATCTTAGCCATCATCGTGTTGGGTGCACTGGTTGCGCTACCCATCTTGTTTGGTCTTTTTCGCACTTCAAGTGTAGCACCACAGGCCGAGCAGGCTATGACGCCAGAGCAGATGCAAAGTCTCATACCGCGTGGACGTGAGCTTGCATTGGCTGGTGACTGCTTTGGCTGTCATTCACTGCCGCAAGGCCCAATGGCTGCGGGCGGCGTGCCGATCCAACTTCCTGTTGGTACGATTTATTCGACCAATATCACACCCGATAAAGAACATGGCATCGGTAATTATACCCGCGCCGATTTCCATCGTGCTTTGAAAGACGGTATTGCGGCTGGCAAGGGTAATCTTTATCCGGCGATGCCTTATGTTTACACGCATATTACGACACCCGACGATCTCGACGCGCTTTATGCTTATATGATGAGCATTCCCGCGCTGCCGGTTGCCAATAAAGCCAATACGGGTGTGTTCGTATTGCCGGTGCGCCCATTCCTAAACTTCTGGAACTTGCTCAATTTCCCGAACAGGGAAGTTCCTCAGAATGAGCTGCGCTCGGCTGAATGGACTCGAGGGGCTTATCTCGTTGAAGGGCTTGCTCATTGTGGTGCTTGCCATACACCACGCAATCTTATGATGGGCGTTGATTTCCTGCGTCCGCTGCAAGGCGGCGAAGTCGATGGATTGGCTGTTCCAAACATCACAGCCGCAGCATTGTCTAAGCATGGTTTTGATGTTGCGACATTGAGCCAGTATCTCTCCACCGGTATCGCGCCGCAGGGCACATCCTTTGCTGGTATGAATACGGTGACGCACTTCTCAACCAGTGTGATGGACGCGGATGATATAAAGGCCGTCGCCACCTACCTATTGACCGATGACGAAGGCAATATTGCAGCCGCAGCACCTCCTCCTGCACCTTTGGCGGAAGCGCATAATCCCGAACCGGGAAGCCCGATGGAAACCGGAAGGCTGGCTTATATTTCCGCCTGTGCTGGCTGCCACGGTGTCAATGGTGCAGGCATTCCGAATGTCGCTCCTGCTATGAAGGGCAATGCCACTCTGGCGATGGATAATCCGCAGACACTGATCAAGGTGGTTCTCAACGGCATTCCGACGCAGACATTCACCAATGGTCAGCGCATGTATGCGATGCCACCGTTCGCCCATGTGATTGAAGATCCGGACATTGCAGCCCTGATCACTTGGATCAGAGCCGAATGGGGCGGTCAGGCAACAGCAGTGACGACCGAGCAGGTTGCAGCTGAAGAGAGTGCTGTCGATTAAAACGCATGAGTTGGGCTCAATCGATTGAGCCCAACTCAGTTATTAGCACGTGCATATGTATTTCAGGCGTAATCGGATCAACCCCCGGGGGGAATGATGAGTTCGAATATTTCACGTCGCAATTTTATTAAGCTGGGAACAATCGCCGGCATCACTGTGATGCTTGGACGGTTGCCCGCTGCTCATGCGCTGGAAGTTCAGTCCGGACCAAGCCCGTCCGACTGGATTGGCAAAGATGGTCAAGCGCGTTACCGATGGGATGCCATACGTAAAGTCACCGGCGAGAAAACCTTCTCGCGCGACTATCGCGCTCGCGATCTCGAAGGCTGGCCCAAAGAACAAGCTCATGCGTTCTTCATCAAAGCAACCGATGCAAAACGAGCCTTTGAGGGCGTTGATCTGACCATTTTAGGGGCTGATCTCCAGCCTGATCGTCTGGTTTTGCATGAAAACTTTGAAGCCGATGGCTTGACAGCACCGTATGCCGAAGGTCTGGCCGATGAATTTTACGGTAAAAGCATTCTGCTGCCAAAGGGGCAAACTGCACCGCTTCTGGGACAGCCAGTAGCGCTGCTTGTCTACCATGACTTTGATCGTTTTGATGCCGCAAAGCGTCTGCTGCGGTTTGAAACCAGCATAGTGAAATATGGTGCTGAAACTGGTGTTAAATCGCCAGCCAATTACGGCGCAGCGCGTTATGTACGCATCGGCGGTGATACACCGTCTGCATCATCTGCCTATTCGCCGATACAGGATGCGGTTATCTTTGGTGGCTTCGATGGTGATACGCCAACTTGGCCATCAGACAGCACTACAGGCGTTTTCGTGCCAGCATCCGTTTTGACCAAACATCGCGGCGGCGGTGGGGTACGCGATCCGGAAGAAGTCGCACGCGAGACCTATGAACCTATGCGACGCGGTATGAACGCCGCCGAAAATATTGCCAAAGCTATTGAAGACGCGCGTAAAGACGAAAGCAAATTTGTGCTGGAACGGCACGGCTTTTCGCAGTCTATCGATCCGAGCGCCATGGAGCCAGACAATGGCAATGCGTGGTATGATGCGAAGTCGAAAACGCTGCATCTGATCGTTGCCGCTCAGTCACCTTATGAAGTTGCGCGTGTTGCAGCGGCTATGGTCAAAGATAACAAGCGCTTCCCCGTTGAGACGATCAAACTCCTGACCGGAACAACGGTCGGTTACGGATCCAAAGACCACTCGATCTTTCCGTTTTATGCGATTGCCGCCTGCTTTTACGGTGATGGATTGCCGGTGCGTCTGGCCAATGATCGCTACGAACAGTTCCAGCTTGGGTTGAAGCGTCATTCTATCGAAATGGATGTTTGCATCGTTGCTGATCGCAAGACCGGCAAGTTTGAAATCATGAAAGGTTTCTATAATTGCAACGGTGGTGGTCGCGCCAATTTCTCATTCTCAGTGGCACAGGTCGCTGCGACGGCTGCCCAGTCGATCTATTATTTTCCAAAGTCAGACCTCACATCCATAGCCCTTGCAACACCTGCCGTAGAAGCAGGCTCCATGCGCGGTTATGGCACCATTCAGGTGATGAGCATTACCGAACTGATGGTCGATGAAATCGCAGCCGAGCTTGGTATTGATCCGGTTGAGCTTCGCCGTCTTAACGCAATGCGGGCGGGTGACGAAAATACACAAGGCGCGCAACCTTTGGGCGATTTGCGTAATGTAGAGATGCTCGAACTGGTGGCTAAAAACCCACTATGGGTCAATCGCGAACAAGCCAAGGCGGACTATGACAAAGCCAATCCCGGTCGCCTTTATGGTGTAGGTTTTGCGCAGGTTCAGAAGGACTATGGCTCTGGTGCGGACACCTCTGCACTCACGCTCGAATTTGATGCAAATGGCAAATTGACCATGCGCCATTGTGTGCAGGAAATTGGCACTGGTGCCACCACTGCACAGCAGGTGATGGTGCGCAATCTGTTGGGCAAAGTGCCGGATGTCGTCGAGTTTGGTGTGACCGATTTTGCCGAATTACCAATGGTAAGCAACTGGTCGCCTTATACAACCACGCAAGAGCAGCAGGATGAATTGCAAAAAGACCCGTTCTGGGTGCCAAATGCACTGCCGCCGATGAGCGCTTCCAACAGTGCTTATTTTCTTGGTTTTGGAACACAACAGGCGGCGCGGTTCCTTTTTGAAAACACATTCTGGCCTGCTGCAAAGGCGATCTGGAGCGAAGGTGCATCTGGCGGACAAATTGCCAGTGGCGTTGTCACACAAAGCGATCTGCGCGTGACGGCAGGCGGCATTGGGGGTGGCGGAATGGAAACGCTTTCCTTTGAGCGTCTCGCACGCAAAGCCCATGAAATGGGTTTGGTGACAGGTGTTTCAATTCACTGTTTCAGTCGCTGGGAGTGGGCAACAGCCAAATTCGACATACCTGTCATAGGCATGCGCGAACTGCCTGTTGATCTTCTCGCCGTTCGCTATGGTGACGGTGCTTCAGCGGAGTTTAAAAGCCGCATGACAACGGGCGGCTATGATTTTATCAAGCGGAGCAGCGTGAATTTTCCACCTGTGCAACGCAACAATGCGGGTGTTACCACCTATACGCCAGCGGCATGTATCGTCGAACTCAACGTGAATACGTTTACCGGCGAAGTCGAGATCATGAAGCATCACAGCATACTTGATCCGGGCAATATAATCGTGCCCGAGCTTGTTTCCGGTCAGCAACAGGGTGGTCTCGCAATGGGGATTGGCCATGCTTTGATGGAGGAGCTTCCGCTTTATGAAGATGGCCCGGGCAATGGCACATGGAACTTTAATCGCTATACACTGCCGCGCAGCAAGGACGTAGCGATCTGGACGCAGACAGCGGAATATCTCGAACCGCTGTCAGAAAGTTCACCGCCCAAAGGCATGGCCGAAGTGGTTATGATCCCGGTTGTGGCAGCGACCGGCAATGCGATTACGCATGCAACCGGCGCTCGCTTTTATCGTCTGCCTGTAACGCCTGAAAAGATCCAGCGGGCACTCGGAGAGTAAAGGCACAGATGTTTCTCGCAAGTCATGGTGGACCTTCATGAAACCAACGGAACAGGCTCATTTCAATGATACGAATGTGGCGGTGTGCTCTGCTTCCATCAACGAAAATGACTTTCCGTTGATGCCAGCCTTGTCCGCTGAGAAGTGCGCACTTGCGGTTATTGTTGGCGTTGAAGGCCCATCTTATCGACGTTGCGGCGCGGCCATGGTTGTCGATGCTTCTGGTCGTAGCTGGGGTAATCTGTCTTCCGGCTGTATAGATAAAAGTGTTGTGCTGAATGCAAAGTCGTCAATGGAAACCGGCAATGCTATGAAAGTGCGCTACGGCCGTGGTTCTCCCTACTGGGATTTGCCGCTTCCCTGTGGTGGTGGGCTCGACATTCAGATATTTCCATTTCCTGATAGGATTATTCTTGAGGACATTGATCGAAGCTTGAGAGCACGAAAGCCAGCGATGCTGACGTTGGCTGATGATGGGACACTATCTCTCAATCCGACGGGAATGGGACTGCATCTCACTATTTTGCCTCAGATCAGGGTTTTGGTTTTTGGCACCGGAATGGAAACGATTTGCTTTACAGAATTGGCATTGGCCGCTGGTTGCCGGGTGGAATTGTTTTCACCTGATCCCGATGTTCTGATACGGTTTTCTTGGGCGAATCCGCTTGTCAAAGGTGTCTGGCCGGATGGCGTTATGACGGATGAACGAACTGCAGTCGTAACCTTTTTCCACGATCATAGTCGCGAGCCGACTATCTTGTCGAAAGCACTGGGCAGCCCTGCCTTTTTTGTGGGTGCTCAGGGTAGCAGACGCGCTCATTCGGCGCGTTGTGAGGCATTGATTGAATATGGCTGCCCGGTTGAAAATACTGATAAGTTGAAATTTCCCCTTGGACTTATCCCATCGACGCGCGACCCTTACACACTCGGCGTGTCTGTACTTGCACATATCTTGCAGAGCGTCAAAGATTTGAAATGAGTGGAACTAGAAAAGTTGCTGTTGTTGTTTTAGCAGCTGGCAAGTCACGACGTTTTGGCGTGCGTGATAAACTCCTGTCAAATTATCGGGGAAAGCCGCTGAGCGCTCATGTTGCAGCATCCCTGCTTGGTCTGCCCTATAGTTTTGGCGTTGTTGTGACAAGTAATCCTCTCGTGGCGGGTCTATTCAAGCAAGCCCGCTTTCGCCCGCTTTTTCTTAAAAATTCAACGGGGCAAAGCGATAGTCTTAAAGCGGGTTTGCGATATGTGAGAAAACATGGCGCAAGCCATGCTCTCGTCTTGCTTGGCGATATGCCGAATGTCCCCCGCCAGCATTTGAAAAAAATGGTTGCTAACGCGGGCACGCATCCACTGATTTCGAAGAGTGGCAATACGGTACTCCCGCCAGCCCTCATTCCGCTTCATTTGCTGCCAAAACTTCTTCATCTGCGCGGTGATGTTGGTGCAGGTAGAATCCTGAAATGCCACCCATCAACCCGGTTTTTGCCGTTAGATATGAATGGAGCGCTTGATATCGATGAGAATAATGATCGAGTGAGAGCATGAATAAGCGCTCGTGATACTCTATATCGATAACAAAAAAGGGCGGAATTTCCGCCCTTTTGTTGTTCAATTAATTTAATGCGTGCCGACCGCTTTGCCATAAACCCGGATGACATTTCTGACGGCTTCGACCATCAGCGCATGGGGCGTGGCTTCAACCTTACCCGCTGCAACGGCGGGATAAAGTGTTCCGAGATACTGGCTGATCAGCGTTTCTGGAATGTTGCGGCCTTCAAGACGCTTGAGCAACGCATTGACGGCAGCAGTCGCTTCCGGGTGCGGCCAGTAATAGCGAATACGATCACTATAGGAGAAATGGCGCTGAAGACGCAGTTCTTCCGCATCACCATGATAATATTTCTCCCAGTTCTTAGGCTCGTTGAGAAGTAGCTTCTCAAGCTTGCCGCGAACGGTTTCTTCTTCGGGCAGCTTGTCGAGGAAAGCCGCAATCTGATCAAGGCCGTAGAGTGCTTCACGCAGCGCGAAAGTTAGACCCGGTCCGACTTTCAAAATGGCAAAGCCGTCATGAACCAGTGCTGATAGTGCCTCAACCGGCTGATAGTCGGTCGAATGGGCTTCAAAGACAAACTGCGGGACCTCGTTGAGAACGCCGCTTAAAGCAGTCGCTTTTTCGCTGTCGTAATAGACAACGTTTTCATTGCCAAATTCCACGCCCGGCTGAACCACAACGCCGATGGCACGCGAGAATGCATCCTCTAAACCAAGGGCTGCAAAAGCCTTGCGATGAATAGCGATGGTTTCAAGGGCTGCATCTGGCTTGGTCAGTTCCAGATCTTCGATTTCTTCCATCGCACCGCCCGGGATCGGAACCTCCGTGCCGACAATATAGACAGGCAGATCGAAGCCGGATTGAACCGCTGCTTTTTCTGCAACCTTGGCAAGACGGGCCGCGCGTTCAGCCGTCACGACATCGGGCAGGGCGACTGGCTCTCCAGCACAGCCCATGGAGGTATCAAGGTGGATTTTGGTGAAGCCAGCACGCACAAAGCCATCCATCATCACTTCGGACTTTGCCAGTGCTTCATCAGCAGACAAATGCTTCCATGGATTTGGGCCGAGGTGATCACCACCCAGAATAAGGCGCTGAGTGTCAAACCCAAGACGCGCTGCGATGTCTTCGACAAAACGGCGGAAATCTGCCGGTGTCATGCCGGTATAGCCGCCATCCTGATTGACCTGATTGCAGGTGGCCTCGATCAGAACGTCGGTGTTGGTTGCAATGCCTTCAAGAAGGGCTGCTTCGATAACCAGAGGATGTGCCGAGCAGATCGAGGTGATGCCTCCGCGCGCACCGCTTGCATAACGGGCGGGAAGTTTGCTCAAGGTCTGAGTGCTGCTCATGACGAGACTCCATATATAAGGTAAATTTCAGAGAGAAATGCGCTGAAGATTGTTATCCAGAGCAAGAACCTCTGGCAGCGGTGTTCCAGCACCGAGATTCGGTGCAGCCACGCCCATCACATCGGCAGGCACAACACAGGCCGCGCGAATGGCTTCTTCAAGCGACACTCCGACGTGCTGAACGAGATTGGCAAGGCAGCCGACCATATCGATATGGGCGCCAGCAAGCGAACCCGCTGCATTAACCAGTGCGCCATCGCGCACCTCAATGCGTTCGCCATAAAGCTCGAAATGATCCGGTCCGCCAATGGTCGACATGGCGTCGGATACAAGGAACATGCGGTCGCGCTTTGGGCGCGCACGCCATGCGACGCCGACCATTTCCCATGCCACATGATGCCCATCAACAATGATGCCAACAAACGCATCGCTGCCAATCGCAGTGCCGACCACACCCGGCTCACGCGATGTCATTGGCGGCATGGCATTGTAAAGATGGGTGAAGCAGCTGATGCCAGCTTCAAGCCCGGCGCGGGCCTGTTCCGTCGTGCCGTTGGTGTGACCGGCGGAAACGACGACACCCATATCAGCGATCTCGCGGATGGTGTCGCCCGGCACCATTTCCGGTGCCAGTGTCAGCATGACAGGCACATCCGCCTTGCGCAGAATTTTCAGCGCCTCAAGCGTGGCTGCATCCATCGGGCGGATGAATTCAACGCGATGTGTACCCTTGCGGGCAGGGTTGAGATGCGGGCCTTCGATATGCAGGCCGAAGAAGCCATCCATGCCCTTGCAATCAACAGCAGCGTGAGCGGCCTGAATGATACGTTCCGGCTCGCAGGTAATGAGCGTTGGCAGAACCCAAGCAGTGCCGAGTTTGCGCAGTGTCGAGATGATATGCGCGATGCCCTTTGCACTGGTTTCCGAATTGAGCATGACGCCGCCCGCACCATTGACCTGCAGGTCGATACAGGCTGGCATCAGCACATGCGGCGTGAGGTCCGGCGTTTCATCCGACTTGCGCGGGCGAAGACGGGTGATGCCATGCTGGCCGATCTCGGCCACCAGACCAGTCTGAAGTCGCCCATTCAGAAACACATAATCGGGGGCGACAAGACGGGTCATTGGGTTTCTCCAGAATGATTAAGTGCGTAGAGCGCAACGCCGCGCGCACCGGAACTATCACCGAAACGTGCAGTTCTGATGGCAGGGATGCGTGTGGGGCCGAGCTTGCGCTTTTCAAATGCCTTTGAGACGCGCTCAGTGACACCATCCATATTGGAAAGACCGCCGCCAAGAACGAAGCAATCCGGATCGACGACGAGCTGCATGGTCAGAAGCGATTCCGCCATCAGATCAGCCCAGTCATCGAGAACCTTTTCTGCACTCGCATCGCCATTGGATGCGCGCAATGTCAGTTCCTGATTGGAGATGGTCTCATTGAGCTTGATTTTAGAAATATCGGCAAGGCCCGTGCCGGAAACATAGCGTTCCATGCAACCTGTCTTGCCGCAGCCGCAAGGGATCAGTGGTAGGCTTTGTTCGCTCAAAATGCGTGCAGGCATACCCGTGTGACCGATTTCCAGCGCTAGACCATTATAGCGCGGCGGAATTTCACCATTGATGACCACACCAGCGCCCATGCCGGTTCCGACAATCAGACCAATCATCGCTTCGCTGCCTTCGGCTGCCCCGCCGTGCGCTTCCGAATAGGCGAAAGCCATGCAGTCGTTCATCAGTGGAAAGCTGCGCCCAAAACGTTTGGCCAGTGCTGCACCGACATCCCGACCTGTGATCGGAATATTGGATGCAAAGCCAAGTCCGTTGGCCGGATCAATCCAACCCGGAAGGCTGATGCCGACGGGCAGATTGGGATTGCCCGCCGTCTCGGTCAGCCATTCAATCTGCGCCGAAAGCCCATCGATGAAGGCATCGAAGTCGCTGACAGGCGTAGGAATACGCCGTGTCAGAACGGTTTCCATATTCGCGTCGAACAGACGGCCCTCAATTTTGGTGCCGCCCAGATCAATAGCGCCGCAGATCATGCTGACCTCGTGTTTCATGCTGCAAAGGGGTAAATCTTAACCCCGGAAACAACGCGTGTCAGGTTGCCCTGATCAATAAATGGATTGTCGATGTTGAGATCGAGTTCTGCCGACCAGCGGGCAGACCAGATTTGCGCCAAAAGCACGTAGAGTACGGCATCCCAGCGGCTGTCACCGGTAAGATCAAGCGCAAGATCACAGTCTTTGCCACCAACAGTCGTAACGGTTGCTGTCGGGAACTGCTGAGCAATTTCAACGGCAATGTCGCGATCATAACGCGCGGTGTGCTGATCCGGGTGAATGAAGACCACAACGCGGGTGTTGCCGACAACCGAGGCTTTTGGACCATGACGGAAGCCGAGCGTGCTATCCCAGTTGGTCATGACCTGACCTGCGGTCAACTCCAGAACCTTGAGTGCGCTTTCGCGCGAAACGCCGGTCAGTGCGCCGGAGCCGAGGAAAATTGCGCGGTCTGGATGCGGGGCAGGCGTTGCGTCGAGCTGCGCAAGTGCCTTAGTACCCGCAGCCGAGAGCTTGTTAAGCTTGTCGGCGACATCAACATTGCCATCAATGCAGGCGAGTGCCGACAAAAGCATCGTCGTGTAGCTGGACGTCATTGCAAAAGCCTGATCGTGCGTTGCCGCTGGCAGAACGATCACGCGCTGTTCGCCCGGGCCTTTTGCATCGCGAACGGCCAGTGCGCTTTCGCCATTGCAGGTAATGTTGAGGCGGTGAGCTTTCGGGAAATGCTCGTCCAGCAGGTCGAGCGTTGCGATGGTTTCCGAGCTGTTGCCGCTGCGGCCGAACTGCACGACGAGCAGTTCGCCATCATCAGACAGCGTTTCAGACGGATTGGAAACGATGTCGGTGGTTGGAATGGCTGTAAGCGAAATCGCGCCCGCCTTAACCGATGCAAGAGCCTGACCGATGAAAGCCGAGGTGCCTGCGCCGCTGAAAACGATACGCTTAACACCCTTGGCGGCGATCCATTCACGGATTTCAGCCGACTGGGTGGCAAGAGGTACTGCCCATGCCTGCCAGATGCCCGGCTGTGCATGAATTTCCTGCCATGTGTGGCTCGTTTCCAGTTTAGTCATTAACGCCGTCCTCTTGGGTACTGATTACACGCACGCCGCGTTCGCGGATGCGGTTGGCTATTTCGTGATTGGGCTCCAGATCGGTTACAATCGCTGTAATCCGATCCATTGCGCAAATACGATGCAGCCGTGGTTTGCTGAATTTGGTCTTGTCGGCCAGCACAATGACACGGCCAGAAGCCTCGATCATCGCGCGGTTCTGATGGGCTTCGTCTTCCAGAAAAGTGCTCACACCTGTTTCGGGATCAACACTATCCGCACCCATGACAAAGGTGTCGAAGCGCATTTCGGAAAGGGCTGTATCGACCAGACGCCCGGAGACTGACATTGTTTCGCGGCGAATGCTGCCGCCGGTTAGCATAACCTGATGCTGCTTATGGCGAAGCACGGTCTGCGCAACGTCGAGACTGCGCGTCATGACGATGAGTGGTGCGAGATTGCCAAGATGTGCCGCCAGTCGTTCGGTGCTGGAACCATTATCGAACAGCACCGCGGTATCGCCTTCAAGGAGACTAACTGCCTTGCGTCCGATTGCATCCTTGGCGTCGAAATTGACGGAGCGACGATCAACCGGATTGGCTTCCACGCCTGCGGGCACGAGGCCGGGGCGCTGGGCAAGCGACAAAGCGAGATCGATACGGAAATCGGCAAGGCCCGCGTAGCCAAAGCGCTGGCAGAAGCGGATGAGCGTTGGCTCAGATGTGCCAAGCTGGCTGCACAATTCGCGTGCAGTGGAGCGAATGAAGCCTACCGGATCGTTTTCGATCAACAGGCATATGCCACGCAGCTTCGGAGTAAGCTCCGGCACTGCTGCTTGCACAGTCTGATAGAGGTCTTCTGTCGGTTGCAACTCCGGCCCTTTCCTTGTGTCGTAATTTTCTATTGAAAAGAAAATTTTACTTCAACACAAATTTCTCAAGTCAGTTGTTTATTTCAACACAAATTTATTTTGCTCCGTTTGTATATCGGCCATTCCTGAGCAAGGGATGGCTGTTTAAATCAGGAAGGTGGCTGTCTGCCATCAGCAATGGCGTTGAGAGCTTCGCGCAGCTCGGCAACTTTCGCTGCTGTGGTTCTTGTTGCGCCCGGCACAGCAAAGCCAAAATTCAGCAAAATCTCATCTGAATCGATTGGCGCACTGCAGGATGCGTGGATTTCAGTGAGATCAGGCAATGCCGCAGCGATCTCGGCAAGTGTTCCCATATTCACGCCCGAACCTGGCATGATGATGATTTTGCCGTTTGCGGCATGCTGCATGGCATTCAAGCGTTCGAGACCGGATACGGCTTTCAACGCGCCGCCTGAACTCAAAATCCGGTTGATGCCAAGCTCGATAGCTATTTGCACGGCATCTGCCGCATCAGGGGTAAGGTCGATTGAACGATGCAAAGCAATTTCAAGGCCATCGGCTGCTTTGACCAGTCGTTGCAGGGCTGGCTTATCAAGCTTGCCATCGGGCAGATTGGCTCCAATCACAACACCTGCGAGGCCGAGGGCACGTGTTGCTGTAATTTCGGCTTCCATGATCTGCAATTCATCTTCGGTCCAGACGAAGCTGCCAGCGCGCGGCCGTATCATCACCATGATCGGAATTGGTGCTTTGGCTGAAAGTTGCATGAGACCGATTGAAGGCGTCAGCCCGCCGATTGCGAGGGCCGAGCATAGCTCAATCCGATCTGCACCGCCTTTAATTGCGGCGTTCAGCCCCTCAGCATCATCGACGCAGACTTCCAGTAATATCCGGCTCAAAGCAATCCCCTCAGTTTTTCTTGTACTCTGCCTTCGCCAGTATCGCGACACCGGCCAATCCCGCGATAGCCCCCATGATGGTGACAGTTCCATAGCCAGCAAAGCTTGTGCCAATTGCAAAAAGCGCTGTGCCGATGCCACCGCCGACAAACATGTTAATTGCGATCAGGGAAGCCGATAGGCCGGGCCGATCATGAATGATGCCAAGCAGATAGCTTATTGGCTGGCTTACGATTGCAGCTGCACCAATCCCCCCAATCGCTGATGCTGCGTAAATCTCCCACCGTGTGGTGAGGAATGCAAGCCAGACCAGATAGATTGCATAAAGCAATGATGCGACAAAGAAGATGCTGATCTGACTTCGGCGGCGGCTAATGCGTGCCCAGACAAGCATGAGCACTGCTTCAAGCCCCGCAACGAAGCCCATGACCATCCCGACATCTTCAACCGTACCGCCACCGCGACCGGTTATGATCAGCGGCAAAGCAATCGCATTCACGTGCAAAACCGATGTGATAAGTGCTATTCCAAGTAGCCTTTTGACGACAAAAGGCGAGAAAAGGCGCTTGAAGTCGTCAAAACTGGAGGCTTTTTTGTGGGTTTTTTCAAGATTCTTGTGGTGATCGTGTGGCATCAATGTGGCAATTGACGCAAAGCAGCCGAGCGCGAGCAATGTCGCAAAGGAATAAGCGGTGAGGGCAGAGCCAGTTCCGGCGAGCGCTGCACCGACAAGTCCGGGCACCAGAATCCATGCGATTGAAATGGCCATACGAACGATGGTGATCGAATCGCTAAGTTCAATCGGCGTCATTCCAGCGGAGTGATTGCGGATATTCGCAAACAAAAGCGTACTGACGACGTTAAAAAGCGCGATTGGTCCGATGGTCGCCAGCGCAAAAACCCAAGGCGTTGGAAACAGCCAGATCAGGCCAAAACCTACAATCCCAAGGGCTGTGACGATGATCATCGGCGCGCGATAACGCCCGATGCGGTCAGATACCAATCCGATGGCAATGCTCGCCGCGAGATTGGCTACAACGGCGCAGAAAGCCACGATAGAATAGGTGAAGTCGCTTAATCCGATGACCTTAATGCCGACAATTGGCTGATAAGGTGTTGTGGCCGCCCCTGCAAAGCCAAAAAACAGGATGGCGATCGTGCTGGCACGCACGATCGGATATTGCCGGACAAGATCAAGGCTCGAGGTCGACATTCGGTGCGCCACTATTTCCAAAACAGGCTTTGTCCTGCACGGCTGAAACCGCACAGGACATGAGGATCAGAATAGCGGATGACGGCGTGCCTGCACAGCAAAGCGCAGCCAGTCTTTTTCCGATGCTGGGGTCCACGCAGCTTCCGCAACAGCCAAAAGGCGCGGGAAGGTGAGGTCGTTGAAATAGGCGTGCGTGGTGAAATGTTCACACCAGATACAAGCCTGAACACCTTTGAGATGCTGCGCCAGTTCTGGCGGAAAATTGCCAGCAGCTTCGTAAGCATAGCTTTCTTCCGGCGTGGAGGCGCCTGCCCAGCCAGCGCCGGGTTCCCACCAGTTATGCGACTGCGCCATATCAAGATAATAGGCCTGACCCGGCGTCATGACGACGTCATAACCTTGCTTTGCAAGCTCAATGCCGATTTCCGGTGCCTGCCATGCCATCAGCAAAGTGCCTTCCGGCTGCACGCCACCACCATGCGCGACTTCGTTCCAGCCAGCGAGAACACGGCCGCGCTGTTCCAGCATGATCTTGAGCTTGCGCATAAACCATGATTGCAGTTCAAAAGTGCCTTCAAGCCCTTCGCGTTCCATTAATTCGCGTGCAAGCGGCGAGCCAATCCATGAATTATCGGCCACTTCGTCGCCGCCAATATGGATATAGCGGCCCGGAAAAAGAGCGACGATATTGTCGAGGATCGTCTTCACGAACTCCCATGTCGCAGGCATTGCGGGGTTGAGCGCATTGTTCGTGAAGCCCTGCACAGTTTTGTAGGACTCATTGGCTTCATTGCGATCTTGAAGATACGGCAATGCGGTCAGCACTGCCTTGCAATGGCCGGGCATATCGACTTCCGGCACCACTTCAATGCCGAGTGATTGCGCATGTGCAACCACTAAGCGGATTTGTTCTTGGGTATAAAAGCCGTGCGACGTTTCTGTCGTATCGCCAAGCTGCGGCAGCATTGGGCTATTCGGAGCGCGGGTTGCGCCAATCCCTGTCAGTTCCGGAAGTTCCGGAATTTCGATGCGCCATGCTTCGTCATCGGTTAAATGCCAATGGAAGGTGTTGAGCCGATACCAGGCCATAATGTCGAGGAAGCGCGTGACTTCATCATGCGTCCAGAAGTGACGCGAAACATCCAGAAGGCAGCCGCGCCAGTCATGGCGTGGGGCATCTTCAATACGGCCCGAAATCGGGAATTTGAAGCGTTCTGCATCTTGCTTTGCGCCATCAAGAATGTGCGCGAGCGCGATAAGTCCATGGCGTGTGCCGTCGACATTGCCACCCGTAACCGTGATCAGGTCAGCGGTGAAATCAATGGTGAAGCCGCTCTTCTTGATGCTCCCGTCGGCTTTGATCGTAACAGCGCGACCGCCATCAACTGCTTTCAGCGAAAAGACCTGACGCGCCTGTGGGAACAGTCGTGCATGAAGCTCCTCAACCAGCGAAAGCGCACGCAGACCCGCAAGATCTGTACCCTCTGCGGGATGCAATGCAATTGGCGTGCTACCTGCCTCAGCCTCGAACTTCACAGGCCATGGCAGCACGGAAAACGGAAGCGTAAGACGGCCTTCCGGCAGACGCGGGCCGGGCAGTGGGAGGTTCTGTCCCGAAAGCGCTAATTCGCCGGTCTCAATGTGGATCAAACGGCCATCAGCACATTTGAGATAAGCCGTCTTCGCTCCGTCATTAACATGGAACGGTGAGCGATTAAGTGGTGCGACGCTCAACGTCCATGTTTCGCCCGGCTTCAATGTGAAGCCTTTGGGCGCAGCTATTTCGTTGAAGCTGCCATCATGCAGGACAAAATGTCCGTTCGTGATCTGCGGCTCTCCAACAATGCGGGTGATGCTGGTGTAGCAAAGTGAGAAATCGGTTAGTGTTTCATCCGACAGGTTAAACACTTCGATTGTCATGGTTCCGGCTGGTGCGGGATTTGCGATCCACGAATTTTCAAGTCGGAATAGGCTAGGCATGCAATTCTCCACCAGCAGATTTATGCGCATTCCGAAACGTAAACCTGTTTTCGGTGAGCGCGTTTTAGATAAGTGAGATCCCGCTGAGTCTTTGTCGGTTTGGCCACAAATCATGCGGGATAGAGGCCTTGGCCTTGTTAGCAACTATATCATCGCCTTCAACAGATTTTGTCCATCCTAAAATTTAGCCGTTTGTGATTTAATGGTTATTAAATTCTTTTGTTGCGATTTTTGCATGACTTCATGCGCTTCGTGCAGCTAGAATCGATCACGAAAATACAACATTTATCCGCAACCCGACGCGTTTTCTGTAAAGTCGTAAATCTGTTAAATAACTGTTTTAATTTGTTAAAATTGCAATTTGACTGCGGAATGATTGCGATTTGTACATATTGAGCTGATTTCGAGCAATATGATTTCTTTTAAGGCAGATGCTCGGGAATGCTATTTCTGAACATCATCAAGTCTGTGTGAAAAGTTTTGGTTTTGCTAAATTCCTTGTGTTTTTTCTTGACATTTTGTGGTGATAATTTTCATCTTACTAAAAAATCGATTGGGAGTTTATCGTGAAAGTCGCCATTGTAGGACTGGGCTATCGTCTGGGTTATTTGGGTTTTGTCTTCAATGCACTTGATCCCGAGTTCGAGATTGTCGGCTATGTAGACCCTGCGCCTGCGGGTATGGCAGAGCTGGATGAGCATGGCATTTCGGCTGGCAAGCAATATGCGACGCCGGAAGAGCTGATCGCCAATGAGGCGTTTGATCTGCTGATGATCGGCTCGCCAAACCATATGCATCTCGATCATATTCGTGTGGGTCTTGAAGCGGGCCTTACGGTTTTCACCGAAAAGCCGATTGTATCCTCGATTGAGCAGACATATGCGCTGGCTGAGCTTTTGGCCAAACACGGTCAGGATCGTTTGCTGGTTGGTCTGGTGCTGCGCTATGCGCCGATGTATCGCGATCTGATGCAGGCCAAGACCGATGGTTTGCTGGGCAATATCGTTTCGGTTGAAGCGGCAGAGCACATCTATCCATATCATGGCGCATTCTTTATGCGCGACTGGCGCCGCTATTCAAAGTGGTCGGGCAGCTTTCTTCTGGAGAAGTGCTGCCACGATCTCGATCTTTACAACAGCGTTATCGGCTCGCGTCCTGAGCGTGTTGCAAGCTTTGGTGGCCGCAAGACCTTCATTCCGGAAAATGATCCGCGTCGTGAAGGTATCAACGATATGTCGCTGTTCCATCGCAAGCCGACGGGCTGGGAGGGTTCCGACAAGGTTTTCGATTCCGATGGTGACATCATCGATTATCAGGTCGCGATCATTGAATATGCCAACGGCGTTGGTATGAACTTCCACACCAATCTGAATGCACCGGACCAGTTCCGTCGCTTTGCGATTTTTGGAACGCGTGGTCAGGCCGAAGGCGATTTCATTCGCGGTTATTTCGATGTGCATGAGGTGCTGAACGAAAAGCGCACCATTCACAAGGAATATGCGACACGCACCGAGCTTTCGCAGCATTATGGCGCAGACGAAAAGATGGCGGAAGAAGTGATCGCACATGTCATGCATGGCGGGCCACTTCCTGTTTCGCCGCTTGATGCGATGGAAGCGGGCATTCTTGCCATGGCAATGGATGAAGCGCGCGAAAAGCGCACGGTCATCGATCTGCGTCCCGTCTGGGATCGCTTCGACGCAGCACTTCAGAAAGTTTGATCTGATACATGGGAATGCAACGCTCCAAAGTCATCTTTGCGTGGGTCATGCTTGCACCGGCACTTATCTATGTGCTGGCAATCGTCGCCTATCCGTTGATCGACACTTTCATCCTGTCCTTCACCGATGCATCGCTGCGCCGCACGACCAATTGGGTCGGCTGGGCCAATTATGAAAAGATCGCCAATGCGCAGTTTATGGCTGTTATTGGCCGGACATTCGTCTGGACGTTCTTTTCGGTGCTGATGAAGATCACGATTGGCATGTTTGGAGCGGTGCTTCTCAATATGGCTTTGCCGGGGCGTGCATTGTTCCGTCTGATGATCATGCCGCCGTGGATTGTACCAATGGCGATTGGCATTTTTATGTGGAGCTGGATGTATAACGGCCAGTTCGGCATGATTTCCGGCATGCTCCAGCGTTTTGGCCTTGTGGATGGACCGATTGCCTTCCTCGCATATGGCAATACAGCCTTCTGGGCAACGATTGTCACGGACGTCTGGATTGGCGTGCCGATGGTGACGCTCTATTTCCTTGCAGCGCTTCAGGCAATCCCAAAAGATCTTTATGAAGCCGCTTGGACTGATGGCGCTGGTCGCATGTATCGTTACCGCCGAGTGACGCTGCCGCTGATGTTACCAGCCATCATCACCATGTCGATGCTCTCGACAATTGCGACATTCAACTCGTTCGACATCATCTGGATTTTGACGCAGGGCGGCCCGAATGGTTCGACCACCACGATGATTATCGACACCTATCAGACGGCTATTGGTTCCAAGCGTTACGGTGAAGGTGCGGCGCGTGCGGTCACGATCTGCATATTCCTCTCGCTGTTCTGCCTTGCCTATTTCCGTGTCACGCGGCGCATCAGCCCCGAAAAGCTGGCATAGGGAGCACCAGAATGAGCCAACCACAAAACACGCCTCTTATCGACCGCTATACGTGGATTGAAAAAATTGCTGCCTATGCAGGGATCGCCATCTTTATGATCTTTCTGCTCGCACCATTCTTTGAAGGGTTTCTGGTTTCATTGAAGCCATTAAACCAGCTGTTCTCTTCGCCTTATCGGTTCTGGCCGGAAAGTGGCAGTTTTGATGCCTATTTTTCAATGTGGAAGAGCGTTCCGCAATTCGGACGATACATCTTCAACTCGTTCTTTATCTCGTCAGTGGTCACAATCATTGTGCTGCTTCTGGTGGTGCCTGCGGCTTACGCCTTCTCGCGTTTTGACTTTCGCGGAGCAGGGCTGATCCTTGGTGGTTTTCTAGCAATCAATATGTTCTCAGGCGCGGTTCTGTTGATCCCGCTGTTCCGTTTGATGCGCAGTTTTCAGCTCCTCAACACCTATGCCGCGATGATCGTGCCGGGCGTTGCCTTCCTCATTCCGGCGGCGATCTGGCTGCTGCGCACCTACATGATGCGCATCCCGCGTGAGCTGAATGAAGCCGCCTATATGGATGGCGCAAGTCACTTCTACACATTGCGCCGGGTTATCCTGCCGATTGCAATGCCGGGCATTATCGTTGTGGCGATCACAACCTTTATCGGCGCCTATGCGCAGCAGTTTATCTTCGCACTGACGTTCAATTCCAAGGCCGAATATATGCCGCTGCCGGTAGGCCTCTTTGCCTTCTTCGGTAAGCAGGAAGTCGTCTGGAATGAGCTGATGGCAGCGTCCTTTGTGGGCATCGCACCGGCGATGATCATCATCTTCCTACTACAGCGCTATCTGGTCGGAGGACTGACCGCAGGTGCTGTGAAGCAATAAAAATCCGTCTAAACATCTATCATCATAAGGGAGTTTTCAGAGGTGACGACGATATTTAAAATGGGAGCTGCGGCGCTTGTTCTCGCAGGCAGCACGATGCTTGGAACGCTCGGCGCATCAGCCGCAGCGCAGGAGATCTCGTGGATCTATTGCGGTGATAAGCTCGACAAGACGCATGACAAATACATCAAGGCCTGGGAAGAAAAGAACCCAGAATGGAAGATCGCTGTTGAAGTGGTCGGCTGGGCACAGTGCCAGGACAAGGCAACTACACTTGCAGCAGCAGGTACACCGCCAGCAATCGCTTATGTCGGTTCGCGCACGCTCAAGGAATTTGCTGACAACGACATGATCGTCCAGGTTCCGATGACGGACGAAGAAAAGGGCGCTTATTTCCCACACGTGGTTGAAACCGTCACCTATGATGGCACCCAGTGGGGCGTTCCAATCGCGCTTTCGACCAAGGTTCTCTACTGGAACAAGGATCTGTTCAAGCAGGCTGGCCTTGATCCGGAGCAGCCACCGCGCACATGGGCTGAAGAAATCGAATTCGCTAAGATCATCAAGGAAAAGACCGGCATTCCAGGCTATGGTCTGTCGGCTAAGACCTTTGACAACACCGTTCACCAGTTCCTGCATTGGGTTTACACCAATGATGGCAAGATCCTGAACGACAAGGGCGAAGTCGTTATCGATAACCCGCAGGTTCTCGCTGCTTTGAAAGCCTATAACGACATCAAGGCTTATTCGCAGGAAGGTCCAACCGCGTATGAGCAGAACGAAGTGCGCGCGATCTTCCTCGACGGTAAAGTCGGTATGATTCAGGGTGGATCGGGTGCAGCCGTTCGTTTGCAGGATTCCAAGTTCAACTGGGGCATTGCAACGCTTCCAGTTGGTCCTGATGCCAAAGGTTCCGGCACGCTGGTCATCACCGACAGCCTGGCTGTTTTCAAGGATTCAGGTGTTGAAGAAAAGGCCGCTGAGTTCGCAAAGTACATCACTTCGCCTGCAATTCAGGAAGAGTATGAGCTTGCAACCGATGAAGGCCTGACACCAATGCGTCCGTCGCCAGCCGTTGATAAGGTTATGGTTGACATTCCTTACTGGCGTCCGTTGATCGAAGGCATTCAGTATGGTGGCGCAGAGCCGCTTTTCACTGATTGGCGCGGTTTCCAGAATGTCATGATCGCCATGGTTCAGTCCGTTGTTACAGGCGATGCAAAGCCTGAAGACGCACTGAAGAAGGCTGATGAAGAGCTGAAGAACCTTAGATAAAACTGAGACAGAGCCGCCCTGCCGGATCATTCAGCAGGGCGGTACTACAACGAGTTTTCGGCCGCAGGAGAGCAGCGTGGGAAAATTATCCCTCAAGAATATTGTCAAGAGCTTCGGCCAGTTTGACGTCGTCAAGAACGTATCCCTTGAAGTGAACGAAGGCGAGTTCATGGTCTTTGTCGGACCATCGGGCTGCGGCAAGTCCACGCTTTTGCGCATGATCGCTGGTCTTGAGGATACGACGTCGGGCGATATCATCATTGATGAGAAGCGCGTCAATGACCTGCCTCCGGTCAAGCGCGGCATCGCGATGGTATTTCAGAGCTATGCGCTCTATCCGCATATGAGCGTTTACGAAAATATCGCATTTCCATTGCGCGTCGAAGGTGCGGATAACGCGACCATCAAGCGCGAGGTGGAACATGCGGCCTCGATCCTGCATCTCGATCAACGGCTTGAGCAGAAGCCCGGTATGCTGTCCGGTGGCCAGCGTCAGCGCGTAGCGATTGGCCGTGCGATTGTGCGCGAGCCGAAGATTTTCCTGTTCGATGAGCCGCTTTCTAACCTCGATGCAGCGCTTCGCGCCGATATGCGTATTGAACTGACCAAGCTGCACAAGCAGCTTGGTGCAACCATGATCTATGTGACGCATGATCAGGTTGAAGCCATGACCATGGCTGATCGTATCGTGGTGCTTGAAGGTGGCAACATCTCGCAGGTTGGTACGCCACTCGAACTATACAACAAGCCGCGCAACAGCTTCGTTGCAGGCTTCATCGGCAACCCGCGCATGAATATGCTGCCGGTCACTTTTGCTGGATTTGAGAGCAACGGCTATGCGCGTGTGAAGCTCGGAAGCAACGAATTGGTTCTGCCGGTTCTTTGCGAGGAAGCCGCGCGTCCAGACGTCGGCCAGACGCTTACACTGGGCATTCGTCCAGAGCATGTTGCAATCGGCGAAGGTGCAGTTGCAATCACGGTGCAGCCATCTGTTGTTGAGCGACTTGGTCAGCAGACAATCGTTTACAGCACCCCGGAAGGCATGAGCGAGACATTCTGCATCATTACGCCGGGCACAGCGCCGATCTCTGGTGATGCTTCGATCAAGGCAAGTTTTGATGCACAATCCTGCCATTTGTTCGATCAGAATGGCATTGCCTTTACAAGACAGGGCGATTTCTCGAATTAAACTTCGAGCACCATTCTGTAGCTAATAAAAAAGGGCGGAATTTCCGCCCTTTTTTGTTATATTTATTTAATGCGTGCCCACTGCTTTGCCATAAACCCGGATGACATTTCTGACGGCTTCGACCATCAGCGCATGGGGCGTGGCTTCAACCTTGCCAGATGCAACAGCCGGATAAAGCGTGCCGAGATACTGGCTAATCAGTGTTTCTGGAATTTTGCGACCTTCAAGACGCTTGAGCAGTGAATTGACGGCAGCTGTGGCTTCCGAATGTGGCCAGTAATAGCGAATGCGGTCGCTATAGGAGAAATGGCGCTGAAGACGCAGCTCTTCTGCATCGCCATGATAATATTTCTCCCAGTTCTTCGGCTCGTTGAGAAGCAGCTTCTCAAGCTTGCCGCGAACGGTTTCTTCTTCTGGCAGTTTATCGAGGAATGCTGCAATTTGATCAAGGCCGTAGAGTGCTTCACGCAGCGCAAAAGTCAGACCCGGTCCGACTTTCAGAATGGCAAAGCCATCATGAACCAGCGCCGACAGCGCCTCAACGGGCTGATAGTCGGTCGAATGGGCTTCAAAGACAAACTGCGGGATCTCGTTGAGAACGCCGCTTAAAGCAGTTGCTTTTTCACTATCATAATAGACAACGTTTTCATTGCCGAATTCCACGCCCGGCTGCACGACAACACCGATGGCGCGCGCGAATGCATCCTCTAGGCCAAGGGCTGCAAAAGCCTTGCGATGAATGGCGATGGTTTCAAGGGCTGCATCTGGCTTGGTCAGTTCCAGATCTTCGATTTCTTCCATTGCGCCGCCCGGGATGGGAACTTCGGTCCCGACAATATAGACAGGCAGATCAAAGCCGGATTGAGCCGCTGCTTTTTCAGCAACCTTGGCAAGTCGCGCAGCGCGTTCTGCGGTCACAGCATCGGGCAGGGCGACGGGCTCAGCAGCGCAGCCCATGGACGTATCGAGATGAATCTTGGTGAAGCCTGCACGCACAAAGCCATCCATCATCACTTCGGACTTGGCCATGGCTTCTTCAGCAGAGAGATGCTTCCAAGGATTTGGGCCGAGGTGATCGCCACCCAGAATAAGCCGCTTGGTATCAAAGCCGAGACGCGCTGCGATCTCTTCGACAAAACGGCGGAAATCAGCCGGTGTCATGCCGGTATAGCCGCCATCCTGATTGACCTGATTGCAGGTCGCTTCGATTAGAACGTCGGTGTTGGTGGCAATGCCTTCAAGAAGGGCTGCTTCGATAACCAGAGGATGTGCCGAGCAGATCGAGGTGATGCCTCCACGCGCACCGCTTGCATAACGGGCGGGAAGATTGCGTAAACTCTGAGTGCTGCTCATGAAGAGACTCCGTTTTTGGCGATGAATGCGTTGATTTCATCCATCGTTGATGTGCCTTCCATCGGGCCTTTGACGCCGACGGCGCGTGCGCCTGTCGCGTTGGCTATGGTCAAGGCTTCCTTTGGTGCGAGATCGCGCAACCAGCAGGTGACAAAGGCTGCGCCAAAGCTGTCACCTGCGCCTGTTGGATCGATCTCATCGACTTTAAATGCGTGTGCTGTGACTTCGCCGGAATGGTCGAAGTAGCTTGCACCTTCAGCGCCACGCTTAATGACGATTGCCTTGATGCCACGATCGAGCAATTCTTCGATAGCGGCTTTTTCATCAGTCGCTTTGGTGAAGAGGAAAATTTCAGGCCCACTTGGCATGAACAAATCGGTATGTTCAAGCGCATGGACGAGTGCCTCGCGCATACCCGGCAGATCGAGCATTTCCTTGCGGATATTCGGATCAAACGAGACCGTGCCGCCTTTAGCTTTGATGCGCAGCGTTGCTTCGTGGATAGCGTCGACAATACCATCAGAAAACAGTGCTGAACCCATAATATGCAGATGGTCGGCAGTCTCGATTAGCTTTTCCGCATCAGATGTCAGCGCAATTGCGCTGCATGCACTGTGCTTGATGTTGAAGATGAAGTCGCGATTGCCATCCGGACGATAACGTACGAATGCGCTGCCAGTGGCGGCTGTTGGATGCACGCTGATTGCCGAAACATCAACGCCGTCTTTTTGCAAGCGCTCGATATTAAGCGTGCCAAAGTCGTCATTGCCTACGGCGCTGACCATGCCGCAAGGCTGGCCCATTTTAGCTGCCTGATCAATGAAGATTGCCGGTGCGCCGGAAGCAAAAGGGCCAATCAATGGAATGGCGCTTTTGAAGCCATTGCCGGTTTCGATGGCCATGATCTCAACGACGATTTCGCCGATTGTGATGATCTTTTTCATGCGATGCACCAAACTATGTTCTGACGGATTTAGAGCGGACATCGAGCCAAACGGCGACGAGAATGACGACACCTTTGACGATGAGCTGATACAAATATGGCACCGACAGCATGTTCATGCCGTTGTTGATGACGCCGATAATCAACGCGCCAAGGATTGTACCGACCATCGTTCCCACGCCACCAGCGAGCGATGTTCCACCAAGGACCACGGCCGCGATGGCATCGAGTTCGTAACCCATGCCCGCATTGGTTTGCGCCGAAGACAAGCGCGATGAGAGCAGGATGCCACTGATTGCAGCCATGACGCCCGAAATCATGAAGACGATAATCTTAATGCGATCCACGCGAATGCCAGAATAAACCGCCGCTTCCTTGTTGCCACCTGCGAGATAAACCCGGCGGCCAAAAACCGTCTTGGACAACACAACGTAGTTGAAGAGGAACAGAAACCCAACGATCCAGATGATGATTGGCAAGCCGAGCCAGCTTTCAGAGCCGATTGCGAGCCATGTTTCATTCTCGATGATTTCAGGCGCACCGTTGGTTGGCAGGCTGACCATGCCGCGATAAATGCCCATTGTGGCAACCGTCACAATGAAGGACGGAAGCATGAGCTTTGCCGAGAGTACACCGTTCAGTCCGCCCATGATCGCACCGGCAGCCAGTGTGAATATGACGGTCGGCGCAAAGCCGAAGCCCATAGAAAATGCCTGTGCCGCAACCATGCCAGCAACAGCCATCATTGAACCCACAGAAAGATCGATTTCACCAAGCAGGATCACATAGGTCATGCCGTAGGCTGCAACCGCGATCACGGCGACCTGCTGCATGATGTTCATGAAGTTATTGAATGCGAGGAAGCGCGGGTTCAAAACTGCAAAAACAATGCAGAGAACGGCCAGCGAAAGGACGATGCCGCCATATTGACGGATCATCGGAGAAGAGAAAAGCGAACGACGAACTTCTGCGTCTGCGGCTTTTTTTTGAATGTCTTGTGCGTTGCTCATTGATGCATTCCTGCTGCGTAGCTCATGACGGTTTCTGGTGTGAGGCCATCTGCATCAAGTGTTGCGGCGACATGCTTATTATGCATGACGACAACGCGATCACTCAGACCCAGAACTTCTGGCAACTCGGACGAAACCATCAGGATCGCCGCACCATGGGCGGCAAGTTCACGGATGATGCGATAGATTTCAAATTTTGCGCCAACATCGACGCCGCGGGTTGGCTCATCAAGGATGAGCACTTTTGGCTTCATCTGAAGCCACTTTGCCAGAACGATTTTCTGCTGATTGCCGCCGCTGAGAGACCCGGCAATCGTGTCAAGCGATGCGGTCTTGATCGCCAGTCGCAGCACTTCGGCTTTTGCGCTGGCGCGTTCAGCCGACGAGCGCATCATGCCAAAAGGACCGGCCAGCTGTCCGAGAGCAACCATATTGATGTTGCGCTCGACGCTCTGCGGCAGAACGAGACCTTCTTCCTTGCGGTTCTCCGTCACAAAAGCGATGCCGTGCGCAATTGCCTGTGTTGGAGAGGTGAGGGTGATGGATTGACCGTCGAGTTTTATGTCGCCGGTTGGATGTAGCATGCCAAAGAGCGCTTTCATCACATCCGAACGACCGGAGCCGACGAGGCCAAACAAACCAAGTACTTCGCCGGGCTTTACATCAATGGAAACGTCATTGAACTTGCCCGGAACTGAAAGGTTCTTTGTTTCCAGAATAGCTGGAACGATTGCCGATGGGCGCGGTGCCTCACGCGGGGGATAGATGTCGTTCATCTCACGACCGACCATCAAGGCGATCAGTTTTTCAATGCTGGTCTGGCTTTTTTCGGTCGTCGTCACATATTCCCCATCGCGCACGACCGTAATGTCGTCGGACAGTCGCATGATTTCTTCCATGCGGTGCGAAATGTAGATGACGGCGGTTCCACGCGCTTTTAGACGTTCTATGATGGTGAACAGAATTTCGGCTTCGCTGTCAGAAAGCGATGATGTCGGCTCGTCCAGGATCACGACATCTGCCGGTTGGCTAAGACCCTTTGCGATTTCAACAAGTTGTCGCTGCGCAATCGACAAATCGCCGACTTTGGCGCGTGCATCAACGGGCAGACCCAGTTCTGCAATAAGCTTGCTGGCTTCGGCATTGAGCTCCCGTTCGCGGATAAAACCAAAGCGGCTCGGCTCATTATTCGCCAGAATGTTCTCAGCAACCGATAGATTGCGAGACAGGCTCAATTCCTGAAACACGATTGAAATACCGCTGGTGCGTGCGTCGCGCGGGTTCTTAGGCGTATAAGGCGTGCCCTTGAGCAGAATTGTGCCTGATGTCGGCTTGAAAACACCGGCAAGGATTTTCATCAGAGTGGATTTGCCCGCACCGTTTTCGCCGAGCAATGTGTGCACACGCCCGCGCCGGACAGTCAGGTTCATGCGTTTGAGTGCAACAACAGGGCCAAATGTTTTGGCAACATTGCTGATCTCAAGCACAACGTCCGGTTTGGTCTCGGTAGTAGAATTGATAGCGGTCATCGGAAGTCTCCGCTCTCCATTTGAGGCTTGTATTTATCGCGCTCGAAAATGCGCGAAGCTATAGCCTTGTATCGATAATGTGCTGCGGCGGCACTGACGCGTGGTGATCGTCGTGCCGCCGCGCACTAAAGAGAAACGACGACTGGGAGGAGATGCCGTCGTTTCACGCGGTTCTACTTGGTTTCGCCGTCCTTGGTGACAACACCCGGTACGATTGGCTGCTTCGCAGGAACTTCTTCGCCCTTGATCACTTTAACAGCGGTTTCGACGGCAACCTTTCCCATTTGATCAGGATACTGCGCAATTACGCCGACCATGATCGGGTCGTTTTTGACTGCATTGCGGGCCTCTTCCATGCCGTCAAAGCCGATAACCTTAACCTGATTTTCGAGCTTTGCAGCTTTTACAGCGGAAGCCGCGGCCAGCGCTGCGTCATCACCAAATCCGAAGATGCCGACGATATCAGGATTGGCCTGAATGATGTTCTGAGCAGCAGCAAGCGCTTCTGAGCGGGTGATGCCCGGCTGAATCGAAACGATCTTGATGTCTGGATGGTTTGCGATGGCTTTCTTGAAGCCTTCGACGCGGTCAACAACCGACTGAACTGTCGGGTATTCGATGACAGCAACATTACCCTTGTCGCCAATGGATTTTGCCATCAGCTCGCCAGCCTTTTCGCCGCCGGCAAAATTGTCGGTGCCAACAAAGGAAGTCACATCGATATTGTTGGCTGGAACGTCAACGGTGATAACCTTGATACCAGCCTTCTGAGCCTTGGTGATAGCCGAGCGAACGCCCTTGCTGTCAACTGGCGAGATGATGATGACATCCACGCCCTTGGTGATGAAATCTTCAACGTCAGCAAGCTGCTTGCTGAGATCCTGATTGGCAATGGACACTTCGAGCGGCACATTTTCTGCCTGCGCTTCCTTCTTCATCGCTTCTGCGAGCGAGATGTAGAAAGGATGCTGCTGGGTGAGAAGCGATGCACCAATGCCTTCGGCGGAAGCAACGCCTGCCATCATGGCAAGGGCTACGCCAGAAAAAAGAATACGACCAAGCGATTTACGAAACATAATTTCCTCCGTGTAGAACCGGCATTTGCCGGGACGTCCTTCTGATTAGGGACACATAAACATTTCCTGCTGGGTTCAAGATTGTCGCCAATCCTAAAACCTCCCGGAAGGGCAGGTTCCTTCCTAAGCCCGTCTTAGGGCCTTTATTAGACATGATAGAGCCTGTTCGATGAGTCAATATAAAATTTATCACGTGTAAAATTTATAACGATTTAAAATTTGGATTTTGACGAAAGGTGAGGTCGATTTCATATTAAGAATCAAGGATTCGCCGCATATCCGTGCAAATTAGAGTTGCTTCTGTTAAAAAATAATTTTACGCATAGAAAGTAATGAACCCGTCTAGGCAGGCTCGTGACACGGGATGGGAGGAGCGGCAATGGCCGACAACAAAATCAGGACAATGGAAGAATTCGCTGTCGCAAGCGGTTTATCGCGCCCGACTGTTTCGAAATATTTCGATAATCCTGAGAGTGTTAAGCCGTCGACGCGGGCGCGCATTGAGAAGGCGCTGAAGGACCATAATTACCAGCCCAATATTTTTGCTGTTAGCATGAACCGCAAAAAGCCCAAGAATATTGGCGTCATTGTTCCACATATTTCCGATCCATTTTACGCCGAAATCATTCGCCAGATTGAAATGCGTTGTCTGGCTGAGGGCTATTGGACGATTGTTCTGTCTTCTCATGGCGATCGCAAGCTTGAAGCGCGAGCTATGCGTACGCTCATGTCGCTCAATATATCTGGTGTTTTGATGGCGCCGCTTGGCTTTGAAACTGATGCCAAGCTTCTTTCAAGCCTGTCGAATTCCATGCCAGTCGTTTTTCTGGATAGCCGTATTAGTGATGATCAGCCTTTTGTTGGCACGGATAATCGCCAGAGCATTGGCAATATTGTCGAGTATCTCTGCCGCACAGGTGAACACCCTTGTTTCATGGAAATGCCTGCCGTTAATCAGAATGCGATTGAGCGCCGTGCTGCCTACATCTCTTCAATGGAACGTCTGGGCATCGAGCCGATTGTCTTGCCGATGACGTCGAAAAAATGGAACTTCGAAGAGCTTGGTTATGAGGAAGCAGGGCGTATTCTAGATCGCGGCGGTTTTCCGACGCGCACCGTTTTGTGTGCCAATGACCGTATTGCTTTTGGTGTGATTTCAGCAGCTTATGAGCGGCGACGTCATGTTGGACGCGAAGAGGGATGCGATTTCCGTGTGGCTGGCCATGACGATCATCCGCTCAGTCGATTTACGTGCCCGCCATTAACAACGGTTGCTCAAAACTATCAAGCTATTGCGCGACTGGGGCTGGATATGCTGTTCTCTCGTATCAATCCTAAAGAAACAGGACGCGTTGTGAAAGACGAAGTGCGTCGGCTTGATACCCATCTTATTATAAGAGGTTCGGCGTAATACTTATGCGCTTGAAAACCGTCTGGATTTCGGACGGTTTTGTCAGGCCTGACACTCCAATCGAAAACTATATCTTTTCGGTATGAACAATTGGTAGTTACCCTTGACCCGTCGCCAAGTCTCTGCCAGCTTGCGGCAAATAGGGGGCTACCATGAAGCGATTTATTCCAATCACTGTAGGCATCTGCGCGGTTGCATTGGTCACCGCATGTACAACAGGTGACAACCCCAAAGGAAACAGTTCGGCAAATATCGCGACAGCTCCGCAGCAAGCAGCCGCACCCAAGCTCATCGATAGCTACACCGCTCATATCAGCGAGAAGGATAAGGTGGATCACAAGGGTGTTAAGCTTACAGATGCAAAATCAATCATATTGCAAGATCGTAAGAATTATTACGACTTCAACCAACGAGATAAGGGCGACACTCCGAGCAAATTATTCGCAACCAAAGAAGATAGGTGGGGCGAAGGCAAGCCAATTTCGGAAATGAAATGGGAACCTGTTTCTTCGGGGCATCCTGAAAAGGGCTATCAATGGAAAATGCGGCGAGGAGTTGAATATGAGATCATCAAAGGTAATCCTGATTTGACAATCCAGGTTTACAATGACGGCAACATTCACGTTGACCAGATACACCCCTATTAGCTGTTGCGGACCCAGATAGTACGCTGGCGAAAATCGACACCACTCGCTTATCCTCAGCGTTGTAGGCTTACTGGCACTTAATCGTGACGTGACTTGGCTTTCTCGTAAGCTTCAAAAAGCGCGGAAACGAGAACACCATTGATCCGCATGCCTGTCAGATCTGCATCCTTAATGTTGGAGTCCACCAGTGTAACGCCGCTGATGGTCAAGCCCGTCATATTGGCGTTAGTGATGTTGACGCCGGTCATATTGACGTCATTGAACTGCACTCCTGCGAGATTTACATCGTCAAACTCTGCATAGCTGAGATTAACATCGTTGAATTTCGCTTTGCTCAAAACGGCATAAAATCTTGCCTCGGTTAGGTTTACGCCGTCGAAATTCGCGCCGGACATATCTGCGCGACGAAAGTGCTGGCCCTGCATTTGGGGTCCGTCGAATGAGTTGTTCTTTGGCGTGTCGCTCATGTTGGGTTCTTCCCCTTATTTGTTTCATCAACGCGTATAACTTGCACCATAGCAGATGACTATCAAAGGCGAACAAAAGCGACATTACAATAAGTGCAGGAACTACGGTTCAGCATCCTAGCTCCCGCTTGTTTATTAGTAGCGTCGGCGAATGAACATACCGGCCAATATTGATATTGTCACCGTGACAGTTAGCAGAACGAAGGCAAGGGCAGCGCCGAGTGGCCAGTTTGCTTTGTTCAGTATCTCAGTCACGATCATTGGAGCCATCATTCGGAACGACGGGCCACCAAGAAGTACTGGCGTGGCGTATGCATTCATTGTCAAAATGAATGACAAAACTGAAGCCGCGAGAAGACCCGGCATAATTTGTGGCATACGAACGAGCATAAAGCTTTGAAAAGGCGATGCGCCGAGGCTTGCAGCGGCATAATCGATGTTCTCATCCAGTCCCTCAAAGACACTTTGTAATGTGAGGACGACATAAGGAAGATTGACGGCCGTTATGCCGATAAAGACAGCTGTTGGTGTTTGCATGATCGTGAGCGGCGTAGAAATGATGCCGATTTTCATAAGAAGAAAATTCAACACTCCCGTCTGACCAAACGCGACCATCCAGCCCGCAGCGCGAACCGCGTTCGAAATGAACAGTGGCAGGATGATTGCCATAAGAAGTATTGTTTTAAGACTGCCGCTTTGTCGCGAAATCCAGTTCGCAAGCGGCAGGCTGAGTATGATGCAGACTGCTGTAACTGAACCTGCCATGAGCAAGGTCGTACCCATGCCTTTTAGATAGTATGTGTCGGTAAAGAATGTTGCAAAGTTTGCTAGTGTAAAGCCTTGCACCATAAATTCGCCGGGCACGAAATCATTAAAGCTGTAACGGAGCAAATAAAGCAGCGGCAAGGCCATGAATACAAGGACCAGCCCTGTCGCAGGCATGAGAAGTGCGGCGGCGGAAATTGATGTTTTTTGCATGGCTATACCGAGAAAGCTGGAGCTGAACCTGTCTGGCTTAGCCAGACAGGTCGTTGCGATAATCAGGCTTTGAACTCTTTGTTCCACCAGTTTTGCAGGTCAGCATCTGCCTTCGCGACATATTCAAGATCAGGCAGCACGAATTTTTCACGCTGCGCCGCAGTGTAATCAACTGCTGATGCGAGTTCGGCAGGTAATGCCACCTCAGCATTGGTTGGTGCATAGCCCATCTGCTCGGCAAAAGCTGTTTGCGGTGCTTGTTCAAGCATGGCATTCAAATACTCGTATGCAGCTGGCTTGTTCGGTGCGTTTTTTGGCACTGTCATGTCGGAGAGGTAGAGTCCGATACCTTCTTTTGGAATAGCAATTTCGATGTCGATACCTGCGTTCTTCCACATGTAGCCGCGTGCATTCCACATGATGCACATGACGATTTCACCGGACTTCAATGCCTGCGCAAGAGCCTCATTGGTAGGATAGATCTTCACACCCTGCTTTTTCAGCTCCAAGAGTTTAGCCTTGCCAGGCTCGTAATCCGACGCACTACCACCTGCAACCATTGCAGCTGATTCAATTGTCGTCTGATACTGAAGATCAATGACGCCAACGCGACCAGCATATTGCGGATCCCACAAATCAGCATAGGATGTCGGCGCTGGGCTTACCTGCTTTGGATTATAAAGAATAACCCGACCCGTGTAGATATGCGGGATGGAGTAGTTGGTGCGAATGAACGGCAGAACCTTGCTAAGGTTTGGAACTTTGGTTTCATCCAGCTCTTCGATAATTCCGTTCTGGAACATTTCAAAGCTTCCCTGACGGGTGAGGCATGCAATGTCCATTGATCCGCGTGGCAAACGCCGCTCTGCCAGAAGCTTTGCTTTGCGCACCGTATCTGTCGCAGGATCATAGATGACCTGCATACCGCTGCCCTTTAGATTGCCATCAGCGATGTTGATTTGTTGCAGGTTTTGGTAATCGCCACCCCAGGTACCAACAACGGCTCGACCTGACGCTTTGGCGAACGAAGGCAACATTGTTGAAGCGAAAAGGCTGCCGGAAAGGATTCCAAAAGTGCGTCTGCTTATTTTAGTCATGTTAGTTCCCCTTTTGATCGTTGATGAAGCATTCCCGGAGGTCTGTCGCCTCGTTCAGGAATAAATGATTAAAGCAGCACGACGTCCTCCGGCGCGATGCTCATTGAGATTGAACTTTCAGGAGTAAGATCGATGCCCGCCTCATTGAGTTCACGCGGCGATGCAACTGCGGTCAAATGCTGCCCGTCGGTCAGCATCAGATCAATCTCAACCATGCCACATAAGAACACATGTTTCTTGATAATAGCCGTCTGATTGTTTTGGGCTGAAGGCAGAGGTGCTTTGCTCAACCGCAGAGCTTCTGGCCGGATGAGCACTTCAGATGCTGTTTTGGAGCTTTGTGCTGCCTGAAAATGAACGCCGCCTTCAGTCGTAAAGCGCCCATTTTCGACCGCTTTTCCGGATAGGAAATTTGCACGTCCAATAAAATCGGCAACAAAGCGGTTTGCAGGCTGCTTATATAATTGCTCTGCATTGCCAATCTGTTCAATCAATCCCGAGCGCATGAGTACCAATCTGTCACCAACCGACATGGCTTCTTCCTGATCGTGCGTGACCATGATTGTTGTGATGCCAAGTGATTTCTGTAGGCTGCGAAGCTCGTCACGCACTTGCAAGCGCAGACGTGCATCCAGATTAGATAGCGGCTCATCGAGAAGCAGCATATCGGGCCGAATTGCGATAGCGCGGGCAATGGCAACACGCTGTTGTTGCCCGCCGGATAGCTGCTTTGGCAGGCGCTCCATCAGGTGTGCAAGATCAACGAGTTCAAGAGCGTGTTTAACGCGGTTTTTCAGCTCTGGTTCTGCCACTTTCCTGCGGCGCAGACCAAAGGCAACATTCTCAAAAATGCTCAGATGCGGGAAAAGCGCATAGTTCTGAAATACCAGACCAATATTGCGGCGATGCGGCGGTTCAAATGTAATGTCTCTGTTTCCAAGGCGCATAGTTCCCGCATCAGGTTCGATGAAGCCAGCCAACATGCGCAATGTTGTGGTTTTTCCGCACCCGGATGGCCCTAAGAAAATGAGAAACTCACCCTCATGAACATCAAGCGTCATGTCGGATACTGCTTTGAAAGCACCGTAGGTTTTGGTCAGTCCCTGAATTTGAACGTCAGCCATCAGACCATCCTCGAAATATTTACAAAGCGATTGGAAATCATCAGCATTAGCGCCACGAACAGCACTTGCAGTACCGAAACGGCGGCGATTGTTGGATCAATCTTCCATTCCAGATATTGCATCATCGCAACTGGAAGCGTGACCTGTCCTGGACCAGAGAGGAAAATCGAGACTTCAAGATTGCCGAAGCTGACAACGAACGAAAATACAGCAGCAGCAAATATTCCCGGTTTAATGAGCGGTAATGTCACCAGCCAGACAACAGTTGATGGTTTGGCGCCGAGCGAAGCGGCAGCTTCTTCGACTGACATATTAACACCTTCAAGCGAAGCCAGAAGCAGGCGGATACACCATGGGATTGTTAGCAAGACATGCCCTGCAACAAAAACCCCAGTTGAACCGACAATAGGCGCACCAGATGCTATCTCGATTTCAACAACCGTTACATAGAGCGCTGCGCCTATAACAATCGCTGGCACCGTGAGAGGTGACATCAAAAGTTGGATCAAGGAGCTGCGACCGCGAAAGCTTCGCCGTACAATCACCATTGCCGCAGGAACCGATACCAGCAGGCCAGCAATCATCGCGAAGCTTGCAACGGCGATTGAAAGCAAGAATCCGCTCAGAAACTGGGGCTGACGAAACGCTTCCGAAAACCAATGGAGCGTGTAGCCTTCAACCGGCAATGACAGTATCTCGTTCGAGATGACAGAAAGCCAGAACACAAGCACAAGGGGCAGAAGCATCAGCACAAGGCTGAATGCTATCATTGTCGCTGCTCCCAATCGTCCTAGGCGTTCTGTAAGAGAATTGCCTCGGACCATTCGACCTACTCCGCTAGGGTGTTTTTATGGAAGACGCCGCCCTTCATGATGGCAGTTAAGCACTCATCATGTCTTTCAAGTGTGGTGATGTCTTCTAGTGGGTTGCCATCCACAATCAAAAGATCAGCATAGGCGCCCGGCATAATAATGCCGATTTCGTCTTCCATGCCGCATAGTTTCGCTGAAACGCGTGTTGCTGAATGCAGAACTTCGCGGTTGGTCAAAACGCTTGCACGTAATGAAAATTCCATCGACTGATATTTATGAAGTTGCCCAAGCAAATCTGACCCGAATGCCATTGGCAGGCCCGCGTCACGCATGATTGCCAGCGACTCCAGTCCGCCACGGCGTACTGTATCAATTTTGGATTGGGAGTCTGCGCTTAAACCAAAGCTTGCACCTTCCATCGCCAATCCTTCATAGGCGACGAGCGTCGGGCAAGCGATTGCACCGGCTTCGGCAGCAAGTCGTGCAGTTTCAGGAGTGATAAGATTACAATGTTCTAATGACTTAACACCGCATTCGACAGCACGGCGAATAGAGGCATCTGAGTAGGTGTGTGCCGCAACATAAAGACCGTAATTTTCGGCCTCTTCAACGATGGCGCAAATTTCTTCGCGCGAGTATTGCAGTACGTGAATAGGATCATTGGGTGAAGCGACGCCGCCATTGGCCATGATTTTGATGAATTGTGCACCATTCTTGATTTCTTCGCGTGCAGCGCGACGCACTTCATCCACACCATCGGCAATGCGCCCCAAACTGCCCAATCGGGCTTCATGTAATGGACGATTGTCGTAACGCTTACGGTAATCGCCATGGCCGACTGTCTGGCTCAATGCTTTGCCGCAGATAACGAGACGAGGGGCTTCAACTGTGCCCTCATCGACAGCAAGCTTCAAGCCGAGATCAGCACCTGCCAAATCGCGCAGAGTTGTAAACCCGCGCATTAGCATATCGCGCATGATTTTGGCGCTGCGTAGAGCGATAAGGGATGTTGGTAAAGCAGCATTTTCAGCGAGGTCGACCAGAGTCGCAGCTACGTGTACGTGTGCATCCACAAGGCCTGGCATCAATGTGCGGCCAGCAAGGTCAATTCTCTGAGCATCAGGAGTATCAATGCGTTGGTCGCTCACCGCAACGATGCGGTCGCCTTCGACCAGCACTTCTAGTCCTGCTTTGAGGGTACCTTTATCGACATCAAGGACATGGCCGCCGAAAAACACAAAACTCGTCATTGTTTATTCCCCATTATGCGCCCGTTTCGACGCTTGTATACAGTAAGTATATTAGCAACATCCTTGCATGGGGATTTTGGTTTGTCTACATAAAAACAGGTCGGCTTGTTTTTATGTTGAAAACTCGCCTATAGCACTGTTTTAATTTATATTTATACGAATGTAGATCATTAGCCGTGTTGATTTTGAGTGCAGTTGGCTTAATATTGAGGCATTAATTTAACTGTCGTCACCTGTAGAGACCTCACCATATGAATCGCCCCGTAAACCCGAGCAAGGTTCAGAATTCGGCGCTATCAAGTAGAAAAACGCAAGCTGAACGCTCGTCTACGACGCGGTCACGTGTTTGCCAGGCTACACTTGAGGCACTTGCTGAGGTTGGGCATGGGCTAATTTCGACCGCGATGATCGCTCAAAAAGCAAAGGTTTCGCGCGGGGCACTCACGCATCAGTTTCCTTCGCGCAATGATCTTCTCGTAGCAGCTCTTCGACAGCTTCATGAGGATTGGGAAGTTGCTGATCCGTTTGGAGCCGATCCGAATGAAACCCAGTATACGCTGCCTGAACTGACAGAAGCTCTATGGTTGACGATTTTTTCGGACACGCGTTACATAGCTGCCATTGAACTGATGCTCGCGGCTCGCTTAGACAATGAGCTTGGTCAGCGACTACGCGATGAAATGAAGCGATGGGTCGATATACGTGATGTGCGCATATCGCTATTAGTGGGGTTCGAGCCTGACAATGAAACACATACCCTAAAGCTGCATCTCATTTTGTCAGTCCTGCGTGGTATAGCGGTTCATCAGAGCTTTGACCCGGAAATCGCTACTGGTCGAAAATTGGTCGATCTTTGGAAGCAAATTTTAAAAGGGATAATGGAAGAACCCAACTAATTATGCGTGCAGCTGAAATTGCAATATGCGCTTTTGTTATAATTTCAGCAATGCTTCGGCAGCGTCACCATCGATGATAAGGCCGTTTACTATGCCGCTTTTTAGCAGTGCCTTGGCAGCTACTGCCTTTTCTTGACCCGCGATGAGAAGAACAACCTGTACCTTCTGCAATTCAGAAAATCCCAATGCGATTGTGCGTTCGTTCATCTCGTGATCGACCTGGTGTCCATCTTTATTGAAGAAAATTCCATTTGTGTCGCCGATTGCGCCTGCTGTGTGCAGACTTTCGAGTTCTGATTTGCTCAACATATTCTGGCGGCGCAGCAATGAATCTTCTGTCAATTCACCTGCACTGATAAAACAAACCGATACCGTGCGAGCAATTTCCATTGCACGCGCCACGGAACGTTGGGAGATCAGAACCTTTCTGTCTTCGGCGGAATCAGCGATAAAAGGAACGGGAAGGAAAAAGCCTTGTCCACCCGTGCGACGTGCCAGCATGTTTACAACTTCAAACGGATTGTAAGCGGAGTTGGCTATCAACGAACCCATTACAGATATGAACCGCGCCTGCGGCGATGATACACCCGCAAGTTGAAGGGTCATTTGTTCGATTGTTCGCCCCCAGCCTGTTCCGATGGTGGCTTCTGGATTGTCTGCGAGAAAATTCTTTAGGTAAGTCGCCGCGGCAACGCCCACTGCGCGAAATGAAACCTGTTTGCGGATTTCTGACGTAGTATCGTCTGCGCTAAAGCCAAACGGCGGCGTAGAAATACAAAAATCCAGTTTATACCGACGTGTGATCTCGTTCTCAACGGGTAGTGTGCCCGCATTTTGGTGGTCGATGGATATGCTCACAAGACCGCTTTCGCGCGCTTCGCCCAAGATCTTATTTACGCGAGCACGGGTTAATCCAAGTTTGGAAGCAGTCGCCTCCTGGTTGAATCCACCAACGTAATATAGCCACGCCACGCGTACCATAAGGCTGTCTTCAGATTCACTCATACGCCCCTCAACCAATATTGTGCGGTTAAATTACAAATGTATTTTTGTTTGACATTTGTAATTTAACGACGCTTAATGCCATTCGTTCCGACCGACAAGAGCGCGAAAGAGTGTTCAGGTCAATTGGAATACCGAGCTGAAGCCATAGCAGTATCGCAACATCTTTCTTCGGAGGAGCGGGGATGGATGGCTGCGTGACTACAGTTCAGGGGGAGTTGCAGGACGATACAAGGCGCGGCGTTTCGCTAGTCACGTATCAAGTTCAACAATGTGAAGCTGGACAGTGGATATAACCACGTCGCTTCTGGGAGGAATAAATGGGATCGGGATTGTTTAAGAAGTCTGTCGCTGTTGCAGCTTTGGCCTTACTGATGGGCACAGCAAGCGCGTCGGCGACGAACGTTGCTTGGGTGCATTCCAATGCTGCTGCGCAGTCTGAACAGCGTGCCAAAGCTGGCTTTGATGCATGGCTGAAAGAAACCGGCAAAGATTGGAAAGTCAGTGTTCTTGATAGCGGTGGCTCTGGCGAACGCACGGCGTCCAATATTCAGGATGCGGCATCGCGTGGTGTCGATGCGATTATTGTTAGCATGTCGGATCTGCGCGCATCGCGCGCTGCAATCGACGCTGCGGTCGCAGCAAAAATTCCAGTTTTCGCCATTGATAGCGGACAGGTTGATGGTGTTCTCGTCGATGTGACAACCAATAACTGGGCGATGTCGGCCAGTGTCTCGCCTTATCTGCTCAACGAAATGGGCGGAAAGGGCAATCTGATTTTCCTGCGCATGGCGGAGCATCACGGCACGCGTAAGCGCGGCGGTGTGATGGCCACAGTGTTGAAAGAATACCCGGAAGTGAAGGTACTTGCGGAACATAATATCGACTACACGGCGTTTTTTGAAGACACGTCTAGCTCAATGCAGGATTATGCTGCCCGTTTTGGCGAAGAAATTAATGCTGTTTGGGCACCTTGGGATGAGCCAGCGCAGGCTGCCATCAATTCGTTGAATGCAGCCGGTCTGAAAAACGTGAAAGTTATCGGTATCGACGGTAATCCTCAGGCGATTGAGGAAGTCTGTAAGCCAGAAAGCCTTTTGATCGCGACTGTTTCCCAGCCTTTTGAAAAGATGGGTGCACAGACCGGTGAATGGATCGAGAGCATCGTCGTGAAGAAGGAAGATGCCGCGGCGGTCATTCCATCGAAGACCGTCTATCTCAATGCGCCGCTTATCACAAAGCAGAATTGTAAGGACTTCCTACCAAAGAACTAAGCACCCGTGCCTGCAACTGGCCGGGACCTGACGTTCCAAGTTCCGGCCATTTTTTAACCTGAAAATTCAATTCGCGGGAGTTCTTCGATGGCTGTAAGCCTTTCGCAGATCGTCATGTCATATCCCGGAACACTGGCGCTCGATCAAGTCAGTGCTGAATTCCGGTTCGATGAGGTGCATGGCCTGATCGGAGAAAATGGTGCAGGGAAGACAACCCTCGTCAGCATTCTTGGTGGCAGCAAAAGTCCGACGTCTGGCAACATCATTATTGATGGCACAGAGGTGCGACTAACAAGTGCTGGTGATGCTCTGCGCAAGGGCATTGCGCATGTCTCGCAAGAAGGCAGTCTCGTTCCCGGACTGACTGGTGCGCAGAATATTTTGCTGGGTGATGAGCCTCGTATGGGCCTCGGTGTTATTGACAAGAAAAAGGTTGTCAGCCGTGCAGACGCACTTCTAAGGCGCTGGTTTCCGCAAGTGTCCATCGACCTTGATGAGCAGGTTGATATGCTGCCGATGGCAGATCAAAAAATCATCGAAATTGTTCGTGCTTTGCGTGGGAATGTGCGGTTGCTTATTCTTGATGAGCCGACCGCCACATTGCCTGCGCGCGAAAAAGAAAGCCTTTGGGAAATCATCAAAACCTTGCCGCAACAAGGAGTTGGAATTGTCCTGATCAGCCATTTTCTTTCAGAGATCAAAGCTCTGAGCGACCGCATCACTGTTCTTCGCGATGGCAGACACATTGCAACGCTCGAGGCTGAAGACTCCAGTGAAGCGCAACTCATTGACCTGATGCTTCAACGCTCTGGAAGTAGCGAAGCCGTCGAGCAGGAAGCGCAACATGGTCGCGATCTTGGCCCCGTTGTGCTGGAAGTCAGCGATTGGCAGGCAGGTGGGGTTGTTGCTGATAATTTTGTCATTCGCGCCGGTGAGATTGTGGGCCTTATCGGTCTGACAGGGGCAGGGCATTTTGGCTTTGCACGCTCTCTTTATGCTGCAAGCGGTGTGACAAGCGGAAAACTTTTCTTTCAGGGCGAGGTTGTGAATAAAGTCGATGCACGAACCATGCAGAACAAAGGCGTGGCGCTCGTTCCTGATCACCGTATGGAGAATGCGCTAATCGGTGATTGGGATGTGCGCGAAAACCTCGCAATGGTGCATCCAACGCATTCAACCTTTGGTAGCACGGGCATTTTGTCGATGCGTCGCGAAGCGCTAGAAGCTGACCGCACAATGCAGTTGATGAATGTTAAGGCGCATTCGCATCGACAGTTCGTGAAGGACTTAAGCGGCGGTAACAAGCAAAAGGTTTCGATTGGCAAGTGGCTTTATGGTGCGGATGAGCATTACCGGCTGATGATTTTTATCGAGCCAACTGAAGGCGTCGATATTGGCGCCAAGCGTGAAATTCATGCGCAAATGCGCAGGCTTGCTGAAAAAGGCATAGCCATTCTCGTTACTTCTTCCGACCTTCTGGAAATCGCAGACGTGGCAGACCGTGTCATCCCGTTTGTGAATGGCAAACCCGGCCCACAGATTGAGCGTGGCGCATTCTCAGAAGCGAAATTTATTGCCGCAATGGCAGGAGTTACCCAATGAGTGCCCGATCTTCAGCGGTTTCGCCGCAATCATCCCGTCATGCCCAAAGTTTCGGTAAAAAGCTTAAAGGTGAATGGCTATTAAAATATAGCACGCTGTTTGTGCTTTTCCTGTTGTTTGCAGGTTTTTCGCTGACCGTTGACCGCTTTCTGACAGCAAACAATCTTCTCAATATTATCCAGCAGATTTCAATGCTCACCATTGTTGGTGCGGGTCTGACATTCGGTTTTGCTGCGCGGGAAATGGACCTTTCCGTCGGTTATATGGTTGGTATGTCAGGCATTCTGGTGCCACTAATGCTGGTTGCTGGATTTCCTTTGCCTGTAGCTCTTCTCGCCGGGCTTGGAGCAGGCCTCGTTGTGGGTTCGGTCAATGCAGTCTTGGTTACATTTGTTGGTGTGCCGTCGCTGATTGCCACACTCGCGGTTGGCTCCATTCTTTACGGCATCAACTTTTTGATGACAGGCGGACGCGCTATTTATGGAGGTCTTCCTGCAAACTATCTCTGGCTTGGCCAAGGTCAGCTCTTTGGCATACCGGTACTTGCCTATGCCATGGTGATTGTCGTTTTCGTGGCCTGGTTCTTGATGGAACGCACGGTGTTCGGCCGTTACATTTATGCAGTGGGTGGAAACCTCAAAGCAGCGGAGCTTTCCGGCGTTAATGGTCGCTTCTATCGCGCTGCCGCTCTTGTGGTCTGCTCAATTTTTGCAGCCGTCGCAGGTGCACTTCTTGCTGCACGTTTAGGCTCTGGTCAGCCCAATGCAGGCGAACGTTATCTGCTGGATGGGCTTGCTACAGTGTTTATCGGCATGACCATGTTTCGTCCGGGTACTGCAACAATTGCAGGGACATTTTTCGGCGCTCTCTTCATCGGCGTCATCAATAACGGCCTCAACCTCATTGGCATGGACACATACATCCAGAGCATTGTGAAGGGCCTTATCATTCTCGTGGCGGTCGCGGTTGTTTCGCGAACCACCAAACTGAAGCTTCTTTGAAGAACTGCGTTAGGCATTGAATCAAACATCATGAAAAACTTGAAACAGACAAGTCTGTCGGAGGCGCACGTGCAAAATCCGAGTAACTCTAATCTTCTCGAACTATACCAGACGATGCGGCGTATCCGCACCTTTGAAGAACGCGTCGGCGAGTTGTTCGTGCGCGGTCAGACGGCAGGTTCGATGCTTCACCTTTCGATTGGTGAAGAGGCCGCTGCTGCTGGTGTTTGTGCTGCCATGCAGCCACAGGACACGTTTACCACCCACCATCGCGGCCATGGTATCTTTCTGGCACGCGGCGCTGATCCTAAACAGATGATGGCGGAAATTGGTGGCAAGGAAACCGGCTATTGTCACGGCAAAGGTGGCTCCATGCACATCGCTGACATGGCGCTTGGGCATCTTGGTGCGAATGCCATTGTTGGTGGCGGTATTCCAGCTGTGGTTGGTGCAGGCCTTTCCAGCAAGTACCTTAAGAAAAACGCAGTTTCACTCGCCTTTTTTGGTGATGGTGCGATGCAGCAGGGTATTCTCTATGAGAGCATGAATATGGCAGCACTTTGGGGGCTTCCGGTTGTGTTTGTCTGCATCAATAATCAGTATGGCATGGGTACGCGTGTCGATCAGGCGACAGCCAATACAGCCTTCGACCAGCGCGCACATGCATTTGGTCTGAACGGTGCCGTGGTGGATGGCATTGATGTGGAGGAAGTCAAAAGCGTTGCGCAGGGTCTGATCGATGATGCGCGCCTTGGCAAACCTGGCTTCCTTTCGGTGAGTTGCTATCGTTTCTTTGGTCATGCCCGCATGGATAAGAGCCCTTATCGTGCAGAAGCAGAAGAAGCTGAAGGCCGTAAAAAAGATCCGGTTAAATTCACGCGTGATCGATTGATTTCGGAAGGTCTGGCACAAGAAGCAGAGCTGGATACGATGGATAGCGGTATCACTGCTGAAATGGATGCGACCATTGATTTCACTGTGGAATCCAAAGCACCGCCACTCACTTCCATGTTCAGAGATGTTTATGCGGTTGGCGAACCAGAACCCGAGCCAGTCCGCACCCGTATTGATCGTGTACTTTCCAGGGATGAAGCATAATGGTTGCCATGACTTACCGCGATGCGCTGCGTAAAGCGCTGGATGATGCCATGGCCGAAGACAACACCATCGTCGTGATTGGCGAAGAAGTTGGCCGTTATGGTGGTGCTTATGGTGTTACGAAAGACCTGATCGGTAAATATGGTGCTGATCGGCTGATCGATACGCCGATTTCTGAGCCTGCAATTATCGGTGCTGCTGTTGGTGCAGCTATGACTGGCCTTCGCCCGGTTGCTGAACTGATGTATATCGACTTTCTCGGCATGACGATGGATCAGCTTGCCAATCAGGCGGCCAAAATCCGTTATATGTTTGGCGGCCAGATCGGTGTGCCAATGGTTCTGCGTACCCAGGGCGGCACCGGACGTTCGGCTGGTGCGCAGCATTCGCAGAGCCTGGAAGCATGGATCATGCACACGCCCGGTCTGCGGCTCGTCATGCCTGCCACTGTGCAGGACGCCTATCATCTGCTGCGACAGAGCCTGACCAAACTTGATCCAGTGGTCTTTATTGAGCACAAGGCGCTTTATACCCGCAAAGAAGAAGTCGATCTGGATGCTGAGCCGCTCGAATGGGGCAAGGCGGCGGTGCGTCGCACAGGCAAAGATCTGGTCATCGTGACCTATTCGCGTCAGGTGCACTATGCGATGGATGCGGCTGAAAAGCTCGCTGCTAAGGGTATTGAAGCGACAGTCATCGACCTTCGCACGCTTAACCCACTCGATTTTGACACCATTCGCGAACACGTGGAGCGTGTCGGCAAAGCCATGGTTGTCTCCGAAGGTGTTATGACAGCCGGTGTTGCGGCAGAACTTTCAGCACGTATTACGGAAGAATGTTTCGACTATCTCGAACAGCCTGTCGTGCGCGTTGCGGGTGAAGATATTCCGATCTCGGTTTCGCAGGATCTCGAAGCGGGCAGCGTGCCAACGGCGGACTTGATCCGTTCGATCGCAGAGAGAATGCTGTCATGACTGAGCGTATTCTCAAAATGCCACGTCTCGGCGAAACAATGGAAGAAGGCAAAATTGTCGGCTTCCTTGTGAACCCCGGTGACAGTTTCAAGCGCGGCGATTCCATAATTGAGATTGAAACAGATAAGACCGTAGCGGAATTTCCTGCACTCGGTGATGGCACGCTTCATGAGTGGATTGGATCTATTGGGGATCATGTGGAGGTTGGTGCTGCCTTAGCGCGCATTGATATCGGCGATGGTCCTGACTGGACGGATGAGGGTGGCGAAAGCGCATCCTCTCCGGAAGAGCCGACTGCGCAGGCCCCCGCTAACGCAGTCGGTTCACCTGAAGGGGTTGTCGTGACAGAGCTCGATATGCCACGCCTTGGCGAGACAATGGAAGAAGGTCGCATCGTCCGCTGGTTGAAGGCCGTGGGTGATAGTTTCGAGCGTGGCGAAGCTATTCTCGAAATTGAAACGGATAAAACAGTCGCTGAATTTCCTGCGCTTGTGAGTGGCAAGCTAATCGAAATCCTGCGTCACGAAGGTGACATGGTGACGGTTGGCGATGCAATTGCGCGGATTGAAGTGCTTGCGGGTTCTGTCGCTGCGAAGCCGAATGCACCGCTCGCTGAAACAGTGTCAGCCTCTGTAATGCCAGCCGCTCGCAAAACCCCAACGCCAAGGCAAGCGAGCCACGGCCAACGGGTGCGTGCGACGCCTCTCGCACGTCGAATTGCGCGTGATAAAGGCATCGACATTAATCTCGTTTCAGGTACGGGTCGCAGGGGTCGTATTGAAAAAGAAGACGTGCTTGCAGCGTTAGGTGGCGCACGGCAAAGCGGCGACGTTCAATTTGTCGAGCTTGAAAATGGTCGCGTTGCCTATAGCGATCAGGGTTCGAAGACTGCTCCGACCTTCCTGCTTTTGCATGGATTTTCGGGAGATCGGACGACATGGAGCGGTATCACTTCAGGTCTGCGCCGCGCAAATTTCCGCGTTATCGCTCCTGATCTTCCAGCGCACGGCCTGACAACAATTGAAGCAGGCAACGTCGCTGAATTGAGCGCTTTTCTACCCGCATTCCTAGACGCACTGTCCTTGAAGGATGTTCATGTGGTCGCGCATTCGCTGGGAGCAATTGCAGCGACAGCTTTTGCCGCGAACTATCCTGATCGTGTGTCAGGGCTTACGCTTATTGCGCCAGCCGGCCTTGGTTCCGAAATTGATGCAAGTTTCATCTCTGGCATGGCGCATGCCACAACCGCTGGCGAAGTAACGCATCTGCTAAGACGCGTTGCGGCAAAGCCAGTGGAGCTTTCACCGGAACTTGCAGCGGACTTTGCCAACACAATGAACAAAGGCCGCCTCAAGGCGCTCGCTGATGCAATTGTCGGCTCATCTGGGCAGCGCACTGACGTTATCGCGCCGTTGGAAAAACTGACGCGCTTAATCCCTGTCCATGTTCTGGTCGGTCTCCATGACCGCATTATTCCCTGGCAGCAGGTAACGTCGCTGCCGCCAACAGTTGGTGTGCATTTCCTCGCCCAGTCCGGCCATATGCCGCAATGGGATCAGACGAAGGATGTTCTCGATCTGCTTTTGAGCTTCGCGGGAGGGGCTAATGACTGACATGAAAGCCAAACTTAAAGAAGCCCAGTTACGTCTTGGAGCTTTCGCTAAAGCAACACCAGAACTTATGTCTGGCTTTGCCAAAGTTAGCAAAACTGCCACCGCTGCGGGAAGCTTCTCTTCTGCTCAACGTGAGTTGATTGCAGTCAGCATTGCCGTCGTTAAAGGCTGCGAGGACTGCATTCTATATCATGTCGATGCAGCAATCCGCCATGGCACAACGGAAGCAGAACTGCTCGAAGCGTTGGAAGTTGCTGTCGAAATGGGTGGTGGTCCGGCTGTGATGTATGCGGGTAAGGCACTTGAAGCATTCCGCGGATTAAGTTGAGTTGAGAGCATTGCGAAAACTGGAGGCGTTTTCGCTATCGCTTTGGGAGGAGTTGAATGGCTTATTTTCTGACCGCCGATGGAGGCACAGAAAGCATCCGCGCGCGGGTTTATGATCTGTCAGGCATTTGCCTTGCCAGTGCTGCAGTGCCTTATGAAACGAAGTTCGCAAGCGGTGCGCGCGCTGAGCAAGACCCGGAAGACTGGTGGGCTTCGTTTGTTCAGGCGGCACGTAAAGCGATTTCAGAATCAAGAGTGGATCCGGCCGCAATTGAAGCGATCACACTTGCGACGACAAGCTGTACAGTCGTTGCTCTCGACGCCGACGGTAAGCCCTTGCGTCCGTCGATCATATGGATGGATGTTCGCGCGAGTGCAGAGGCTGAGGCGGTTCTTGCTACGGGCGATGAAGCACTTCTGGCAAATGGTGGTGGGCAGGGACCGGTTTCAGCAGAGTGGATGATCCCCAAGGCACTCTGGATTGCGCGCAACGAACCTGAGATTTTCGAGAAAGCCGTAACGATCTGCGAATATCAGGATTTTATGACTTTGCGCCTCACTGGCGAAAAGGCAGCAAGTCTCAACAATACATCTCTGCGCTGGCATTATTCAACTGATCGTGGTGGCTTCCCAACCTCTCTGTTAGAAAAGATCGGCCTTGGGGCCCTGTCACAGAAATGGCCATCCCGCGTTGTTGCCCCCGGCGAAGTTATCTCTACGCTTTGCGCCTCTGCCGCTGCTGAACTTGGTCTTAGTCAGAAGGTCAAACTGGTGCAGGGAGGCGCGGACGCGCTGATCGGAATGATTGGTCTTGGCGTCGCGATGCCCGGCCAACTCGCTCTGATAACCGGCTCATCGCATTTGCAATTTGGCGTGTCAGACCAACCACTCCATGCGCCGGGTATTTGGGGGAGCTACCCCGATATTCTTTATCCGGGACGCTACATTATCGAGGGTGGTCAGACATCAACCGGATCAATCATTGCATGGCTTGGCCGTATGATGAATGGCACCATGGATATGGAAGAGTTGAACCGCAAAGCAGCAGCGCTTGAACCGGGAGCTGACGGGCTTCTGGTTCAGGATCATTTTCAGGGCAATCGCACGCCTTACACTGATGCGCGGTCGCGTGGTGCCATCGTGGGCCTGACGCTGGCGCATGAGCCGCACCATGTTTTCCGGGCAATCATGGAAGGCATTAGTTTCGGTACGCGAGCTATTCTCGATGCCATGGCAGATGCTGGTTATCGCGGACAGGAAATCACGGTTGGCGGCGGTGCCAGTGCTTCACCGCTATGGCTGCAAATTCATGCGGATACGGCGGGCTTGCCTGTGTGTGTTCCACAGTCACGCGATGCGCCTTCTGTCGGTGCCGCAGTTCTGGCGGCCCATGGTGCGGGCTATTTCTCCAGCATAGACGACGGAATAGCTGCGATGGTCAAGCCCGGCGCGCGCATCGAACCGCGACCACGCGAAGCCGCGATCTATAATGAGATCTATCAACAATATCGTGCACTTTATCCAGCTTTAAACTCCGTTCGTGGAACCTGAGGATAAGATGATGAATGATTTTCAACTGACCGGTAAACGTGCTGTCATTACTGGCGGGGCGAAAGGTATTGGACGTGCTGTTGCTGAACTTTTTGTAGAGGCAGGGGCTAACGTCATCATCACGGATAGGGATGAGTTGGCGGGTGCTACGGCTGTTGCAGAACTCAATGTAGTCAGAGCTTCGTCCGCAAGTCTTCATGTTCTTGATGTGACAAACAGGGATGCGGTTGAACGCGCGGCAGAAGCTATTGTCAGCGAATATGGCGTGCCAGATATACTGGTAAACAATGCCGGTATCGTGAAAAATGCGCCTGCTTCGGAAACGACCGAGGCAGACTGGCGTGCCGTGATTGACGTTAATTTAAATGGTGTCTTCTTCTGCGCGCAGGCGTTTGGAAAGCGCATGTCTGCCGCAGGTCGCGGTGCTATCGTCAATATCTCCTCCATATGCGGAGAGGTTACCGTCTATCCGCAGCCACAAGTTGCCTACAACGCGGCCAAGGCAGGTGTGAATCTTATCACTAAGTCATTGGCTGTTGAGTGGGCCAAGCAGGGCGTGCGGGTGAATTCTGTTGCTCCCGGTTATACAGCTACGGAACTCACAATTGCTGGGCGCAGTAATGAGGAATGGTTCTCGCATTGGCTCGCCATTACGCCGCAGGGGCGGCTCGGTGAACCGCGTGAGATTGCCAATGCCGTTCTGTTCCTCGCATCCGATGCGGCGAGCTTCATAACCGGCACCGTGCTTGTCGTAGATGGTGGCTACACCGCGCTATAATGTTGGAGGAAAAATGACCAAACAAACAAAAATAGCACTTGTCACGGGCGCAAGTCGCGGGATTGGCCGAGCCATTGCTATTGGCATGGCAAAACGTGGCTTCGACGTAGCTATCAATGACATCGAACGCCAGAAAGACGCATTGGAAGAGGTTGCGGGCGAAATCGGAGCCTTGGGCCAGCGCGCGCTTGCTGTTTATGCTGATGTCAGCAACAAAACTGATGTTGAAGCAATGGTCACTAAAACCATCGAAGCCTTTGGCCGGATCGACGCAATTGTGAACAATGCAGGTATTTTGATCGCGAGCGATGTTGAGCATTTGAAAGAAGAACATTGGGACAGTGTGCTGGATATTAATGCCAAGGGCACGTTTCTTGTCATTCAGGCCGTGCTGCCACACATGAAGAAGCAGCACTATGGTCGTATTGTGAACATTGCCTCCATCGGTGGCAAGCATGGCGCACCGGAACAGGCGCATTATTCAGCATCCAAAGCCGCAGTCATGGGCTTTACGCGCGTACTCGCACAAGAGGTCGGAACCTTCGGAATTACGGCCAATTGCATTTGCCCCGGAATTATTCTGACCGATATGGGCCGCGTTAATCTGGATGATGTGGCGGTGCGTGAAGCATGGCAAGAGAAAACTGCAATGCGCCGCATTGGCGATCCAGAAGACGTTGTTGGCCCAGTGGCATTTCTTGCATCCGACGACGCAGCTTTTGTTACCGGGCAAAGCCTCAATGTCGATGGCGGTATTGTTTTTAGTTAAGCGCACTGCCACAGAATAACTTTGTAAAGGCGTATAGATAGCCTGTACCAGAACGCGCAGACCATCATTGGCGTCAATCAAGCGATGACAGCTGTTGATGAGGGGATGTTGCCGTGGGAGGTGTTCAACGGTATTTTCGCAGGTGTTGGTGGCCCATTTGCGATTCAGAATAGACCGACGGCAAAAGGCCCCCCAATAACGATTGAGGCTAAGGGAATCGGCAACTCGAACCGCTTAGTAATTGATCCCAAGATCAGCGGCCAGTTAGCTCCTCGCGGGTGGACAGTGAAGGATGTATTCAGTGCTGTGGTTGGCTTACCAGTAGGAAGTACTTTTGATAATCGAACCGCTGCCAAAACGCCTGATGGCTTACTTCGTAATGATACTGCGACTGTATACGGATCAAAAGCGGGTTACATTGTGGTTAATGATCGAACTGGAGAGATAGTTCAAGTGAGTGGCAAGAATGATCCGAACTGGATTCCGGATAGCCGAATAAAATGGAATTAATGTGATGTGTATTGATAGCTCTCACCTTTATGACGACGGCCTTCTTTTTTTTCAGCTGAACGGAAATGCAGTCATGAGGCTGAGCAGGACGGCCGCGATGTCAGTGTGCAGATTAGCGACAGACCGCAGTTTTCATGTCCTCAGGGTTGAAGGTGGAATTTGGCATTCCCCCGGCTTTGAAGCGAGAGTAGATAGTATTTGGGATAGTAAGTATGGTAATTTAAATAATGATATTATAATGACTAACAATGAATCTGCGGTTGAATTCATCAAAAACGAGAGTTTTGATATAAATTCTTTTATAATAACTGTTTCAGGTGTTGTGTTGTGATTTTTTATTAAGGTGCTTGTTTTTTCTATCTCTTATATTTGGTAATGTAGATGGAATGTGCGCATTTTATTGTAGACGGAATGCTTTCGGGAACAGGTATCCGCGACGTTAATAACGGTGGATATATCGATCCGTCTGCCATTGGCGTATCGTTCGAATTAAGGGCTAGGATTACGGAATGGTTGGAAAGATACGAGCAGGCCCATTTTTTTCAATTTGAGAATACGGAGGAAAATGAGGTCCTCAATGAGGACGGTATAAAAATCGCACGATTACTAAAAGCGGAATTCCCGGATCACCAAATAACTTATTTTTCGAATGCCCAGTTGAAGCAATTGCCGTTTAGTTAGCTGCCGTGGGAGGTGTTCAACGGTATCTTCGCAGGTGTTGGTGGCCCATTTGCTGTTAAAAATAGACCGACACAAAATGGTAAGCCGGATATTCAAAATGGAAGGGGGCCAACTTATCCAAATCAGCAGATAAATGGTCGACCAATAGAATTTGATGGTAAGTATTATTCAGCTGATGGATTCAAATTCAGTGATAGATACTATACATATCTTTATAATAACGGTAGGCCTGCACCTTTCTTGCAAGCTAGAGAGATTATGAACAGTAACCCTGTGGTCACTCCTGACCCACAGGGAGCGGCGGGTTTCTTTCGATATGAGGGGGCAGGGCTTGAGATGATTTATAATCCGAGCACGAAACAAGTTGTTCATATTCAACCTATTAGATGAGGTATTCAATGGAAACGCGCGCGTTGCTGGATTTTCTTGGTGAAACTCTCAAAGAGTATTCGGAATCCAAGGAAAAGATTAAGCACTGCCTTTTAGCTTTAGAGATAAACTGTCGTCGTCTAATTGAACAAATTAGAATATCAAATCGCGATAGTGCCGAAGGAAAATTCGATGAGCTACATCGAATCCAGGCGGTTCTTTCCAGAGCTGTATTTGTTCAAGATGTCGATATTGGTGACGCATTGATGTCTGTTGTTAGAGACTTTGAAAGATTAGACGAACCGGAGTCACGTGATTATTGGTTTAAGCGAATGCACGATGGGTACGTATTGCCTTCTTCGTGAATAAGCTTAACAAAACTGGTGATGTACGCAGTCAAGCAGACGGACATTACGGGGAAAGACTACGCCCAAAATGATACCGCGTCCGCGTTCCTTGACAGCATCGCTCCAAAATGAGGGATACCGTATATATGCTCTGAAGGAGCAAAGGATTGCGGGCAGACGTGGTTCCATGCAAGCGGTGAGCAGTATCGCGATTCAACCATCAATTCGAATTTCTTCGAGCAGACTGCGAAATACTACAACACGGCGTCTGGTGTTTATAACAAGGAGCATCTCAGTCAGATTGATATAGCTGGCAGCCTGTACCAGAACGCGCAGACCATCGCTGGCGTCAATCAGGCAATGACAGCGGTTGACCAGGGGATGCTGCCATGGGAGATGTTCAACGGTATCTTCGCAGGTGTTGGCGGACCATTTGCGGTTAATGCTCCATCGAAGTTAAACACGGGAACGGCAACCGAAGCCGCACCTTCTGAAATGTGAGCCTACCTTGGAAGCAAGCTGGAGTTCCTATTCGGCAATGCATCTGGTACGAAAAAGAATATTGACCGGTCACAAGCAATGCAATTGCAGCTAAAAAGCATAGGGCTCAATGATGATGCTGCGACCCGTTCATATGTAGCCAACCATATGAATAGTATTCTTAACGATCCTTCTAACATAGTTCGAGTGCAACCTGATGGAAGATCGGTAAGGGAATCTTTACTGTCTGGTCCTACGGGAATAGTAAAAATGGAGACTATCTGGGATGGAAACAAGTTGATAACCCTCAAGGTATTTGGAGGGAATCCATGAAGATTTTCATCTCAGAAAGGACAACAATGGCATTTCGTGAATTGCGCGAGTTGTTGGAAGGCGAGGGGGCCAGATATATAATCTTAGGACGAAATGCAGAAGCTCCACGAGCTAGTTATTTAATCAGAACGCCGATGTGTAATCTCGGGATAATTTCATCCGAATTCGGTGGAAGTCAGCCGATTGCGGCTCAATTAACTGGAGAAAAACTCTTAGTTTGCTATGACGCCTTATATAGTGTTTTAAGTACGAGCGAAATAGAAAGTATATCTCGAGATTTAGAAGGAGTATTCTACCAATTGCTGGATAGCTTTGTTGAAGATGGTTATATAATTGTACATGAGATAGGTTTAAAAAAAATTGATCTTGAAGGCCAGGAAGCCTGGTCGATTTCAACTGAAATAATCGAGAGTGTTGATGTGAATAGGGACGGCAGAATAATTGTGAAGCTCAACGAAAATACTCGGACAATTGAAATCGATGCCCGTACGGGTGAAGGAGTATCTCGGACAGATTGATATAGCGGGCAGCAAACTGCCGGACTGTCCCTGAAACAGATGAAAGCTCGAACAAGTCTGTATCGCTCGGCATTAGTACATCCGGCATCTCAGCAGGCACTGAACGGGTTCTGGTGAAACCAACTGGATCGGCGAGCAGACCGGTCTCGTGTCGAAAGGCGAGATGGATGTGTACGTCGAGGGCAACGCGCATCTTGGTGCAGGTAAGATTGTTTCTGAGAGCGGGGATCTGACGCTTGATACTGGTACGCTGACCCATGAGGACTTCTCCGGATCGAAGAAATATGAAGGCTTCGATATTCAGGCCAATATTGACCTGACGCCGAAGGATGCAGAAGGCAACAAACAGCAGCAACCAGATCAGACCTCTCAGCCAAAGAACTCAGCTGAAGGCACCTATCAGCTTGACGATACCCGCCAGGAAGTGCGTGCCACCGTTGGGCCGGGCGAGATCATTATTCGTGACAAGGACAAGCAGGCTGAACTGGAAGCGGGCGGCCAGATCGAAGACGTCGCCGCGCTCAACCGCGATCCCGACAAGGCTTACGAAATCACCAAGGATAGGGCAGATGACGGGTAATGTACAAAAGCATGTGTGGGCGGATCTTGCCGATGCCCCTGTGACTTCCGACGTCTATGGTTCTCGATATAGCCAGCTTCCCGGCAGGCATATGCGCACCTCGCACCCGACCCAATCCGTGAGGCCGCCGATAGTGTGTCAAATATTATCGGCACTAACCTACGATCAGTTAGTCAATGAACATGTTGGCTGAAAATAATTGCCTTAAGAACATGAGAATGTGATGCATGCCAACATCGGCCTTCTGGAATTGTGAAGCGCTGCGCGAATGAGCGGAAAAGGCGCGAAGCTGATACCCAAAAGCCATACAATTAACATATGGAAAAATGCCACTTTTGCATATGCAGGTGTCATCATTCAGTAAGCTTGAACGTTCTGTGTTATGAACGTGCGTTCTGTTCGGTTTCTTGTTCTGTTATTTAAGGTGTGAATGAATACAAGGTTTTTTAATACAGGTTCGAATTGAGTTTACCTTAACTGATCAGAACGAGCGTGGCGAACACGAACAGTAGCTAGCTGTTTTGAAGGCCCAGATTGTTGATTGAAACTGCAACTGATGCGGCGAAGTTGCAGACAAATACGTGGCCTATAAGTCGGATCGTTTATTTATTTTAATTCATCACCAATTCAGGCTTCTGAAGCTCTTAGCACGGCATTTAATTCGAAAACCTATTGAATGCAAAACTATTGATTGAGTAAGCAGGTTGGCGCAACTCGATCAGGTCTGCAATAACATGTGCCATTCCGGGACCAATGCCAAATCCATGGCCACTCATTCCGGTGGCGATTGTTAAACCGCCAATCGGTGTGTGATCAACCACTGGCAGAGCGTCAGGCATCGTATCGATCATGCCGGCCCAGCTTCTTACAATACGTGGCTTGTCTGTTTGAGGGAAAGCCTTTGTGAACTGTTTCAGTACACGGTCGAGTTCTCTCTGGTTCGGTTTGGGATTGAGTATCCGGCACCGTTCAAATGGGGTTTCGTCGTTCTGTGACCAGTGTCTTACTGTTCGCCATGCGTCCGGATAATTATGCGGAGCAGCAAGTTTAAATCGCGTGCTCGTAAAGTCTTCGCGTAATTGCGGTATATAGGCGCAAAAGTTTCTGAAGGCGTCTGGTCCTATAAAGAAGTCATGTGTGGACCATGGCGTTAATGTGTATCCACCATCAGCGCGTCGACGAAACGCTATCTGGTCATCCCCGGCAGCACCATCATGCAGCGAGTTCATCGGTGCTGTTTGCATCACGGAAGACAGGACAGCAAGCTGCGGAATACGTATGTCATGCCGTTTGAGGAACAGTGTGCTCCAGGCGCCAGCCGCGACAAGCACGCGCTCGCATCTTACATAGCCTTTTTCGGTAACAACGCCCTGCACCTGATTGCTGGTGACATCCAATGTCCGGACGGCACAGTTCTCTCGGATAAGAACGCCATCTTCTGCTGCAACCTGAGCAATTGTTGGAACGGTCAGGAATGGCTCTGCCATCGCATCTGAGGACGTGTTCATCCCGCCTAGCCAGGCCGTACTGTCCGGCACCATAGCTCTGACTTCATGCTGAGACAGCATACGCGTATCGATGCCATAGGCGCGCGCACCATCAAGCCATTGAGTGAATTCTTCAAGCTTTTTTTGATTGCGGGCCAGATAGGTGATGCCATTCTGACGGAAACCGATTTTTTCGCGAATTTTCTCGTTAAGGCCTTTCCAGAGATGAATTGCGTTCATCATGATCGGCAGCTCTGCGTAATCACGTCCCTGCTGGCGAATCCAGCCCCAGTTGCGGCTTGATTGCTCGCCCGCGATCCTCCCTTTTTCGCAAACAAGGACTTTTAATCCACGCTTTTGAAGCTCCCAAGCGGTCATAATGCCGATTATGCCACCACCAATGATAGTGACATCAACAGCCTCGGAGAGAGGGCCGTCGAACTGCGCCGGATTGTTCATACTGATTGGGAATTCGGACATTTAAGTATCAAAATCTCTTTGGACTATAAGGAGCGACATCGATCGCTGGCGTTTGTTCGCTGATGAGCTCATTGACGAGTTTGGCTGTTATTGCAGAAAGGGTGACCCCCAAATGCCCATGGCCAAAGGCGTAAATGACATTCCGGCATTTTGTCGATCTGCCAATGACGGGCAGTGTGTCAGGGGTCGATGGACGGTGTCCCATCCATTCAGTGGCGGGTTTCCATGACTTGAGAGCCGGCACGACTCCAATTGCTTCTGGCAGCAGACTACGAATGCGTTTGTAATTCGGCCGCGCTTTAAGGCCTGCGATTTCATCGCCGCTCACCAGGCGCAAACCGTCATGCATTGGTGATAGAACGAACCCCTTGCCGGGTAAGACAACCGGTCCACGTAGCAATGTCTCCGACCCTGGACCAAAACTGATGTGGTATCCGCGTTCGCTTTCAAGTGAGACACGATCACCGAGCTGTTTGGTCAGTGCGGTGGACCATGCACCCGATGCGATGACGATACGATCAAAGCGCTTATTAAGGGACTCTGATTTCAGCAACACATCGTGTTCTGACGGTTGAACCGAGGTAATATTGTCACGAATGAATGTTGCGCCAAACTTCTGAGCTGTTTCTAGATAAATCTGAGCGAGCTTCTGCGGAAAGCGCACATTACCAGCATTTGGCTGATAGAGACCTTTGTAACAAGACGCCGGATCAAGTGCAGGTTCAAGGTCCAGAAGTGCTGAACGATCAAGAACTGTGTGAACGACATCATGACGGCTCATAAGCCGACGCTCCAGAGCCGAACCTTCGAAATCCTTGCTGTCACTATAGACTTTCAGCCAGCCCTCTTGCGTGAGCATGTCACTTGCTGAGGCAATTGCAGCAAGCCTCCGATGCGCTGTCAGAGCTTCTGAAACAAGCGGATGCATTGCTGCAGCAATTTGGTCGACAGCTTTCGTTGTACCAGCCGTGATAAAGCGTCTTATCCACGGCAATGCTGCGATCGTATGATGAAGTCGCAAGACTGCAGGCGAATTGCGGTTGAACATATAGCTGGGCAAAGACCTGATAACAGCAGGCGTCGCTGTCGGTGTTATTGATCCAGTGACAATGGCTCCAGCATTACCATAGGATGTTCCCGTGCCCGGCTCTTCATTGCCGAATATGGTGACACCATAACCAGCTGTGCTAAGAGCAAGGGCCGTACTGCAGCCAACAATGCCAGCGCCAATGATGGCAACAGAAAGCCGATCGCCGCTTTTTTGACGATGCTCCATGATAATCAATCTATCTTAATTGCGTGACTAACTGGGTCGCGTCAGTGGTGGAGAACCTTACTCAGGAAGTCGCGTGTGCGCTCATTCTGAGGGTTTCGGAAGAAGTTTTCTGGCTCACCGCTTTCAAGGATTGCCCCGCGATCCATGAAGACAACACGATCAGCAACGCTTCTGGCGAAGCCCATTTCATGGGTGACAACCATCATCGTCATGCCCTCTTTGGCGAGACTAACCATAACATCGAGCACTTCATTGATCATCTCGGGATCCAGTGCCGAGGTGGGTTCATCAAACAACATAATTCTTGGCTGCATACAGAGAGAACGTGCAATAGCCACACGCTGCTGCTGACCACCAGACAGCTGACTTGGGTAATTGTTCATACGATCAGCGAGGCCGACTTTAGCCAGCAGTTCTTTGCCCCGCTTTTCCGCCTCAGCTTTTGATAATCCCCGCACATGAATAGGTGCAAGCGTTACATTCTCCAGCGCAGTCTTATGGGGGTAGAGGTTGAATTGCTGGAAAACAAAGCCAACTTCCATTCGCAATTCACGCAAGGCTGCATTCTTCGCGCTGAGATCAATACCATCAACGATCAGTTTGCCTGATTGGAAGGCTTCCAATCCATTAACGCATCGGATCAGCGTGCTTTTACCAGAACCGGAAGGGCCGCAAACCACGACGACTTCGCCTTTGCTGACTGTCAGATCAATATTGTTAAGCACGTGAAGCGCGCTGCCGAACCATTTGTTCAGACCTTGAAATTCAATCATTAGACCTGTCCAGTTACAAAATAGGGGACTGTGTGCCGCGCTCTATACGGCGCGAGAGATAAATCATCGGATAGCAGACAATAAAGTAGCCGATGCCAACGACGCCAAAGACCAGTAGGCCGTTGGGTATGTTCTGAACAATCATCCATCCTGAGCGTGTTAGATCCATAATTCCGATGGCCGAAACAACAGATGAATCTTTCACCAGCAGAATGAACTGTCCCACCAGCGATGGTCTTACGATGCGTAATGCCTGTGGCATGACAATTAATCGAAGCTGTTGTGAATAAGTGAAGCCTGATGCAATCGCCGCTTCTGTCTGCCCGCGTGGCACAGCTTTGATGCCGGAGGCAATAATTTCACCGATAAAGCAGGCTGACAAGTTGGAAAGTGCGATCACGCCGGCATTAAAGGCCGATAACTCGATGCCAATTGATGGCAGAATGAAGAAACAGATGAAGACCTGTACCAGAAAAGGCGTGCCGCGAAACAGATCAATATAGAGCCCTGTTATGCCCGAAAGCCATCGATTGCCGCTCGCGCGAAGCACACCAAATATCAGGCCCACAATGACGCCGATGATCAGAGAGAGCAGGGATAGCGAAACGGTCATTCCAAGGCCCTTAAAAAGAATGGGCCAGAAATTCCATAAGCGTTCGACTTGAAACCAAAACATATGCTTTCCCTGTTATCTTTCCGGCTTACGGTTGAACCGCGACCATGTCCCGGCGAGTGCCTTGAGGAGATAATAGATCAACAGAAATCCAGCCGCAGTCACAGCAAAGCCTTCGACAGGCATGAAGCGATCGAGCGCGATTTGCTGTCCGACACGGGTGAGCTCAACAACGGAAATCAGCGAAAGAAGAGAGGAGTCTTTCACCAGCACGATTGCCTGACCAATCATTGGTGAAATCGTTGGTCGGACCGCTTGAGGCAGGACGACAAGCCTCATCCGTTGCAGATAGGTGAAACCGGAGCTTAGAGCAGCTTCAAACTGTCCACGGGATATAGAGAGAATGCCTGAGCGAATAATCTCAGCCACATAAGCTCCGGAGTTCAGTGAAAGAGCGATAATGCCAATCACTATCTCCGGAAGGAGTATGCCAAGACGCGGTAGGCCAAAATACAGAAAGTAGAGCTGTGCAAGTAGAGGCGTCGCGCGGATAAGATCAATATAGGCAATGCCAATTCTGCGCAGCCAGCGCACAGGCTGAATGCTTAAAGCACAAGCGACGATGCCGATGATCAACGCGCCGGTAAAGCCTGCAGCGGACAACATCAATGTATTCAGAAAACCTTGCCACAGTTCAGGCAGATATTCCAATATGACTCTTATGTTCAGATTGCCAAACATGGTTCACCGGTAACATTCGGATTTTGATCGAAGGTGCAGGAGGAAATGTTCCTGCACCTTCATCGATTTTAGTGATCAGCCTGCCACTTGTTCGAATTGACCCAGTAATCGAGGTTTTCTTTTAAGCGACCATCAAGCTTGATGTTGTCAAGGAACAGGTTTGTCCAGATCATCAGATCCTGCGAGTCGTATCTGACGGCATAGGCAAGAGGTTCTGAGCTGAGCATTTCAGAAAATACTTCAAACGTACCTTCTGGATAGTTCTGAACCTGTGCAGCAACAGCTGTGTTATCGTTCACCCCACACTGGGCCTGACCGGATGCAACCGCATCTAGAACCACTGTTCCACCACCCTTGAATGCCTTGACGGTGGCTTCAGGGAAAAACTTAGGCATGTTCTTTTCTGCAGTTGATCCGAGAATGACCGCAATGGTTGTTCCTGGCTTTTTGCAGTCTTCAACGCTCTTAAAGTCACCACCAGCAGCAGTGAAAGCGACTGAACCGACGTGAATCCATGGCTGGGTAAAAGCTACCTTCGTTGCGCGACTCATGGTGGCTGTCATATCAGCTGCCAGAATATCGGCCTTTCCTGAAAGCAATGCAGGAATGAGGCCATCCCAATCGAAATCAAGATATGTAACCTTAACACCCATTTCCTTTGCCATAAGCTCGGTCAGGGCGATCGCGCTGCCCGCACGGTTGCCATTCTTGTCCATAAAAGAATAAGGAGGGCCCTGTGTCTGAACAGCGACGCGCAACTCGCCACGGGCAATAATATCGTCAAGCGTTCCGGCATAAGCAGGTGTGGTCTGCGCCGCAGTTCCCATCAGCGCAATAAACATAGCTGACGCCATAAGCGCATTGATTTTTTTCATCATTTCTTGAGTTCTCCCTCATTTTGGCAACAGTAGTCCGTGTCCGCGCAAGGCGGCCAATTAGAATGGTCATTTTGTCGTGACGTTAAGGAGCGGGTTTATCGCTCTCTTCATCTTCCCAGACGCCGCGTGGCAAACTCAGCCATTTGTTATGAGCTTTCATGACAACAAAAGTTTCGCTGCCCTGAATGACACCGGGTTCAGCTAGGCCGGGTAGAAGTTCGCTCGTCACCCGGTATAGTTCTTCCATGTCGCCCTCAAACAGCACTTCGCACAGAAGGTCGTATCGACCGGTTACGATACTGACGGATGTCACAAATGGCAGCTCGGACATTTTTCGGGCGATCTCATTCAGGCGACCCTGCCCATTGGCATGAATACCTAAAATCGCAACGATAAGCTCAGGGCGCTCCGAAACATTAACAACGCCCGCAATCCGGAAGAGCTTATTTTCGATCAGGTTTTTGAGGCGCGCGCGGATCGTTGGCGGACTAAGTTCCAGACGTTCGGCAATCTGATTAGCGCCATCGCGTGCATCATCTGACAAAAGCTTAACAAGCTTCCGATCAATCTTATCTAAAAGTGCACGCATTCCGTTGCCCCTTATTATTTTTATGAGGCATTGATATTTCAATATCGTTCATCTCGTCAACTTAAATTTTCTATTCGAAAAAAAATAACGACAATATTTTTCATTTGGAATTTTTGGCTGATGTGCAGTGATAATCTTTTATCGAACTTCTCATTGCTTTGGAGCTGTGGTGAGCGTGGTAGGGCAACAGCAAGCTGGTGCAATTTGCGCAAGCGTGTCGCCCGAAAACTGAGTGCAGAAATCAGCGGCTTTTACAGTTTTACTGTTAGCTGCTTGCGCAGAATGTCAGATGCGAATTCACGATAGCTCGATTAGCGTTTCGTTTTTTGCGGTTGATTTTTGCATATTTTGAAATAACCTCATCCTCAATAAAAAGGGGAAGAGAGTAAGTTATGCTCGATAAATCAAAAATACGAGCGGTGACAGAGCGTCACCGACGGCTGGTTTTGCTTGCCTATGGATTGGCTTTTCTGCTTATGGCTGGCTATCTGTCAGTAATTCCATTTATGACTGGCTCGTATTCGTTCTATTTTTATCTTATGATGTGGATTGCTCTCGCATCAGGCGTAAACATAATGGCTGGATTTACTGGCTATGTTGCTTTTGGTTACGTCGCTTTCTTTGGTCTGGGTTCTTATGCGACAGCCATTTTTGCAACGAAGCTTGGTTTTCCCATTCTTCTGGCTGTTTTGGGCGCTGGCTTAGTCGGCGTCGTTGCAAGTCTGGCGTTTTCGCGAATTTTAACCCTGCGTGGGATTTACTTTTCCATGGTAACCCTCGCGATTGCGATTATCTGCCGAAATGTCATTTCCATGCTCCCATCGGATGTGGCTGGCGGCGCACATGGTCTGACGATAGGCGCAAGCCTCGATCCGAAGTTTGCTTATTATGCGATGCTTTGTCTGGCCTTACTGGCGGTAGGAATTTCTTTCTGGATTCGCTTGTCACGTTTTGGTCGCCATCTGGCCGCTATTCGCGACGATATGGAAGCCGCGCAGGTTGCGGGGCTCAACGTCGCCCGATTGCGCCTTCATGCATGGATGCTCTCGGCGGGACTTGGCTCGCTGATTGGCGGAGTTGAAGCCTGCTATTCAAGTGTCATTGACCCGGAAACAGCTTTCAATCTTCTCTACAGTACCAAGGCTATTATCTTTGCGGCATTTGGTGGGTTTGGTACAGCGATAGGGCCTGTAGTTGGCGCACTTGCCATGTACAGCGTTGATAACTGGATATGGGAGCGCTTCCCGAGCCTGAATAATCTGGCCCTTGGTGTCGTTATCGTCGCCCTCATGGTCTTTTTCCCAAAAGGCATTGTTGGAACCATTACGAAGCGTTGGCAGCCGCTGCGCAAGTGGATGCTGTGAGGAACATTCTATGACTGAACTTCTGTTCCAAACCATTATCAATGGCATCATTGTCGGCACCATTTATGGGATCATCGGCTGTAGCCTCGCTATCATCTACGGGACCATGCGGATTGTGAATTTTGCTCATGGTGAATTCGTTATTTCGGGTAGCTATCTATCTTATGTTGTAGTCACTGTACTTGGACTGCCATTGTTGCTGGCTGTGCCTGCTGCAATTCTGTTTTTTGGCATCGTCGGACTGGTGATTTATTATCTGATTGTGCCACGACTGATGAAGAACGATGATCATGAATTGCCGTCATTCCTAGCAATGTATGGTGTCTCTCTTATCATTGGGTCGCTCCTGCTGATCTTCTTTGAAGCAGACACAAGATCCATCGATCTGGGGTTCTCGCCAGCTTATGTAAAATTCGCAGGACTGATTATCCCTAAAGCGCGGCTGATTGCTATGGGCTTTGGTGTCGTTACTATCCTTTGCATCTGGTGGGTTCTCTTCAGAACCATCTATGGTAAAGCACTTCGTGCGGCCATCATGAACCGGCCTGCTATGGGTGTTATTGGTCTTCCCTACAAACGCGTAACTGCTGCGGCATTTGTCGTGTCCATCGTTCTTGCCGGTCTGACGGGCATCATGACTGCACTGGTCTTTCCCGCATTCAATCCCGCAGGTGGGATGGAAATAACGCTGATTGCTTTCGTCGTGATTGTGATTGGCGGATTGGTCAATCCGATAGGAGCGATCTTTGGTGGAATTCTGTTTGGTCTGGTTGAGCAGTTAACAATTCTCTATGGCAGCCAGACGCTCGCGCAGATCATCAGCTACGTAGCTCTCATCGTTGTTGTCTATGTTCTGCCGAATGGTATTCTGGGAGGACGCAATCAATGAACGCCGGTTTGAACGTCAAAAATATTCGCAAAGCATTCGGTGGTCTGGTGGCGATTAATGATGTCAGTTTCTCGGCCGCACCAGCGACCATTACTGGTATCATTGGGGTCAATGGCGCTGGAAAGTCGACACTTTTAAATTGTCTGTGCGGTCTCTATACAGTCTCGTCTGGTGAGATCATCTGGAACGGTCATGAACTGCACAATAAGCCAACAGATAAAGTTGCTGCGATGGGGATGGGGCGCACGTTCCAGATACCGCGACTCTTTAACTCCCTGACGCTGAGTGAAAATATCGCTATCGGCGAAACAGGGCCGACGCGCCATGATGAAGTTGATCATCTTCTGGAGCAGGTTCACCTCTATCGATTGCGCGATAATCTGGCCAATGAATTGTCGGGCGGTCAGAAAAAGTTGATAGAACTGCTGCGTATCCAATATCATAAGGCAGATTTAATCCTGCTCGATGAGCCATTTGCTGGCGTGCATCCTGATCTTATCCGGTTGTTTTTAGATCTGATTGCAGCATTCCGCGCAGCCGGAAAAACTGTCCTGCTGATCAGTCATGACCTCACCTCCATTTATGAACTAAGCGACAATATTATAGCGCTTAATCAGGGTGAAATTATCGCTGAAGGCACAGCTCGCGATATCCAGAACTCGACCGCTGTCGTCGAAGCCTATCTGGGAGAATAAGATGACCGATGTCATACTTGAACTGCGCAATGTTACAGTTTCCTATTCAGGCGATATTACGATCCTCAAGGATCTTACAATCAAAGCAGAGACTGGAAAGATAACCGGTATTATTGGCCCCAACGGTGCGGGTAAGTCGACTGCTTTGAAAACGATGTATCGTATGCTGAATGTCGGCAGTGGCGACTTGCTTTACAAAGGCGATGTTATTTCCCGTATCGATCAGACCGAACTGATCCGCCGCGGCATTGCTTTCGTACCTCAAAACCACTCGATTTTCGGCGGTCTTAGTGTCCGTGACAATCTAGTGCTTGGCGGCTGGAGTATCCGGAGCGAACAAGCACGCATTCGTGATGCTATTGAACGGGTCTATGATATTTTCCCAATGCTGCGCGAGAAGGATGGTGCTCTTGCGGGCACCCTTTCAGGTGGCCAGCAACGCTTTCTTGAAATCGCGCGATCTTTGATCACGGACCCTGAAGTCATCCTGTTCGATGAACCGAGCGCGATGATAGCCCCCAAATATTCAAAGCAAATCTATCAGTTCCTCACACAGATGAAAGACAGCGGCAAGACAGTCATTCTTGTCGATCAGAATGTGCGGCAGTGCGTGAACGTCTCTGACCACCTCTATGTGCTCGAACTCGGTCGAAACAAGATCGATTGCGAGACTGCAGAGATGAGCGGAAATACTGAAATGATGGATCTGATCGCGGGTTGGATCGCGCATAAGGTGGACTGAATTCCAATGCATGACGTTAAGATGTATACGGTTCCTGAACTATCGGAAGCGATCCGCAGTGGCACACGCAGTGTTGTTGAGACGGTTGAGATTTTTCTCGAAAAGATCGCCGATAAAAACGCTTATTATCATGCTTTCCGTTCTGTCTTTGCCGGCGAAGCACGCATACAGGCGTCTCATCTTGATGCGGAGATTGCGAACGGCCTTTGGCGTGGACCGTTGCATGGAATACCGGTTGCGGTGAAAGAAAATATCGATATTTGCGGCCACGGTGCGACGTCCGGGTCGCTTATGCGCCCTGCAAACATTGCTGAAAGTGATGCGACCATTGTGGCGCGGCTGAAAGAAGCCGGGGCAATCATTATTGGTCATACTCATATGGTCGAATTTGCTTTTGGGGGCTGGGGAACGAACACAGCTACTGGAACACCGCGAAACCCCTTGGATCATGTGCATCACAGGGTTCCGGGAGGTTCTTCATCGGGTTCAGGCGTTGCAGTTGCGGCTGGTCTCGTTCCTTTGGCTCTCGGTACTGATACCGGTGGATCGGTACGAATTCCGGCAGGTGCAAACGGGCTTGCTGGTTTCAAACCAAGCAGTGGCCTGATCCCTTCTGATCAACTGGTTCCACTGTGCGCGCGTTTTGATGTTGTGGGCCCGATGGCAAGAAGTGTCGGGGAGTGCTGGACACTTTTTGCGGCTATGTCGTCTCAAACCCAACGTCCAATACCAGAATGTCGACGCCAACTTCGTATTGGTGTCGCCGATCTGAAAGCTTATGGCAGTTATAGTACGCGTGTCATGAAAGCCTTCGATCAGAGTTGCGCTCAGTTGCGAGCGAAGGGGTTTGATCTTGTTCCTTTCAGCTTCCCGATGAAAGTAGATGAAGTGCTGAGCCGAACAGCAGTGCTGATCGGCCAGGAGGCCGTCGAACATTTTGGGGGAATACTCGAGAAGACACCTGAAGGGCTTGATCGTGGCGTGAATTATCGTCTGACTGACGCGAAACGATTTTCGAAAGCTGACGCAACTGCGGAGTGGCTCGTTCGGGCTGACTATATTGCGAAAATGCAGCGCAAAATGGAGGGCATCGACGCCATTTTGTTTCCGACGCTGCCCGTTTTGCCTCCGCGCCTGGATGAGATTATTGAACGCGCTATGCCACTTGGTGATCTCACGCGCATCATCAACTATCTTGATCTTTGTGCAATGGCTGTTCCTGCGCAGGTAACAGAGGAGGGGTTGCGCCATTCGATTCAGGTGATCGGCAAACATGGGGATGATGACCTCGTATTCGCACTTTCGGCTGAGATAGAAACAACTCTCTACGGCTTGGAAGAGGTGGCGTGATGGTTCCGGTTAACGATCTTCTCGCAGCTTGTCGTAAATTTGGTGAGCGCCCCGCGATTGTGATCTCTGGCGTCACACTGGATTACAACGGCCTCGCTGAGCGCATATCCCGGCAAGCGGAAGAGCTGGCCAAACATCTCTCAGTTGGAGACCGCATCGCATTATTATGTGGCAACACACTCGACTTCGTTACGCTCTCGCTCGCATCTGAATTAATTGGCGCAATCCGAGTTCCACTCAATACCAAAGCGACGCCTGCCGAAATTGCGGCTCTGCTTGAGGACTGTTCGCCGAAGCTGGTGGTTCATGAGGCGGAAACTCAAAAGCTGCTTGCAAAGACGCATGCAATCAAAGCAATCGAAGCGGCAACACTCGCTTCCGGCAGCGGCGCGGCCTACACAAACTCTGAGACGCTTGCGCCTGCCGCACGTTGCTCCATAACATATACATCGGGTTCGACGGGCAAGCCCAAGGGCGTGCTACTCACCCATGCAAACTGGCATTATGTTTTTGCGAATATGCTGATTGATCGCGATATATCGGCAGCAGATACACTCGCTTTCATTGGTCCGCTTACCCATGCCGGATGGAGTTATCTCTATGCTGGTCTGCTGCGCGGGGCACGGGCTGCCATTTTTGATGCAGGCGATGTCGACACGATGCTCGCGTTTGCGGAGCAGGATGAAGTCACGATTATTACCTGCGTTCCGACGACCTTGTCGCGCATAATCAGGGGAACTGGCAATCATCATCCGCTTTGTAAGTCCTTGAAATGGATTGGTGTGGGGGGCGCTCCAACCAGTCCAGCTTTACTTGAACGGGCAATAAGCACCTTTGGCAGACGTGTCGTTTTGAACTTCGGTCAAACCGAAGCAATGATGACATGCGCATTTTATGATCTTGCACGAGAGCAGGAGCATGACGATGAAGCGGGGCTTATCGGGCGGAGTTATATTTTTTCCAGTGTTGTAATCCGGGCCGCAGATGGCAGCGCTTGCGCAATCGGCGAGGTTGGCGAAATCTGTGTAAGTGGTCCGCACACCATGCTGGAATACTGGAACAATCCGCAGCAGACCGCTGCCGTTTATCGTGGGGCCGAAATTCTCACCGGGGACTTAGGTGTCGAAGTAGCGCCTGGTCTCTTCCGGCTCGTTGGGCGTGCCAAAGATATGATTATTTCGGGCGGCTTCAATATCTATCCGATGGAGGTGGAAGCAGCTGTTGCCGCTTTGCCTGAGGTAGACGAAGTGGCTGTCATGGGTGTTCCCGATGAAGAATGGGGAGAGAAGGTTGTCTGCCTTCTGTCAGCGCATCAGGGGGCAGAGTTATCAGTCGACAGTTTGCGTCAGTCTTTGAAACCGATTCTTGGCATCAAAACCCCCAAAGTCTTCCATTTTCTGCCACAGCTGCCGAAGGCAGCAACGGGAAAGATCGACAAAAAAGCTCTGAAACTCTGGCTTGAGGAGCAAGGCCAATGAGTGGTGTTTTCATTACCGCAATGACGCGGACTCCATTTGGACGATTTCGGGGTAAGCTTACTGACATTGATGTTGTGGACCTTGGTGCAGCCCTGTTGAATGAGCTGATGAAAAGAGATCCCCAGGCGCGTTTGCCGGACATTGTAATCGGAGGGGCAGGATTAATGGGCGGTGTCCACCTGACTGCTCTTAGGCAGATGCTGATTGGCTCTGATTTGCCGAATGGCACTGTTTCTATTGCTGTAGATAGAGCGTGCTGTACCGGAATGACTACGATCTCAACGTCATTCGCGCATCTTAAAACAGGCGGTGGTGATAAGGCTTATATTGCCGGTGTTGAGAGCCTGTCCAATACACCATTGCTGATTTCGCGCGGGAATGAGCGTAAAATTGCCAGTATGTCCCTGACAGACCCGCTTCTGCTTGGTGGTCGGGTCTCGCCCAAAACGATCGCACAATACACGTCGGAAGAAGCGCTCCATTACGGTATTACCCGTGAAATGCAGGATGACTGGGCGTTCGCCAGCCATCAGAAATACTTCGTGGGTAAAGACCTTGGGCTCTACGACAATCTTATCTTTTTACCTCTTGAATCTGGCTTGTCAGACGCTGCTGATGAAGGCCCCCGCGCCAACTCCGACCGTCAGAAACTGGCAAGCCTGCCCACAGTGAATGGTGCTGAAACCATTACAGCAGGGAATGCCCCCGGCCTGTCAGACGGCGCGGCAGGACTTGTGCTGATGACGAGCGATGCCATGAAAGCCGCTGGTGTAACAGCCATAGCGGAAGTTGTGGATCGCGTTCAAGTCGCTGGTGATATTCAGGAGGGAACCTCGGTTCCACAGGTGGCAATTATGCGTCTTCTGGAGCGCAACCGCTTAAACATCGACGACATTTCAGTTGTCGAAATCAATGAGGCTTTTGCTGCCACGCCTTTGGTCAGCACTGCGCTTATGGCGAAGGAACTTCAGACCGATCTGGATGCACTGCGCGCAAAAACAAACATCTATGGCGGAGCGGTTGCTATCGGCCATCCGCTTGCTGCATCGGGCATCCGCATTGTTCAGCAGGCTGCCAGTATACTGCGTCTTAACGGTGGTGGGTTCGCTTTGTGTGCCATTTGTGGAGGATTTGGGCAGGGTGAAGCTGTCTTAATCAGAGTTTGAATTGTCAATGATAAAAGGGGATTGAAAATGAACAGAAGAAACTTTTTTATGATGACCGTCTCTGCAATTGGCTTTGCAGCTATCGCTTCGCAAGCAAACGCCGCAGAGCCGTTTAAAGTTGGTATAACTGTTTCAAACAGCGGCAACTTCATGCTTGCTTCGCAATCTGGTGAACGTGGTGTTCGCATGTGGGTTGACGATGTCAATCGTCGCGGAGGTATTGAACTTGGTGGCGAGAAGCGTCCTGTAGAGCTTGTTGTTCTGGATGATCGCTCTGATAAAACAATGGTTCCGCGCGTTTATGAAACGCTGATCTCCGGCAATAACGTCGATGTGCTGATGGCACCTTTTGGCTCAACCCTGACAGGCGTCGCGGCTACTGTTGCAGAACGTAACAATAAATTTTTGATGTCATGGTCCGCATCTGCTGATGAAATTTACCAGCAGGGTTACAAAAATATCGTGTCAGCAGTTGTACCTTCATCGCTTATTCCATCCACTAATCTCCGTCTTTTAAAGGATGCCGGTGTTAAAAAGATTGCCATCATTCATGTGGATGAATCCTTTCCGGCAGGTCTGGCTGCAGCGGCTGTCAAAGATGCGAAGGAAATGGGCTTTGAGGTGGTCATGGATGAGACCTATCAGAAAGGCACGAAAGACTTCTCCGTTTTGCTACAAAAGGCAAAAGCGCTAGGTGCCGAGGCTTTTTACCCGCACAGCTATGAGGTTGATAGTGTCCTCATGGCGCGGCAAATGCAGGAACTCGATATTCATTTCGATAATGTGTACTTTATGTATGGTTCCACCCCGCAGTTCATGGAGTTGGGCAAGCTGGCCGAGTTTGTCACAAGCCACACACAATATAGCCCAAACGCCAAGTGGAACATTACTGACGGACTCAAAAACGAAGAGTTTGTGACCCGCTACAAAGAGCTGTTTCCAAAGGCCTCCTATTCGGAAGATTTCCAGACCGTTCTTGCCTATGGTGCTGCTGTTGCGCTGGAGCGCCTTGTCAGTGAAGCACAATCGACAGAACCGGCCGTTTTGAAGCAAAAGGCGCTTGAAATGGGAGGTAAGATCACAACAATCAGTGGGAAATTTGCGATTGATGAAACGGGAAAGCAGATCGGAATGGAGCCGATTGTTCTGCAGAACCAGCCTGGCAAGGGACTGGTTCCGGTTGCACCCGCCGAAGTAGCTACCGAAAAGCTAATTTATCCCGTTCCTCAATAGTTCATCCCGGAAAAAAGACATGGCAATCAAACAGGCCTCGGAGTTTTCCGCCGTTAACAAAGGAGCAGCGCGCTATGCGCTGCTTCTTGAGTGCCTTTCCGCAAACCATCCCAAGCCCGTTAGTTTAGCTGAGCTTGCCAGGTTAGCGAAACTACCAAAACCATCCGCCTTCAGGCTGCTGAAGGCTCTGCAGCTAGTTGGTTTTATTGCCTATGATAGCCATAGCGAAGCTTATTTTCTGGGCGCCCGGTTAATGGATATCGGCGTCCGGTCGCTATCACAGAACTTTGTTCGCCTTGCAGAACCCGCCCTCTTGCGGCTGGCTGAAACGACAAGCGATACAGCATTCGCGGTGCTCGCTGAGAACGATCACATGAACTGTCTGCGCAGAATAACTGGCAGTTTTCCTGTGCGGACTTTATCGCTTGAAGAAGGTGACATCTGGCCTCTTGGAATAGGTGCAGTCGGTTTGGCCTTACTGGCCGCGCACGATGATTTCTACATTGATTACTATCTCAAAAACTACATGCCTGTGATTGCCCGCTATACTTCGATTGATGAGGGGGAGTTGCGACGTCGCGTTGGTCTTACGCGTGAAACCGGCATCGCAACTAGTCAGGGTGATTTGCTGACAGGTATGTCTGCGATTGGCGTTGCCATTTACTATCCGGAGTCCAAACGTCCGATGGGGGCACTATCAGTCGCTGCTTTGAGTACGCGCCTTGACGAAACGCGTCGTGGTGAAATTGGAGAATATCTTCGTAATGAGGCCAGACTGATCACTAAAACGCTCGAAAACTCTTTGAAGATCGCAAGGGCAGAACTCGCACATGAAGATTGATCTCTCCGGAAAACGAGCACTGATTATTGGCGGCGGCACCTTTGGCGAGGGTAACGGTATCGGCCGGGCTGTTGCCTGCTCCTTCGCCCGTTGCGGTGCAAAAGTTATCATTGCCGACCGCGACGAACAAGCGGCCACTGCCACTGCTAATTTGGTGCAAGCTGAAGGAGGGGAGGCCCGTACCGCAGTCTTCGATGTAGCTGACCATAATGCTGCGCAAATGGCGCTGTCAGGCATTGACCCTAACTCCATCGACATTCTCTATTACAATGTGGGTATAGGCTTCGCGAGCGACACACTCTCGCTCGACGAAGCACAGTTCCAAACTGTTTTGAATGTTAATCTGATTGGCCTGCATCAGGCTTCGCGAGCGGTATTGCCCGGAATGCGTGCGCGTAAGACTGGCGTCATTCTGGCAACGAGTTCCGCCTGGGCGCATCGTCATCTTGGCTACAGCCACGCATTCTACGCGACGTCGAAAGCCGGAATGAACCATTACGTTCAGATGACAGCTCAGGAAAATGCTAGTTTCGGTATCCGGGCGAATTCAATTTCACCCGGATTTATCGACACGCCACGCATCCGGGTCAATCTTGCTCAATCCTATGGCGATAAGAGTTTCGATGAAATTCTGGCTAAACGCGCAGCGCAGGTGCCGATGGCGCGACTGGGAGAGCCGCAGGACATAGCAAACATGGCAGCGTTTCTCGCATCAGACCTCGCTTCCTATGTTACGGGCGCTGATTTCAAAGTCGATGGTGGGATCAACAGCGCTAAAATCGCGTGAGAGGTTGGCACGAAAAAGGTCCCTTTAATTCCCGAAATGCAACAAATTCAGGAAACGTAAAATGAATATCGGCTTTGTCGGTGCAGGAAAAATGGGGCTACCAATCGCATTCAATATAGTGCGTAAGCTTGGTCAGCCAATCACCGTTGTTGATCCGCATCTGCCCAAAATTCCAGATGAATTAAATATTGACCCGACAATGTTCAATTTTTCATCAAGCCTGCAGGACCTGGCAGATTCCGATGTTGTGATCTTATGTCTGCCAGACAGCAAAGTTGTGTCCGCTGTTGTAGAAGGCAGGGACAACCTGCATGGTTTGACCGAGATACTCCGTGCCGGGTCAACGATTATAGATTCTAGCTCCTCTATTGCTGCCGAGACATTGCGTCTTGCTGACCTTTTGAGAAAGCGTGGAATAGGGTTTCATGACGCGCCGGTTTCCGGCGGTTTAGCCCGCGCATGGAAGGGCGAACTCACTGTTATGGTTGGTGGCTTGGATGCTCTCAATCCACTAATGAAAATCATTGAAGCTTTCGCGGCCAGAGTCGTGCCTCTGGAAAAAGTGGGCGATGGTCACGTCATGAAAACTGCAAACAATTACTTGCTTGCAGCGAATATCATAAGCTTCGCCGAAGCTCTCCGCTTTGCACGCGAAGCCGGTATTTCATTCGAAAAATTTGACGAGGTCGTCAACAGCTCAAGTGGCGGCAGTTATGTCTCACTGAACAAGATTGAAACTGTTGCGCGCGATGATGACAGCGTGAGTTTTACCACTGCTCTAATAGCGAAGGACGTTCGCAACTTTATCGAAAGTTGTGCAGGTATCGGCCTAGACCTGCCGATGAGCGCGCACGTGTCTGAGTTGTGGGAAGAGACGATCAGGAGGGTAGGCCCGGACGTGGATAGCCTGAAAATTTACCGCACACTAGGGCGCGCTTCTTTGTGAAATACAACACGCATATCAAGACAATGCAGACGAAGGAGGAAGAATACAAATGTCATTGATCAGAATTCGAAAGAAAAGTCTTATAGTTGAAACGACATTTCATGAGCTTGGCCCAGAGCCTGCAGTTCCATTGAAGATGGCTGCTGCCGCGGTTGTTGTCTCAAACCCCTATGCGGGGCGCTATGTTGAAGATCTGCTTCCATTTATGCACGAATTACGGTCCCTTGGCCATGAGCTGGCCGAAGAACTCGTGCAGACGCTTGGCGGTAAGGAGAGTATCGAGGTTTATTCGAAAGCAGCCATCGTAGGGCTGAACGGGGAAATGGAACACGGTGCCGTCTGGCATGAGGCCGGTGGTTGGGCCATGCGTCAGGTGTTGGGACAACCAAAGGCGATAGTGCCGGCCAATAAAGCTGTCGCGCAGGCTGGCTATCGGATTATGGTGCCAGTCCACTATATTCATGCCTGCTATGTCCGCAGCCATTTTAACTCAATCGAAGTTGGTATTCAGGATGCTCCACGACCTGATGAAATTCTCTTCGCGCTCGTTATGGGAACTTCCGGCCGTCTCAATCCAAGACTCGGTGGGTTGTTGAAGGAGGATATAAAAGGCGAAGATGGACAGCGTTAAAGAATGTCGTGATAATTAAATGGTTAGTTTGGAAGAACAATTTGTGCATTGACCGCGCGCCGACTTTTGATGTACTTGCTGCGGACATGCAGTATTATATCGAGGTAAAGTGTTCTCGTCCTTTGAACAACATTTCAATGATTTCTGCGGTCAGCATATTTCAGTTTCAATACAACAGGTAACCATAAAATTTAAGTTGAGATGCTCTGGTGATCAAAAATCGCTGAGTTGTCATATGGACATATGGCAAAAGGTGAATTTTGCCATATGTGGTCGCGTCAAACGCGCGTTCATATTGACCTGCTTGGGGTGGGTAGCTGACTAACGGCGTGCAAGAAGTCGAAATAGAGAGTGGCTATTGTGCGGATCGTCCAGTGCACTTTCTTCCAGAAAGAGCCGAATTTCTTAAATCTCTGGTTGTTTCAGTTTTTTGACACCAAACCTATGTGTAGCTTTCCATGTCGGACGAAAAAGTACAGCAGGATCATATTGTGCAGTGGCCAGCTGTGTTCTGCTACGGACATTATTGGTCATCGTAATCATGCAAGCACACGATAAACCGTTGAGCTGTCAGCGACAGGAATGCAACTTGAGAAAGTGATTAGTAGGAATCATCCAAAAGACTATTAACCCAGAATTCTGACACACTTGCGCTATTGGGCAGGCTGACAATATGCAGTATTGAGCTTGCAACATCTTCAGGGCGTGTCAATTCATCGGACGCTGATGCAAGCGGTGTGCCCATATCTGTTGCGACAAAACCCGGGCAGACAGCTGTCGAGCGCACACCTTTGTCAAAGCCAGCATGGCGGATGGCATGTGAAAGCCCCAATGCCGCAAACTTCGACACTGAATAAGCACCGGAAATTGCAGATTTAACGCGCTTTGCCGAAAGAGACGCGACAATCACAACCCGACCGCTGCCAGTCTTCACCAATTCATCCCAGCATGCTTTAACCAGCAAGCGCGGACCATTGACGTTGACATCCATCAACGCTGCAAATTCATCATCCGTTGCATCAATGACCGAATCGCGAACCATAATCCCTGCATTCGCTACAACAGCATCTATGCGACCAAAACGCTTGACGGCGGCATCTGCCCAAAGCGTTGCTGTCTCAGGCTTGCTGGCGTCATAGGCATGAACCTGTGTGGTCGCATCATCCGCCCAATCCGGCATATGTGGGGCTCTCATGCCAAGTGATACATTCCAGCCCGCGGCGAGAAATGCTTGTGCAGTCGCAGCACCGATGCCGCGATTAGCACCGGAAATCAGGATCGTCCGTTTCTGTTCCATGGTTTTTCCTTGAATCAAACTAGCCACTTTTCGCAAAAAGCCCGGAGCGCTTGAACTTCCGGGCCGTTTTCTTTCAGAATTTCAGGCTTTTTCAGCTTTGGATGTAAACGACATGTGTTACGGTAAATTCGTAAAGTCCGTGCTTTCCGTCAGCGCCGCCAATGCCTGACTTGCGTCGACCAGCATGGAAGCCCTGCATAGCTTCAAAATTCTCGCGATTGATATAGGTTTCGCCGAACTTCAGCTCACGCGAAGCCTGCATGGCAGCAGAAAGATCACGCGTGTAAATCGAAGAGGTCAGACCATAATCGGAGTCATTCGACAATGCGATTGCCTCATCCAGACTATCGACGATCTGAACCGGCAGCACTGGACCAAAGATCTCCTTGCGCATGATGTCCATATCTGCTTTAGCACCCGTGATCAGCGTCGGCTCGTAGTGGAAACCGGATGTGCGATCAGCAACCTTGCCACCAAGCACAACCGTTGCGCCCTGCGCACGCGCCGTATCAACAGCCTGGGCAACCTTATCAAGGCCAGCCTGATTAACAAGCGGCCCCATATGCAGATCATCTTCAACCGATGGGTCGCCGTAACGGGTATCTTCAAACAAGGTCTTGAGTTTTGCAACAAATGCATCGTGGACCGGGCGTTCAACATAAACACGCTCGGCACAGTTACAAACCTGACCCGTATTGATAACGCGCGAGTCATAGATCGCTTTGGCGGCCAGATCGAGATCGGCATCCTTCAACACGATTGCCGGAGCCTTACCACCCAGTTCAAGATTAACTTTTGTCAGGTTTTTGCCAGCGAGCTGCATAATATGCGAGCCTGTCGCTACACTGCCCGTGAAGGTGATGAGATCAACGCCCGGATGTGATGCAAGTGCTTCGCCAGCGACGCGTCCACGGCCACCAACCAGATTGAACACACCCTTTGGCAGATCAGTTTCGGCCAGAAGCTCGGCAAAAACATAGGCGTTAAGCGGCGTTTCTTCGCTTGGCTTAATAACAATCGTATTGCCGGTCACCAAAGCAGGTGCCATTTTACGTGCGATCAGAAAAAACGGGAAGTTCCAAGGAAGAATGCCCGCAACCACACCAACCGGCTTGCGCAGCAGCAGCATGGTTTCATTCGGACGGTCGCTTGTCAGCACTTCGCCTTCAATCCGGCGCGCCCATTCTGCCATGTAATCCATGTAATCGGCGGTAAAGTCGACCTCAACTTGTGCAAGGCCACGGACCTTACCCTGTTCCTTGACGATAATATCAGCCAGCTCAACCCGATGCTCGCGCAGCTTGGCAGAAATTTTACGCAGGTAGTTAGCACGTTCAATAGCGGGCAGCTTTTCCCAAGCACCTTGCGCAGCACGTGCAGCCTTAACCGCCGCATCGACATCTTCTGCGCTTGTTTCCGGTATCCTGCCAAGCAATGCACCAGTGGCAGGATTGGTAACTTCGATCAACTCGCTGCCAGCAGGTATAAAAGCACCGTCAATATAGTTCTGATAGTCGCGCGGAGTATCTGAAAACGTCTGTGATTGCTTGCGTATGCTCATGCCTGTTCCTCCTTGAGCGATGATAATAAAGTTCTTAAGCTTTCAGCTTGCCCGCTGTTTATGTCACGCTTTTCTTTGCGTAACGCGGACGCAGCCGACTGATGTCAAACACCTTGGCGTCTACGCTTGTAGGGTTGCCGGTAATCAGATCAGCCATCAGCTGCCCTGCACCCGGCCCGATACCGAAACCATGTCCCGAGAAGCCCGATGCAATATGGAAGCCCGGAATGTGATGAACGGGACTGATAACCGGAATTGCATCCGGCGTTGCATCGATTACACCAGACCATTCATTGAGCACCCGCGCTTTCGCAAAGCCAGGAAAACGCAATGTCATGTTACGTAAAGCGTTGCGGGTGAAGCCCGAATTTGCCGGCGGATCCATAACGCGGCATTGCTCGAAGATCGTCTGCTCGTCCAGCTGCCAATTGCGCTTTGTCGCAAGTTCTTGAAAGAAGGTTGAATTGAACCGCAGGCTGAGTTCGCGCCATGTCGTCAGATAAGTTGGCGCAAATTCCTTGAAAAGCCGCAGATGATCCGGCGTAATGGGAGCAAGGTTCAGATTACGGACTGCAATTGTGAAGCTGCCATCAAGGCGCTTTCGATAAGCAAAATCTCCTGCTCCCACTGGCATATCTGTAACACCTTCAACGCCATCCACACGTGCAACCGGACCAATGACTTTAAGCTGCGGGAAATCAATACCCATATTTCCCGCAAACAGGCGTGACCAGATACCGCCAGCCAGAACCACCGCCTGACAACGGATTTCACCGCGCTCTGTCACAACAGAACTGACGCGACCTGCTGCCGTTTCAACGCCGCGTACCGCACAATGGGTGAAAATATGCGCACCCTTTTCGCGCGCAGCTTCCGCCATCGCTGGTACTGCGATCCACGGTTCGGCACGTCCATCTGTGCCAGTGTGCAAAACACCCAGTAGATTGCCATTATTGCCCGGAATTTTCTCAGCTATTTCGGCGGGAGTGAGCATGCGAGCATCAACGCCATGACGCTTGCCGATCTCGGCCCAGTTCAGCCAGTCTTTCAGTTCACGCTGGGTATAGGAGAGATAGCTGATACCAGTGCGTCGCCATCCCGTTTCACGACTAATACGCGCATTCATCTGCGACCACAGATTAACAGAATGCATACAGAGTGGCAGTTCGCGCTCATCGCGCCCCATCTGGCGTGTCCAGCCCCAGTTGCGGGCTGATTGCTCACCGGCAATCACGCCTTTTTCGCATACTGCAACCGAGATACCGCGCTCTGCCAGTTCAAGTGCTGTGGTAATCCCAACAATACCACCACCGATAATGACAACATCGACAGCTTTCGGCAGCGTTTCATCACCCAGAAATGGCGCGACCGGAATAGAAAGCGGCTTCATTTATAGAACTCACTAAAATGGTATTTATGCAATGTCTGGCTGACTGGCTTTACCGACCCGGACGGTCGATAAAATCACGCAGGCGATACCAGCCCGTGAAGACCGGAAGGAACCAGGGCTTTTCAGAATAAAGCGGAATGGCCATGAATTTCTCACGGTCAAACGCCGATGGCATATTCTGCTGGCCAAGGATTTTCCGCGCGACCTGATAGCCAAGATAGGTCATCAGTGCGACGCCATTGCCATTACATCCAACCGCGAAATGCGAACCATCGCGCTCGCCAATGTGCGCAATCTTGTCGGCAGTCATGGCAACGCTTCCCACCCATGAATGGGTGATTTTAACGCCTGAAAGTTGCGGCCAGACTGCGACCATCCGCGCATAAATGCGCTTTGCAGCCTGCTTCTCCGACATTTCAAAAACGCCGGGACGAGACCCAAAAAGCATCCTTGTACCATCAGGCGAAACACGGCTGTAAATGAGGTCACGTCTGGTATCGGAAACCATACGGCCATTCGGAATAAGCTCAGCGAGCAGATCAGCCGGTAGGGGCTCAGTTGCGATCTGGTAGCTCTTCACCGGAACAAGCCGTCGGGCAAGCTCAGGAGACGCGTCTTTTCCGGTATAGCCATTGGTTGCCTGAATGACATTAGTCGCCCGGATCGAGCCGCGTGCAGTCGGAACGATCTTTTCACCATTTGCGACTTCTTCTACGCGTCCAGCGCGCGCATGCGAACGCAAAATCACTCCGGCAGCCTTCGCACGCTCCCGCAAGGCTTTGTGAAACATGGCAGGATGCAAGCCGCCGTAATCGTCCACCACCATGCCGCCATGATAGTAGTCTGAACCTATCACTGAACGCTGCTCTTCGCGCGAAATCTGGTGAACCCTAACACTGGTCTTCTCATTGAGAAGCGTGCCATGCCGTTTGAGTGTCTCGTAATCACGCGCAGTATAGGCACCGAAGAAACGCCCCTTCAATGTCAGCGCGGCATCGAGATTTTCGTTCTCAATCAATGTCTTGAGATAATCAAAGCTTTCATTGCTTTCGCCGATCAGTCGCGAAACAAGCGCCGGGTCGATACCATTAATCGCACCACCGACCACAAGCTTTTGAGCGCTTGAAACCATGCCGCCAGAACGCGTGGAACAGCCTGCACCCAGTTGCTCACTATCGAGAACGACAACTGACCGCCCGGCGCGGGCCAGATGTGTCGCCGCATTCAGTCCGGCATATCCGGACCCGACCACGACAACATCAACGCGTGCAGGCAGTGGATCAAGGTTAGTTTCCGGCTGTGCAGCCTCCCACCAATAGGGTGCTTCCTTGAAGTTCTCAGCATAAATATAGTCGTAACGGGACATTGAACGTCAAGCCCGAAGGCTCGTCCTTCTGAAATTTAGCGATGTCAGATGCGATGCGAGAGTTAGAGAACCTGCCCCAGGAATTCGCGCGTGCGAGCGTCCTGCGGGTTATCGAAGATCTGTGCAGGCGGCCCACTTTCAACAATCATTCCGTGATCGGTGAAACAGACGCGATGCGAGACTTCGCGTGCGAATTTCATTTCATGCGTGACAAGAATGCAGGTCAGTCCATCTTCCACCAGTTCGCGAATGGTCAGCAGAACATCCTTCACTGTTTCCGGATCAAGTGCCGCTGTCACTTCGTCGAACAAAATAACTTCCGGCTGCATCGCAAGTGCACGCGCGATTGCTACACGCTGCTGCTGACCACCTGAAAGCTGACCGGGATAGCTGTCTGCCTTGTGGGAAAGGCGCACTTTGTCTAGCAATTTACGGGCACGCTTTTCAACCTCGGCACGATCATGGCCCAGCACCTGAATTGGTGCCATCATGATGTTTTCCAGCGCTGTCTTATGCGGAAACAGGTTGTATTGCTGGAACACCATTGCGACCTCATGACGAAGCGGACGCATGGCTTTTTCGGTTTTCAACTCATGGACCTGATGGGGTCCAACGCGGATGGTTCCACTATCAATCGGGATCAGGCCGTTGATGCAGCGCAGGATCGTTGATTTGCCTGAACCGGAAGGACCGATAATGCAGACCGCCTCGCCTTTTTTAACCGACAGATCGATGCCTTTGAGGACTTCAAAACTACCGAAGGCTTTGCGGATGTTTTTAATTTCGATAAGGGGGGCAGACTGGTTCATAGATTTTCTCCCTTAACTGCGCGTTCCAGACGGCGGGCAAACAGTGCAATCGGATAGCAGTAGGCAAAGAACAGGAAGAGCACGGTAAGGTAGAAGTAGACGAGTGCGAGCTCGCTCTCCATGGCAATAGACGTGTTCAGAATGGTAATGACGTCCTGAATACCGGTTACGGTAGCAAGCGAGGTTGCGATCATCAGCAAGGCGTAGAGGTTCATCCAGCCCGGTATCATCCGCCGGAACGCTTGTGGAAGAATAACGTAACGGTAGATTTGCATCGGAGTATATCCAAGCGACCGTGCCGCTTCCCATTGACCAGAATGAATGGACTGCACAGCACCGCGAATAACTTCCGAGAAGTTTGCAGCCGTTGGCAAAGCCAGACCAATTGTAGCCTTAACAAAGGTTGGAAAAGGAATGACAAGGCCGAAAATACGCACTTCAAACGGAATGATGTAAAGCATCGCAAACAGCAGCACGAGCCAAGGCGAATTGCGAAGAAAGTTCATCACAAGCAACGCTGGAACACGCACCGAGGCATTCTTCACCATCGTTGCGAGACCCATAGCGGTCCCTAGAGCTGTAGCAAGTGCCATAGCCGCAATCGACAGCAGAATATTTAAGGCAAAACCGCCAGTAATCGGCCAGCCTGAACCGGAACCAGTCAGAAGCAGGGGTAAGCGTGCGGCAACCCGGCGCCACTGATCAGCGCCGCCTGAGAGCGCATCGACAGCGACCCATGTTGCAACAGCAAGAGCGATGAAAAGAAGAACAGCTCTCTTCTTATTCTCATATGTCATGACACTGTTCATCATCAACCTGCCTTGCCGTAACCGGGGAACACCATCCATGTTTCAAGTTTGGCCATAGCGTAGGTCAGAACCGATACGAGGCTCACATAGATCGCAAGTACCAGCACCATAACTTCGAGCGTACGGAAGTTATCGTTGTAGATCTGCCCGGCGTAATACATCAGTTCAGGGACAGCAATCACCGAGGCCTGAGAGGTCGTCTTGAAAAGATTACTCAGGATATTTGTGAGTGCCGGAAGGCAGATACGCGTTGCGATCGGCGCTTCAATGCGCCAGAACCGAGACCACCGACCATAACCAAGAGAACGAGAAGCCTCGATAATCGAGCGCGGCATCGTTTCAATGCCCGAACGGAATGCTTCGATAGCCAGAGCGCCACCAAACAGGCTGAGCGAAATGGCTGCGCAGGAGAAGGCACTCAATAACGGAACCGAAAGGCCCGTGGCCGGATCGACAACTTTCAAACCTAAAGTCGACAGCGTGAAATACGCAAACAGCATTTGCAACAAAGGCGGTGTATTGCGGAACACTTCGACAAAAAGCTCAATAAGCGCATCAAGCCAGAAAATACGCAATGTCAGTCCAAGCGCACCCAACATACCAATCAGCACCGCAACGAATGACGAAATCGCTGCGAGCTGAATGGTATTGAGGACACCAATCACTAACCAATGTTGGTAGGTCGGATCACCGAGCCATGAATAATCAAGACCGAACAAAAGTGCCTCTCCGAGCTGAGCTTAGTTGTTTGCAGCTGCGGCAGCTTTGGCGCGCTCTGCAATATAATCGGAAGCAGGCATGTTAAACTCCATCTCCCACTCGATGAGCTTACCCTCGGCTTCAGCTTTGTGAATGGCTTTGTCTACGACTTCTTTGAAAGCCACATCACCTTCGCGGATGCCGCCGCCCATTGGTGCGAATTCATATGGCTTAACAGCGATCTTGTAGCCCGCCCAGTCTGCTTCACGCAGTTTCATACGTAGGGTGATGTCATCAAAAACAAAGCCAATGCAGCGATTATCTTTAAGCGCGCGATAGGCTTCCGGCGGGTTCTTAAAGGCAACCAGCTTCATGCCGAATTCTTCAGTCATCTTCTTATTGAAGTAGGAACCTTGAATGCCGCAGACTGGCTGACCTTTGAACTGATCCCAGCTGTCGATCTTAGCTTCCTTTGCCATCATGACCGAAGGACCGCCAGCAGAGACATATTGTGTAGTGAAGTCGATAACGCGGTCACGCTCTGGTGAAATTCCAAGCGTCGCGAACACAAGATCAACACGACCGGCCGACAAAAACTCAATCCGATTTGCAGCTACAACCGGTACAAGTTCAATCTTGTCTTCAGAACCCAAAAGCTCTTTGGCAACATATTTTGCCAACTCGATTTCGAAGCCGACAATCTCACCTTTTTCATTCAGATAACCATAAGGCGCATAATCATTTTTGACGCCGACGACGAGCTTATCGCGCTCCTTAATCGCGGCAAGCGTATCGGCCACTGCATTCTGAGCTGCCAGCACCGCACACATGGCCACCGTCGACAGAACGATCTTTCTGATCATTTGAGTTCCCTTTTTGAATATTCAGAATCCACTCGATATGAGGCCGCTGCTTTTTTAATCATTTTCCCATGCAGCCTTTATTTCGTCATTGAACACTGATATTTCTCACTATACAAGTTATGTGCATAGTATTTTTCATAATGTGAGAATTCATGATCAAGAATCCTAAGACAGCTCCAACTGGCGGCACCCAACTTTTAGATCGTGCTGTGCAATTGCTTGATCTCGTTGCTGACGGTGGCAATGACGGGCTCACTTTGAAAAAGCTCACAGAATTATCAGGACTTAACAACGCCACCTGCCATCGCATTCTCAACACGCTCGTTGGCCACAAATTGCTCGCAAGAGATGATAAAAAACGCTGCTATCGGCTGGGTGCGCGCATGTCCATCTACGGGGCGCGGGCAGCGCGCGGACCAGGGCTTATAAGCCGCTGCGAGATTGCGCTGACGCGGCTACGCCGTCGTACTGGGGATACAGTGCATCTTATGGCACGGTTTAATCATGATTCTGTCTGCCTTGATCGCAGAGATGGAGAATGCGTGGTCCCTACCTTAACCGGAATGATTGGTGGCTCAGTGCCACTGGGTGTTGGCCCGGGTTCAATTGCTATGCTGTCTTATCTTGATGAGGATGAACAGGACTTCATCATTCGCGCTAATCTTGAACGCTATTCAGGCTATAAAGGTTTAACTGCCGACAGAATTCGTGAGTTGATAGAGCAGACGCGAGATCGCGGATATGCAGTCGATGATGAGGAGCTTATAAAAGGAATTGTGGGGATCGCTGTGCCTATTTTCACGGACGGCGTGACTGCTGGAGCATCCATAGGCTTCACGATACTGGGTGCAAAACTGGCTCCAAACTCGTTAACAGAATATGCTCGCATACTGAAAGATGAAGTGAATGCTATTCTAGGACAGTGACATTTTTTTGAATTAATGTGCCAATTTAAAATTATCAAAGAGATAATGTGCTATTCAAATCAATTGAAAAGATTGGCTTCTTTTGGGAAATATTATTGGTCAATTTATGACTGGGATGAAGCGCATAAGTGACACGAAATTACTCTGACTTACTAACATATGGCAAAAGCTGACTTTTGCCATATGTTCACACTAGGCTATGTAAAAGCCTGGTAAATTCTAACAGCTGGCGCGGATAGCCAGAGCAGTGATTAGTTTCAGCTTCTTGCAGTTTTTCGAGAAGAAATAACACTTCATCGTTGCGCACGAAATTTTATCATAAAAGAATGTCGTGATAATATTTTCGGATATTTCGCTAGTTTAGATATCTTGAAACAACGTTAATTGAATTATATCTAAAATTTATAAAAATTAGATATTAAACATTAAATATTAAAAAACCCAGATAGCGGGGTTGGGCTGGATCTACGCCTCAATAGACTAAAAATACCAATTTTCGCTCAATCATGGTGGCGCCATTATAAAGAATACAATACTATTGCTGGTATTTACTTTACATAGATTTTGATGCTTTCCCCGGCTGGCCATCTTTTTTCGAAGCCGGCTTCAACAGCTGAGGCTTTTAGACCTGCTTTGGCTTTCTGCCTGCTTTCAGCCCTTTGGGTTTCTCTGCATCGGGTTGTGGCTCAATGAATAGGGCTGACACTGGCACATTAAGCGCTATGGCCATCGCTTCAAGCGTTGAAACGGTGACGTTTTTCATGCCGCGTTCCACCCGACCTACATATGAGCGATCAACTTGTGCCTCGAGTGCCAATCGTTCCTGCGAAAGGCCACGCTCAGCCCGCAACTGCAATAGATTCCAGCCGATGATTTTTTTAACATCCATGATCACGAAGCAATCATATTGACGGCCTGTTAATCGACGGACTGTTTATCCCGTATTTATTATTTGCTATCATGAAGCAACGGCACCCCTTTGCGGCTAGCAAAATAAAGGGCGTGCCGTTTCTCACATTTGAATGTCATCAGGGGGATTTCATGCACTATTATATCGATGCGATGCGCAACTATGCCGTGTTTGCAGGGCGCGCCAGCCGTTCACAATACTGGTTTTTCAGCCTAGCGTTTTTCAATATGCTGGTTGTTGCAATGGTCATCGACCAAACCGTGGGAGACACTTCGCGCGATGAACCTGCAGGGCTTTTCACAGCGATTGTTTATTTGGCGCATTTGCTGCCAGCCATTGCAGTCACTGTCAGGCGCTTACACGATACTGACCGATCGGGCTGGTGGATATTCGCTGGGTTTGTGCCATTGATCGGTCAAATTGCGCTGCTGGTTTTCCCGTAGCTTTGGCAACTCTGAACAAACTTGCATCTACTGGCGGTGGCCCAGCCATGCAGTACAGCGGACGCTTCCCACTCTATCACGTTGATGACTTGGATCGCTGGGCGAGTGAACCGGGGCGCTAAGGACGAATATTTCCTTACACTCGGAATGGGTAAAGAGCTTGGTATGGTTGATCGCTCTGAGCGTGGTCGCCGGGTCCGCAAGTATTTCATTTCAATTGAGGAGCAAGGTCCCACGGCGCACCAGATGACGCCAGCCGAAATGTTTCTTCACAATGCGCAAATGATGGTGACGATTGAGCGCCAGCAGGCGGAGCATGCGGAAGCCCTCAAGACCATCGGTGCGCAGATCGAAAAGGTCGAAAAAGCTCAGACGGTAATGAGCAGTCGCCCAGCCAATGCAGAGGCTATTACGCATATCCGTAAGCGGATCAGTAAAATGCTCGGCCTGTCGGCAGAGACCATCGATGCCGTTATGCGTCAGTCGCCATATACTCCGAAGCCTGCCGGGACGGTTAAGAACTCTCGTGAGGAGGCCGAAGGCTCTACCTATGTCGTTTATTGGCAGAAGGATATTACGGCGCTCTTTGACCGCTTTGCAGCCGAATGTGAACGGGTTAGCGCGCAGTTCTTTTCTCACCCCTTCGTAGACCGAAAATTCAGAATGGAGCGGAAGGTAATTTAAGTCGACCAGCAGCCGACTGAACAGTGAGCGCGATGATCCGCGCTCCACCCTTTCCCAAATTATGGAGTGATCCAATGACGGAACAAAGCATTCCGGCTACCGCCGAAGGTATGCCGAATATTCAAAGTAAAGAAAAGCATTGGAACGATCTGACAATGATGTCGGATATTCGAATGCAAAGCACTAATCTGTATTTTGGAACGAACCACTTCACAGGCCACAACCTCAGAGAAATGTCAGCTTGCTATGACGCTTGTCGGACATTGGAAAGCGTTGTTGCGGGGCTGGTCAGCCAGCCACGGTTCAGTGATGAGCGTACAGGTCGCTTGAACGAAGCTGGCGAAACACTTCACAGTATTATGGAGTTCATCGACAGTATCAACGTGCTGATAACAGATACAGCTCGAAGTTTCTCCCCTGTCACCATTGAGGACCACGAGACACGTGCTTGGATGCTTTTGCGGGAGCAGGCCTTTTACGCGGAAAGCCTCAGCGAATTTAACAAGTTGGCAGCTGGTCTTAATGCTGACGTAGGCGGTGAAGCATGATCGGCCTTCATCATCTCATCAACATGCACAAAGCAACAATGGCTGTTTACAACGGCGTACCTGACGATGACTGGCATGACGTTGCCGATCAGGTTTCAGCGACAATTGAGGCTTCCCGCTCCGAGATTGTGAAGTATCGCCCTTTATCGATTTATGAAATGAACATGAAGGCGGAGTTCATGCTCTCGTGCAAGTCTTTCACAGAATGGGGCGATGTCGATCTTAAGGATGTGATCGAAGGTTTTAGGAGAGGTTTAGCAAAATGAGCACTTTCCGCCTACGCATTAACGCAGCTCACCTTGTCATGATCGTCGGCGGCTGGCTCGCTGTAACCATTTGCCCTGAGCTTAGAGAACCGGAAGATCGGGGAAGTGGCCGATGAGCGCGGTTCGTAAGCAGATCAACCAAGATAACGATTTGAGATTTTTCCCAAAACCATCAGGCGAATTGAACCGTGATCTGTCTGGAAAGCGGTGGGAGGCAGAAAAGCAAAAGGGCTTGCCTCTCCGATGGCCCACCCATCGCGTTGAACAGGGTAAGCTTTTCGATGCATGGCATGATGTTGCTGCTCAGATTGTAAACGATAAGGGCAGATCGCGCTTTCGCCTTCTGTCCGCAGCAACAAAGCTGATTTATTGGAAAACCGGGATCATTCCAGCGACCAATGAACAGTGGGCTTTAAGTTGTGGTCGCTGCGCTTTGAAGACGGTCACTCGTGATATCGAACTATACCGGTGTCTGGGTATCTTCATTGTCCGATACGGCTGGAAGAAGCGGCAATATGACGGCAAGATTGTGCGAACCCGCACTATTCTTCCATCTCTCCCAGAAACTTTGAAATCGTCAATCACGCTAAATTCGGACGAATTTCATATGGACACCTGTGGTCCCGACGAATGGGGGGTTTTCTCTGACATTCATATGGACACCTGTGGTCCCGAACATCGAGACCTGTGTGGTCCCGGTACCTTAGATACCTATGAAGAGGGCGAAGGGGAGTAATCATGCAGCTTGATCTTTTCACTCATCGCAAGCCAGCAACCATTCATGCATTCCCGCTCTCGCGTAGACGCTTACTTGTCAACGAAGCAGCAGAAGCCCTGACGGTCAAAAGCTATTCGCAGGGCAAGGCGCATTGGACCCGCCTTGTAAATCGGCTTTGGAAGGAAATGACCGCATCTGGCCTCAGTGCCAAGATGATCGATGCCGAGATTAGCGCATTGGCTGATGCTGTAAGCCAAGAAATGAATATTCGAAATTACTACCGTTCATCCAATGGAGGCGGCGCAGCATGATTATTCTCAACGCAAAAGCCGAGCCGCGCAGCGGATCGATGGGGTTTGGGGGATCATCCTCCGATCAGGAGTTTGAGGATGAAATCCTCATATCGCGTAGCGACAAGAAAGCAGGTGCAGCATGAGCATTTCAGATTATCAAGATGATATTCGGGCGTCGGTCGATGCGGTTCTGAACGTTGTTGATATTGACAGTGGTTCGCCAAGTGAAGGCATCGTCAGAAGTCATGTTGAATTGGCAATTGCTTATGCCATCAGTCAAGAGCGCATACGTTGCGTTGGGCTAGCATATAGCCAGTACGTTGTGAACGGCTGCAATGACTGGCGACACGGATGGAAGAAACAAGGTTGGAAGCGTGGCAAGAAAGAACTCGCCAATGCTGATCTGTGGCAAGCGATTGACGCTGTGCTGAGTGGTGCAGATCGCGTCACTATTGCGTGGGTGAAAGGTCATGCCGGGGTTGTAGGGAATGAACGTGCCGACGAGCTGGCAACCATGGGCCGTGATTTGGTGCGTGGCGAGCCTGAGCTGACGGCAATAGAACAGCAATTACAATATGTTGTTTAGGCAAACTTGTACGGAGCGCACCGCTAGATTAGTAAACATTGGCACTGAAGTACTTGTCTTTCGGTGTCATATTTTTGCATAATAACTAGCTAGTGCAATGCTGCAAAGAGTGAGCTTTTCCGGTTTGATGCCCTGCTAATATCGTCGCTTTGAACGCTCTTTATTCAATATGCTCCGGAGGAGGCGGCGTGATGTTAAACTTCAATGTCGGGGAAACGGTATTTAATAGCGTCATTGGCAGCTTTGCGCAAAGCGTCTACTGTGCTCAGGAGTGTCTCTGGCTGCTGGTTGATCAGTATTCTTCGATTTGTCTGTATAATAACCAATTTCTTTCGGCTTATTCTTATTCCTTCATCGCATTTCTGAATTGCATCATCCAACTCGTTGGAAACTGCAGTTTGGTGGAAAGCAACCAAACTTACGTCCATACTATGCATTCTCATGAAAACAGGATCATCGAGAAGATTTCTCATCTGCTTGTAAATTTGCATATAGAATTCTCCATCCGCTTCATAAATATCCCAGTAACTATGCTTTTCGCGTGTGTTTGCCTGCGATGCCAATTCAAAAAGTTTTTTCAATACACTGATGGCTTGCTTAGCGGTGCTCCTTTCTGGTGCTTCAATGCGCGATATGTTTTCTCGATGATGTTTTTCCGTGTGGTGCATCTGCCGAATAATTATTGCGGCAGTAAGACCCGCGATGATCGCTGCGGCCCAGCCGCCAAGGGCGCTCGCCCATTGTCTGAAACAGCTTGTTCCATTCATATCGTCCGGCGAACAAAAGCCGTCGCTTCGGAACATGGAAATAGCTTCAAGAACGAGCACACCACAGAACGCAATAGACAGCCCAACCCAGACAGGAGAGAGGTATCGAACCCACAGCTTTATCTTTCCCAACTCCGCCCCCGAATTAATCCCTTGGCGTCTAGCCTTGATCACAACTTATTCAAGAAATCAATTGGTGCGGCGGCATGAGTACTATACTGCTCAAAAGCTTATTCAGCTATCGTGATTGGGCATCGAAGGATAAGGCTAGTCTGATCTTCACCGGCAATAGACACGCAAACCTCAACCTTCAGATTGTGCCAATCACTCCTGTAACTGCTTTCAGCAAGTTCATCTGCGATGTCTATTCTAACTTCACATGGACCAGAAGACCGATCTTTCCACCCGTGCATAGCAACAGCAGGTTGAATAAGATGGCCCTCAAGCGATCTGCTAGTCAGTCCACCTTCTGGATCATCCCGATCCCAAATTTTTGTATAATAGACAAAGAGCCCTGGACTGTCGGGAATGGTGCGGATCGACTTAATTATTATTGGGCGTCTATTCCAGTTAACAATCCGAACGATAACGTAAAGTTCTCGTTTGAGGTGCTGTATCGCATCTATGGATGGCTTAGCATCACCCAACATAAAACCAGTCTGTCGTTTCTGCTCTTCATTCTGTTTGTAAAGAAAGAAAACAGTAACGGATGCGGCAAACGCAGCAGCCCAGCCGCTAAGTGCTCCTATCCAGCCTTGCCACCATGTTTCGTCTTGGTTGAAAGCGTACTCTGCAAAATTATAAAAAGAGCTGATCGGCCAAGTATTTGTAGCCCCATAAATGACAACCACAAACGCAGCGCAGCCAGCGTAGAACCAATGAACGATCTTCATGCCCAATCCCCCGACTTCTGGACTGATTTATCTGGAGCATTTGGAATGTGCAAGGTGGTCAGTGATGGTTAGCCACCAATGCGATATATACCGCGTAGCAAGGCAGTGTGGCGTCATCCTGCGGGCAAGCTGTGACCATTCCCCTACAAGCCGGAAGGCAAGGGAATGCTTCTGTAAGCCGACACTAAGAGAGATAGGACGAGAGCATGGCGAAGATCACCTTCGCCTTGTTTTGCAATTGATGGTTGGAACGGTAGCCAATTCTCGGGAACTGTTTGCAGACATGATCAAGGCTGTGTCGTCGGTACTGTTCAGAAACCCGGAATTGCTCAAGCGCCGTACGCTGTTGGATGACTTTGACGCTATTGACCTTGTAAGCCTGCGCAGGAAGGCAAAAGCCATGAACTGCGGAATGCCGACAACTCATGTTCTACGCGTCCTAATTTCTGTTCGTTTCTATGAACCCATACAAGGCGACCTTTTAGAATGGCTGGAGGCGGCATGAGCGACGATAACATCACAAAACTGCCGATAAAGTTCAAAGACCCACCTAAAGACGAAGGCCCGATGCTCAAGGTCGTTAGCTATGACGGCAAGTGCAATCATCGTTGGACTGTCAACGGATCAAAGACAGTGCATGCGTCTTACACGATCCGTGAAGGCGAGACAGAAGTTGAATGCGCCCTTTGCGGCACTAAACTGGATCCGATGTTCGTTCTCAAGGTGTTGGCTACTGAGGAAACGAAGTGGCAGAACTCAAGACAGCGTTACCATGATGAAATGAAGCGCCTCTCTGAGCGGACGCGCACCAAATGCGACCATTGCGGCAACATGACGAGGATCAGTAGGAAATGACCCACACATATCAAGCATGGTCACACAAAGACATTGAAGCCCGTATCGTTGAAGCAGCAGCAACACTCATGCTCATGCCAAACGAAAAGATGCCAGAGCCTGTGCAGGCCATCTGGCGGGAATACAAGGATGAATACGGTAAAGGTCGGACACGGTATCGGAAACGACCTGAAGGCGCGGCAATCGACCGGATGTATGAGACTTGGGGCTGGATTAATGCGCTGGAAAGCAAATCAGATCGCAAGCTTTTGTATGGATGGGCAAGGGTGAAGGCCCATAAAGGCATGCGCCTTGGCAGTTTCGCATTAGAAAATATGATGAATGACCGACAATTGAAAAGAAAAATTGATGAATTAAACCAGCAGATTGCGAACAATCAAAACCGATTGTGTCTCGTTCGGTTGACAGACGCAGTTGCCAGCGTGTCCGAAAACGAGCATAACTCACATCAACAAACGGTATCGTCCGAGAGTTGCGAGCATAGAACAACACACTGGATCGCACCGGACGCTAAGCCCAGAAACATCCCTTCTCTTCAAGAGAAAATGAAACCCGCTGCATAGCGGATGGGCAAGAATATGCGGGTGCAAGTAGCAGGCGATCAAACGTCCACCTGATTGCCGGGAGGTGCAAATCCTCCCACAGCGCCAAATCGGGTTTGGACCTTTGACGCTCCCGAATGGAGGAAACAGTTCGACGGACTGGTTAGCTGACCTATAGATAAGCGCAAGGTGACGGGTGGAGAGAGCGCCACACAGTTTCGAGCAATATGCAAAAATTGCATAATACTAATCAGAACGGCGGCGCTGAAAGCAGAGCCGTTTCATCTGCTGGAATGGATGGTGTTCGTTGTTGGATCGTTGTTCGGCTGGCGTGAAAGTGAGGGCCGTAGACGCTTTCGTCATGCATGGATTGAAACAGGTATAGGCATTGCCGATTTTGATCTCAGGGATGCAGTCAGCCTTTTTAGCTCCTTCGCAAATCGCTGCGACCTGTCTGGCAGTGATATCAAGGCGCTTCGTCATCTACGAACCTCATGCTTTAGGCACGAAGTTTTCAGAGGCGCGGCGGGTGGTCAAGGCAAAAGAAAAGCCCCGTCGAAGCGGGGCTGGCTCAAATCGGCGTCTTTCTCGTAGGAGCGCACTTTTCAAGGAAGTCTGAAAGCAAGTCGACTTGATAACCGAATAACTTGATTTCGCCTTTGCCTCTCTTGAGGAAATCCTTCGGCTCCATTATCTTCGAAACACGTTTGATTTCTCTAAATTTTGAATTGCAGCTGGAGTGCGCCGTTATTCTTCCGACAAATTCTGTCCCGTCACTTAGCTGTATGCGGGGGCCTGCCTCATTTGATCCAGTGGAAGTGCATCCTGCAAGTGCAATAAATGCCACAGCACCCCATTTATTAAGAGCCATCATTTCCCCCTAAAGCTACTAACCACGCCGTTGGAAAAGTCCTTATTAAAGTATCCCTATTTAGTCAAGATTAATGGGTTTCGTTAAGTTAGTTTGACGCAAAAGAAAAAGCCCCGGCACGTCTCCCAACGTCACGGGGCTGCTTACCAAGAGCCACAGGGTTTTAAAGACCCCGGCAAGCGGCATGAATTTAGTAATCAGTCACGCCGTTGCAAGACCCCGATTTGATTTTTTTGGATGCATCTAACTTGTGAGCAATTGCCCACAAGTGGTGCTTACTAAATTTTCAGTAAAAGGGTATTCGGAGCTTTCCGAAAAAGGTATTGGCGTATTCTCAATACCCACCGTTGATAGATTTATCATCCGACGAAATTCGTCGCACGTCAGGTTCGTCCGAAATACGGACAGACCCCGGTAATTATTTACCGACCGTTCAGTGTCGGATTATCGGATAGTGACCAGCTGAAATTCAAGCACGTTTCTAGCACGTCCCCCGATGGGGGTTGTGTGAAAGTTTCAAAATCTGGAAACATTTGACCTCCCCAGAACCGGGGAGCGCAAACCCGACACCGTGTCGCTTTTCAAATCATTCAGGCTGATTAATTTCAACCATTCGATTTGGGCGAAAGGTTGGGTCGGACATCGGGCTGGATCAAGTGTCACGAGGAATTTCGACGTAGTGACACTTTGGTGACACGAACAGTAAGGTGAGCGAAATATCTCGATTTAATTTCAAGTTAAGCGATTGATTTTATTTGGTTTTTAGTGGTGCCGCTTAGCAGACTCGAACTGCTGACCCCATCATTACGAATGATGTGCTCTACCAACTGAGCTAAAGCGGCCCGGAACAAAGGTTCCCGTGTCCAGAAGGACTATCAGCCAATTGTGACTGAACGTTGCGCTGATAACTAAAAGCGGGAAGGAAAGCAAGGTCCAAAACGCACGTTCTGTATGTTTGTCTCAGACCTTCTTTAAAGATGGAGGTCTCAATAGGCGAATCCCATTTATGCGCCTCCACAGATGTGGTTGCGCGCTGAGGTATATTCAGATGCGAGACGCTCAACCAGCTCTGACACAGGCGCAACTTCTTTAATTACGCCAATTCCCTGTCCGCAGCCCCAGATGTCTTTCCAGGCTTTTGCGCCTTCCTGTTGTGCTTTATCGAAGTCCATTTTCGTTGGGTCGGCCTGAGGCAGATTTTCCGGATCAAGGCCAGAATTTGCGATTGATGGCTTGAGGTAATTGCCGGCAATGCCAGTGAAGTAGTTCGAGTAAACGATGTCGGACGAATTCGATTCCACGATCATTTGTTTGTAAGCGTCTGATGCGCGGGCCTCTGTCGTCGCGATAAAAGGAGAGCCAATATAGGCGAGGTCTGCGCCCATGGCTTGTGCTGCGAGAATTGCACCGCCATTGGCGATCGCACCAGAAAGCAGCAGTGGACCATCAAACCATTCGCGGATTTCCTGAATAAGCGCAAAGGGTGAAAGTAGACCCGCATGGCCACCAGCGCCTGCTGCAACGGCGATGAGGCCATCGGCACCCTTGCGGATGGCTGAATTGGCGTGGCGGTTGTTGATAACGTCATGGAGTACGATGCCGCCATAGGAGTGGATCGCGGCGTTGACTTCAGGTACGGCTCCCAGAGAGGAGATAACGATTGGCACTTTGTATTTCACACAGAGGCTAAGATCGTGCTCGAGCCGTTTGTTTGAGCGGTGAACAATCTGATTAACGGCAAACGGTGCAGCTGGGCGATCGGGGTTGGCGGCATTATACGCGGCCAGACTTTCTGTAATTTCAGACAGCCATTCGTCAAGCTGCGCTTCCGGACGTGCGTTCAGGGCAGGAAATGAGCCGACAATGCCCGCTTTGCATTGTGCCAGCACCAGAGCCGGATTGGAGATGATAAACAGAGGCGCTCCTACAACAGGAATGCGCAGTTTGTTTTTCAAAATTTCCGGCAATGCCATTTTATCCTCCAAAAATTGACGTTTGCGTAAACGTAATATTTCTAACACGGTTGACGCTTACCGCAAGGTGAAAATATTTAGAGAGGTAGTGGGTCACAGCGAGGCGGTTTCGATGTGGAGTCGTATAAACTTTCGGCAATGGCTCGATGGAAAAAGAGGTATAAAGTTAATAATTGATAACTTTATCGGGCATCGCGGGTAGCCAAAATGGATGCAGAACCGCTAAATGCCTTGATTCAGTCGTTAATTTCGCTGAGGCTCATGTAGTTGGCTTTGTTTGGGGGACTCAGTCAGGGTACGAGAACCAAGAAAAACGCTGAACCGGATTATGAAAAACCGAGGAAGAACTGCCCTTTGGAAAGTATCGAGCGCGCTATAAGAAATGCATTTGCAAAGTCGGACGCGCATAGTCCGGCCGCCCGGCAGCGTATCTATGAAGCTGCATGGGGTGCGCATGAGCGTGCGCTTGTTGCTAACACCGCACTCAGCGAAGAGCAAAAAAGGCAGCGGCGCGAGAAAGTTAAAGACGCGATCTCGGAAATTGAAAATGAGTTCAAGTCCGTGCAGGCGGCTTCAACCCGTCGGGAACACTCGCTCGGTGTGCCGGAATCCATTGATCCAGTGCTTGGTGATAGCAGTGTCGAAGCCGGTCCCGCACTCGATGCAGCAGATATTCGTACCGATTCTAAAAAGAAAAAGCGCGGTTCGGCCCGGTCTGGTACCGCATCTGATTATGATGCTGGTGTTTCGCGCAAAGACCGCAAGAAGACGCGCAGCTCGCCACTCATCAGCGTTGGCATCCCAGTACTGGTTATTGTTGTGCTAGGGCTTATCGGGTTTTCACTTTATAATAGCTTTGCCGATTTCACGCGTGGAAATGGTTCAAGCCCGCTTCTCACAGAGAACAATATGGCTCCGATCAAGGAAGGTGAGGATCCTGAAGGCCGTAACTGGATCAATATTTTCACACCTACTGATGCTACACGTATGTCTGTACAAGGAGGAGCCAAAGCTGACATCATGCGCGAAGGCACAAACAGCTTTGTTCGGGTGCAGTCAAACGGCGTAAATGATACTGTGACATTTGATGTCGGTGAAGGCGTGCTTAATCAGCTTGCTGGTAAGAAGGCTACCTTCGATATTGTTGCCCGTAGCGACGATGGCAAAACCACGCAAATGTCGGTCAATTGCGATTTTGCGGGTCTTGGTGATTGTGGTCGCAGGCGCTATGACGTTCGCGATTCTGTAGGAGATTTCCTGTTTGATCAGGAGTTTCAGGCAGGACAGGCTGCGGGACGCGCAGGCAAGATTACGATCAATTCCGATCTGAGCAGTTCCGGCAAGGCTGTCGATATATTTGCAATCCGCGTGACGACTGCGGCTGTGGAATAATCAACTCAAGAGCTTTTCCAGCGTTTCTAGCCGGTCCGCTTCGCGGGGTGGCTTATCCCAGCGCAGGCGCGAGAAGCGCGGAAAGCGCATGGCAACACCGGACTTGTGTCGGGTAGACCGGTTAAGCCCTTCAAAGGCGACCTCCACCACAAGGCCATGGTTTTGCTCCGCGCGCACAGAACGCACAGGTCCAAAACGTTCAATGGTGTTTTCACGGACAAATTTGTCGAGCAGTTTCAGCTCTTCGTCTGTGAAGCCGAAATAGGCCTTGCCAACTGGTACAAGAACGGGTGTGTCTTCGGGGCCGGTCCACACAGCGAAGGTGAAATCGGAATAATAGCTGGAACGCTTGCCGTGCCCGCGCTGCGCATAGACCACCACGGCATCGATGGTGAACGGATCACGCTTCCATTTGAACCATGGGCCTTTGGGGCGTCCGGGTACATATGTGCTATCATGCCGTTTAAGCATAAGGCCTTCAATAACCGGATGCGGAGGGTTGAGGCGCAGTTTCGCGAGTTCGCTGAAATCCGAAAATTCAAGCACGGGTGAGAGATCAAACCGGCGCTTATCGAGCTTGTCTACGAATTGAGTGAGCCTCGAACGTCGTTCGGCAAAAGGCAGAGCGCGTAAATCTTCGCCTGATTGTTGCGTGCCATCCTGCAAAAGATCATAGGCACGGATGAAAGCCGGATATTCGTGCAACTGTTTTGCCGTCACCGTTTTGCGATTAAGCCGCTGTTGCAAATCGGAAAATGTTGCGGTGTCAATGCCGGTTTCGCCATGGTGCCCCACCAGCAATTCGCCATCTATGGCACCGTCGAAATCCATCGCTTCAAGTACATCGGGAAAAGTGCCAGAAATATCATCGCCGGTGCGCGAATAAAGCCGCCGCACGCCGTTTTCGGATACTGCCTGCACGCGAATACCGTCCCATTTCCACTCTGCACTATAGGCAGATGGATCAAGAGAGGGTATCTCGGCTTCATCCAGTGCAGTCGCCAGCATCACAGGTCTGAACGGTGCATCGGCAGTGGCCGCAGGCTTTGGAGCTTTGCCTTCAAGCCAGTCGAACAGTGCGGTGTAAGGCTGAACCTGACCGTGCCACAGTTCTTCGATTTCAACCACGTCTACGTTGCCTAAGTTCGCTAGCGCCTGCTTTGCAAGGCGTGATGAAACACCAATGCGCAAGCCGCCTGTTACAAGTTTCAGAAGGGCATAACGTTCGGAAATACCCAGCACATCAAGCCAACTCGCAATGAGCAGCGGACCTTCGCGACGCGAAGCATTCTGCAATTCGCGCACAACCACGCTGAGCGGCAGATTGGCTCCCACTGGCGTTTCATTTGGGCCGGGCCAGATCAGCGAGATCGTTTCGGCAAGATCGCCGACATAATCGTAGGAATAGGCAAAAAGCATCGGATCGCTGCGATCAGTCATAAGCGCACGCAGCATTGCGGGTTTGACGCTTTGCAATTCGAGATCGCGCGTGATGGCGGCCAGCGCCAGCCCACGGTCTGGATCGGGCGTGGTGCGGAAATAATCGACCAACAGGCGCAATTTTCCATTGCGTTGCGGAGTAAGGACAAGGCGGTCGAGAAGTTCAGCGAAAGCGCGCATCAGTCTCCCTCGTCCTCATAGCCGATAAGATGGAGCGGGCGTGCAGGAATGTTCTGCAATTCGCACCAGCGAACCAATGCTTCTTCACGCCCATGCGTCACCCAGACCTCGGCGGGTTTTATCTCGCTGATGGTGGCGGTGAGCTCATCCCAGTCGCAATGATCGGAAATGATCAGGGGCAATTCCACGCCACGCTGCTTTGCACGTTGACGGATGCGCATCCAGCCCGACGCAAATGCTGGCAGAGGATCAGGAAAGCGTCGTGCCCAGCGATCAGCCAACGCAGAGGGCGGACCAACGACGATCTTTCCAGCAAAATCGGGCGCTACTTCACCCCGTTCAAGCGTCGCAGGTTCCAGTTTGCCGAGATCTATGCCCTGAGATTGATAATAATCGCAGAGTTTTTGCAGGCTACCATGGATATAGATCGGTTCATCATAACCTGCATTGCGGATGAGTTTTATAACGCGCTGTGCCTTACCAAGGGAATAGGCCCCGACCAGATGCGCCCGCTCAGGAAATTGTTTGAGCGATTTAAGCAGTGTCTCGATTTCGTGCGCTGCTTCAGGATGCCGAAAAACTGGAAGAGCAAATGTTGCTTCAGTGATGAATACGTCGCAAGCGACGGGCTCAAAAGGTGAGCAAGTCGGATCGGATGCGCGTTTATAGTCCCCCGATGCCACAATACGCGTGCCGTTTTGCTCGACGGCAATCTGCGCTGAACCGAGTACGTGCCCCGCAGGGTGAAAGCTGACTGTGACGCCGTTAACATTAAGCACGTCGCCAAAATCGGCATGCTGGGAACTGCCCGCAAAATCCGCACCATAGCGGATCGCCATGATGTCGAGTGTTTGCCGGGTCGCAAGCACGTGGGTGTGACCAGCGCGTGCGTGATCAGAATGACCGTGTGTAATAAGCGCGCGATCAACTGGCCGTACCGGATCGATATAAAAATCGCCGGGCGGGCAGTAAAGGCCTTTGGGTGTGGAGTGCAGAAGCTCGTTGAAGCGCATAGATGGTTAGATAGGTCAGCACCTTCGCGCTGGAAAGAGCCCATAAAAATACTCCTGATAAAATGAGAACAAAAGTGAACAAACATCTTGGCGGAAAGACTTGGGAGCACTAGATTGGTGGGGTGACGCTGAACCGGACCCCGACCACACCGACGGAAGCCTTTGATCTGCCAGACCGTTTTATCAAATGGTTTGCACAGAAGGGCTGGTCGCCGCGCGCTCATCAGCTGGAGCTGCTTTCACGTGCCGAACAGGGGCAATCCACGCTGCTGATCGCACCGACGGGTGCTGGCAAAACACTGGCTGGTTTTCTGCCTGCGCTGGTCGATCTGGAGCAACGGGGCAGAAAAAAGCCGGGCATGGCAAAACAAGGCGTGCATACGCTTTATATATCGCCGCTTAAGGCGCTGGCGGTCGATATTCATCGTAATCTCACTATCCCGGTCGAGGAGATGGGCCTCGATATTACGATTGAGACCCGCACTGGCGATACGCCTGCACATAAGCGTCAGCGGCAAAAACTGGCACCACCTGATATTCTGCTCACCACGCCGGAACAGCTTGCTTTGCTGATCGCCTCCAAAGGGGCGGAGCAGTTTTTCAAAGGCTTGCGTTATGTGGTGCTGGATGAGCTGCACTCTCTGGTCATTTCCAAACGTGGTCATCTGCTCGCTCTGGGTCTTGCGCGTCTGCGCCGTTTGCAACCACAACTCCAAACAATCGGATTGTCCGCAACTGTCGCGCAGCCTGACGAATTGCGTCGCTGGCTGGTCGAACAGGATGGAACGGAACCGAAATCTGGTCTCGTGACTGTTGATGGCGGTGCGAAACCAGAGATTACCATTCTCGATTCCGAAGAGCGCGTGCCATGGGCGGGGCATTCCTCGCGCTATGCGATCCCGGATATTTATGAGGCGGTCCGCGCCCATCGCACGACGCTGCTGTTCGTCAACACGCGCAGTCAGGCGGAGATGCTGTTTCAGGAACTTTGGCGCGTCAATGAGGATACGCTGCCGATTGCGCTGCATCATGGTTCACTCGATGCCAGTCAGCGCCGCAAGGTCGAACAGGCTATGGCAGCCAACACATTGCGCGCCGTGGTCGCGACTTCAACGCTTGATCTTGGCATCGACTGGGGCGATGTCGATCTGGTCATTCATGTCGGTGCGCCAAAGGGTGCCAGCCGTCTTGCGCAACGTATCGGTCGTGCCAATCATCGTATGGATGAGCCCAGCCGCGCCATTCTTGTGCCTGCTAATCGTTTTGAGGTGATGGAGTGTCGCGCTGCACTTGATGCGAATTATATCGGTGCGCAGGATACGCCGCCATTGATCGATGGTGCGCTGGATGTGTTGGCGCAGCATGTGTTGGGCATGGCTTGTGCCGAGCCTTTCAATGCCGATCAGCTTTATCGGGAAGTGCAAAGCGCTGCGCCCTATTCAACACTCACGCGCGAAATTTTTGATAAAATTCTCGATTTTGTGTCAACCGGCGGCTATGCTCTTAAAACCTATGAGCGCTTTGCCAAAATCCGCAAGACTGTCGATGGCACATGGCGGGTTTCAAATCCGCGCATTGCGCAGCAATATCGCCTCAACATTGGCACGATTGTTGAAGCGCCGGAGCTGAATGTGAGGCTTACGCGCAGCGGTAAGGGAGCCAATGCGAGAGGTGGCCGCGTTCTGGGCCGGATCGAGGAATATTTTCTCGAAACACTCACGCCGGGCGACACATTTCTCTTTGCAGGAAAAGTGCTGCGGTTTGAAGGCATTCGTGAAAATGAATGCATGGCCTCCAACGCTGCGGGACAAGATGCTAAAATCCCGGTCTATGCTGGCGGTAAATTCCCGCTTTCGACCTATCTCGCCTCTCAGGTGCGTGCGATGCTGGCAGACCGTTCGCGCTGGCAGTTTCTGCCCGAACAAGTGCGGGAATGGCTGGAAGTACAGGCGTTCAAGTCCGTTCTGCCGCGTACAGATGAATTGCTTATCGAGACTTTCCCCAAAGGCGGACGGTTTTATATGGTCGCCTATCCTTTTGAGGGCAGGCTTGCGCATCAGACGCTTGGTATGCTGCTGACCCGGCGTCTGGAGCGTATGGGCGCGCATCCGCTGGGCTTTGTCGCGACCGATTATTCGCTGGGGCTTTGGGGTCTTAAAGACATGGGCGCGATGATTGGCGCGGGCAAACTCAATCTGACGCGTCTGTTTGATGAGGACATGCTGGGCGATGATCTCGAAGCATGGCTTGATGAAAGTTATCTTCTCAAACGAACTTTCCGCAATTGTGCCGTGATTTCCGGGCTTATCGAGCGGCGTCATCCGGGACTGGAGAAAACGGGCCGTCAGGTGACGGTTTCCACCGATCTGATTTATGACGTGCTGCGCACGCATGAACCAGATCATATTTTGTTGCAGGCAACGCGCGCCGATGCTGCGACCGGTCTTTTAGACATTAAACGTTTGGGTGATATGCTGGCGCGAGTGAAGGGGCATCTCTTGCATAAACCGCTCGACCGAATTTCACCACTGGCGTTGCCGGTGATGCTTGAAATCGGACGTGAACGCGTGGCCGGTGAGGGTGATGATATGCTGCTTGAAGAGGCAGCGGATGAACTGATCAGAGAAGCGATAGAATGACCGCAGTTTGGGGAAACGGTGAGGCTTACAGTCTCGCGCATGGTGAGGTGCGTGGGGTCGCGACCATTTATGATCCTTGTGGCGCGCTGTATTTGCCGGACCTTCATATGCTGGTTGTATCGGATCTGCATCTCGAAAAAGGCTCGTCGTTTGCCCGGCGAGGTCAGCTTATTCCGCCTTATGATACCGCTGTGACCCTTGATATGCTGGCATCTGTAATTGCGCGTTATCAGCCGCGCACGGTGATCAGTCTGGGGGACAGTTTTCATGATGCGAAAGCCAGTGAACGCCTGCCTTCACTTTATGCAATCCGTCTCAAATCACTGATAGAGCATCGTGACTGGTTCTGGATTACGGGTAATCATGATCCTGACCGTCCGGTTGATCTGCCCGGCGATTGTGTTGAGGAACTGGCAATCGGACCGCTTACATTCCGACATGAGCCATCGCGTATAAATTCGCAAGGAGAGGTGGCAGGCCATCTTCATCCGGCAGCGAGGATTGTACGACGCGGGCGCTCGGTGCGGCGCCCATGTTTTGCAAGCGACGGTGAACGGCTGATTATGCCGGCGTTTGGTGCATATACCGGCGCGCTCAATGTGCTGGATCGGGCATTTCGTGGGCTGTTTATGGATACAACGCTGCGCGCTTACATGCTGGGGCAGGGTAAGATCTACCCGATTGCACATGCGGCGCTGGTCGGAGGTTAATCGCGTTTGAACAGAATGCGGCCTGCCCATCCGGTGAAGACGGCGAGAAACACAGCAAACAAACCGTAATAGAAGCTATATTTATGTGCCGCATCATAAATGCTTTGCTCGACACCGGCTTTTACGATTTCAAGGCTTGCATTGGCTTCGCGCAAGAAAACACCGTTGCGGAACAGCAGTGCGCGTGCGCGATGACGTCCAACCGGCACATTGGCTGAAAGGTTCAGCGTTGCGCGAAACAGAGTGCGTGAGAGAAACTCAACGCCACCGATACGTTGGCTGTATAGTCCTTGCCGGATTTTCATCTCGCGCAATTCATTGCCAAATTTTGGAATGTTGCCTGACAGACTGGCGGGGTCTTCCGGGCGCAGATAAAAATTGCGGACACCAACGGACAGCTGACGATAGAGCTTATCGTCAGCAATATCCTGCAAGTTACGCGTTGATGCGAGCGAATAGGATAGCGGTACATTGAGAAATGTTTCGGAATCCGCATTCACCCACACACCGAGATAACGTTCTTTCTTACGCACCACCAGATCGCGCGACGGGCCTTGTAGCACGACGATAATATCGTAGCGTCCGCGGCGAAGGATTGTAGGATCCGCGTTGTCGAGAGCACCGAAGATCGTCAGATCGGTGCCTCCGAAATTGGAAGTGATTGCGATTGTTTCGGTTGAAAGGCCGATTTCGATTGTTTCTTCAGCCGGATTTTGAAGCTGTGGAACGCCATTGCCGTCGCCGTTTGAATTGATTTGCGCGGATGCGGGTATTGCAGCAAGGCCGGATAATAGCGTGGATATGAGTGCGAATTTCCGCATGTCACATATCCGCTATTGATATCGAGAACAGATTATCAGGCCGCACAAACAGGCCAAATGCAAGACGCAGACCAACGGCGAGGACGAGTAGCGCCAACAGTAGGCGTAATTGTTCACCGCGCAGCTTTTGCCCGGCACGCGCGCCATATTGCGCGCCGATCACGCCGCCGAGCATCAGCAGAAACGCCAGCACTATGTCGATTGACTGGTTTGTCGTCGCCTGCATCACTGTGGTGAAAGCTGTAACGAAAGTAATCTGAAATAGCGACGTACCGACAACCACATTCGTTGGCACATGGAGCAGATAGATCAGCGCGGGCACCATGATGAAGCCGCCACCGACACCCATCACTGATGATAACAGGCCGATGAAGAAGCCAATGGCGAGCACAGGTATGATGCTGACATAAATTGTCGAAGCACGGAACCGCATCTTGAAGGGCAGTTTGTGGATCCACGTATGCTGACCGGGGCGGCGGATTGCGCCCGCCTGTCCCTTTTTTACGCGTCGAAGTGCGCGAAAGCTTTCAACCAGCATTAGTCCGCCGACAGTGCCGAGAAAGAAGACGTAAAGGATCGAAACGATAAGATCGAGCTGTCCCAGATCACGCAGCCACGAGAAAACAAAGATACCGAGCAGTGATCCTAAGATACCGCCCGCAACAAGAAACAGCCCGAGCTTGATGTCGAGCGTTCGCCGTTTGAAGTGGGCAAGTGCGCCTGAAACCGACGAAGCGATGACCTGATTGGCGCCTGTTGCAACGGCAATTGCGGGTGGAATGTTGTAAAAGATCAGCAGCGGCGTGATGAGGAATCCGCCGCCGACACCGAACAAACCGGAAAGAAAACCAACAGCGGCACCCATGCCAAGCAGAACCAGCATGTTGACCGACAATTCCGCAATGGGAAGGTAAATACCCAATTCCGAACCCGGTTTTAAAACGCACAACACGCAGCCCTATGCGGTCGCGCGGTGCCGCAAGGTCTGTTTTAAATTCGCTAAAACCCGTTTTCGTAGAAATCTATGAGAACGTGGTTCTAACAATTTGATTTGGCGTGCATGTTAGCTGAAAATCATCACAGAAAATGCACTCTATGGGTTTGCTCTTTCGACGTTGTGAAGTCAAACGCCGATTGCAAATAGAGTTACTTTGAAGTGACATGACCAAAGAAAATAGAACTTTGTTGTTTGTGGACAACAATATGCAATCTTTAACTACCCCAAACTGTCCGTTATTCGGTTCCGCTTTGACGGTTGCTGATCACGATTTGAATGCCATCTTTTGGTGTGATCGCCGAGTGTGCTGATGATGGGTAAAATTGCGCTTTGATCGCAATCGGTTCCGACATTTTGTTGTCGATCAGGCTGCCACCTTTAATGACATAAAGGAACGCGTTGGTAAGGCTTGCGCTGTAATTTCCTGCGAATTTGCTACCGGATGTGAAGCCAAACGATGTTGCGACATCGCAGTAGTAGTCACCGTTGGTAATAAGCCATTCATCGGTGGGGCTTGATCGCGTCAACGACGTTTTCTTACCGTCTGGGGTGACGAAATTGAGATTAAACGACAAAGCCATATGAATGTTTTTTAGTTCTGAGCTTCCAGAAAGAATTTTGAATAAGGATTTATACGGCTGAACATCGTCTGCTGGAATGAGTTGCCCCTTGATCGATGAAATTTCAAAGTCGATGGCATCGCCTTGAAACCCCTTAATGTCCTTGTCGAGAGCAAGGGGTATTTTTGCAATAATGCCATTTTCCATTTCATTATTTACATATAGCAGCATGAATCTTCCCCTTGTTATTCTTTTAATATTATTCCGTATCGAGAGGATTCAACCTGTTACTTATGGCAACGAGTAACGACCAGAATTAAATCATTTTTTCGCTTTTTATAGCGCTAATATTCTAATATATCCGTTCATTCGTAAAACACGATTAGAGCGGGAAGCGATAAGCTATTATGAAATATGTGGTTCTGGCGCTGACGACATTTCTTCCACTGCCAGCAATGGCCAATTGCATTCCGCCGTGGCAGACGCAATTTGCCTGCAATATTCCAGATCGCGATGCGCGTGTCGAATTTTGTCGTATCGCGGACCCAAAAGCGCATCCCGATAAGAAAGAAGCCTATTACAATTATGTAACTGGAACCAAACCGTCCGAACTCTATTTTGAAACTAACTCGACGTGGTTTTCGACCAAAGACACCAATGTCGATCATCCGACCGATATGACTATGGCTTTGGGTTATGCGCGCGGTGAATATGTTTATGCTTTTGTAGTGACGGAAGATAAGCGTCTCGGTGGTGCTATACGAGACGCAGAAGTGCGCGTCTATTCGTCGACAGAAAAGTTTTCGAACGACACCAAAGACAATGAAAGTGCAAGGCTCTATTGCGATGCGAAATCGATCATCGCCGATCAGGACAGCATCGCGCCCTGATCGAATGATTATTTGTTCTTTTCAAGCAAAAGCTGGACGAGCTGCTGGTTGACTTCGCCAGTAGGCTCCTGACCATTGGCTTTTTGAATCTCCGAGATGGCGTTACGGGTTTTGTTGCCCATCACGCCATCAGCGGTGCCAACATCATAACCATTCTTCTGGAGAATAAGCTGGATGTTGCGGACGGCCTTTTTCATATCGACTGTTGCTTGTGCAACGGGTTTGGAATCCAACCAGCTTTCAGGTGTGTCGATTGAATTGGCTTCCTGATTAAGCGGCTTTGCCTTCCAGAGTTCCACTGTGTCTTTTGCGCGCTGAAGCTGTTGCGGCTTCAGCGCCGCACCAATCTGGTCGCGCTTGTCTGCAGCATCCTTGTCGCCAGCCTTTGCAGCGAGTGCGAACCATTTATAGCTTTCTTCCAGATTGACCGGCATTCCGAGCCCCTGTGCCGCCAGAATGCCAAGATTATACTGGCTGTCTTTTACGCCGAGTTCGGCTGCATCTGTGAACCAACGAACAGCGGCGGCATTGTCGGGAGAACCACCTGCACCTGAAGCATAGAGAACGGCCAGATTGTGCATAGCCCCGGCATTGCCCTTTTGCGCTGATTGCTGATACCAATCAATGGCTTTGCCGATATTGCGGGGCATTCTGAGCCCCTTTTCATTCATGTTTCCAAGACGATAAAGCGCTGGCGCAAAATCTTTTTGGGCCGAGAGTGCGTACCATTTCGCTGCTTCAGCTTCGTTCTTTGAAACTGCAATACCTTCGAAGTAGCGGTTACCGATTTCAAAAAGCGCATGGGCATTGCCAGATTCCGCAGCCTCGCGCAGTGCTGAAGGGCCAGCATCAGCAGGCACTTCGATCGCTGTAGCTTCCATTTCCTGAGCAGGTGCTTCATCAGAAAAACTATTTTGCTCAGGTTGTAATTCCGGTTGTGGCGCAGTCGGAGTGACTGATGCTTGTGGCTCTGTATTTTGCGTTTCCGGTATGGAAAGCTGCGGCATTGGCTGAATGCTGCTCGCAGGCTTGCTTTCATTGGTAGGTGCAATGGAGGCGGTTGTGTTGTTATCGATTTCTGGTGTGCTGTCGGTAGCGGCAATCTCTGCTTGCTGATTGTTTTCAAGGAAAGCTGCTCCGACTTGCAAGCCTGCAATAGCGAGCATTACCGCTCCAATTGCCATCAGAATTGGCTTGCGCTGGCGGCCGAACAGAGCGCTGAGTGAGCTTTTCTTATTATCTTTATTTTGCTCCGTAACCAGCTCAAGTCGGCTTGCTTCTTCAGCGGCCTTCTGTGCGGCGTGACGAGCAACGCTAATCAGATCAGCTTTCTTGTTTACCTTTGTTTCTTCTTCATCTTGCTGGCCGCGTTCCTCGCGCACACGCTTCATGATCGTGTTGAGGTCAAGCACACCGTCACTGTCGGGCTGAACAGAATCCAACGATGCGCCCAAGACAGGTTCGCGCCGTGTTTTCGGCGTTAGCCGTGCAAGGGTCTCACCGCCGCCGACTGCATCGACAGCAGGGGCTTTCTGTTGCTCAACGAGTGGAGTTGCACTTTTTGGAGCAGTGTTTGATGCCACAGAATAAGGGTTTGCAACAGGCTTTGGCTTTGCTGCAAGCGATGAAGCATTGGGGCGTATATCGATTTGCCGCTCAAGATTGGTGAGCCGATCAACCACTTTTATAAGTGTTTCGTGGACAGCTTCAAATGTTTTGCTGTTTCGCTCATCTGCATTGCGTGCAAGCGTTTCAAGTGACTTCATATCATTTGCGAGCTGAAGTGCTATTGTTGTGTCTTGTTGCGTGCCATGTTTCAAAACACGCGCAATGGCTGTTTCAGCGGCTTCGCGCGCGGCATCCAGAAATGTTTCGCGACTGTCGAGGATTGAACGCTCTATGGTATCAAGTCGCGGTTTCAATTCCGCAAATTCTGCAGACGGCTTTGCCAGTTGTCGCGCCAAATTCGCGATCTGATTTTCTAGCCCGCGAATTGCTTCGCTTTCTGCCACAGCGATTTCGCTCAATGGTGGAGTTTGTAAAAGGCTCAGCGAAATTTGTTGTGAGATGTCATCAAGACGGCCTTCAAGCGTATGGAGTAAGCCGCTTTCTGCATAGTGGCTTGCATATTGTGCATCCAGACGCTTCGTTAATTCTTTGAATTTGTTATCTATCTTCTCGAGCAGGGCAGGGTTCGGTTCAGCTGACCATTTCTCGGCAGCTTCTAACTTCTGGCCAATTGCTTCAAGTCGTGACTCGATAATATGATAATCAGGCTGGCTCAGGTTTTCCATAACCCGTCCAACTTGATGTGCCAAAAGATTGATTTGCTGTGCCAGATGCTCAATTGCCTCGTCAGGGAGGTGCGAACCTTCACTTAAAGCATCAATACGCTGCGATAACTCACCAAGGCGACGGAAAAGCGTATCAGCATTCTGGTCTGCCACAGAGTTATCAAGCTGCTGCGTGAGTTCGGTCAGACGGGCTTCTATACGCTCCATACGAAGCGCTTCTTCGTGATCTGATTGCTGGCGCTGATTAGCGGCAATAACTGCGCGGCTGATTTCATCCAGTCGGCTGTCCATCTGTCGAAGAAGACCAGCGTCAAAAGCTGGTGAGCGCTGTTCCTCACGGCTGTTGTATGAATGCCGCGATATAGCTGGCGATACTCGCTCTCCATATTGCCCAAAGACATCTTTTTCGCGATTTAAGCGACGGAGATGTTCAGCAATTTCTGCAATATCCTCAATGCGTCTGTCCGAAGCGTGAGGCTCGGAAAAGCGCTCTCGTACGTTCATTTCACTCGAGTTGCTGAGGCGTTTTTCTAGCTGTGCCAATGTGTTGTGCAGCTCGTCCATAGCACTCCAATTTGGTGCCGTTGACGTTACATGACGCTCACGCAGGGCGTTGAGTTCGTCGATGACGGAACGAGAACCAGAAGCCTGATGTGAGTTTGCCATATGAAATTCGCTTTTCAAAAACAGAAACCGCCAAAGTTCGAATCCACGAACAAATCGGCGCAATGATTTGCTAGGTTCAGTTTCTTACAAACGTGGTAAATAAGTGGTTAAGATTTGGTTGCAATCTTAGGATTAGGGCCTTCTGTATGAAGGCTCTGTCAGTCCTTAAGTTTCTGAAAGGTAATGCCTAATTGGTCGCTGCCGGGCTGCGTTTACGCACGGTCAAAGCCAATGTGAGAAAAGCCAAGCATGCGATGGTTACAAAAACCGGCAGGCCATGGACCAGATATTGCTGTGCAATCCCTGCAAAGAGTGGTCCGACCAGTGCTCCCACACCCCACATCAGTCCCATGCTAGCATAAATGCCGACGAGTTGCGCACCTTTAAACTGGCTTCCCACCACGCTGAGCATGATTGTGTAAATGCCAACAAATGCACCACCCCAGACAAACAGCAGCGTGTAGGTTAGCCATGGCAAAGTAAGCGCCCATGGCCAGACCGCTGCACCTGCCGCAGACAAGGCTGCGAGTACTAGCAGCAATGTTTGGCGATTAACCTTGTCTCCGAGAAAGCCGATTGGGATCTGGAGGACAATAGCACCAAACATCATAACCGACATAAGTTGTGTCGCCTGATTTTCACTCCATCCGAGATCGACAGCATATAGCGGGAGAAATGAAAGGCCGGCTGATTCAATTGCTGCATTAAGCACTGTCGCGGCAAGTGCTACGGGCGCTAATGCTAGATATTGGAGCGGGCTTCCATGCGGCTTGTCGTCAATTGGCGGTGCAGTTACTTTCGGGCTGGCAATTGCCAATGCCGCGATAATTGCAAGAGCAGAGCCAATGAAATAGGGAAGAAAACCACTCGACCCAACAAGTGAAAGGATCAAGGGTCCAAGAGCAAAACCAAGTGATAGCGCGGCAGTATATATGCCCATGGTTTTTGAGCGGTTTTCATCCGTGCTGAGTGAGTTTAACCAGGTCTCGGATACGACAAACAGTGTTTCCGATGCAGCCCCCAGCAGGATACGCAATGGAAACCACAGCCAAATCAGCGGAATAGCTGGAAACAGTCCAAGAAGTAGTGCTGCTGCGGCAAGAGCAACGATGACCAGAAGGCGCATTCCAAGCAGAGCGCTTAAGCGTGGCAACAAAAATGCCATACAAAGAACCCCGACCGCATGCATGGCTGCGTTCGCACCAATAATAGCTTCGCTATAGCCCATTTCGTCAAGATCGAGTGCGATCAGTGCAGCGCTAAGGCTATATGTCAGGCCAAATATCATCGCTGTGCTGATGACAGCAGTACGTGAGAACGTGATATTCGAAGCTAATGGTTGTTTGGTCAAGGTTATGATCCGGGGGGCATGATAAGAACTATACTTAGATATTAACCCTCAGAAGAACTCAACAATTTAAAAGCACTTATTTAGCTGTCTTGAAAATATTTTAACGATGCAATTTCTCAAAGCGCTTGATGAGCCGTTCGCGCCTTAGTCGGGACAAGCGCTGGATCCAGAAAATGCCGTTGAGTTGATCAATTTCATGTTGGTGGCAAACCGCGAGCAGTCCGTCGGATTCCTCAGTTTGGGAAACGCCGTCGAGATCCTGATAACGGATTCGAATGCGTGCGTGGCGCTCAACCTCATCTACAACTCCGGGCATCGAGACGCTGCCTTCCTGATGGCGAATAGTTTCGTCAGATGCCCAGATAATTTCTGGATTCGCATAGATGCGGGGGCCAGTTTCTTTGGACAGCTCAAGAACAACCAGCCGTTCCGCAATGCCTATATGCGGTGCCGTTATGCCAATACCAGGCGCTGCCCTCATTGTGTCAAGCAGATCGTCGGCAAGATTTCGCAGGGCTTGATCAAAGTCGATAACAGGTTTTGCGACGGTGCGCAGGCTTTGGTCTGGGTATTTGATTATATGACGAACGGGCATTTTACTCTTACTGTTCAGCTTGCTGCACGACATGCAGCACATCTTTGGGTGTCTCAAACCTCTTTATATTCTAAGATTATCATTGGGTTATATTCAAGGACAAAGAAATTGAATATCTGCATCCACAACAGGGCTGTGGCGGCGAGAAATGTATGGAAGAAATTCGATTTAGTCTTTGTGAAAGGCCGGATAAGCGCGGCGGACATAGCCCAAGTATAAGTGATGTGGGTTGTCGAGGGGGTAGTTATGTGCCTTTCAATATGGCGAGTGATCGAAGCCTAAGTTCCAGCGTCTGCAACAATATCCAGAGCGGATTACTATGACTGCCCGGAAGTCTCCGCCCAGAAAATATGGGCGGAGACCATAGCTTAAAATTGCAGGCCCGGTTTGTTGAACTCGCGTGCTATTTTGCGCTGGCGATTGCCTTCTCAAGCCTCGCCTGCACGGGCTTTGGCTTCTTGGCCGCAACAATTTGTTCGAGATTGGATGGATTCTCGCCGACAATGAGCAAAGCTACCATGCCCATGGCATAGTGCGGAGTGCATTTTACGAAATACGCGCCAGGCTCTTTGACGTTGAGGGTATAGTTTTCGTTTATCTTGCTTTTAAACGCCTCGGTACCTTCAGGGATCATGCCTTTTATCGACTCGACATTGTGGCCTTTATCGGTTGGGATAAAAGTGACGGTGTCCCCGGGATTGGCCTTAATGTAGGCAGGTTCAAAAACCATAGCGCCGTCCGCTCCTTTATTGAGCATGTGGACTTCGATATTTTCAGCCATGGCAGGAACTGCCAGCATCGCGCTAAGGGTGGCTGCGGCGAACGAAATTACAAATCTACGCATATGTCAGATCTCCATAGTGGGCGCTGACTTTCATTGTGGTTCATATGCGCCGACTTGATATCGATTTAGAACGGATCGGATCCGATATCTTTGATCAAAATCAATCAGAAGTTATTACTGGACCACAAGTGTCATATTATTGGCTGCAGTGGTTGAAAAATTTGTTGAATAACATTCAAACGCGTTATTGAGCATTTCGCCGACGGGCCTGTGACAGTCAGATTCTGTTGCTGTATGAGCAATAGCTGGTCAATAATGTGATTTATGTCTGAATAATGAAACGTGCGTTTGAAGTGCCCATGGCGAGCATAATCGCCATGGGCTGATTTAGTTCTACCCCTGCTTTGAAACAAACTCGGACATGCTCGTAATCAAGAGCATGCCGACAGTTGCTCCTGCGTCCTGAAGGCCAATGGTCTTTTCCTGAAAGGCCGCAGCCTTGCCGTGTTGAGCAACCATGGTTTTGGTTGCTTCAAGCGCGTCTTCAGCGGCCTTAGCCGCTGCTGCCAGTGCATCAACGAGCGATGCGCCGAGTATCGTTTGTCCTTCGAGCGTAATTGCAATCGGATCAAGCACATCGAGAAGTGTCTTGTCGCCAACCTTTGCCTTGCCGCGCTCGGCAATGCCATCACGGTAGGCGCGCCAGAAAGCGGCCATCTCAGGTGTTCCCAGTGCGTCAAGGCCGTCACAGGCCTTACTTGCACGCAGGAAGCCGGTTGCGGTGAGGGTGCCCATGGTTGAAGGCGCAACGCGGGCCATAGTGGTGCCAGCCGTGCGTAATAGTTTAGATATACCAGCGGCTTCGCCTTCCGCGTGAACGGCCTCTGCGGCTGCCGCAAAGGCTTTGCTCATGGTGATGCCAAGATCGCTATCGCCCACCTTGCCGTCCAGTGCGATCAAAAACTCACGCTGTTCGGCAAAAAGCTGCTTCCAGCTGTCGAAAAGATTGATCAGATCAGATGCTGTAATGACGTTCATAATCTGACCTCAACCCGCAAAATGCTTGAAGAATGGGGTGTTTGCGGAAGCGGCAACCAGTGGCTCTAGTTCTTCATCAAGATGTAGCACGGAAACTGACGCGCCAGCCATTTCCATGGACGTGGCAAACTCGCCGATCCAGACATGCTTTACCTTGACGCCACGCTCATCAAAAAGCTGCGAAACACGACGGAACATGATGTAAAGTTCTTCAAGCGGCGTGCCACCAAGACCATTGACCAGCACAGCGACTTCGTCGCCCTTGGCATAGGACTGCTCGGCGAAAATACGTTCCATCAGCTCGTCGATGACTGCATCTGCGCTGGCAAGCTTCTTGCGGCTGATGCCGGGTTCGCCATGGATGCCCATGCCGATTTCCATTTCATCTTCGCCGATGGAGAAAGTGGCGTGACCGATTTCTGGTACAACGCAGCTCGAAAGAGCGACACCCATGGTGCGGGTGCGCAGACGTGCCTTATCGGCAAGACGCGTTACTTCATCAAGCGACAGACCGTTGGCTGCAGCTGCACCGGCTGCCTTGTAGACAAAGAAGATACCGGCGACGCCGCGACGCTTGTGTTCTTCACCGACAACCGAGGATGCCACGTCATCATTGCCGACAATCTGTTTGACGGCGATGCCATCAAGATCGGCAAGTTCTGCAGCCATATCGAAATTGATGATGTCGCCGCTATAGTTGCCATAGATGTAGAGCACGCCTGCGCCCTGATCGATGGCTTTGGTGACCTGATACATCTGCTCTGAGCTTGGCGACTGGAAGACGCCGCCGACAGCTGCGCCATCTATCATGCCTTCGCCAATATAGCCGAGGAACAGCGGCAGGTGGCCGGAGCCGCCGCCTGTTGCGATGCCGACCTTGCCGGATTTGATATTGGCTGTGACCATGCAACGCTTGTCATTATCGACAAAGGTAAGCTCGGGATGGGCCCGATAGATGCCTTCGAGCATCTCATCCACGAAATTGACGGGATCGTTCAGAAACTTCTTCATGATTGCCTCTTGAGAGTATCGGGTTATTTCTTGCGTTGACTGGTGACGAAGAAGGCGGCAGCCAGCAGGATGAAGCAGCCCACGACGAGACGCTGCCATGTACTGGGGATGCCGACGAGCACCAGAACACTGTTGATGACGGTGATAAGAAGGACGCCAAGGATGGTGCCGAAGACGGTGCCGGTGCCGCCGGTGATGCGTGCACCACCGAGGACCACAGCGGCGATAACCGCAATTTCTGTTCCAACAAAGTCGAAGGGGCTCGACTGGCGATTGGCGCAGACATGGATGATGCCTGCAAGCCCAGCCAGACCACCCGCATAGCCGAACAGGAAGATATGGATGGTGCGCAGATTATAGCCGAGGCGGCTTGCGATCTGGCTGTTACCACCCATCGCAAAAATCGCGCGGCCCATCAAAGTGCGGTTCAATATCCACCACGTCAGGATTGCAGCGGCAGGCAGCACCAGAAAATAGAATGGCATGGTGATGGTTGCACCGGTTGCTGATTCAAACTGGAACAGCGGAAGGCGACCGAAAGCACCCATTGTCGGCGGCAGGGACATAATCCAGACGGTGCCGACAAAAGCCAGCAGGAAGCCGCGGAAGAGATATTGTGTGCCGATGGTGACGATCAATGACGGCACATTGAGGTAATGCACCAGCAGACCGTTGAGGACACCAAGGAAAATACCGCCCGCAATCGCCATCAGAATGATGAAGATGATCGGCAGTTCCGGCATATAGGACTGCACCAGAAGCGTCAGCGAATAGACTGTCGTGGCGGCAATTGCCGTAAAGGAAACATCAATCCCGCCTGCGGCGAGAATGATGAAGACGCCAAGCGCAAACAGGCCCATCACCACACTGGCACGACCAATATCGATCAGTGTCGAGGCTTGTAAGAATGCAGGGTTGATGATCGAGACAATCGTGCAGATTGCCACGAGCAGCAAGAACGTGATCGATTCTGGGCGCCTGCGAATAAAGTCACCCAACTTGAAGGATTGGGTGCGGCCTAAATCCTGTTGATACTGCGACGCACTCATTAGGCAACTTCCTTCTGCGACGACATCATGGCTTGATAGAGCTGATCTTCGGTGGCCTGTGCAGCATCCAGTTCTGCAACGATGCTCCCTGAGTTCATAACGAGAATGCGGTCGGCATTCTGCAGAAGCTCCGGCAGATCATCGCTGACGATGATCAGACCCATGCCAGCTTCGGCCAGCGCCTGAATTGCGCGATAGATTGTATCTTTTGATCCCACATCGACGCCGACGGTCGGGCCGTGTAACACCAGAAGCTTCGGGGCAATACTCAGCCAGCGACCGATCAAAACGCGCTGCTGATTGCCGCCTGAAAGCGCACCAACAGGCAGGTCTAGATTGGTTGTGTTAAGCCGCATCTCTTTTATCAGCGAGGCGGCGATGTTCCGCCCCTCTTTCTGATCGACAATGCCAAGGCTGTTGCAGAGCTTTCTGAAGATCAGTGCGATCTCGTTTTGGAAGATCGACTTGTCGAGGAAGAGGCCTTCTGCAAGCCGGTCTTCCGGCACATAGCCTATGCCGCGCTCAATGGCTTCCGCAGGGCTTTTGACCTCGGTTATATTTCCATCGAGGCGGATTGAACCGGAATGCGCAGGCACGACGCCCGTTATCGCCATGGCAAGCTCGTTGCGGCCAGAATCTGCAAGGCCGGTAATGCCAAGGATTTCGCCTTTGCGTAAGCGAAAGCCGATGTCCTTGAAGCCCGATGCGGTAAGGCCGTCGAGTTTAAGCAGTTCGGCATCGCCAGGCTGTGCCGTGCGATAGCGCTCGGCGTCGATTTCCCGGCCGATCATCAGCTCGGAAAGCTGCTTCTTGGTGTAGTTTTCGATTGGCCCCTGTGCCACGCACTGGCCATCGCGGAAGACAACCGCATTGCCGCCGATGCGATAGCATTCATCAAGCTTGTGGGTCACGAAAAGCACTGCGACGCGCTCGGCGCGCAGGCGTTCTACGACTGCAATCAGATTGTCCACTTCGCGACGGGTCAGCGATGTGGTCGGCTCATCCATGATGACGAGCTTAGCGCGCGTTGCAATGGCGCGCGAAATTGCAACGAGTTGGCGTATTGCCAAGGGCAATTCGGAAACGATTGTGTTGAGGAAGGTTTTGTCGGTTGGCAAGCCAACCGTGCTCAATGCCCGTTCTGCAGTCTCGCGAAGCTGCGTAAGCTTGACGCTGCGGAATAGCCGGCCATTGCCTTCAACGAGCTGCTCATTCAGCGCTACGTTTTCAGCGACGGTCAAATTGGGAATGAGCGACAGATCCTGATAGACGGTTTCAATGCCCGCTGCCAGCGACTGGATCGGATTCAGTGACGCATATGTTTTGCCATCGAGAATGATCTCGCCTTCGCTGGGTGCGTGTGCGCCGGACATGATCTTGATCACCGTGCTCTTGCCGCAGCCATTTTCACCCAACAGGTGATAGGCCTGACCAAGGTCGATTGTCATATCGATGCCGCGCAGCGCGTGAACGCCGCCAAACCGCTTATGAATGTTGCGCAGTTCGAGGAAACGATCCGCGCTAGTGGTTGTAGTGGACACGTTAAATTCCTTTGTCGCCGCGCAGCTCGCCAAAGCGATTGGGCTGGCTGTAGGACCGACCGACGATAATTGTCGGGCGCTAATGTCTTGTTTTATGGCTGTTCTTTTTGGTTCAGGCACCTGGATGCAGCGCGGGCTGCATCCGGATTTTTGAAACCATCGCGCGAGGCTGAACGATGTCCGCACACGATGGTTAGGCAACCTGTGCGAAACGACTAGAACAGGTGTTCCTTGTAGGTCGCCTTGTCAGCAATCACCATGCCGTTGCCGATCACGAGTAGGCCTTCACCTGCACCCTTTTTCACGCTGACTTTGTTGTAGCCATCAACGCCAAGATCAGTGCCTTCCTTGACTTCTTTCTTTTCAAGCAGAAGCTTGGCAACAGCATTCATCGCCATGCCAGCTTTCTGTGGATCCCAGAAGCCGATTGCGGTGATTGCACCGGATTCAAGAAGATCAGCCGAAGGATTTGGCAGACCGGTGCCAACAAGGCAGACTTTGCCGCTCAGGCCAGCTTCGTCGATAGCGCGGCCAACGCCGAGAACGTCGTTGCCGGCAGAGGTCTGGAAGCCCTTCAGGTCAGGGTGCTTGCGCAGGATTTCCTTGGCCTTTTCATAGGTTCCGTTTGCATCGTCAAATGATTCATTGTTCGGATCGACGAGCTGCATGTCAGCATATTTCTTTGCATTTTCTTCAGCCGAACCAACCCACTGCATGTGTGTGCGGCTGCCGAGTGAGCCTACAAATGTGGTCCACTTGCCGCTTTTGCCCATGCATTCTGCAAGACGCTCGTTGAGTGCAGTGCCGTAATCGGCATTATCGAAGGCTTCGACGTCGGCCATGGTGTTGACCTGGTTGTCGGCTTCGTGCGTCACAACAATGATGCCGCGCTCCATAGCGCGCTTGAATGTGCCCTCTAGAACTGCCGGGTCCATTGGGACAACTGCAAGCGCGTTTACGCCCTTGGCAACAAGATCCTGAACGATCTGAAGCTGCTGTGCTGCGTCGGCAGTTGCTGGGCCGCTCTGCGTTGCGACCACATCTGGGTTGGCCTTCTGGTAGGCTTCAACGCCTGTGTTCATGCGGTCGAACCAAGGAATGCCGCTGATCTTGACGACCGTTGCGATAACTGGCTTTTCCTGTGCGACGAGAGCACTTGCGCTGCCTGCTACAATTGCTGCGCCAATAACAGTTCCAGCGAGCAGTTTCTTCGTTACTGATTTCATGATTTCCTCCACGCTAACATTCCCCCAATGTCTATGGTCGGGTGCCTGAGGGTTGAGCACCGATATTTCCCTTGTGGCGATTGCCGAGGGTAAAGAAGCTCGCAATGTCGTATTTGCCGACTGCGAGGAAGGCGAGCAGCAGCAAGCCCCATGCAAAGTCACGCACGAAGTTTGAGAGGCCGCCGAAATTGAGAAGGCTGGACATCAACTGCAACGCAATGGCGCTCATCACGACGCAGATGACACGGCCATAGCCACCTTCCGGCTTAACACCAGCCATAACGGCAATCAGAATGGCGACCAGAAGATACGAGCTGCCGTAATCGAACTTCACGTTGACGTTGCGTGCTGCGATGATGATGCCTGCAATAGCTGCCAGAAATCCGCTGGTTGCATAGGTCGCAATCAAGACACCGTGGCGCGGAAAACCAGCAAAAACAGCGGCTTTCGGGTTGGTTCCCATCAACATCAGCCAATAACCGTAGGGCGTAAAGCGCACTACAGCAGCAATCAGCAACGCGACTGCGATAAAGATCAGGAAGCTGATCGGAACCGCCAGAAACATGTCGTTGCCGATGCGTGATAGCAGATCCGGGCTGCCAACCATGACAGCACGGCCACCAGAAACAACAACCGCAAGCCCCGTAAACGCCATCTGTGTGCCAAGCGTGCAGAGGATCGGTGTGATATTGAAACGCGCAATCAGCACACCATTGACGATGCCGCCTGCAAGACCAATCACCAACGCTAGTCCGATGAAAGCAAGGCTAAAGCCAAGTTGGTTCTCAGCGCTGGATATGAACATCGAAACGATGACGGCTGAAAGAACGCCGGAAAGGTTGGCCAGTGCGATACCCGACAGATCAATCCCGCCATTGCCAGCACACATTGCCAGCATGACGCCGATTGCCAGAAGCCCAATTTCGGGAACCTGACCGGCCATCGACTGCAGATTGAAAAGAGATAGGAAAGATCCACCCGAAATATATGCGCCAAGCGCGAGCAATCCGAGATTGATGACAACTAGCATAGCAAGCTGATTGCTTGTCTTCTGCATGGTCTCCTCCTACCATGTTTAGTAAACAAAACTATTATTCACTAAATGATTCAACAGAAGGTATCACCGTGTCAAGCCCGTTTTCATAGGATTTTGGTTGCTTAGCTCTATAAATTCGCCTAATCGTTTTAAATAAGGGCGTTTATGTTTACTAAACGATACATCTTTTTTGTATGATGCGCGGAGAGCATGAAGAAGAAAAAGTCTTACACGATCAGGGATATTGCCGAAAATGCGGGCGTTTCTCCTGCCACGGTTTCGCTTGTGCTCAATGGCAAAGGCGAGATTTCAGGTGAGACCCGAGCGCGTGTTCTTGAGTCGGTTTCTAAGCTGAATTATGTGCCACGCACTGCCAAAACGGGGACCAGCGCGGGTGAAACAATCCGCTTTCTGAAGATAGCTAAACACGGTGAGACCGTTAATCGCGATCATAGCGTTTTTATCTCCGACTACATCGATGGAATGTCCTCGGAAGCAACGCGCCGTAACTATACGCTGGAAGTGGTGAGTTTTGAGGGGCAGCCAATGAGTGCAGTCGCTGAATCGCTTGCCGGTGCATCAATCCGCGGCGTAATTGCCTTGGGGACGGAGCTATCTGTTGCAGACATTCATATGATCCAAGGGATTGGTTTGCCTACTGTTTTTATTGATACATTTTACGAAGTCGTTGAAGCGAATTTCGTCGATATGAACAACGAAGATGCAGTTTTCAAAGTTTTATCACGTTTCAAGCAACTTGGTCTTTCTCGGATAGGTTTTGTAGCCAGTCATACGGAAACCACTAATTTTCGGCTTCGGCGCGATGCGTTTTTCAAAAACATGCAGCGTTTGGAACTGACGGTTCAGGAACGAGATATTTTGTCGGTCGAGTCGACATATGAAGGCGCACACCGTGATACCTGTGCCATGCTGCATTCTGGGCTTGATCTCGCTGAGGCCTATTTTTGTACGAATGATATTATCGCTTACGGTTTCATCCGCGCACTGAAAGCAAAAGGGATTAAAATTCCTGATGATGTTTCAGTAATAGGCTTCGATAATTTGCCACAGAGCGCAACGATGGAACCGGGGCTAACCACAGTTGAAGTGTCGAAGCGTAAGATTGGTAATCTCGCTGTGACTGTTCTTGATGATCTAATTAGTACGTCCGACAGTCAACCGCCTGTTAAAATTCTGGTTGGCGCAGATATTGTGTCACGTGCAAGCGATTCAGAGTTGTCGTCTCGCAAGAATAGGCTGACGAAGGTTGCTGATGTAGTGCAATGAACGTCTGACAGCTAACTTATTTTTCGAAGCGGTATTATACGCTGCTGAGAAGAATGCTTGTTTCGCTGTTCAGTACACCTTCAATTGTACGGACATCACGTAAAGTTCTGTCAAACTCATGCAAGCTATCAGCATGTATCTCCGCGACCAGGTCCCAGGAGCCATTTGTCGTGTGAAGCGTTCGGATTTGTGGGAAGCCTCGAAGCAGTTTTATGACTTTGGTGGTTGAGCGTCCCTGAACCTCAATCATCATAACTGCCCGAATGGCACCATCATCGTAATCTTGTCGAACACGGATGGTAAATCCTAAGGCTGCTCCAGTTTCCAAGAGCCGGTCAAGCCGCGCTTGAGCGGTCCCACGCGACACCCCCAGGATGGCCGCGAGCTTTGACAGCGGTGCGCGTCCATCTTCTCTTAAAATTGCGATCAGGCGATGGTCGAGTTCATCAAAAATATGCATGACACTTTGTATAGTTTAACTATACAATTTGCTAGATTTTTTAAATCATACCCAGCATTTTTTTAATTTTAACTGGCTTTGTGTCGGCTTAGTCTGATCCTCGGCGGTTGTCGTATGAAGCGCTGGAAATGATGGACTTATCTTCGGTAAGATGTTGCGGTTAGGTTGATAACCCCGTTGAGATTGTCCGGTTCTTTCCTGCTTTTTTGCTCAAATACGCTGCGCGTCGCTTCCTTCTTTATCTTTTTCAGAGTTTCGCATGAATATGACCAGACCATCCGTACAGACTCCGAAATCAGCAGTCATGATCCGTCCGCACCATTTCACGCCCAATGCGCAAACCGCGAAGGATAATGCATTTCAGTCAGTTGATGAGCGTCGTTCGACGCTTGCTATTGAGAAGGCTGCTTTTGAGGAGGTGAGCCGCATGGCGGAAGGCCTGGCACAAGCCGGTGTCACCATTCATCTTTTCGAAGATAAGACCCGCTCTTTGCCGGATTCTGTATTTCCGAATAACTGGTTTTCAACGCATTCGGGTGGCCATGTCGCTATCTATCCGATGTTTTCGGAAAGCAGACAGAGAGAACGTCGGCCTGATATTATTGAGATGCTCAAGAAAGAGTATCGCGTTCAGGACGTGATTGATTATTCTGGCTTGGAGCGTGATGGGTTTTATCTTGAAGGTACGGGCGCAATGGTGCTCGATCATATTGGTCGTGTTGCTTATGCCGCGCGCTCCAATCGTACCAATGAAGTCGCGCTTGAGCGTTTTTGTACGCATTTCAATTTCGAACCGATGGTTTTTGATGCCGTGGATGATGCAGGGCGTCAGATTTATCACACCAATGTACTCATGTGCATTGGTACGGATTATGCGCTCATTGGAACGGACATGATCGTTAACGAGGCGCGCAGACAAGAAATTGTCGATCGGTTAGAGGAAACCGGTCGCACGGTGATCCATCTTTCACATCACCAGATTGCAGAATTTGCCGGAAATGCTATTGAGCTCGAAGGGCAGAAGGGCCGGGTTCTGGCGCTTTCAGCGCGCGCTTATGCTTCGCTTTCGGCGGATCAGATCAGTGTTATCAAGCAAACTGCTGAGCCTCTACCTTTTGAAGTTCCGACCATTGAGCTTGCCGGCGGATCGGTTCGTTGCATGCTCGCAGGCATTCATCTCTCCAGACGTAATACAAACGGCATACATCTGCTTTACGAAGCAGCAAGAGCCGAGTAGATAAGCACCAGTAAAAATGAGGGTACCTTTCATGTCTTCTTACAGACCAGTTTATGAGTTCAATTCGATCATCGTTCGCGAACCTTCCCGTTCAGTCGTCAATGGCTTGCGCGCTTATGATACTGGAAACCCTACCTATGAAGGCGTGAAGGCTGAGCACGACGCGTATATTGATGCGATGCGTGCGGCTGGCGTTGAGGTAACTGTTTTGCCAGCTCTGGAAAATTTCCCTGATTCCATTTTCGTCGAAGACCCTGCACTTGTTTTCACACAGGGCGCTATTCTTCTGCGTCCGGGTGCTGAAACCCGTATCGGCGAGACAGCAGAAATCGAACCAACGCTGCGCAGCATGTTCGACAATGTGCTTGATCTCCCGCATCCGGGCTTTGCTGATGGCGGCGATGTACTCAATACTCAGAAGAGCGTCATGATTGGCCTCTCGGCGCGTACTGATAAAGCAGGTGCAGCAGCGCTTATTGCGACACTCGATAAGATGGGCCTTAAGGGTGAAGTCGTAAACACACCTGAAGGTGTGCTGCATTTCAAAACGGATTGCTCGCTGGTCGACGAAGAAACTGTTCTCTCCACCGCGCGTTTGGCAAAGTCTGGGGTTTTCTCGGATCTTCGCCAGCTTATCGTGCCGGAAGGCGAAGAAGCGGCAGCAAATGCGCTGCGCGTTAATAATGTTGTGATGGTGGGATCTGACTTCCCGCGCACAATCGAGTTGCTGGATAAGAGCGGCTACAATGTCGTTCCACTCAAAACAACGCAGATTGGTAAGATTGATGCCGGGCTTTCCTGCATGTCGCTGCGTTGGTATCGCCAGTAAGTAATCAACGGTTCAGTCCTCTTACGAGACTGAACCGTTTTTTTGATAGCATGACCGTCTGATCACTACTCCCAGAGCATGGCGGTTTAAAAATAAAAGGAGAACGGGAACATGCGTAGATTTACAGGGAAAATCGCCGGTATTGTCGCACTTTGCGCACTGGCAGGCACAGCACATGCAGAAGATGTTTTGCGTCTGGGTATGACGCCAGAACCATATATGCCTTTCACGCAGGTGAATGCTGCGGGTGAATGGGAAGGGCTTGAGGCTGATCTTTCGCGTGCTTTATGCGAAAAGCTTACTGTAAAGTGTGAATTCAAATCGATGGCGTGGGATGGTCTTATTCCATCGCTGACTGAGAATAAGGTCGATTTCATTATCGGCGCTTTCTCGGTTACTGATGAACGCCGCAAGGTTGTCGATTTCAGCGCACCTTATTACACCGAAGGCACTGTCATCGTCGGCCCGAAGTCGGATGAAGAGAAGATTACCGTGTTTGCTGCATCCGATGGTTCGGGTGAGGTGATTGACGCGGCGAGCATTGATGGCAAGATCGTTGGCGTACAAACCTCCAGCGTTCAGTCGGCTTATATGGGCAAGTACCTTCCTGATGTGTCGCTGAAAAGCTACGACACTGCAGACAATTCGGTTGCAGATCTTGTTGCTGGACGCGTCGATTATGTTCTTGCTCCTGATCTTTTCGTACAAAACTTCCTGAAGTCCCCACAGGGTGCAGATTACGAAGTTAAGGTCGTAGCCCCTAAGAACGTAGTTCTTGGTGAAGGTGTTGCCTACGCTGTTCGCAAGGATGACAAGGCAACACTCGGCAAGGTTGACGAAGCACTTGCTGCCCTCGATAAGGATGGAACTCTCAAGACGCTTGTTGATAAGTGGATTTTTGAGAAGAAGTAAATCGGATCAGAGCGGGCGCTTAGTGCGCCCGTTCGTCGGAGGTATTTTATACGTCTCTGCGGGATTATCTGACCCCAAAGCAAACGGGGGATGCAAGATATTCCGGGCGGCATGGACCGCGCTGTCTTCTGATCGGATCAAAACGCATGGAAACATATTGGCATTTGCTCTCATGGGGGAGTGAGGGCTGGGGCGACGAGTTCTTTTATGGACTGATAATGACATTGCAGGTTTCTGCGGTGGCATTTGCAATTTCCTTTCTGTTCGGCCTTACCGGTGCCGCGGGCAAGCTATCCCGTGCTAAACTCCCTAAACTAATTGCAGATTTCTACACGACCGTTGTTCGTTCCTTGCCGGAACTGCTTGTCATCCTGCTTTTGTATTTTTCTGTTGCTACAGGTGTCGAACGACTTCTGAAGACGACTGGACTTGTCGGCAATAACTTCCAGTTTAGCGCTTTCTGGGCTGCTGTGATCGCTCTGGCTTTTGTCAATGGTGCGTTCATGACGGAGGTATTGCGCGCAGCCTATCTCGCCATCCCTCGCGGGCAAATTGAGGCCGCTCTTTCGATTGGAATGCGTCGACGCCAGATTTTTACGCGGGTGATTTTCCCGCAAATGATGCGCCACGCTATTCCCGGAATAGGTAATCTCTGGCTATCTATCACCAAGGAAAGCGCCATTATCTCGGTGTTGGGCTCCTTTCATGAACTGCTTTACACAGGCTATCGCGCCGCAGCATCGACCAAACAATATGTCTTCTTCTATGGACTGACTGCGTTTCTTTTTCTGCTGATTACGCTTGTATCCGTCATCATCATTGCGCGCTTTGAGAAGCGCCTTAACCGGGGGCATTGATGATGGAGTCGATTACCAAAGTCATAGAATTTCTGCCGCCGCTGATTAAGGCATTACCACTGACGCTGCTTCTGACGGCAGTTGCGGGTGTTATCGGGCTGGTATTGGGAACACTTGCCGCATTGGCAAGGCTTTCAAAAAACAAGCTTTTGTCTACGCCTGCCTTCGTCTTTACATTTGCGTTTCGCGGCACGCCATTGCTGGTTCAACTCTATCTGATCTATTATGGTCTCGGTCAAATATTGCCAGGTACATGGGTTCGGCACAGTTTTCTCTGGCCATATATGCGCGATGGATTGTGGTATGCGATCTTTGCATTGAGCCTTAATCAGGGCGCTTATAACGCTGAAGTTATTCGCGGTGCGATCAAGTCTATCGCACGCGGGCAGATTGAGGCAGCCCTGTCTATTGGCATGAGCCCTTACAAGGTTCTGCGACGCATTACACTGCCACTTGCCTTCCGGCACTGTATGCCGGTGCTTACCAGCGATCTGATTATCCTGCTTAAATCGACGTCTCTTGCTTCAACGATTACGATTATGGAAGTCATGGGAACAACGCGTGCACTTCAACGCAGTTCGTTGTTGATTTTTGAGCCACTGATTGCCGCTGGCATTATCTATTTCACCGTCGTCTTTATCCTCACCCGAATTATGAATGGGGTTGAGCGGCGTGTTAGCGGCCACAGTGCCGCTATGATCTGACTCGTTTCAGGAGTGATTTCCCATGACTACCATGGCTCTTACCGTCGAAAATATTCACAAAAGCTTTTCTGGTGTTGAGGTTCTGAAGGGTATCTCATTTGAAGCGCGTAAAGGTGACGTCATTTCTCTTATAGGCAGCAGCGGCTCCGGTAAGAGCACTTTACTGCGCTGCATCAATTATCTTGAAACTCCAGATCAGGGTTCGATCTCGGTTGCTGGAGACACCATCAGAACAAAGACAGATAAGGCTGGCAAGTCACATGCTGCTGATCCACGGCAGCTTGAACATATCCGCACGCGTCTTGGTATGGTGTTTCAGAGTTTCAATCTTTGGTCGCATCGCACTATTCTTGAAAACATTATTGAAGGTCCCGTTCATGTGCTTGGCATGTCAAAAGCCGAGGCAATAGCGGACGCGGAAGTTCTGATGGAAAAAGTGGGTATAACGCCGAAGCGTGACCAATACCCAACCCAGCTTTCAGGCGGGCAGCAGCAGCGCGCAGCCATTGCGCGTGCGCTTGCGATGAAACCAGAGGTCATGCTCTTTGATGAACCAACATCTGCGCTTGATCCTGAACTTGTAACCGAGGTGCTTCAGGTTATTAAGAAACTCGCGGAAGAGGGGCGCACCATGGTGATGGTGACGCATGAAATGGCGCTTGCCCGTGAAATTTCGAGCGAGGTTATTTTTCTGCACAAGGGATTGGTAGAGGAACGCGGTTCGCCTGATATTGTTATGTGTGATCCGAAGTCCACACGTCTGCGCCAATTCCTGAAGATGGATTGAGGGGAACGTCATGAACGATCAAAAAAACACTGGTTTTATTGACGAATTGGCCTCTATTCGCCAGCATCTGCACAGTATTCCCGAGCTTGGCCTTGAAGAGCTCAAAACCTCTGATTTTATCGCATCCAAACTTGAAGAATGGGGCTTTGAAGTTTCGCGCGGACTTGCAAAGACTGGTATGGTTGCCAGCTTACGCAAAGGGAATTCTAACCGCGCCATTGGATTTCGTGCGGATTTTGACGCGCTTCCAATTCTGGAAGAAACGGGCTTGCCTTATACGAGTACAAATCCCGGTAATATGCATGCCTGTGGCCATGACGGTCATACAGCCATGTTGCTTGGTGCAGCGTGGTCACTGGCGAAAGATCCCGATCTTTCGGGCACAGTGCATTTCATTTTCCAACCTGCAGAAGAGAATTTCGGCGGCGCCCAGATCATGATCGAGGAGGGGCTTTTCGAGCGTTTTCCCTGCGACCAGATTTTTGCGATGCACAATTGGCCCGGAATGAAGGCTGGGAGCTTCGCTTCAAAGTCTGGTCCGGTGGCAGCTTCGATTGATGCGTTGACGCTTACCATTAGGGGAAGTGGTGGACATGGTGCAGAGCCGGAAAAGACTATTGATCCGATCGTTGTTGGTTCAAGCTTCGTTATGGCATTGCAGACGATTGTGTCACGCAATATCTCGCCGCATCAGGCAAGTGTCGTGACAGTAGGGGCATTTAACTCGGGATCCGTGTGCAATGTCATTCCGGATACTGCAAAGCTCGAAATTTCTATGCGTGCAACCGATCCTGTGGTCCGAAAGATGTTGCGCGACAAGATTGAGAGGCTTGCAACGATGCAGGCTGAAAGCTTTGGTGCTCAGGTTTCGTTCGAATGGCTAACGGGATATCCAGCGACCATTAATGATGAGGCTGCGGTAGAACAGGTCAAAGCAACGATTTCCCGAAGCTTTGGTGCCGAAGCTTATTCGGAAATGGAAAAGCCGCTGATGGGCAGCGAGGATTTTTCATTTATGCTTGAAAAAGTACCGGGCGCTTATGTGTTGATTGGTAATGGAGACAGTTCAGGACTGCACACATCAACCTATAATTTCAACGACGATATCCTGGAAAATGGTGTCCGTCTGTTTTGCCAATTGGCAAAGGACTGCTTGCAGAAGTAGCATTTTCAATGCGGAGGCGATGTAGTTTTTACATTGCCTTCGTTCTGCGGTTTATCAAAATATTTTTGCTCAGCCAATTCGTTCACCTGCTGGTTGAGCGGAGCATATTTGCAGCGTTTTCGGATAAAAAAGGCCGGGAGGCGCATATCTGGGGAGATAATGTGCTGCGTCTCCCGGTAGCAGAAAGGAATATAGCTGACCTTCTGCTAATTATGGAAATACCTGTCGGGATTTCCATGGCGTGTCACTACTGGGTGCTGCGGGTTGTGGTGACATCGCGTAGTCAGCATCGCAAAATGTCGAAAAATTTCAATTTCAGAATTGTAATGATTTGTTTCGCTATTTTTGACTGCAAAATGAAAGCCCCAGAAGCTGGCGGGCGATCTGGGGCAGCACTCCCCAAGCGTTCCCCCGCCGGTTAGGTGCTTGGTGAGTCTATCGGCATTTGAGCAAAAGACACTCCCCAATTTCAGGTATATTGATCCTGTGAAGAGCTGCAATACTGTCCGGGCAGGTGCTGGCAACAGGAGCATCGCCCTGAACTGTGTATGAGATTAGCGGCTTGCGCGCCCTAATTTTTCACAGTCCAAGAAGGAGGTTGTAGGTAACCGCTGTTTCGGCCCCACATTTTCTCGCGCTGTTTGATCTGCGAAGGGCTTTTCATGGATGGATGAAGGAGTTTCCCCATGTGGCCTACGGTGGAGTTTCTCACCCCTGAGAAGAGTATTAGCGGGGGAAGCAATAAATGGACGCCGGAATTCAAGGCCAGACTGGTCTCAGAAACGCTTCGGCCTGGTTCCCGTGTGGTTGATGTGGCGCAGCGTTATGGTGTTCGAGCAAACAGATTATCTATGTGGCGAACGCTAGCCAA
>NZ_JBBGYW010000009.1:0-143574 GCF_037479515.1 Ochrobactrum sp. MYb379
ACTCAATTCAGTCGATCCGCAAAAGTGGCTGACCGCTACCCTCACCGCAATCGTCAATGGCCATAAGCAGAGCCAAATCGACCAACTATTACCATGGAATTATACCGGCCCGGTGTGAGTGAGACACCGCTTACGGTTGTAGTTGAGCACTATTAGCTCATCGGCGAGGGGCAGGAACTGGAGGTGCGAAGGTGGTGCCATCAATGTTGGCAACGGGTGTTGGCCAGATAACGCAATATGCAAAATGTTCTTAAGAGCACTCTAAGTAAATTAGATGCCCCAGATGCTGGCGGGCAATCCGGGGCTGCACCCCAAGCTGAGCCCCGCCTGTAAAGTGCAGGTGTTCTTTACCAGACGGTAAAAGATTAGCATTCCCTACTTTGGGATAAGTTGACAAAGAAAAACACTATTAGAAGGCAATCAAATCCGGGGGGGCGCACTCGTGGGTGTAAATGAGGAGGTTGTGCCCTCGATACCCTCTGCAATATCTACTGCTTTTAGGACTTCTCACTCTTCCCCTTCTCGTAGTCTGGCGCGGCCAGCTTTGTCGGCGGCTTCCTGCGCGTCTCTTATCGCTTTCGATACATCAGCGTCTGAGGCTGCCCCTCCTTCATAGCTCCCTTGCGCCCTCTCTCCGATGACAATGTCCGGTATTTGCTGATAGGCAATGATCAGGGCGACAACTGCCGCGATATAGATGATTATTCTCTTAGTAATCACTCGCAGCCTTTCTTGCAGCGCTATGTAGCTGACCGTTCAATTTATTATTCCAAAGGTTGGGAACCAATGATTTCTACCCACGTTATTGCGGCAAGTTGAATGCTTTTTGGGAACGCAAATGCCTATTCAAACAATTTCGGTTGATAATTTTTACTACCTCTCCGAACAACAAAACGGCTTATGGGAAGTCAGGGAAACAGTCACCAATCAACCGGTGTCGCTGAACGGTCAATTTTGTTGTTCGCTTAAAAAGCGGGATGCGGAAGAACTGATTGAGTACTTGAATGGTTTGGATGCGTCGCTTGCAGCGTGACTATTCAGCTCCCCTTCAGAGCTTGCCGCGCGTTGCCATAGTTCACGAGTAACATGTGTCTTGTTATTGAGATATTACCGCGGATCGAAGCAGTGCAGCCTGAAATTTATTTATGAATGTAGAGGGTGCAAATTGAGCAGATTGCCACACCGGATTTAGATGTGGCTACGCGAAGTGAGGGACAAAACCAGAGAAGCGTCAACGGGTACGAATAAACGTCTCGATCAAGTCCTTGCAGTGCTGGCACTGGACAAGAAATGAAAAAAGCCGCCCGGCTGGAGCAGGGCGGCTGTTGTATTGATTAGGAAGCAAATTAGAACTTGTAAGCAACTCCAAGACGGATGTCGTTTGTTTTGAATTTATTAGGTACACCATCCGAACCGCCGAAATCGAAGTCTTTACGACCAAAATCTGTATAGCGGTACTCAAAGCGGACGATCACATTATCAGTTACCGCATAGTCAACGCCTGCACCAAGCGTCCAGCCTGTAACGGTCTCCTTATCAGAATAAGTTCTGTTGATACCGGTAATGCTATATTTGTTCTGTACCTGACCGAAAGCTACGCCGCCCGCGATGTATGGCAAAAAGCGGTCAACTGCGTAGCCCGCACGAACTCGCGCCGCACCTGACCAACGCAATTCGGTTTCGAATTCTTCTGATTGGTTGGCATTATGCTTTTTCAGATCGTTATATGTAACGTCAATATCGGCACCAAGGACGAAGTTGTTTTCAAGCGCAAAATTGTAGCCAGCATAAATACCGCCAAGGAAGCCATTTGGCTTCAATTCGCCGCTATTGAGCAATGAGGTATAATGCGACTTGCCCCAACCGTACCCAATTTGTCCGCCAATATATGCTCCATTCCATGTAAAAGACGGGGCAGCAATAGCTGGGGTCGGTTCTTGATACTGTATAGCATCAGCGGCATTAGCTGCCGACAAACTCAGAAATGTGATTGTCGATGCCAATAATATTGTTTTGATTTTCATAATGTTGCCCAAGCCCTTAAAGTGCATATTTTCTGCTTTAGGTGAATTAACTTCATTGACTGCAAATGTCTGTATCCGTTCTGCCACAGGCTCGCTCAACCGACATGCGAGCTGTGCTTTCGCAAATGTTGATGAATTCACCTTCCAGTCCGGGGACAATTTCTGCCTGCTGTTTCGTGGCGACGGAATGCCCAGACACCAAAAGAACTTTCCATTCCTCTGGCTTGCGAGGCTTCCTGCCGTCTGTCTGGGATACGCTGTATGCACGCGGCCATATTAATGATGCACAGTGGGCAGCAGCTGGCAGATTCCGCATGTATTGGGAGCAATCAGGGGCGAAAGGCGCAATCGCCATCGATTACGGGCCCGTTCAGGTTGATGGCGGCAAAAGGGCATAGACCACTTCCAGATCGTGTTGTCGACGCCACGCAGCAATTGAACGAATGCTCGTATGTCCTTGGCAAACGTACTTTCAACATTATGATCAAGGTTGTCGGGCCAGGTACGGAAATTGCCGACATTGCCAAGACACAGCGCGAGAAGACAACGTTTAGCGATTATATCAAAGATGGCCTTAAAGAATTGGCTGTGCATTGGGGATATAAAACGCGATGGATAGTTGCCCGCTTAAGCGAATTACGCTATATTTTATATCGTGGTTATTTGCGTAAAGTTGCCGAGTGCTTTTCAATCGTCCTACGGGACGCTTTTTTATTAGATATTTACAGCCAAGTTTGGTGCAATAGTGGATATTATCGAAGCTCATAAGCGATGCATTCACAATTGGTCAGAGTTAACCGTTAGCGCAAAATGCGGTTGTTTCTATTGTCTTGAAATATACAGTCCAAATGAAGTTGCCGAATGGACTGACGATGACGATACAGCCATATGCCCTCGCTGTGGAATTGACGCGGTAATTGGCGATGCCTCAGGATTTTCAGTAACTACAGAGTTTATGGGCCGGATGCATCGGCGATGGTTCGAGAATGAGGTGTGACGCCTCAACGGAATGCGAGGGCGTTTTGCACATCAAGCGTATAAGCGCCGATCCTCGCAAGTAGCTGACGGCCAGCGAAAATAGCCATGGTTGGTTAATGGTGGCGTAAAGACGTTGTGAGAGCCTCGCCCAACAGAGTCCGACTAGCGCAAAGATCATTGCTCAGTTATCGGCAATTCAATTCGCTTAGTTTGGTTGTCTGAATAGGTAATTAGAATAAAGGAAGTCGACTTGAATTCATGGGAACTGAGCATCTCATGTGATTGTCTAAGGGCTATATCGATATTTGAAGCAGTGAAATAGGATTTAAAATATCCACCGCCTATCTCATGCCCTTCAAGACTTGCAGCATCCCCCATCGCTTGTTCCAGTTCATCTTCGAATGAGTATAGTTCGAATGTTTCTCCTGATGCGCCAAAATTATCATCAGCAAGTTTGATGTGTATCGCGATCCGTCCGGCAATAGTTGAAGTTAGAGCGGGCTCTGGTGAGATGACTAGGCCCAGAACAGAAGCAAAGATTTTTGATATATATCTCACGATTTTAGCCCTTAGATGAGTATAGACACGGGCTACATATCGTATCTTAATTCGTTTACCAAATCAGAACGGCGGCGCTGAAAGCAGAAGCGCAAGGTCAGATGCGATAACGGTGCACCGTGAGCAAGCAGCCTGAGTATAGAAGGTGTTGGTGCAACGCACACCACGATTTACTCCCACTGTCTGGGTAGCGCCAGACCCGTTCTGGTCACCACCAACCGAATACCTTCCCGGCGTCAAGGATGAGGCGTAAGAGGTTGAGAATATCGGAAAAGCTAGGGCGCTGCATGGGATCGATCCTTTCAAAATGAGGTCGATCACTCGAATAATGCCCGAAAGGTTTCCGCACAAAGCACAGGTATTGATGGTGGTGCTTAAATCATGGGAATTTCCCGTAATTGGCCGAAATATTTAACTAAATCAACCGCTTGTCTGGTTAGGTAGGTGGTGTTCCATAAACCGGATAATCCGGACTTTTCAGCCACGCCTAGTGCGGCTTTTTTATTGTCCAAACATAGGAGAACGATATGCTCTTTGGCTTCAGTGTCATGGCAGCAGCTTTGCTGTCGTCTGTTCTTGTTTTTTGCGGGTGCAGTACCGCTTCATATCGTAGATATCCGCGTCAATGATTGTTTCATTTGTCATCGCGTTGGTTGCTGCGTTCCGATCGCTCTCTGAGAAAATCAATCAGGGAGTAATCAGCTACATGAATGGATCAACCGAACACGAGATGAGTATGTTCGACGTGTTGATTTAGACGATCATGTGAAACAGTTGCGGGATAGCGTGCGTGAATTGAGGGACGAGACCAGAGAAGCGTCAAGGGGTACAAACACCCGTCTCGATCAGGCTCTTGCTGTACTGGTACAGGATAAGAAACAGCCCCGCTGCACTGAATAGGAGCGGGGCTGTTTTTTACTTTGGCAAGTTGGCTGCTGCTTGTTTAATGGTGCTAGCCATCATTTCGCAAAGCTTAGCTTCATCGATGCCCTGAGCTTTTGCTGACGTTTGAATGTCCTGCTCCATGCCCATAGCGGAAACTTTCCCTTCTTTACCGAGGGCTTCAGCTGCATCGCCCTTAGATACGTCAGCAGGAGTTGGAACTAGCGTCATCAACTTTGCCTGAACTTCGATTGCGCTGCCGTCAATAAATCCCTTTTCTTGGCAGTATGAGAGCACGCCAAGCTGATTGCGCGCGGCATTGTAAGCCATTTCCATCTGTTCAGGCGTTGGCTGTTGAGCAAATGCGGAAGTCAATGTTGTTCCGGTAATTGCTGCTGCAATAATTAGACGGCGCATATATTTCTCCATTTTTTGCAGTTATAGGTATCATTTTCTAATGGGCTAAATATATGGCCGCAACCTATTGATGATATTTGGTGGAACAAGTTTCATTAAAGCTTGATATTCAAACTTTACGCCAATGTTCACGCCATAGTAAACTTTGTGGAGAAATTTATACTCAGAGAATGGAAGCCGTTATTCCTGCTATAAGAAATTGACCTGCCACAATTTAAAACAAGCTTTTGGCACTTCCTTGTTGATCAGCATCTTTGGTGGCTCGACGCGTGATCTGCTCATTTTGTAAACACAGTTGGCTTCCAGCCGCGAGCGAAGCCCATCGACATTGCAAGGCTGGCATACTCGATTTCTTTGACGAGGAAATCACGGTCTTTCAAAAGCGCTTCAATCGCTGCTCGCACGTCGCCCTTGTGATAGGCGAGGACGAGCTCGATTTCATTGTCGTATTCATTTTCTTGCGTAACCGCATTCATTGTACTGCTCCATTAAAAAGCAGATACACACGCCATCCGTATATCTGTGTTAAACATGACCGCCATCGATGTTCTTATTTTGTTCATGCTAATAGAAAGAGTCAATACGCCGCATGCACAGATGAAATTTATTTTGCGTGAAGGGGTGGAAGGTGAACCGATTGCCACACCCGACTTAGGTGTGGCGGAACACGTTGAGAACCGATTGCCACACCTTGATAAGTATCAAAGTGATTTCAATCAGTTATAATGATTTTGGGTAAATGTTGGAGGCCTCACCCGGAATCGAACCGGGGTGCAAGGATTTGCAGTCCTCTGCGTAACCACTCCGCCATGAGGCCTTCCGAAGAGCGCTGTCAAATCAGTCAGTCCACTCTTGATGAGTTCCAATATTGATCCAGACACGCTTCGTCAAGCCGTTACGGACAATTGTGCGACATTTCTCCAAGGCTTTCTAATTAAATGTCTTAATTGCGATTACTCATCTGGGTCTCGATCCGACGGTGTTTGTGTTCTCGCTAGATTGCCTTTGGAAAAGGTGTAGCCAGTTTCCACCGCATTGCGCCCAAACTTGTTGCGTAAGCTATCAATTGCGCCTTCCGCTACCGCACGCTTTGTGGCTGCCGTATCAACCAGATCCGGCGGATCCGCGCGATCATCGGTTGACAATTCTCCTACACCAATACCCAGTAGTCTGAATTTGGTGCCATCCAGTTCTTTTTCTAAAAGCTGAAGGCCTGTGCGGAAAATGCGATCAGCAAGCTGTGTGGGGTCTGCGAGCTGGCGATTGCGGGTCCGTAGCTTGAAATCCTGCGTCTTGAGTTTAAGGATGACAGTGCGCCCAGCAATGTCAGCATTTTTAAGACGATGCGAAACCTTTTCCGACAATGCACGTAGGACAGGTACGAGATCGCGCTCTTGCGAGAGATCTTTGTTGAAGGTGGTTTCTGCGGAAACGCTTTTCATGTCGTGTTCTGGTTCGACTTTGCGGCTGTCTTGTCCGCGTGACAGTCTGAAAAGGCGCTGGCCCATCGTGCCGTAAGCCTTCATCAGCGAGCCTTCATCCATTGTCTGCAATTGGCCGATTGTACGAATGCCATCGCTTTCCAGCTTCGCATTAAACGACTTTCCAACTCCCCAGATCATACTCACCGGCTTATCACGCAGGAAATCCAGTGCTTCGGCTTCTCCGATGACAGAAAATCCACGTGGTTTTTGTAGATCAGAGGCTATCTTGGCGAGGTATTTGCAATAGGAAAGCCCGACTGAAATTGTAATGCCAATTTCGTCTTCGACACGTTTGGCGAAGCGAGCAAGAACCAAAGCTGCAGGTGCGCGGTGCAAGCGTTCGGTGCCTTCGAGATCAAGGAATGCTTCATCAATAGAGATGGGTTCGACGAGCGGCGTAAGTTCATGCATCAGTTGTCGAACTTCACGGCCTACACGTGCGTATTTTTCCATGTTGGGTTTAACAACCACAGCTTCTGGGCAAGCTTCCAGCGCTTTAAACATAGGCATGGCGGAGCGCACACCATGAATGCGCGCTATATAACAGGCGGTGGAGACGACCCCGCGCGTACCGCCGCCAATAATGACTGGTTTGTCGCGAATATCTGGATTGTCACGCTTTTCAACAGAAGCATAAAAAGCATCACAATCGACATGGGCCAGTGAGAGTTTGTAAAGCTCTGCATGACGTACAAGCCGCGGACTGCCGCACGTATTGCAACGTCGCGTCGTTGCAAGCTTTTGCGGCGATAGGCAATCGCGGCAGAAACCTTGCTCCGAATTATTTGCGGCATGTGAATCGATCATAGCTGGATGCTGCTTTGTGAACATAAAAGGAACATCGATTTATAGCATTAAACCACAGTAATACCATCGTTACTCGGTCACACTGTCAGTTGTGCACTTGACATTGCCAAGGATATCACCAAGTTTAGCAACATGAACAACCGTTTCGCATCCATACTCCATCGGTTCCAACCGATCATGGGATAGCAACCCTCGAGTCCTGCTTAGCGCAGAGGATTCCGGGGGACGGTTTGCCGCTTGGCTGCAAGCGGAATTGTTAAAAGCGCTTTCTTAAAAAAATAATCAGTTATTCCGGACGAGAATCGTCGCGGAGAGCAATCATCACTAGACAGCAGTGAGCGAACGTCATGAGCGTAAAGAACCGTAAGAAGCCAAAGATCGTTGTAAGCGACATCGACAACGAACGCCTGACAATTCTGGCCGGTAACGTCTCCGAAAAACTGGAAGAAGTTGCTGAGGAACTGTTACAGGAATTGGATCGCGCAAAGGTCGTTCCGCAGAAGAAGCTGCCGCTTGATGTTGTTTGCATGGGCTCGACTGTGGAGTTTCGCTCCAATGATGGCCACGAACGGAAGGTAACACTGGTCTATCCGGGTGAAGCAGATATTGCGCAGGGTAAGATTTCGATTCTCACGCCGATTGGTACAGCACTTATTGGCTTGACGCCCGGTCAGTCGATGTCCTGGACTGCACGTGATGGCAAGGCACACGAGCTTAGCGTTCTGAGTGTTTCTCAGGCCGCATCTGCGAGTGCTTAATAAACATCATTGAATATCGGAAGTGATGAAGCCCCGGTTTTCCGGGGCTCTTTGTTGAGTTATTCGTAGAGCGCAGCCGCCAGCTTACGGATCGCTTCGGCTGTGCGTGGGCCAAATCCCAGCATGTAAGGCCCTTCAAGAACAACCAGTGACTGACTGCGTGCAGCGGGAGTCTCTTGTAATGCTTTATGGGAGAAAACATCCTCGCGTGTTGGCCCGCCTGCACCATCTGATAGCATCAGAACTACATCTGGTTCCGCCTTGACCAGCCATTCTTCCGATACTGGCTTATATCCAGAATAAATAGACAAAGGGTTTGTCCCGCCAGCATAGCGAATAAACGCATCTGCCGCTGTGTCGCTTCCGGCACCACTCAGCTTTGCAAGGCCGTGGAAAAATACAACTTTTTTCTGCTTGTCCGCCGAAACCTTTTTGGCATAGGCCGTGGCTGCATCGAAATCATCTATAACCGTCTGTGTCAGAGCTTCACCCTGCTTCTCAACTCCAAGCCGCTTTGCGATCAGCCCGATTTTTTTGATGAGGCCCTCGCGGCTGTTGTCAACGGGCACATAAAACACTTCGACCGCCGATTGATTGAGCACATCGGTTGTTTCAGGTGGCCCAATATCTTCGGAAGCAATGATAAGGTCGGTATTAAGCGCCAGAATGCCTTCCGGCGACAGACTGCGGCGATAGCCTACATTTGTCTTGTTCGCTGTTTCAGCGGGATATTTGCTGCTGCGGTCGACTGCGATAACTTTATCGCCAGCCCCAAGCGCGAATATGATCTCGGTCACGTCAGGGCCGAGTGAGACGATGCGTTTTGCTTCATCGCTTTCGGCAAATGCTGTCGGTGGTGCGATGCAAAGAATTACGAGCACCAGCAAAGATTTTGCGACTCTGCCGAAAGGTAAAACGCGAGTACCTGATATAAAATGCACTTCGGCCTGATCCATTTTATTGTATGATAGATCAGAGAAATCTATTTAATATGAGTAAAATAATCAAGTTAAATCATGTGGCATTAACACGTGTTTTAACCGGCACGAGCCTTCGATTTGCGTGGTGAATATTTTTTCACAAGACGGAAGCTCTGTTTTGCTGACGGGCGTTCGGAATGGTCGACCAAAGCTGATAATGCACGTGCATAGTCAAGGACAAGTCCGGGTGTCCACGCCATGGATTCAGCGCGTTTTCGCATGAGCCCAGCTGCCCATAATTCCGGAAATACAAGGGCTTGTAGCGCTTTGAATACTGGCCATCTGTGTTCGCGATAGACACCTTCAAGAGCGGCATCGAGTGCATCTGCGACTGCGCTTGAACAGTTTCTGTTTGTCAGATTATAGGTGTCAGTTTCGCGATAGTGTTTCCAAAACCGGCGCAGCCGTGCTGCGTCGATATTGTTGATTTCCACTTTTACGGTTGATGGACACCAATCGTTGGATTCAAACTCGTAACTTGGCAAAAAGCGGCCCGGAACATTATTGTCTGGTGTCGCGCGCAATGTGCGCGTGAACTCATCCGGATTGCGGTCAATTTCGGCTGCCGGATAATGACTGATATAGACATCGGGTGACATTTCCAGTGCAGAATGTCCTGTCGAGATCACACCATTATTATCAACTGCCGCTATGTAGCGATTGATTGCACGCTGTCGCAGCGACGTCATTGCCGTACCAGTTGGCGTCCAGACGTGAACTATTAGCTTTTTACGGTTGCGTGCTGTTCGCTTTTTATAAATCTGTGCGGCGCGATAATTGAAAGGATTTCTACTCAAAATGCTTGTTAGCGATGCGTCGGCTTCCAGACGTTTAATTCGGAACGCAATGTTGAGCAGGCCTATGCCAGTCAAAACAAGTACAGCGCCGACATTGACGCCGACAGTTCCAGCGTACCACGTCGGCCAAGGTTGAAGCGTGAAAATTGCTATCAGAACTTCAACAACGCCACCGATGAGGCCGACTTTCCAGCGCGGATAACGGACAACCCATGCACTGCCGATACGCACAACGCCGTCAATGAAGAAGCAAAGGCCGAATAAAACCGCGAGTGCGAAGTTACTCGCTGGAGTAGAGGTTAGGATTAATATGCTAACGCCTGACAGAGCAACGCCTTGCACGATGCGCATTCTTCGTGCCGTGCCTTGGCTTGCAAACGCTGCAAAAAGGCACAGTGCTGCCTCTGGAAGCAGAAAATACCCAAAAATACGTGTTGGGATAAGAGTTTTACCGTCGAGTGCATCGATAACGATTAACGCACCGCCGATAATCCATAAAGCGGATACCACCAGAAGGGTTCTCCAGTGTCGCTGAATAATCTCGCGACCTAGCAGAAGAAATAGTATCCGTATCACCCTACAACTCCGTCAACATTCAGCACATCTTTATTAGACGCAATAAATAGGGTGTTTCAATTTAAAATGAGTTTAAATTAGCTAATCATGAATAGTTGATCGGTATTCAGTCTGTAAAATAGAAAAAGCCCCGAAAATGCGGGGCTTTAATAGATCGTCGCTGACGTTACGTTATCGCTCGCGCGACCCAAATCAATATGCATGCACCGATGAAGCCAGCAATCAGGTAGCCAAGCCAGCCACCGAACGATACGCCCAGAAGGCCGAATAAAAAGCTGGCAATGCCCGCACCGATAATGCCCAAAATAATATTCATGAATATGCCAGTGTTACTATTCATGAAATTGGACGCAATCCAACCTGCAAGACCACCGATAATGATTGCTGCGATCCAGCCTACACCTGCTTCACCCATTTTACTCTCCATATTCCACAAGATAAGGATGGATATGTATCAGTTGAGATGTTTGACAAGAGGCAACAAAGCTGGCGTTTAAAGGCGGGCAGGGACTTATGATCACTGCCCGATATTGCTGGATGTTTAGAAAGGCCAGGCGCGCTGGGGGCCACGCATTTGTTCGAAAGCTGTTGCCATTTGCAACACGCCCAGATCGTCAAAGCGACGCCCAGCAATCTGCAACCCGATTGGCACGCCAGCACTGTCATATCCACAATTAACAGAAATGGCAGGCTGTTCGCTCATATTGAACAACAGCGTGAAATTGATGTGTGATTGTGCACCCTCAACAGTGTTGTTGTTTGGATATGTCCACTCTGCTGGAAAGCTGACATTGGGTGAAATTGGCGTCAAAACAAAATCGTAATCGGCAGTCGCCGCGACAGTCTTTGACCTGATCTCCAGCGTCATCAAATAGTTACGGAAGACTTCTTCCCCTGTTTTTCCAAGGCCGGATTCAGCCCATTCACGCATGATGGGAAGGATTTTCTCACGTGTTTGCTCTGGAAGGGCCTGCACATCTAAACCGGATCTTGTGCGCCAGAAATGATCCAGACCACGAAGCATCTCAGGCGTCATCCAAGGCTTTAAAAGTTCGACATGTGCACCGGCACTTTCGAATAATTTGGCGGCCTCCGTGACGGCAGCGGTTACTTGCGGATCGACAGCCATTCCGCAGCCCGGGTCGAGAAGAAGGCCAATCTTTAAGCCACGAACGCTACGCTCAAGATTTAGCCAATCAATGTCGGCTTCTGGGAGGCTCATGTGATCGCGACTGTCTGGTTGGGACAGAATAGCCATGGCCATTGCTGCATCGTGAACGCGACGCGTCATCGGACCTGCGGCACGTCCCATAAAAGGTGGCTCGATAGGAATGCGTCCCAAGCTTGGCTTATGCCCGACCAGACCACACCATGCAGCCGGTAGCCGAACAGAACCGCCGATATCCGTTCCCAGATGAATGGGGCCATAGCCCGCAGCACCGGCAGCAGCAGCACCGGCACTCGATCCGCCGGGGTTCTTTTCCAGATTCCAAGGATTGCGGGCGAGTTTGTGGAAGCTTGATGTACCGGACGATGCCATCCCGAAATCCGGCATTGTGGTTCGTCCGAGAAACACTGAACCAGCCTCGCGCAGGCGGGCGGCGGGTGGTGAATCTGCGCTCTTCGGTGTCATGTCGCCAGAGGCCGTGCCCAGCGGCATCGGCACGCCTTTGGTCGCAATGTTTTCTTTGAGTGTGATGGGAACACCATCCAGCGATACGCCCTTTACACGAATTGGATCGCCTGCTTTCCAGCGTGCTTCAGATGCGCGTGCTGCTTCAAGAGCGCCTTCGGCATCAACAAACCACATCGCATTCAGTTGCGGGTCGTGTTGCTCAATATGTTCAATAACCGCTTTGGTAACATCAACAGGCGAAAAAGTTCCGGCTTCGTAGCCGTTAATCATTTCCTGAGCGCTGAGTGCGTTAAGTTTTGTCATGATTACGTTCGATCCAGTCTAAGGAAAAATGAAATTCAGTTCAGCGGTGCTTCGATTGTCGTTGTGCCAAGCTCACGGAAGTGGGCAAAATCCCACTGCCTGCCAGGTGCTGCATCAATCAGGCTGCGCGTATAGGCGTGTTTGGGGTCTGAAAGCACATTGATCGCGGTGTCATACTCAACGATGCGGCCATGCTGCATAACCAGAACATCGTCACAAATTTGCGCGGCAACACGCAGATCATGTGTGATGAAAAGGGTGGAAATGCCGAGCTTTTCCTGCAATTCATCGAGCAATTGTAACACCTGTGCCTGAACCGAAACGTCGAGTGCAGAAACCGCCTCGTCAGCCACAAGGACATCCGGCTCCATGGCAACGGCTCTTGCAATGGCAATACGCTGGCGTTGGCCACCGGAGAACTGGTGCGGATAACGATCGATTGCATCTTCCGGTAATCCAACCAGTTGCAGCAGTTCCGCTGCGCGCGCTGTCGCCGTGCGTTTATCAACGCCCATGTTGACCGGACCTTCAACAAGGCTTCGGCCAATCGTCCAACGCGGATTAAGTGAGCGAAACGGGTCCTGAAAGATGATCTGGATATGCTTGCGATAGGGTTTAAGCTGGCGTTGCGAAAGCTTGGCGATGTTGTAATCGGAAACTCTAATGTCGCCCGCCGTAGGATCGATAAGACGCATTACACATCGGGCAACGGTCGATTTTCCCGAACCGCTTTCGCCCACGATGCCGAGTGTTCGACCGCGCTTGATTGTGAAACTTACATCGCTTGCAGCGAATGTATGCTCACCTTTAACGAAAACCTTGTGCGTTCCGTATGCCTTTTGAAGATCTTCAACCTGTAGGGCAAGTTCATCAGAAGCAGTCGCGCGTGCTGCGCGTGGCGTCAGGCTTGGTACAGATTGCAGCAGTTTTTTCGAGTAATCTTCCTGTGGGGAGCGCAGCAGTTTTTCGACCGGTGCATGCTCAACGACATTGCCGTTTTTCATCACATGGACGGTATCAGCAATTTCCGCCACAACGCCCATATCATGCGTAATGAACAAAACCGCTGTGCCGTGCTTTTCCTGCAATTCGGCGATCAGGCTGAGGATTTGCTTTTGCGTTGTGACGTCAAGTGCTGTCGTCGGCTCATCAGCAATCAGCAATTGCGGTTCAAGCACAAGCGCCATGGCGATCATAATGCGCTGGCGCTGACCACCGGAAAGCTGATGCGGATAGGAGCGATAAATGCGATCAATATCGGGCAGGTGTACCTGCTCCATGATGTTGAGAACACGCGCTTTGCGTTCGCTGGATGACAGGTTCAAATGCGTGCGCAGCACCTCTTCAATCTGTTCGCCAACGCGCAAAACCGGATTAAGCGCCGTCATCGGCTCCTGAAAGATCATCGATATTTTTCGGGCGCGAATGGCACGCATTGCCTGTGGTCCAAGATCGAGAAGATTTTTGCCTTCCATATTGATCTGCCCCCCAGCGGGTTCAAGCGCACCTTTTGGCAAAAGCCCCATGATCGAAAGCGATGTGACGGATTTGCCCGACCCGCTTTCACCGACGAGACAAACCGTCTCACCTTTTCTGATTTTCAGTGAAATGCCATTGAGAACCGGCTTTGCATTGGCATTGCCAGCGAGCCTTACGGTCAGATCAGATATTTCGAGCACTGTGGGTGCATTATCAAAATTGCGGTTCTTAAAAATCATGATCAGCCCTCGCGTTTCTTGAGACGTGGATCAAGCAGATCACGCGCCGTATCGCCAAGAAGGTTGATGGAAAGGATGCACAGCGAGAGCAGCAATCCCGGCCAGAAGATCAGCGATGGCTTAAGCTGAAAATACAATCTGCCTTCAGCCATGATGTTGCCCCATGTCGGGATTTCGGTCGAAATGCCTGCACCCAGGAACGACAGAATAGCTTCGGTTAGAATAGCCGATGCACAGACATAGGTGGCCTGCACAGTCAGTGGTGCCAGTGTGTTTGGCATTAAATGCTGCCAGATGATTTTTGGCATCGAAGACCCAAGCGAGAGGGCAGCTTCAATATAGGGTTCTTCGCGCGCTGAAAGCACAATGGAACGTACCAGACGGACAACGCGCGGAATTTCTGGAATGGTGATTGCCGCCAGAACCGAGCCAATGCTTGCACCGTTTAGCGCGATCAGTGCGATGGCCAGCAAGATGGACGGTATCGCCATCAGGCTATCCATAACACGCATAACGATGGCATCAGCAACGCGGGAGAAGCCCGCAACCAGGCCAATGATCAGCCCAAGAAAGATGCTGACAATTGCAGCGCCAATTCCGATGAGCAGCGATACACGCCCACCCATCAGAACACGAGACAAGAGATCACGACCATAGCCGTCCGTACCCAGCGCATAAGTTTCTGAAGGTGGCTTCAGACGCTGCAAGGCATCCATTGTCATAGGATCATGCGGGACAATCCATGGTGAGATCAGAGTCATCACGACGAGAATGATAAGCACGGCGGCGGCAATGATCGGACCAATGCCAAGCCGAGTTGCTTTTGAGAAGGACAGAGCGCTCAGCAGCCATTGCAGGCGTGCTGCCGGTTGTGGTGTGGCTGACATTAGTAGCGTATCCTTGGGTCAAAGAGCGTGTAGGAAAGATCAATCAGTAGATTGACGAACACGTAAAGCGCACTGGTAAGCAGGATCATTCCCTGAATAACCGGATAGTCGCGTGCGAGGACTGCATCCACGGTCAGACGCCCAATTCCCGGGATATTGAACACGCTTTCGGTTACAACCACGCCGCCGATCAGCAGAGCAAAGCCTGTGCCTATAACAGTGAGAATAGGAACCGCAGCATTGCGCAATGCATGATGAAAAAGAACGACTTTTTCGCGCACACCCTTAGCGCGAGCGGTGCGGATATAATCCTCACCCAACACTTCAAGCATGGAGGCGCGTGTCATGCGTGCAATAAGCGCCACATAAATCACGGCCAGCGTAAAACAGGGGAGTGCTGCGCGCGAAAGGAACTTGCCAAAGTTCTCTGTCGGAGCGGTATAGCCCTGCACCGGGAACCAGCGCAGATCAATCGCAAAAAACTGGATGAACAGGTAGCCGATAACGAAAACCGGTATCGAGAAGCCCAACACCGAGAGCGTCATGACGGCGTAATCGATCCATGTGCGATGACGCCAAGCAGCCAAAATTCCCAGCGGAACTGCAATGGCAACGGACAAGAAGATCGTCATTAAAGCGATGTTCAAGGTTGGCCACATGCGCTGGCCGATCATTGTGGTGACTGACGTGCCGGAAATAAGCGACGTTCCGAGATCACCCTGAAACAGATGGCCGACCCAAGTGAAAAACTGAGTATGAAGCGGCAGATTCAACCCCAACGACTCCCTGATGCGATCAAGCTGCTCGGTCGTTGCTGAATCACCGGCAATGATCGCGGCGGGATCACCGGGGGTCAGACGCAGAAGGAGGAAAACAAAGATCGCAACGATTGCCATCACAGGGATGACGGCAAGAATGCGACGCAGGATAAAACCAAACATCGGGTTGTCCTTGTCGAAATTTCAAACGAAAGAGAACGAGCCGGAAAGAATGAATTTCCAGATCAAACGCATTCAGATTCATGTGAGTAGTTCGGGAGGTGATGACGGCGCTGAACGTTGCGCCGTCAACCTGTATCAAAATTGAGGCTAGGGTTATTCGACTTTTTTAACGTTCCAGAATACCTGCACCGGAGACATAACCATATCTTCAAGCACCTTGCGGCGGGCATGCGGCGAGAAGAACTGACCAAGCGGCACATAGCTCACATTGTCCATCGCATGGATTTGGATCTTCTTGGCGATTTCTTTGCGCTGCTCAGGTGTTGTCGCATCGATGAATTCTTCGCGCAGAGCTTCGATTTCATCATCCTTCGGCCAACCAAACCATGCTTGATCACCACGACCATTGAGCATAGGGCTGATCAGTGGATTGTCGACTTCTGGCACGATCCAGTTCGTAAAGAACATGTTCCAGCCGCCTTCGCTTGGCTTGCCCGGATTGGCCCGGCGCGTGACAATTGACTGCCAATCCATCGGCTGCAAATCAACATTAAAGCCTGCAGCACGTAAGGCTTGAGCTGCAACGATCGGCTGAGATGACGTTACACGCACATCGGTAGCCTGAAGAATAACAACAGGCGTGTCATCATAGCCAGATTCTGCAAGGAGCTTCTTAGCACCTTCAATATCGCCGCCATTGATCAGCGTTTCGCCGCCGGTTTCATCGCCCAAAGGTGTTCCGCAACCAAAGATCGCACCACAAACCTTATAGTAGTCGGGGTTGCCGACGATGTTTGCGAGGAAATCCTTCTGGCTGAGCGCTTTCATCGCTGCTTGACGAACTTTCTTGTTATCAAACGGCGGATGCTTGAAGTTCATTCGCGCAATTGCCTGATAGCCGAGATCATCGCGAAGCTCGACAGCAACATCATCGCTGGTCTCGAGGATTGGCAGCAGATCTACAGGCACCTGATCGATGAAATCGACTTCGCCCGACATGATCGCATTAACGGCGGTCTGCGAGTCCGCCATTGTAAGCCAGTTGACCTCGTCAACATTGACCTTTTTGCCGCCTGCCATCCAGCTTGGTGGCTCATCGCGCGGCACATAGTCTTCAAACTTCACATAAGTGGCACTGACACCCGGCTGGAATTTTTCGGTAACAAATTTGAATGGGCCAGAACCGATATATTCTGTGATTGCTGTATCTGCTGGCGTTGCAGCGATGCGCGCAGGCATGATGAAAGGAGGTAGTGCGGATTGTTTTGCAATTGTATCGAGAAGCGGAGGGAATGGCTTGCTTAGCGTCCACACAATCGTCTTGTCGTCTTTTGCTTCAAGGCTGTCCGTGAGCTTGAAAATTGTCTGCCCGCCGGAATCGCGCTGGCCCCAACGCTTCAGTGAAGCAACCGCATCCGCAGCTGTAACTGGTGCGCCGTCGTGAAATTTCAGGCCGTCACGCAGCGTAAATGTATAAGTTTTGTTGTCATCGGAGACTGTCCAGCTTGCCATCTGTGGCTGTGGCTGAAATTTGTCATCAACGGCGACCAGCACATCATAAATCATATAGGCATGGTTGCGCGTGATGTGTGCGGTTGTGATTACCGGATCAAGGACGCGCAGTCCTTCCATGACGGCCGTGATGGTTTGCGCCTGAGCTGGCAGACAGAATGCTGAGTCGGCAAGCAAAACGGCTGCCATGCCTGCAACGGTCGACCGCAAGCGACTCATGCCGCGATTTGCACGGCCCTTAGCTTTCAGCGATGGCTGTGAATTCTTTTCGTGAAGCATTGCTTTTCCCATTTTCAGATGATGTTCCGTTGTTTTTTCTGGCAGCAATGATGCTGACTGGTGGCTTTGACATCCAACCTTATAGCTCGCGTCGAAGTGAAGACTTGTTCCGCGCATTATTTCCTCCTCCAGATCACCAGCCAATCATTCCCGTGATTGACATAAGTATCGTCTAGCGATACGGTAGTATTGTTATTGACGATAGCTGGCATTTTGCTAATGTGTCAAGGGGATTTAAAGGAGGGGCTATGCGCGACGTTGAGAGAGTGGAATATGGTGTTCGTCCGGTGTCTGATGCGGATGAAAAAGACCCGCTTTTTGTCTCTGCAATCGCACGTGCGATGCAGGTTTTGTCAGCCTTTCACGGCACCAGTAAGCCATTGACTCTCAACGAGATTGCAAAAATCTGCGGCATGGGAAAAAGCACTGTGCAGCGCATTGTTCACACACTTCGCCAGCAGGGATATATTGAACGCGACCCAAATGATCGTGGGTATGTACCCGGCATTCGTATTCTTGATCATACGCTGGATTATCTTCGATTAAATTCGGTTATTGTGCGCGCACTTCCATCTCTGCTTGAGCTGCGACGGGACGCCAGTGAGCGTGTCGATCTCAGTGTCAGGGATGATCTGCGTCTGGTTTATGCGCTGCGTTTGCAAAGTAAGCGTGAGGCTTTCTTTGCAACGCTTATCGGCAATAGCGTGCCGCTTTATTGCACTTCGGGCGGACGCGCAGTTATGGCGCAGCTTCCAGATGATGAAGTGGATGAGATTATTCAGCGGTCTAAACGCCGCAAATTTACACCGCGCACCATTACTGAGCCGCAAGAAATCTGGGATAAAATCCATGAAGCGCGGGAAAACGGCTATGCGCTTGCTTCAGAAGAAGTTCTTCAAGGCGAAATCGCTATTGGTGCAGCAATACGCGGTCCAGAAGGGCGCCCAGTTGCAGCCATTCACGTCGGCGGATCACTAAGCGAGTGGAACAAAGAGACGTTTTCAAGTCACTTTGCACCACTTATTATGGCGGCGGCAGGTACGATTAATCGACTTTAGATTTTCTAACCCCAGTTCTCGATACGGATTTTCGATCTGTCTGAGAAGCGCGAGATATGGAACGGCGATGGATCGACCACCGGCGTTTCGCCGCTGACCATATCGGCGACCAATCGTCCCGCACCGGGACCGATGCCAAAGCCATGGCCCGAAAAGCCTGTGGCGACGATCAGCCCGTCGATGCCGGGCAGGGGTGAGATAACCGGAATGACATCTGGCATGGTATCGATGAGACCTGCCCATTCCTGCGCTATTGTTGCCGACGCAAAGGATGGAATGGCGGCCTTCAGTTTTGCCAGCACTGCTGCATTCGCTGCCCTGTGCGGCTCTGGATCAAGCGTACGGATTTTTTCAAACACCGAGACCTGATCTGCCGGACGGAGCTTCCACTGGAAAGCTTCTTCGAAAAAGCGTTCACCGAAACGGAAACGGAGCGATTTCCATTCGGTTGAGAGCGACGGAAGGAAGTCGCGGAAGAAGCGGAAGCTGTCCGGCACTATGTCGGCAATGGAACCGCCAAGGCTCGCAACCGTATATCCGCCATCAAGCCGCTTGCGCAGTGCGAAGTCCGAAAACGCGATTGCCGGTTCAACGCCACTCTCGATAGGCGAGGTACGAAAGACGGACGAGCGCACTTTGAGTTGCGGTAGATGGGCATCGAACGACGATATGATCAGTCGTGACCAGGCGCCGCCAGCAACGACAATTGCCTCGCAAGCCACGCGGCCTTTTTCGGTTAGCACTGCTGACACATGTCCATTGGTGGTTTCGATCCCGCGCACGGCGCAATTTTGCAGAATGACAGCACCGAGTTCCTGAGCCTTTGCGGCAAAAGCAGGTACTGCCTTTTGCGGTTCTGCACGACCATCGCGCGGCGTGATCATGCCACCTTTGAGTGGACGCGTCAGTCCCGGTGCGAGGCTTGCAGCCTGTTGACCGTTAAGCAACTGCGTTTGGATGCCATGTTCGCTGGCAATTTTGATCCACTCTGCATAGCGCTCGACTTCTTCTTCTTTTTCGGCAGTGTAAGCGATGCCTGTGGTGCGAAAGCCAGTTTCGCGACCCACACGTTCATTCATACCCTCCCAGAGACGCATGCTTTCGACGATCAGCGGAAGTTCACGGCTGTCGCGTCCGGTTTGACGACACCAGCCCCAGTTACGGCTTGATTGCTCGCCCGCGATTTCGCCCTTTTCAAAAAGAGCAACAGGAATGCCGCGCTCGGCCAGAAAAAGCGCCGTTGATACACCGATCACGCCACCGCCGATGATGGCGACCTTCGTTTCCTGTGGCAAACGCTCGGCGGTTGCCACTTTGTCGGTGATCGGCCCCATGATCAGACTCCTGCAATGCGAATATCAAATGCTGATGAAAGCAACATTGCGCGATTTGCAAGCTTATTCAACCGGATAGTGCAGCAAATTATTGCGCTTTAAGGAGCGTTTTTGCAAATGCTTGACGCGTTTAGTCGTGTTTTATTGGCAAACGCATCCAAGTGCATTTATATGCAGTCTGATGATAACAGGACATTCGGCCTCATCTATGGACGCACGGACTTTACAAGACACAAAGCTCGGTAATGAAACGGCGCCTGCGCTTACCCTAACAGGGATCGCTCGGCAGTTTGGAAATGTGCGTGCACTGGATAACATATCGCTTGATGTGCAGCCCGGTGAGATCATCTGTCTGGTCGGACATTCAGGTTGTGGCAAAACTTCACTCTTGCGGATTATAGCTGGCATTGATGCCCCCGACGAAGGTCAGCTTACGATGGGCGGGCGCACGCTTGTCGGGCCATCGATCTTCGTTGAACCGGAAAAACGCAATATTGGTGTGGTCTTTCAGGACTACGCGTTGTTTCCACATCTGACCGTGCGTGAAAATGTGCTGTTCGGTCTGCGCAAGGTTCGCAAGGAACACGCTGTAAGTCGGGTCGATGAATTGCTCGAACTTGTCGGCCTCTCTTCGATGGCAGACCGTTATCCGCATATGTTGTCGGGTGGTGAACAGCAGCGCGTGGCGCTCGTCCGGGCTTTGGCACCGAAGCCTGATCTGTTGTTGATGGATGAGCCGTTCTCCAATCTGGATCGCGGATTGCGTGCGCGCGTGCGTAGCGAGACGATGGCTCTGCTGCGTGCTCTTGGTACGCCGGTCATTATCGTGACGCATGAGGCTGAAGAAGCGCTTTCAACGGGTGACCGTGTTGTCTTGATGCGCGCTGGAGAAATCGTGCAGCAAGGTTCCCCTCGCGAGCTGCATAATAATCCAAATAGCCGATACGCAGCCGATTTTTTCTGCGACTTCAATGCGATTGAAGGTGTTGTTCGTGGCAATACAATTGAAACAAAACTGGGTTCTTTCAATGTGCCAACGGGTCTTGATATCACAGGCGAAGTTCTCGTTTATGTAAGACCGCGCGATATTAAAATTCTGCCGAATGTACCAGCGAGTGGTTTGAGCGGACAGATCCAAACTCGCATCTATCTTGGTGAAACCGAAGAACTCTTGATCCGCTTAAATGGCAGCGAAGAGTCTTTGCGCGTTCGGACAGACCAGCACGTGGCTGAGGAGGCGTCATCTGTTTTCCTCCACGTTGATTGGAGCAAAGCGCTGATTTTCGGAAAAAAGTGAGTAAATAGGTCATATTTATCCGCCCGTGCAATTGACCCTGCAAAATCGAGTTCATATATTCCGATTGCATTACATATAGTTCCAAATGAACCATATTTTCGGAGGTAATATGCCCAAGATCGCGCGTGCTGGACTTGCACTCATGGCTGCGACTTTTCTCTCAGGTGCTGCAAATGCAAATGAGGTGAATATCTACACAACCCGTGAGCCAGGCCTGATCCAGCCTTTGCTCGATGCCTATAAGGAAAAGACGGGTACAACCGTCAACACAGTTTTCCTGAAGGATGGTCTCGCTGAACGTGTTGCGTCTGAGGGCGATAAGTCTCCTGCCGATATCCTGATGACGGTAGATGCTGGCAATCTGGTTGATCTCGTAGACAAGGGACTGACCCAGAAAGTCGATTCGCAGGCTCTTAAGGATGCAATACCTGAGCAGCTTCGCGATGCCGATGGTAACTGGTTCGGCCTGTCGATGCGCGCACGCGTCATCTATGCCGATAAGGATTTGGAACTCGACAAGATCACCTATGAAGAATTGGCTGATCCGAAGTGGAAGGGCAAGATCTGCATCCGCGCTGGTCAGCATCCTTACAACACGGCGCTGATTGCGGATTATATTGCACATAATGGTGCAGAAAAGACCGAAGAATGGCTTACTGGCCTGAAAGCTAATCTGGCACGCAAGGCTGCCGGTGGTGATCGCGATGGAGCCAAAGATATTGCAGGCGGAATTTGCGATATTGCCGTTGCAAACTCCTACTATGTTGGTCTGATGCGCTCAGGCAAAAGCGGCGATGAGCAGAAGGCATGGGCAGACAGCATTAAAGTCATCCTGCCGACTTTTGCAAATGGCGGCACGCAGGTAAACATCAGCGGTGCAGCTGTTGCCAAGAACGCCCCGAACAAGGAAGAAGCCGTTAAGCTTCTTGAATATCTCGCTTCGGACGACGCGCAGAAGCTCTACGCTCAGGCGAACTACGAATACCCAGTCAAAGCTGGTGCTCCGGTTGATCCGATTGTCGAATCTTTCGGTGAACTCAAGATTGATAGTGTCCCACTTTCGGAAATCGTCAAGCATCGTAAGCAGGCCAGTGAATTGGTCGACAAAGTTGGCTTTGATAATTAAAAGCTGATTAGCATTATGAAAATGACGCCGGTGCAAAACCTTTGCGCCGGCGTTTTGATATGAGGAAAGCATGCCGGAATCTGTGCAAGCCGCATCATCGACCAAGCCTTATCGCTCGCGCTCAGGGCGAGGCTGGTTGTGGCTTTCCGGATTAATTGCGCTGCTGGTGTGCCTGCCGGTTTTTGCACTCGTCATTGAAGCGTTTCGCGGCTCGTCCGGGCTGTGGAGCCATCTTTTTTCAACGATTTTCGCGACGGCTTTTACAGATACAATCATTCTGCTTGTAGGTGTCGGGTTTATCACCGCGTTTGTAGGTACGTCTGCGGCATGGCTTGTGACTGCTTATGATTTCCGTGGGCGTGGCGTGCTGGAATGGGCACTTTTGCTGCCGCTTGCGGTGCCGACCTATATTATTGCCTATGCTTATCTCGATATTTTGCACCCAATTGGCCCGATACAAAGCGCAATCCGTTTCATGTTGGGCTACGAAACTCCCCGCCAGTTTCGCTTGCCAGATATAAGGTCAATGACGGGCTGCATCATTCTGCTCGGCTTTGTACTTTATCCCTATGTCTATATTCCAACACGTGCGATGTTTCTCACGCAGTCGGCCAGTTTGATTGAAGCTGCGCGTACATTGGGCGTCAGTCGCAGAGGCATATTCTGGCGCGTTGCACTGCCACTTGCACGTCCTGCCGTGGCTATTGGCGTCAGTCTTGCATTGATGGAAACGCTTAACGATGTTGGTGCTGCCGAATTTCTAGGTGTGCGGACGCTGACCGTTTCGATTTACACGACATGGGTTACGCGTTTCGACCTGCCGGGAGCGGCACAGCTTGCCTTGGCACTGTTGTTACTGGTTGTTGCTCTCGTTTCAATTGAGCGATGGGCGAGGCGTAAACAACGATTTTCGTCTAATATTCGTCATTCACGTGGTTTCGAGCCGCTGAAGGTGAGCGGTTTAAAAGGCATATGGCTGTTCACTGCCTGCCTCACTCCAATCATTATCGGCTTTATCTTGCCTGCGACTTATCTTGTCATCGAGGCGGTCAAGCGGATGCGTTTTGCGGGTATATCTCCGCGCCTTGCCGGTGAAGCTTTCAACACCGTCATGCTGGCATCTGTGGCAACCATTCTGGTGCTGCTGTTTGGTATGATGGTGGCCTATGCGATGCGCCTTTTTCCGGGCACGGCCTCGCGTTGGTTCTACCGCTTCTCAACGATGGGTTATGCGGCACCCGGCACTGTTATTGCCATCGGCATTATGATCGTCTCTGGAGCGGTTGATCGCTTCTTCGGTCAGGTGCTCAGCAGCTTATTCGGCGTGTCGACAGGTTTGCTGATGATCGGTTCGGGGGCCGCTATCATCTATGCCTATGTCGCACGCTTTCTGGCTATTTCGGCTGGCGGCATTGATGCGGGGCTGGAGCGGATTCCGCAATCGCTTGATCACGCTTCGCGCACACTCGGGAGAGGGGTGACGACTACCTTCTGCCAAGTACATCTGCCGCTATCAAAAACGGCTATTGTTGCGGCTGGCCTTCTGGTTTTTGTCGATTGCGTGAAAGAGTTACCGGCCACGCTTTTGCTGCGCCCACTCAATATTGAGACCTTTGCTACGCATCTTTATGGCGAGGCTGCACGCGGAACCTATGAGGAAGCATCGGTTGCAGCGCTGGCAATTGTGGCAGTCGGCATTCTGCCGGTCATTCTGCTTTCGCGGGTCGGGCGCCGTTTGAGTAACGCTCGCAGGTGATCGCAGAAGTTCTGCAATATCAAATTGTTACAATGTCGTTATGGTTCGCGACTTTAACACGATGCGCGGCATGGTTGCCGAATGTGCAGAAAATCCAAAAAATGCTGATCTATCAAGGGCTTTGACAGGCTTAAAGCCTTTTGTTGAACGCAGATTACTGAATGATTTCAACACGATATTTCGCGTGAACGCAATAATATGTGACTGTATTATCAGCCCAATTCCATGCTTCTACCACAATGCGAAAGCTCAATGGTCACAATTGAAACAAGACCGCGCAAGCTGACATGTAAATGGCCACGAAGGTCGTCGTCAGGGTCGCGGAAGGAATGGAATGATGGAATCTATGCTCAACACGCAACAATGGCTCCCAGTCGAGTTGCTGAACATTGGTTTGGCAGCTGCCGTTTTCTTTGCTTGTCTTGTGCTTTCACTGTGGAAGGCTGTTTTTGACGAACTCAACCCGGTTTTCTGGCGCCGCACGGCTGCTGTTCTGTGGGCTGGTGTTGTTATCGTAGCGCTGAGCACCGGCATTGAAAGCTTCAACTGGCCGCAGATCGTTGGCTGGACGATGATTGCTGGCGGCGTGATCGCAACAGCGGTCCGCACAGGCATGAGCTACTACCGCCAGTATTCGGCGCATAATGTTCGCCGGTCAAAGTTCTCGAATGCGCGCTTTTCAGGCCCGCGTGCTTCTGGACGGTAATCGCTATGTTTGCAAAGACTTCTCAAATGCCTTTGCGGCAACACCGTCCAAATAGCTTGCGCTCGTTTTTTATCCGCGCTTTTGGCTCTGCACGATACCGTAAATATTCGTTGAGCGTGTGCCAGAGCGGCAATAGCCCAGAATAGGGCCTTCGGCTTCGGCAATTGCCGAGGCCATTTCATCAACGTTTTCCTGAGTGAGCTGGCCACCAATGACCGGGATATAATAGGTCTTGATGCCAGCCTTTTCGGCTACCTTGGCGACTTCAGCAAAACTTGGCTGATCTGGCCCTTCTTCGCCATCGGGACGATTGCATATGATCGTCTGGAAGCCTTCAGCCGCGATATCGCGCACGTCGTCTGGCGAGATTTGTCCGGTCACTGAGTAATTGTCGTCGATTTGACGAATATCCATTTTTGCACCTGTAAGACGATCTGTTGGAATAGGCACCAAGTCTTTACGAACTTGAATTGTGCTCAGATATAGCTTGTTCGCATTGCTTATCGCAAGCGCTATGCCCTTTGACTGGTGCCAGATATTTATTCAATCTTTTGCTTCATTGAATTTGATACGGATACCAATCATATCGTTAAGTGTTATGACTTAAGCCTAGTTATGCATCTGTGAGTTGCAGGATAAATGATTACGTACGAGACCAGCCAGAACTTGCCTCGCCTTACTCGTCGTTACGATGGTTATCACGAGAGTTCGCGCGAAGTTCCGGAGGAAGTACCCATCGCTATGAGTTATAACGGTACGACCCATGCCGTTATGATGGCGACACCTGCTGATCTTCAAGACTTTGCTTTAGGTTTCAGTCTTACGGAAGGCATCATAAGCCATATCTCTGAAATCGAAGATCTGAATATTGAGGTGTTTGAAAGGGGCATCGATATTCAGATGCGGCTTGTCACGAAGCGTAACGATATGCTCGTTGCCCGACGTAGGTTTATGGCAGGGCCTGTGGGCTGTGGTTTGTGCGGGATCGATTCTATCGATCAGGCCATTCGCCCGCTCACGCAGATAGGGCCAGGTAACATTCGGTTTAAAGCAGCATCAATAACAGCAGCTATGGACGCGCTTGGTAATGCGCAGCGTTTGAATGCGCTGACACATGCGGTGCATGGTGCAGGTTTTTACGTGCCAGATCAGGGGCTTGTCATGGTTCGTGAAGATGTTGGTCGACATAATGCGTTCGACAAACTTATTGGTGCACTGGCGCATGAAAACAGGCTCGCAGCCAGTGGTCTGGTCGTACTCACGAGCCGTGTTTCAGTTGAGATGGTACAAAAAGCCGTTATTCTTGGTGCGCCATTGCTGGCCGCAATTTCTGCGCCAACGGCTCTGGCAATCCGCACTGCGGAAGAAGCCAATCTCACACTTGTGGCGCTTGTTCGCGGCGACGATTTTGACGTCTATACGCACCCCGAACGCATCATTACAGAATAGCTGGCCCTACAAATGTAAGGCCAGCTAAATTAAGATTATACAAGTGCTTCAATGCGTGCGCGTTCGCTGACAATCTGCAATGCAGCATGTGCAGCTTCCACGCCCTTCACCTTGAAATGGTTGAAGAAGAAGTCATGATGCTCTTTGCTGTCGTGGTAATGATGCGGCGTGAGTGACACGCTGAGCACCGGAACTTCGGTTTCAAGCTGCACCTGCATCATGCCGTTAATAACGGCAGTAGCCACGAAATCATGACGATAAATGCCGCCGTCAATAACGAAAGCCGCGCCAACGATCGCCGCATAACGGCCTGTCTTTGCGAGCGTCTTGGCATGAAGCGGAATTTCATAAGCGCCGGGAACGTCGAAGACTTCAACTTCCACGTTTGTGCCCGTTTTGGCAGCCAGTTCGGCAATGAAGCTCTTACGTGCTTCGTCGACAATATCTGCGTGCCAGCGCGCCTGAATGAAGGCGATTTTGAAGGATGTCTTGTTCGGATAGCTCTGGTTCATAGGTTCCTCAAGAAACTAGAATCAGGGCGCACAAAGGAACGAAAGCCAGCGCCCGTTAAGGCACAGCCGAACGTTCTTTCACTCTCTTCCATCCGGACTTTAACCGTCGGCTCCGGCATCTCACCGGATCTGCTGACCCTTAAATGAACGGTCGAAATGACCTTTTATTTAAGGCGCTCGCGGGCTCGAAGATCGCTCTTCATACCGCCGGTGGGGAGTTTCACCCCGCCCCGAGAACAAACTCGCACACCATTGTGCGATTGAACGGAAACTAGGCATTCCTTTGGCTGATGTCTAGTGACTTCACGGGAAATTTATACTGATCTGGAACTGGATGAGCGTTGAATTTTTCAGATATCCGCTACCCCGTAATATATCGCTGCAAGAAATATTTTTTTGCGCACTAAGATGCTCAAATTGTTCTGTTTTTTGGATGGATTTTTCGATTTAGCGTGGCAGACTTTGAGCGTCCGTGAGCTAACCGTATTGACACAGATCAGGTTTCTCGGCCTATTCTAGGCGCACATCTTGTCTGAAGTGAAGACTTTCAACTAAAAAAGACAACGTTGTCAATCGCAGGTGGAGCTGCGGTAGAATGATTGGGATGGAGGTCTCAAAGCAGGTTGAATGCTCTTAAGGATGCTTTGGGTGAGATCGCCCTACGCATCTGGCTAGATTTTATTTTGTAGAGTTCTACGGGAGGTAGACATATGCATAAATATTTTAAAATGGCCGCCATGGGTACGGCTGCGTGTGCAATGCTTGCCACAATGGCGCCTGTTGCAAATGCGCAGGACAAACAGAACGTGGAGGTTCTGCATTGGTGGACCGCTGGCGGTGAGGCCGCAGCACTTGATGTTCTCAAGAAGGACTTGGAAGCTAAGGGGATCAGCTGGACAGACATGCCAGTTGCAGGCGGTGGCGGAACAGAAGCGATGACTGTTCTTCGCGCCCGCGTTACAGCTGGCAATGCTCCGACCGCCGTGCAGATGCTCGGTTTCGACATCCGCGACTGGTCTGAACAGGGTTCGCTCGGTAATCTTGATGAGATTGCAGGCAAGGAAGGCTGGGATAAGGTTATACCAGCACCTTTGCAGGATTTTGCCAAGTATGATGGCCACTGGATTGCCGCACCTGTAAACATCCACTCCACCAACTGGATGTGGATCAACAAGGCTGCTCTCGACAAAGCTGGCGGCAAAGAGCCAACCAACTGGGATGAACTGGTTGCTCTTCTCGATAATTTCAAAGAACAGGGCATCACCCCAATCGCTCATGGCGGTCAACCATGGCAGGACGCAACGATTTTTGATGCGGTCGTCCTTTCCTTTGGTCCGGACTTCTACAAAAAAGCCTTTATCGATCTCGACCCGGAAGCGCTCGGCAGCGATACGATGAAGCAGGCGTTCGACCGCATGACCAAGCTGCGTTCCTATGTGGATGATAACTTCTCTGGTCGTGACTGGAACCTCGCTTCAGCAATGGTCATTGAAGGCAAGGCTGGCGTTCAGTTTATGGGTGATTGGGCTAAGGGCGAATTCGTGAAAGCTGGTAAAAAGCCGGGCGAAGATTTCGTTTGCATGCGCTACCCGGAAACCCAAGGAGCGGTAACCTTCAACTCCGATATGTTCGCGATGTTCAAGGTTGCTGATGACAAGGTGCCAGCACAGCTTGAAATGGCTTCTGCTATCGAAAGCCCGGCATTCCAGTCGGCCTTTAACGTAGTCAAGGGCTCTGCTCCTGCACGTACCGATGTGCCAGATACCGCTTTTGACGCTTGCGGTAAGAAGGCGATCGCCGATGTGAAGGAAGCAGCGGACAAGGGCACCATGCTCGGCTCCATGGCGCATGGTTATGCAAATCCAGCTTCCGTCAAGAACGCGATTTATGACGTTGTGACCCGTCAGTTCAATGGCCAGCTTTCGTCAGAAGATGCGGTTAAGGAACTGGTTACCGCCGTTGAGGGCGCGAAGTAAGTAGAGTGTTTGCGCCCGGAAGAGGTTCCGGGCGCTCACATCAGCCGTTATCAATAAATATTTTCAGTACAGTGAGCGGCAGACAACAATGCCGTTAAAACAATAGCCCGCATCAAGAGCGCCGCGATTGAACGGCAGCCGGATGCGCGTGCAGAAATGGGTGACGCACACATGAAGCGTAACAGCCGACTACAGGAACTGGTGCCTAAGCTGGTTCTGGCACCGAGCTTCTTGATTGTCCTTGTATTTGTATATGGATTTATCATTTACACCGGCGTTCTGTCCGTCACAAACAGCCGAATGTTGCCGTCATATGGCTTTGTCGGGCTTTCGAATTATGAAAAGCTTTGGGCGTTACCGCATTGGTGGCGCGCTGTCACCAATCTTGCGATTTTCGCATCGCTTTACATTATCATCTGTTCGGTTATCGGCTTGTTTCTGGCTATTTTGCTTGACCAAAAAATCCGCGGTGAAGGCTTTTTGCGCCCGATTTATCTTTATCCGATGGCGCTTTCGTTCATCGTGACAGGGACCGCGTGGAAGTGGTTTCTCGATCCAGGTATCGGCCTTGAACATACAATGCGTGTTTGGGGCTGGGAAGGATTTACGTTTAACTGGATCAAGAGCAACACAATGGCAATTTATTGCCTTGTCATTGCAGCTGTTTGGCAGTCGTCTGGTTTCGTTATGGCGATGTTCCTTGCGGGGTTGCGTGGCGTAGACAATGAAATCATCAAAGCGGCGCAAATCGATGGTGCTTCCACCAGCACGATTTACCGCCGCATCATTATTCCTTTGATGCGTCCGGTATTCTTGTCGGCTTTTGTGGTATTGGCACATCTCGCGATCAAGGCTTATGATCTTGTAGTTGCCTTGACCGGCGGCGGGCCGGGGCAGGCGACCGAACTGCCTGCGACCTTCATGTATTCCTACACTTTCACGCGCAATCAGATGGGTATCGGTGCCTCTTCCGCGATCATCATGCTTGTCATGATATTCTCGATTATCATCCCCTATCTCTATTCGGAAATTCGCGGAGGGTCGCGCTCATGAGTGCTCAGACCCAGGAAAATGCAATCAATAGCGGCAAGCTGACACGCGCTTTGATCTATTCTGCGTTGCTGCTATTTGCGATCTATTACCTGCTGCCGCTCTATGTGATGTTGGTAAATTCATTCAAGCCATTGGATGAAATTCGCCAAGGCGGCATGCTCAGTCTGCCACAGCAATGGACCATCGAGCCATGGCTTTCGGCATGGTCCACAGCACAGATTGGCGTGCAGCCAACTGGCCTCAAGCCATTCTTTATCAACTCGATCCTGATGGTTGTGCCAGCAGTTTTCATCTCAACAATTATCGGCGCGTTGAACGGATATGTGCTGACGAAGTGGCGCTTTCGCGGATCGAATGTCTTCTTTGGCCTGTTGCTGCTTTCGTGCTTTATCCCGTTTCAGATCGTGCTGATCCCAATGGCCCGTGTTCTTGGTATGCTTGGCATTGCCGGTACAATCTGGGGGCTGATCCTTGTGCATGTTGTCTATGGTATCGGATTCACGACCCTTTATTTCCGAAATTATTACGAAGCGTTTCCGACTGAACTTGTGCGCGCCGCACAGATTGATGGTGCAAGCTTTTTACAGATTTTCACCCGTATTTTGCTTCCATCATCTGGCCCGATCATCGTTGTGTCGGTCATCTGGCAGTTCACAAATATCTGGAACGACTTCCTTTTCGGCGCTTCTTTCTCGGGTGCAAACTCAACGCCGATGACGGTTGCGCTTAACAACCTCGTTTCCTCTTCCACAGGCGTTAAGGAATATAATGTTCACTTCGCAGCTGCCATTCTGGCCGCGTTGCCAACGCTGATTGTTTACATCGTTTCCGGGCGCTACTTCGTGCGCGGTCTGATGTCCGGTGCCGTTAAGGGATAAGCTTCACATGTCATTTCTCAAAATTACAGATCTCTATAAATCCTACGGCAGCGTCCCGGTCCTCAAAGACATCAATATCGAGATTGAGGAGGGCGGCTTTCTGGTGCTGGTCGGGCCGTCTGGGTGTGGGAAGTCTACATTGCTCAATACCATTGCCGGACTCGAGCCAATTACATCCGGGGATATTTCGATTAAGGGGCGGTCTGTATCAGGTCTGCATCCTTCGCAGCGCGATATTGCGATGGTGTTTCAGTCCTATGCACTTTATCCGAATATGACAGTTGGCGGAAATATCGCTTTCGGCATGGAAATTCGCAAAGTGCCAAAGCCTGAGCGCGATAAGGCTATTCAGGAAGTTGCTGATATTCTTCAGATCGGCCATCTTCTAGATCGCAAGCCGAGCCAACTTTCGGGCGGTCAGCGTCAGCGTGTTGCGATGGGGCGCGCGTTGGTTCGCAATCCGCAGGTGTTTTTGTTTGACGAACCGCTGTCCAATCTTGATGCCAAGTTGCGTGTGGATATGCGCACTGAAATCAAACGGCTGCATCATCGCATGAAGACAACAATCGTTTATGTGACCCATGATCAGATTGAAGCAATGACTCTGGCAACAAAAATTGCTGTTCTGAAAGATGGCATCTTGCAGCAATTTGGCACCCCAGCGGAAATCTATAACAATCCCGCCAATATGTTTGTGGCCGATTTTATGGGTTCGCCAGCCATGAATCTTCTCAGCGCAGGCGTTGAAAAGAATGGAGCAGATGTTGTTATCGTTCTTGCGCAGGCGGAGGGCGAGGCTTTGAGACTTCCGCTCCTTAATGCGCCGAAGGGACTCAGTGACCATATCGGCCAGGATATTACTTTTGGCATTCGTCCCGAAGCTCTCACCGACCCCGATGGAGCGGATCGTAATGCGCAATCTGTTATCGAAGGTGATTGTCTGATTGATGTGGTGGAGCCTGCCGGATCCGACACATTCGCAGTGACACGGATTGGCGGTAAACAGGTCGTCGCGCGTTTGCGTGCTGATGCACGCATTGTCGCTGGGCAACGCTCACGCCTTGCTTTCAATCTCGACAAAGCTGTGTTTTTCGATCCAAAAAGCCAGGAACGTATTCGTTGAAAACAAAATGAAAAGAGCGCTCCCAATAAGATAGGAGCGCTCTTTTTCATGCTTGCCTGGAGGGCAAAATCAAACTGTTAGGGTCTCGCACTTAACGCAGGAAGTCTAAGCCAAGAAGACCAATCGCCAGCGCCGTGTTCAGTGAAACGATCATCATTCCATAGACGAGTGCGGTTCTAGTAATGTCATTCATTTTCTACCTCCTTGAACCTCGACGCTGTTGCATCGGATTCTAAAGCTCGAGAACATAACGAAATGTAACAGCCTGTTACGAGTGGCGCAACCCATTTCTCACAAATGTGAACGATTGTAACGTCGCGTGAGAAATGCGTTGTATTCCGGCCATCGAGGTCGTGTTTCCGACTGGTAACCGTATTGTGACGTTAAACGGGCTGGCAAATAATCCGTGCGCGTTACATAGAGAGCGGCGTATAACGACATTGAAGCTAATTGTAATTTGCTGCTTTTATTCGGATTTTTACCGTGAACCGCATCGTTCCTCTCGTGCTGGCCATTGCTCTTTTCATGGAGCAGATGGATTCCAATGTCATCTCAACATCGCTACCTGCAATTGCCGCTGACATTGGCACCAGCCCGATTGCCTTAAAACTCGCACTGACTGCATATCTCGTCTCGCTTGCGGTTTTTATTCCGGTAAGCGGCTGGATGGCGGACCGATTCGGTGCCAAGAATGTATTTCGTGCAGCGATCGCTGTGTTTGTGGTGGGGTCTGTTGCTTGTGCGGCTTCGAACTCGTTGACTGCTTTTGTTGTTGCGCGTTTCTTGCAGGGTATGGGCGGTGCGATGATGACGCCCGTCGGGCGTTTGGTGTTGATCCGCTCGACGCCTCGAAGTGAACTTGTGTCAGCGATGGCATGGCTAACCATACCCGCGATGGTCGGGCCATTGGTTGGCCCGCCGGTCGGTGGGTTTATTACCACCTTCTTTTCGTGGCACTGGATATTCCTCATCAATGTGCCGATTGGTCTTCTTGGCATTTGGTTTGCAACCCGCTTTCTACCGGATACCGATGAGCGTATTCTAAAGCCGCTTGATTGGCCGGGATTTGTCCTGTCCGGTGTTGCGATGTCGGGCGTCGTGTTTGGCTTGTCGGTTGTTAGTCTGCCCGCACTGCCGCCAGTCATTGGCATTGTCGTCGTGGCTCTCGGCTTGACTTGCGCTGTTCTTTATATCCTTCATGCGCGACGCGTGACTGATCCGCTGCTTAATCTGAAACTATTCGAAAATCAGGTTTTCCGCGCCGCTGTTTTTGGTGGCAGTGTTTTCCGGTTGGGTATTGGCGCAATTCCGTTTCTGCTGCCTTTGATGTTTCAGCTCGGCTTCGGCATGACGCCGTTCCAGTCCGGTATGATGACGTTCGTTTCGGCAATTGGTGCGATCAGCATGAAGTTCGGTGCGAGGCAGGTGTTCAACCTGTTCGGTTTCCGCCGCACACTGATGTATGGATCGCTGATCTCAGCCGGTTTTATTGCAGCCAATGGGCTATTTTTTCCGGATACACCTTATGGTGTCATTATCGGTTTCTTGCTGATCGGTGGATTTTTCCGCTCGCTGTTCTTCACTGGAGTGAATGCTCTGGCCTTTGCCGAAATTCCTGATGCCAAGACAAGTCAGGCGACGCCAATTACCGCGGTCGCGCAACAGGTCTCAATCGCGCTTGGTGTGGCGCTGGCGGGTGGCATTCTCGAATTGAGCACGGCGGTTCGGCGCGCACCGTTACAGCTGGCAGATTTCCATATTGGATTCTTCGTGGTGGCGTTAGTATCGGCAACGGCAATTTTCTGGTTTGCACGACTGGCACCGGATGCAGGCCACGAGCTTTCAAGCTCTGCAAAGTTTAAGCGTAAGAGCAATGATGCTGCGGCTTTGGAAGAAGCAGGTCTGTCTAATGGCAAATAAAAAGGCGGCTTTGAAAGCCGCCTTGATGGTCGTTTTTAGCCTTTGAAGTCACGTGCGAGCAAATAAAGCTCGACGGATTCTGCACGCGATGCGGGCGGCTTGATGTGATGCACAGATTTGAATTTCTGTTTGAGCATCGCAAGCAGTTCATTTTCAGTGCCACCCTGAAATGTCTTTGTCAGGAAGTGGCCACCGGGCTTGAGAACTGATACCGCAAAATCAGCCGCAACTTCGCAAAGATGCACGGTGCGCAAGTGGTCCGTGCGGCGATGGCCAGTCGTTGGTGCTGCCATATCTGAAATCACCAGATCAGGCTTGTCGCCAAGCGCTTCCATCAGTTTTGCAGGGGCTTCATCGTCGAGAAAGTCCATTTCCAGCAGAATAACGCCGGGAAGCGGATCAACATGCAGATAATCGATGCCGACAATCTGCGGATTCTCGTCTGTTGAGCCAACAATCTTAGCAGCGATTTGCGACCAGCCGCCGGGTGCAGCACCCAGATCGATGATCTTCTGACCCTTTTTTAGAAGGTTATAGCGATCATTGATTTCGATTAGCTTATAAGCTGCACGCGAACGATAGCCATCCTTCTTCGATTGGTGAACATAGGGGTCATTCAGGTGGCGCAGTAGCCACCGGCGCGACGATTCCTTGATCGTTCCGGCTTTTTTCTTCACGCGAACGCGAAGATTGCTGGTTCCTGCACCGCCGCGTCCGCCGGTTTTGGTGCCGCTCTTGTTTCCGCCTGCTTTGCTCATCTTAGTGCCTGTTTCTTAAGTCGGTTTTGCCGCCAGCTTTGACGGTTGGCGCGCGGTTGTGGCGCCAGGCACCATCACGCGACATGAGTTCGGTCAATATGCCTTCGCGCAATCCGCGATCGGCAACGAGAAGTTTTTCACTCGGCCACACATTGCGTATGGCATCAAGAATAGCACAACCTGCAAGCACCAGATCAGCACGATCGGCTCCAATGCAGGGATTGGCAACGCGGGCCTCAAAATCCCATGACAGCAGACGTTGCGTCATCTGCGTCACGTCCTCTGATCCCATCCACATACCATCGACGCGCCGCCGATCATAGCGTTCAAGTCCAAGATGGATGCCAGCAAGTGTTGTCACTGTTCCAGATGTGCCTAACAGATGGAAGCGCGAGCTTGCCGTGAGGTTTCCAAGACAGTTGCGTTCTGCAAAACCGGAAAGCAGGTCTGTGACATGGCCAACCATGGCATCGAAGCTTTCCTGCGTGACATTGCGGCCACCGAAACGTTCGGCAAGCGTGACAACGCCAACGGGCAGGGAGGTCCAAGCCATAATATGCTCAGCAAGTCGCGGTGAGCGGCGCTGCGTCACATCGATCAACGCGATTTCTGATGAGCCGCCACCAATATCAAACAGCACGACCGCATCGGTTTCCCGTGTAACCAGCGTTCCGCAGCCCGATACAGCAAGGCGGGCTTCTGTCTGACGGTCAACGATTTCAAGTTCGAGCCCGGTTTCTGTGCGAACGCGCTCGAGAAACTCTTCGCCATTCGCGGCAGAGCGGCAAGCCTCAGTCGCAATCAAACGTGAACGCTTGATTTTACGAGATTCAAGCTTGTCGTGACAAATCTTCAAAGCTTCAATAGCACGCTGCATCGCGTGCTCGCTCAACCGTCCGGTTGAACTTAGGCCTTCACCAAGCCGCACGATGCGCGAGAAAGCATCCACAACACGAAACTGCCCGGGGCGTGTTGGTGAAGCAATCAACAAGCGGCAATTATTGGTCCCCAGATCGAGCGCTGCATAGAGCGGTGCTTCATGCGGCGCATGGCTGCGAACGCTTTGCGTATTGGTCGAATGGCGTTTTACCTGCGGTGATGCGTTGCCCGCTGGCTCCAAACGGGCAGTGGGATTTTGCAGCTTTGTAACATTGTCTGAAGCTACAGGCGCACTTCCTTGCTGGCGAGCCTGCTTCTTTTTGCGGGCACGCCTGCGGCGATTCGATATTTTACCGCCGGGCTTTCCATCTGCGGATTTAGTATCTGGATTCGGTATTTCAGCAATTGTTGGCTTTTGGCCACGCACGTCAGAGCCACCGGGGGATTTGCCACGGTTGCGACGGCGCGCACGCTTGCGCTGGCTTTGAGAGCCTTTGTTTTCAGTGTCTGAGCGTCCTGAATCGGGGGCTTTTGCTGCCTTGCCGACTTCTGGAACGGCTTGCTTGCGCGGTTTGCGCTTGCCGTTCTCGGACGGATTCCGAGCCTGTTGGTTGCCCGTTTGTCCGCCGGACGCCCCTTGTTGCGCCGTTGCTGCGGGGCGCTCCTCGGGGTTTTTCAAGGTTCTTATCCTTATGGCGCCGCGCGAACCTGTAAAGGACGCAAGCAATGCGCTTCAATTTTTACGTTGCCCTTAATGTAGCAGCGCTTTGGGCATTTACCAAGGGGCAGGCAGGGACCAGTCGTGGGAAAATTGATAAAAGGACGCATGAATCTGATAGGGCTAATATGAATAGGGGCTCCTGCTGTCTGCAAAAGCCCCATTATCAGAATCAGAAATGACTTTCAGGTCTCAAATGTCGTAGCTGTGCGCGGCATTGATTGTCGCCACGAACTGCTTGGTCCGTTCGCGCGCTGGCGTGACGAACACATCATGCGCAGTGCCAGTTTCGACAATATTGCCGGCTTCCAAGAACACGACATTTTGCGCAATCTTTGAAGCAAGGCGCAGGTCATGCGTGGCAATGACCATCGTCGTACCTTCCTTTGCAAGCTTGCTCAACACGTCCACAACTTCCGATGCCAATTCTGGATCGAGTGCAGATGTTGGCTCATCACAAAGCAGAACACGCGGTGAGGGCGCTAGGGCACGTGCAATTGCAATACGCTGTTGCTGCCCGCCAGAAAGCGTTGCAGGCCAGGCGTCGGCCTTATGTGCCATGCCTACTTTTACAAGCAGCTCCATGGCGCGTTCTTTTGCCTTTTCCTTTGGCCATTTCAGGACCGTTATCAGACTCTCCATAACATTTTGAATGGCTGTCTGATGCGGGAAAAGCTGAAAATTCTGAAATACCATACCCGTTTGACGGCGAATAGACTGGATCGCCTGCCAGCTTGGTTTGCGGTCGGGATCAAACGTTAAGCTCTGACCGCCAAGCGTTAGCGTGCCGGACGTTGGGACTTCGAGCAAGTTGATGCAGCGCAGCAGTGTACTCTTGCCGCCGCCTGATGGGCCGACAAGTGCTGTGACTGTTCCTTCGGCAATTTTCACGTTGATGCCATTGAGGATCACAACCTCGTCGAAGCTTTTGACGATATCTTTCAGCTCAATCATGAGTTTGTCTCCAGCGTTCCACCATAGCGTTTGAAACGCTTTTCCAGTCGTGCCTGAAGATTGGACAGGATCGTGCTGAGCGCCAGATAGATGAGCGCTGCCTCAATATAAAGCACCAGCGGTTCATAGGTGGTGGCAACAATGCGTTGTGCCGACTGAAACAGTTCTGGCACGGTGATTGCTGCAGCAAGTGATGTGTCTTTCACCAGCGAGATGAATGTATTAGACAGCGGCGGAACGGCAGTGCGTGTTGCCTGTGGCAGGATGGTGCGGGTTAGTGCCTGACGCCAGCTCATGCCAATGGAATAGGCTGCTTCCCACTGACCTTTCGGAACTGCAGAAATTACGGCGCGGATAACTTCCGAACTATAAGCACCAACATTCAGCGAAAAGCCGATAACGGCTGCCGTAAAGGCGTCGAGATAAATACCTGCGCTTGGAAGACCGTAGAAGATCACAAACAGCTGTACCAGCATTGGTGTGCCGCGGAAAATCCAGACGTAGAACCGCGCAATCAGCGATACCCAGACCGGCGCAAACAAGCGCACCAACGCTGTAAGCAATCCGAGCGATAGGCCGAAAATGAACGAAAGTATCGTCAGTGGGATGGTGAACTTAAGCCCGGCCCAAAGTAGGGTGGGCAGGGAATCCGCCATGAGTTGAAGCCAATCGGGCACGTCTCAAATTCCTTAGCTGGGATAGGACCTGAACACTCAATTCTCAGGAAATAACATATACACAATGAAAGAAAGCCGGAAACTGGTTCCGGCTTTCTTTGAAGACACTATCCAGAGCTTACTTCGAAACGTCCTGACCGAAGTATTTCTGAGAAATCTTGTCATAGGTTCCATCAGCTTTGACTTCATCAAGCGCCTTGTTGATAGCCGCTACGAGCTCGTCATCACCTTTGCGCACGATAATGCCGGAAGCCGTGGCGTTTTCCTTTTCTGCAACGACTTTTACAGGAGCTTTCGGCTGCTGTTTCTTGAAGTCGAGGAAAGAAAGGCTGTCATTGAGCGTCGCATCAGCACGGCCTGTCAGAACAAGCTGGACCGACTGATCAAAACCGTCTGTTGCAACGAGTTCTGCACCGGCTTCGGTTGCAAGCTTACCATAATTGCTGGTGAGCGACTGAGCGGCTTTTACACCCTTCAGGTCGGCGAAGTCCTTAATGGTATCGTTCTTGTCATTGACGATCAGAACGACCTTGGAAACGATGTAAGGGTTTGAGAAGTTGAACTTCTTCTGGCGCTCTTCGGTAATGCCGACCTGATTGATCACGGCATCATAACGATTGGCATCGAGGCCAGCAATGAGACCATCCCACTTGCCTTCAACGAATTCAGGCTTCACGCCGAGCTTCTGAGCAACGGCTTCGCCGATTTCCACGTCAAAACCAACGAGCTTGTTGTCCTTGTCGTGGAAGGTGAATGGCGCATAGGTGCCTTCAGTGCCGATCTTGAGAACGCCAGCCGATTTAATGGCTTCAAGGTTATCGCCCGCAAGCGCGGTCGAGAGAAGAGCTGCCTGGAGAACGCCGACTGTAGCGAGGATTTTTGCGAACTTCATTTGTAAGGTCACCTGTAAAAATATTCGATGAAATTAAAATACAGGAATTATTTTCTAATGATGCGTCGAAAATCACCGCTTTTGGATACTTATCGGAATATATTTTTGTTTTTATTGTAATTTGAGCAATCTGAATCCAAATAGCCTGAAACTGCGATTTTCTGTTCTAAAAATCGCCGTGACGCAGCTGAGATCGAGGCCGAATAGCGCTCTCAACTATCACCTATTTATCTAATTATCGGCATTTCAGAAAATACGACACCACTTTATTGACAAAATGTCGATAAGATGATGACATAAAACAAATAAGAAAAAGGGAGCAGCTTATATGGGGAATAACAGAGATGGCGAGCTGATGGCGGAAGCGCCAGCGGATATGCAGTCGTTGGGCTTTGATGAAGTCTCGTTGCCTAAGCATTTACGTTCTGTCGCATCTCTTGGCCCTATTGTATCTTCTTCGCACCTTGCAGAAGGCGGTTCGCCTGGTCTTTCCGAGGTGGAATATGGCCTTATTCTCGCTTCCCATGCATTCTCACGCTGGATGGTTCGCTGCATGGCAGCTGCCGGTTTGCCGGGGCTTTCGCCAATCGAAGTTTTGATCCTTCATTCAATCCGGCATCGTGGGCGTGAAAAGAAGCTGGCTGATATCTGTCTGGTGCTTGATATCGAAGATACGCATATCGCCACCTACGCCATCCGCAAGTTGGAAAAAGCCGGGCTTTTGACCACTGGTAAGGCGTCCAAGGAAAAGACGGTCAAAATCACCGAAAAGGGCGCAGAAGCTTGTGCGCGTTATCGCGAGATTCGTGAGCGGTTATTGGTCGAATCGACCGCCAATGCCCGCCCTTCAGAAGAAACCCTTTCGGAAGTTGCCGCATTGCTGCGCTTCATGTCCGGTGCATTCAATCAGGCCACGCGGTCTGCCATAACACTATAAGAGAGTTACGAGTTTGAGCGGAACTGTGTCCAAGCCTCTGCTGACGGTTGAGGGTCTGAGTGTTGAATTCGGCAGCAATCGCGTTGTTGATGATCTGAATTTCTCTGTTTCTGCTGGCCGCACGCTGGCAGTTGTCGGTGAATCCGGCTCAGGAAAGTCGATTACCTCGCTTTCGATTATGCGCCTTGCTGATATGAGTGGCGCAAAATTCCCCAATGGTCGCATTTTGTTTAATGGTCCTAAAGGCGAGCGCGATCTTCTGAAAGCGGATCAGAGAGCCATGCGCGGTATTCGCGGTAAAGACATTGCGATGATCTTTCAGGAGCCGATGACATCGCTCAATCCGGTTTTCACCATTGGCAACCAGCTTTCTGAAGTGCTGATGCTGCATGAAGGTATGTCGAAGAGTGCGGCTCTGACTGAGGGGAAACGCCTGCTGGAAATGGTGCGTTTGCCGGATGCCGAAGGCCTGCTTAAGCGTTATCCGCACCAGCTTTCTGGTGGTATGCGCCAGCGCGTGATGATTGCTATGGCACTGGCTTGCCGTCCTAAACTACTCATTGCTGACGAGCCAACAACGGCCCTTGATGTCACAATTCAGGCACAGATTCTGCACATCATCAAGGACTTGCAGAAAGAGCTTGAAATGGCGGTCATTTTCATCACGCACGATATGGGCGTGGTGGCTGAAATGGCTGACGATGTTGTCGTGATGTGGAAGGGTAAAAAGGTCGAAGAAGGCCCGGTAGGCCGTATCTTTGAAGCGCCGCAGCACCCTTACACACAAACGCTTTTGTCGGCAGTTCCAAAGCTCGGCAGCATGACGGGCGAGGCGTTCCCAAAACGGATGCCGGTTATGATGATGCGCGATGGCGTGCCTGTTTTAACGGGTGAAGAACGCATTCAGGATACCGCACGTTACGGTGAAAAGCCGCTTCTTGCCGTTGATGATCTGTATGTGCGCTTTCCGATCAAGAAGAACATTTTTGGCAAAGTCACTCATGTATGCAATGCGGTCTCTAAGGTCGCTTTCGACATTTATCCGGGTGAAACGCTGGCGCTGGTTGGTGAATCCGGTTCGGGCAAATCGACCATTGGACGCACAATCCAGCAGCTTCAATCGCCATTAGCAGGCGATATTCGCTTCAATGGCAAAGCCTATTCGCAGATGAGTTCTCCAGAGCGCTACGCGATGCGTCGCGAAGTGCAGTATATTTTCCAGGACCCGTTTGCATCACTCGATCCGCGCAAGACTGTCGGCTTTTCCATTGCAGAGCCAATCCGCACGCATGGTCTTCTCGACAATAACAAGGCGATCAATGCACGCGTGGCAGAACTGCTAGAGCGCGTTGGTCTTGGCCCGGAACATGCATCGCGCTATCCGCATGAGTTTTCGGGTGGACAGCGCCAGCGTATCTGCATTGCACGCGCGCTTGCTTCAAAACCGAAACTGATTATCGCTGATGAAGCTTTGTCAGCGCTTGATGTGTCGATTCAGGCGCAGGTGATCAACCTGTTTATGGACCTTCAGAAGGAGCAGGGCTTAGCCTATCTCTTCATCAGCCATGACATGGCTGTGGTTGAAAAGATGAGCCATCGCGTTGCGGTGCTTTATCTTGGCCAAATCATGGAACTTGGCTCGCGTCGGCAGGTGTTTGAAACGCCATCGCATCCTTACACGCAGCGCCTGTTGTCTGCCGTGCCGATCGCCGATCCTTCGGCCCGTACCGAGCGCGCAGCGCTCGAAGGCGAAATTCCAAGCACGACCCGTCGCATCGATGACAAGCCGACCATCTATAACTATCGCGAGATTTCATCAGGCCATTTCGTCGCCGAAAGCGCTTGAATTCTTGCACCATCTTTTCATCGCATGGTCCAACGCAAAACCGCTTAACACTTTTGCTGGAAATGCTTCAACGAACCCAAAGGGGAAAATAATGATAAAGAAAGCACTGAAAGCCGCTTTTCTGGCTTCCGCTCTGTCGGCGGCTGTGATTGCGTCGGCTCCAGCTTTCGCCGCTGGAAAGCTTACCGTTTCGTCGCCGCAGGATCCCGGAAGCTGGGATCCGATTGATACGTTCCTCGTCAATTGGGCATCTGTCGGCACCAATATTTTCGACGGTCTGGTTTATCGCGGTCCTGATCTGAAAATCGTTCCCGGCCTTGCGACGTCATGGGAAGAGCTGGATGACGGCAAGCGCATTCGCTTCACTCTGCGTGAAGGTGTGAAGTTCCACGATGGCGAGCCATTTAATGCCGAAGCCGTGAAGTTTACCTTTGATCGTCTGCTTGGAGATGAAGGCGCAAAAGGTCCGCAGCGTTCGAACTATATCGCAATCGACAAAGTTGAAATCATCGACGAAAAGACCGTTGATTTTCATCTGAAGGCTGCTGATCCGGTTCTGATCACCAAGCTTGCCGCTTATGGCGCGATGATCGTTCCGCCGAAATACATCACCGAAAAGGGTGATGATTATTTCAACACGCATCCAGTCGGTACTGGCCCGTTCAAGTTTGTGTCCTATGAGCCAAAGGTCAACATCAAGCTCGAAGCTTTTGCTGATCATTGGGGTGGCGCACCGAAGCTTTCAGAGCTTGAATATCGCTTTATCACTGAACCTTCGACAGCCGTTGCCGAACTTCAGGCTGGTCGCGTTGATCTCGTCATTCCGCCGACCATTCCAATCGGCATGATCCCGACGATTGAAGCCGATCCAAAGCTCGAACTCGTCACGACCGCTGGTCCAACTGTTTATGCGCTTCGCTTCAACACGCGCGACGGCATTACCAAGGATGAGCGCGTGCGCAAGGCACTGATCATGGCGGTTGATCGTGATGCGATCATTCAGTCGATCCTCGCTGGTCAGGCAGAGCAGATCGCAAGCTTCCAGGGTTCGCTTTCGTTTGGCTTTGATCCTGAAATGAAGCCGCTGCCTTACGATCCTGAACAGGCGAAGAAGCTGCTTGAAGAAGCTGGCGTTCAGCCGGGCGCAGAAGTACAGATCGATGTTCGCGGCAATGAAGCGACCTTCAATGAAGTTGCACAGGCTGTCGCTTCCTTCCTGCAGATGGTTGGCATCAATGCGACCATCAAGCCTTATGACACCAATGTTCTGCTCAACGACATCATCCCGCAGGGCAAGACCGGCGCGATGTTCCAGCAGTCATGGGGTGGCTGGACGCTTGATTACGATAACACGGCTTACTCGATGTATCATTCGGGCGAAAAGTGGAACCCATATGACAAGGACGAAAAGCTCGACAAGATGCTCGGAGCTCAGCGTTCGGTTCTTGATCGTAGCGAGCGCGAAAAGCTGCTTCAGGAAATCGCGCATTATGCAGCCGACCGTGCTCTGGAAATGCCGCTTTATAACCTCAAGGCAATCTTTGGCGTGAACAAGCGCGTGAAGAACTTTGTTCCGGTTCCAGATAGCCGCCTGCGTCTCACCGACGTGACTGTTGATTGATAAGACTAATGTGGCAAGCCGTTTATCGGCTTGCCACCGCATTTCGGAGGCGCTCTGGTGGCCGGATTTCTCATAAAACGAATTTTGCAGGCGTTGTTTGTGCTTATAGCCATGACAATGCTTGTATCCTATGCAATCCGGCTTACGGGCGATCCGGCGCTGATGCTGACGCAAGGTGCGGGCAGTATCACAGAAGCCGATCTAGAGCGCATCCGCGAAGGATTGGGCCTGAACCAGCCTTTCCTTGTGCAATATTGGGAGTTCCTCAAAGGCCTGTTCACGCTTAATCTTGGACGCAGCTTTTTGGGTGGGACACCCGTTTCCGTTCTGGTTGGCAGTGCCTTGCCTGCAACGCTGATGCTGGCTTTTGCATCGCTGTTTGTATCCATCGTGATTTCAGTGCCGCTGGGCATTAAAGCGGCTGTATCGCGTGGCAAATGGGCCGATCAGCTTATTCGCATTTGTTCGCTGGTTGGCCTGTCTTTTCCGAACTTTTGGCTCGGCACAATGCTTGTTTTGCTGTTTGGTATTTCTCTGCAATGGCTACCACCAAGCGGCATGAGCGGTTTTGCAAGTTTCATTATGCCAGCCATGACGATGGGCATCATTCTGACGGCAACCAATGTTCGTCTTGTGCGCACATCAATGCTCGAAACCTTGCAATCGCAATATATCATGGTCGCCCGCGCCAAAGGCTTGAGCGAAAACAAAGTGCTCTACAAGCATGCACTGCGCAACTGTGCCATTCCGCTGATTACATTCATCGGCCTTCAGTTTGGTGGTCTACTCGGCGGCATTGTGGTAATTGAACGCGTTTTCAACTGGCCGGGCATGGGAACGCTGGCGTTTGATGCTGTTGCTGGACGCGATTATCCTGTTCTTCAGGCGACAATCGCAATTCTGTCGATGCTGATTATCGGCGTCAATCTTCTGGTAGACATAGCTTATGGCCTTGTCGATCCGCGCATTCGGACGGAGTAGAGTAATGGCGACTAAAACATCAACTCTCTCGCTTTCACGTTTTGCAAATCTGGAATTCGTTGTCGGCTTTCTGCTGACTGGCACTATTTGTTTGGCGGTGATTTTCTCAGGCTACCTGTTTCCAGCAGGTGGAAATAAGATCGATCTACTGGCACGTTTGACACCACCTTTCGTCAATCCAGCGCATATTTTTGGCACTGATCCTCTCGGACGTGATGTGCTCGCGCGTGTTATCATCGGCGGCAAGATTTCGCTATTTGTGGGCTTCATCTCCGTTGTAGGTTCGGTCATCATCGGCACCACAATGGGACTGGTCGCGGGCTATTATCGTGGCTTCTGGGACATGGCGCTGATGCGCTTTGTCGATGTGCAGCTTGCCATGCCGTTCATCTTGCTTGCGATCACGTTTATGGCCATCCTCGGCGGTGGACTGGTCAATACGATCATTCTGCTGATTGTTTCGCAATGCGTACAATATGCCCGACTGGTACGCGGCTCGGTGTTGTCGCTGCGTGAGCGTGAGTTTATTCTGTCTGCGCGTGCTATCGGCGTGAAGGATTGGCGGATTATCTTGCAGCATTTGCTGCCAAATCTGCTTGGTCCTGTCATCGTTTTGATGACGCTGAATGTCGCTAACAATATCCTGCTTGAATCCAGCCTGACCTTCCTTGGATTTGGTATTGATTCAACCATTCCGAGCTGGGGTGGAATGCTGGCCGATGGCCGCACATATCTCCAGACTGCGTGGTGGGTTAGCCTTTTCCCCGGCCTTGCTATTCTTTTCACCGTGCTTGGCCTTAATCTTCTGGGTGACTGGCTGCGTGACACGCTCGATCCAACCGGTAGGACATCGCGATGAGCGTGCTTTTTGAAAAGACATATCCGCGTTCAATCAATGTCCTGATCGAACGTTTCTCAAAGCCGGAAATGCGCGGCGCTGAAGTGGAAGCATGGCTGTTCGATGATCAGCCAAGTCGCTTTGCGGCTGAAACGAAATTGCGCGAGGCGGGCATTAATGCGCGTCTGCGTTCGGCCTATAAGCCGCTTCTGCATTTCTTCCTTGAAGAAGTGGACGGTGCAGCCCTCAAAGCCGCAACAATTCTCTATCCGCGCCATGACAATTGCGTAGAAAACCGATTTTTGCTCGAAACCTATCCGCTTTCTGCGCTTCTGCCTGATGCAAAAATCAGCTTTAGCGCATCGGGTAAGGATGACTTCTTCTATGAAGTCGACCTTATATTTGCCGATGGTCGGAACGAAAATCATCGGGTTTTCGCACCCAATCGCGTCCATGTAGATTTCATCGGCGAAACGCTTGTTTCTCCAACCGGCTGGCTGATTGTCGAGCACAAAGACAAAGTAGAAAATGCCCGGTTTGAGACAGCTTATGAAAAGCTGTTTCATGACACGATCTCGACTATAGCTACTCATGACTGGGGTAGGGGCGAGCCCTATTTTGAAGAGCTGAACATATCGGTCAGCCTGCCAATTACAGATCGTCGTCTTCCTTTTGATGAAGAAGCACTGAGCCTTACTGAAGCTCTGCATGAAGACATTTATTTTTCGCTGCTCGAAGTCTTTCAGAAAAAGTCTGGTCGTCCTGTTGGTGATCGCGGTTTGCAGCCGGGGCAGATTGTGCCGGAAGTTCGTTTCCGTGACGCCGACCCATATGTGAAAGTGGAAACGCGTCCGCTTGAAACAACGGATGCGCTGACTGCCGAGCAGGTGCTGGAAAATGCACAAGCTCCGCTATCCGCTGATCAGATCAGACGTGAGATTGTTAAACTTGGCGGTTCGCCTTTTGAAGCCAAGACGCGAGCGGGGCGTAGCGTGCGCGCGACCTATGTTTCGGGCAGTGATCTGCCTATGATGATCAGCGCCGGGCAGCACGCCAATGAAACAACAGGTATCGTTGGTGCATTGCGTGCAGCCACACGGCTTGCCGCGCGCGATGGCGGACATTTCACGATCTCGCCGCAGGAAAACCCGGACGGATATGAAATCCACAAACGTTTGTGTGTCTTGCAACCACATCATATGCATCACGCGTCTCGCTACACGGCTCTGGGTGATGATCTGGAATATCGCACAGGCGAAGGGCTCTTTGAAAAGGCCATCCGCGTAGAGGCTGAGGCTCTTACAAGTGCGAAGCTTCACGTCAATCTGCATGGTTATCCGTCACATGAATGGACGCGCCCTCTGTCGGGTTATGTGCCGCGTTCCTTTGCGATGTGGACGCTGCCAAAGGGCTTCTTCCTGATTATACGTCACCACGCGTCATGGGAGAAAGAAGCTGAACAGCTTATGGATCATGTGACTAAGCATCTTGGTGCGATCGATGGTCTGCTTGAATACAACGATGCACAGATCAAGCTTTTCGAACAACATGCGGGCGAAACGGGTTTCCGTATTATCAACGGCTTCCCATGTCTGGTTGGTGTTGATGATCGGCACACCGTTCCGCTGACATTGATTACCGAATATCCAGACGAAACCATCTACGGCGAAGCTTTTGTAAAAGGCCACACAGCGCAGATGGAAACTGTTCTTTCGGCTTATGATGCTTTGCAGCAGCTTTTCCCGAGCGAGCCGGTTGCATAATTAAAGATAATATATGCCAATACGATTGCCGCCGATCATTTCGACGGCAATCTCCATCTCGTAAATATCGCGCAGAATGTCCGGCTGAATGAGCTGTTCCGGCGATCCCTGATGCACGACCTTACCCTTGCGCATGGCAACGATATGGTTGGAATAGCACGAGGCGAAATTGATGTCGTGCAGAACGAGGACGACCGTCTTGCCGAGTTCATCTGCAGCGCGTCGCAACAGCTTCATCATTGAGGCTGAATGTTTCATGTCGAGATTGTTGAGGGGTTCGTCCAGCAGTACATAATCCGTATTCTGACAAAGAACCATTGCCACAAAGGCACGCTGGCGTTGCCCACCGGAAAGCTCATCGAGAAAGCGCGAACCCAGTTCCTCAAGACCAAGATAGCCGATCGCCTGATCGACATGGTTGAGATCTTCGCGTGTTGGGCGTCCTTTGGAATGCGGATAGCGGCCGAATGTAACCAGATCGCGCACGGTGAGGCGGGAATTAATCGCATTGTCTTGCCGCAGGATCGACAGGCGCTTTGCCAGAATATCGCCGGATGTGGTTGAAACATCTAGCCCATCGACAGTCACGCGGCCTTTTTCCATCGGCAAGAGACGGCTGACCATCGAAAGCAGCGTCGATTTTCCCGCACCATTTGGCCCAATGATTGAGGTAATGCCGCGTGCTGGCAATTGTAGCGTCACATTATCAACGACGACTGCATTTGCATAGGATTTGCTGACTTGGCTTATTTCGATCAACGTGCGTTCCCCCTGACGAGAAGGATAATAAAGACGAGTCCGCCCAGAAACTCGATGATGACACTAAGCGCGGTGTTGAAAGCGAAAACACGCTCAAGGACAGTTTGTCCGCCGACAATGCACAAAATTGCCAAAAGAACGGCGATGGGCAGAACGATACGGTGTTTGGAAGATCCCGCGATCATGTAAGCGAGATTGGCGACGAGCAGACCGAAAAAAGTGATGGGACCGACAAGCGCAGTTGATACCGACACAAGGATCGTAACGATCAGCAGAATGCGATGCACAACGCGGCTATGATCGACACCCAGATTGATAGCCGGATCACGTCCAAGCGATAAAACATCGAAGACATTGAGAAAACGCAGGCCGTAAAGCGTGACTACCGCCACGATGATTGCTGCCAGCACCAGAATATCTGCGTTGACGCTATTGAAGCTTGCGAAGAAACGATCTTGTAGCAGCGCGAATTCGTTCGGGTCGATCATGCGCTGCATGAGGTTTGACGCGCTTCGGAAGAAAACACCGAAGACAATGCCAACGAGCATGACAAGATGCAGGCTGCGCGCCGCACCTGAAAACAGCCATGCATAAAGCGTACTTGCAAAAACCACCATTATTGCGGTTTCAGCAAAGAAACGCGCATTTGGGCCTATTCCATTGATGTGAATGGCACCGAAGGCAAAGACGGCGAATGTCTGGATCAGAATATAAAGCGCATCAAAACCCATGATGGAGGGCGTGAGAATGCGGTTGTTGGTGACTGTTTGAAACAGAACGGTTGAGACAGCGATTGAATAGGCCACGAGTATCATCGCAGCGAGTTTTGTGCCTCGGAAAGTGAGGATGAAAGACCAACTGCCTTTTGCGCCTAGTGTCATGAACGCAACGCAGGAAGCAAGGGTAAGGACTGCAAGAAATGCGATGACAAAGCCGGGACGTTTAAGCAATGCGTGATCCCTTGCGTAATAGCAGATAAAGGAACAACGCGCTGCCAACGACACCCATCATTGTGCCGATTGGGATTTCATAGGGGAAGCGGATCAGTCGCCCGACAATATCGCAGGCGAGTACCAGTCCGGCACCCAATACCGCCACCCATGGAACAGCGCGGCGCATATTATCGCCGATGAACATGCTGACCACATTCGGCACAATCAATCCCAGAAACGGGATCATGCCAACCGTCACAACCACGCTTGCGCTGACCATCGAAACGATTACAAGTCCGAGCGTTACCACGCGGCGATAGTTGAGACCGAGATTTGTGGTGAAGTCCTCGCCCATGCCAGCAACTGTGAAACGATCAGCTGCAATATAGGCAATAACGGTCAGGAAGAATGAGAGCCAAAGCAGCTCATAACGTCCGCGCAGCACGCCTGAAAAGTCACCTGTTGTCCATGAATTGAGTGCTTGCAGCAGATCATAACGATAGGCAATGAAAGTTGTGACCGCGCTAATGACGCCGCCCAGCATTATGCCGACGAGCGGAACCACCAGAACAGAACGCAATGGAATACTGCGCAGGATACGCAGAAAAAGCGCTGTGCCTGCAAGGGCTGTGACGGATGCCACAAGCATCTTGCCAAAGACCGGAGTGTCGGGGGCAAATAGGATAACCAGTAGAATACCGAGGCTTGCCGACTCAACAGTGCCTGCGGTTGAAGGCTCGACAAAACGATTGCGGGTGAGCATCTGCATGATCATTCCGGCAACTGCCATGGACATGCCAGCGAGGATGATCGCAAGTGTGCGGGGTATGCGGCTGATTAACAGCACTTCGGTCGCGCGGTCGGTGCTGTTTGCGCCAAACAGCGTGCTAAGCGATACATCGCTGACGCCGATAAACAGGCTGATAAAAGCCAGTATGACGACAACAATTATAGCTGCGGCGAGTGCCTTCACGCTGAATTCCCGTTCTCTTGCCTTGCCATGAAATCGGGCCACAACTTATGCGGCCCGACATGACTGGGTCAGAAGATATTACTTAGCTTTATCAAAAGCTTCTGAAAGTTGTTGAATGGTACTGTGCAGCGCGCCAAGACCGCCGCCCACGAGATACCAGTTCTGGCCGTTGAGATAGACGACCTGATTGTTCTTCCAGGCATTTGTTTGGCGCACGAGTTCGTTGTCGAGCAATTGCTTGGCAGAGGTGCCTTCACGTCCAATGGCGGCATCGCGATCAAGTACGAAAAGCCAATCCGGGTTGGTTTCCAGAATGAATTCTGAACTCACTGGCTGCCCGTGATTGCCGACGGAAAGATCAGGCGCTGCTGGTTCGATACCGAAGCTGTCATGCAGCACACCGAAACGCGAACCCGGACCATAGGCGCTGATCTTGCCGCCTGAAGTCAGGATCATCAGGCCCTTGCCTTTGCCCTTTGTTTTTTCGTTTAGTGCAGCGAGTTCGCTGTTTAGCTTTTCAACTTCGGCCTTCGCTTCGGTTTCCTTGCCAAAAATCTGGCCAAGCTTTTCGATATTGGCTTCGCTGCCGGAAATGAATTCCTTGGCTGGAACAGTCAGATCGATAGTCGGTGCGATTTTTGCGAGTTCGCCATATTTCGCTGCCGAACGGCCACCCACAATAATGAGATCCGGTTCTGCTGCATTGACAGCTTCATAATCGGGTTCAAACAATGTGCCGACTTTTTCATAATCAGCCCCGTCATATTTCTTGAGATATTCCGGGTAAGCGATGCTACCGGGGACGCCGATAACTTTCACGCCAAGACGGTCAAGGTTGTCGAGCGTCGCAAAATCAAACACCACGACTTTTTCAGGATTGGTTGCAATCTTTGTCTCGCCCTGCGCGTGTTTTACCGCGACATCAGCCGCGTGCGCGCCGGAGGCAAGTGCCGTCGCAACAAGTGCCGCGCCAAACAGACGGGAAAAATGTCGGCTGAATTTCAGCATAGCGTTCGATCCTTTCGTCAATCCTGTACTTTATAGTCCAGTTTTCTTCCCGTCAAAGCGGGAAGATCAATATTCAGTTGTTTTGGCCATTTGGCGCTTCATTGAGCAGTATGAATTTCAAACTATCTTCCACGGTCAGTGGGATCATCGATCCATGGCTTTCATCATCGAAACGACGATAGGCAACATCAAAGCCGGGTAGCTGCTTCAACTCTGTTTGAATGTCCGCGCCCGATGGTCCGCCACGTAGTATTTTGAGCCGCTCGACATCTTCTTTGGTCTGACCCGGACGCTCGCCGCGCTTTCCAGAATTTTCAATCAACAGGCGAATGGGTTTTGGATTTGCTTTAAATGCTTCTACGAACTTGTCCTTATCGGCGAGAATGGAGCGTCCATTCCACCAGATCGAAGGGTCGGCAGAGGCATAGGTTTGAAATGAATCGCTATGATTGAACAGCGCATAAAGCGTGAAGAGGCCGCCAAGCGAGTGGCCGAATAATGCCTGCTTGGTTGGGTCGATTGGAAAACGACCTTCAATCTCGGCTTTTACCTGATTATCAAGGAATGCGAAAAAAGCATCTCGTCCGCCGGTCTTTGGAATATTCGTTTGAACGGGGATCAGATCATCAGGCGTCGGCGGTGTCAGATCAAAATAGCGCAGGCGCACGATTTCGTTCTGGTCTTCGGTTGGATAGCCGATTCCAACAAAAACGGCATTGAGCTTAGGGTTGTTTTCCATAAGCTTTGCAGTGATTGGCAGCATGCGATTGCCGTCCGTCATATAGACGACAGGAAACCCTTCAGCAGGTGCTTTTTCTGCGGGAGCCGCAACGAAAATCCGATAGTCGATGCCATTTGCCTGCATGTCGAAGGAACCGACTTGTGGCTTTTCAGCATGCGCGGATGCGCTCACAAGGATACTTCCAACCATGAGGCAGACCTTTAGAATGACGTTCTTCATTTTGCTCATGAGAGCATCCAATTCATAAAAATGACGCCAGCTAAAATCGGCTGGCGTCATTGCGTATCTTAGAAACGTGAAGTCATACCGAGCCAGAGACGACGGCCTTCGACGACATTGTTCGTTTCATCAACGGTCACCTTCTTATCGAAGATGTTGTAGACTGCCGCATTCAGTGTGACGTTTTCGCTGAACTCATATGAGCCACCGAAATCGACTGTCGCATAGCCCTTGTATTTGCGGGCAATGACCTGACCTCGGCTGTTATAGGCATAAGGTTCACCGACAGTACCAATACGAAGACCGGCATTGATTTCTTCGCCATGATAATTGGCGGCAGTCCAAGCGGTCAAACCTTCGACTGGTGTTTCCCAGTCAGCGCGGACATTTGCCATATGCTTCGGTGTGCGCGCCAAAGGCAGACCCGCATATTCGCCGGTCTTCTGCTCTGAGTCTGTGTAAGTATAGCTTCCACGAAGTTTAATCGTGTCGGTCGCTTCCCAGTCTGCAGTCAACTCGACGCCCTGAATGACAGCATCGTCAATGTTATAGCTGTAATAGAGAACGTAGTTTGGATCCTGTGCCCAGCGAAGGGGTTGGCCAGTGATTGGATCATACTGAATGTTGCTGGCGATCTTGTCTTTGAAGTCGGTGTAGAAGTAAGTTGCGCCAAGACGCAGACCCTGCTGATTATCCCAAAGTGCACTGGCTTCATAGCTCGTGCTTTTTTCTGGCTGCAAGCCCGGGTCACCAATGATGACGCCGCAGTTTCCAGTTGGACCATAAGTACAATTGCCGCCACCAGTGGTATAAGCATAGCCCGGTGCGATGGTGCGCAGCTCAGGTGCACGGAAGCCGGTTGAAATACCGCCCTTGATGGTCAGCTGATCGGTTGCATGCCAGACGGCATATCCACGCGGGCTCCAATGTGAACCGTAGATTTCGTGGTGATCCATACGCAGACCGCCGGTGAGGGCGAAGTCCGGTGTGATCCACCATTCGTCTTCAGCAAAGAGCGCCCATTGCTTGATTGTGAACTGCTCATCAAGACCATTGCGACGACCCGGATTCTGATCCGTCAGCGTGCCTTCAATAAACTGGCCACCCGTTACGAGCGTATGGTTGCCATAAAGCTCGAATGGTGTCGTGAACTTGCCATCAAGCGTGGAGTTGCGGATATGTGGCGAACGCAGGTTTTCCACGAATTCTCTGCGCGCATTATTCCAGCTGAAATTTGTTCTTTCAGCCGTTTCCTGCATGAAGGAGAATTCGGAAGTCGTTGGACCCCAACGGCCAGTATGGCTGACGGACCAATGATTTCGGTCATTCAGATTGTAAGCATCAACAGGTGCTGTGCTGCCGGTTGCCACTGGATTGATGGTGTTACCAACGCTTGAATCGCGGCGCAGGCGGGTCTTGCCAGCTTCAAAAACAATATCGTGATCAGCATTTGGCGTGATGGTCACGCGACCTGTGATGTCGATGTCTTTTTGCTCAGGCGTACCACTGATAATGTTGTCTTCCTGACGCTTCATACCGCGGCCCCAAAGCTGTACGCCAACGAGGTTGGGCACGAGCGGGCCGGTTATGTAGTAAGAACCCTGATAGGAATCGCCATATTTGGAATGCTGCTGGACTGTCGTGTCGACGCTTAGCGAGCCGCTCCACTTGTCTGCGACTTTTTTGGTGATGACGTTTATAACGCCGCCCATCGCGTCGGAACCATAAAGCGACGACATTGGACCACGAATGACTTCGATGCGCTCAATAGCGTTGGCTGGCGGCAGGAAGCTTTGCTCAAAGCCCGAATTACCGTTGGTGCGCGCATCACGTGTGCTCTGGCGCTTTCCGTCAACTAGAATGAGCGTATAAGTTCCGGGAAGGCCACGGATGAAGATATCACGTTCGGCAGCGGCACCAGTTACGGCAACGCCTTGCACATCACGCAGTGCATCTCCGAGATCACGATAAGCACCTTTTTCGAGTTCTTCACCCGGCACGACCGAGATACTGGCTGGCGCATCGGTGATGTTTTGCTCGAAACCAGTTGCCGATACCACGATCTGATTAAGTGTAATGCCACCCCCAGCATTCACCTGTTCAGCCGCTTGCGCTTCAGCCTGTTTCTTTTTGGCAGCTTCTTCCTCTGCCTTGGTTAAGGTCTGTGCGAAGGAAACTGCTCCGCTCAGAATAAGTGCAGTGGAAAGACATGTGCCCGCAAGAACAGCTTTTGCAAAAAGCGATTTGCTGGCCAAGTGCCTGTTCTGCGAGCCAGTGGCGCGCGATCCCCGAAACAAGCTGGTCATAAATTTCACCCTTTAAGTTGAGTTTTCGGCTCTCCTTATGTATGGCAATAAGATGACGTCAACGGTCGTCTTTTATAACAATTCCAAGTTCCAAAAAACGCAACTGAACGGATAACGCAGCAATGGCTGGCAAGCGCATGAAAACACAGACAGAGCCGGAGGCTATTGAAGGCGAAAGCCTGAAATTGGGTCAGCTTCGCTTGTTGATTGCGCTCGATGCACTTCTTGTGGAAGGCAGTGTTGGTGGGGCCGCTCGGCAAATGGGCTTGAGTATGGCGGCCATGAGTCGATTGCTTGGGCAGATACGCGAAAAATTTGATGATCCGATTTTTATCCGTTCAGGCCGTAACATGCTTGCGACGCCCAAAGCGGAAGCATTGCGCGGACGACTTCGCAGGCTGGCAAACGAAACAGAAGCGCTAATGAATTTTGACGGCAAAGATGCTGCTGAAGTGCATTGCGAAAGAAAGCGGGGCTGGGAAAAAACCAGTATGATTGTCGCCCCGCCACCGCTTGGCATCCGCAAGGTGATACAGCTTGAGAACCACCCAACGCCAGAACAACTTGCTGCGCAATTCGCCAATGTTCAGGACGAGAATGATCCGTCCCTACGCTTGGCAAAATACATAGCGATTATTGGCCGTAAGATTGGCTATACGCGTCCGCTCGAAATGCATGAGGCAGAAGACGCTTTCACCACGATTTTTGCTGGTGAGGCAGACCCTATGCAAATCAGTGCTTTGTTGCGTCTTATTCACTATCGGGGTGAAACTGCGCCGGAGTTAGCAGGGATGGCTCGTGCAGCGCATCGCTATTACGCGCTTGATACGAATATCAGCACGCCAGCGCTCGACTGGCCAGCCTATCTCTCACCCAATTCCAATCAGTCGCCCTGGTTTATGCTGGCAGCTATTCTCGTCTCCCGCGCAGGTTATCCGGTGGTGTTACATGGCAACTGCGGTATGGGCGAATTGTCGGGAAAGCTGGAACTTGCTGCACAGGCCGTAAATATTCCGATTGCCACGTCGCTGGCGCTTGGAAAGAGCGCTTTAACCGCTCATGGCATTTGCTTCATGCCACTGGCAGGATTTGCACCGCAGGTTCATTCCCTGCTGGCGCTCTATCCGTTGTTTAATTCGCGCTCATCAATCAATAGTCTCGCCCATCTGCTTAATCCCTTGAGGCTTTCAGCATCTTTTGTCGGTGTGACACAGCCTGCTTACCGCGAACTGCATCGTGATGCAGGTGCCCTGTTGGATATGAAGTCTGTGTCTGCCGTTTCAACAAGCCGAGATGTTGCAGAACTGGTTCCTCATCACGCGCATACGGTCTACAGATGGTTTGGTGAGCAGAAAACCGACATTAATCTGCCGACCTTATCAAAGGCCGCTACAGACCGTCATACCAGCCAAAGCACGTTTGAATATTGGCTCGCAGTTTGGTCTGGTGCGGCTATCGATGAGCGCGCTGAACTCACAGTCATTGCATCAACAGCAATGGCATTAATGACGGCACTTGCCGCCGATGATGATAGCTATGGCCAGTTTTACAAAAAGGCAGAAGAGCTTTGGCGAACACGTCACGCAGCCTCGTGATTGCCATAGAGCGATAGGAGAAAAATATTCTATTTATGCAGATTATTAGAAATTAACTCCTGTCAATCGAATGAGTCAGCAAGTTGTTGCTTTGTTTGTGGCTTTCATATGCCCTAAGTTTCGCCAGACATTCGGGAATAAGCGGGCAATCGCTTGTGCAGGAATTCCAAGGAAAATATTAATGACCGTCCAATCAAACCCGTTCAATCTGCCGTTGCTCGACATTTCACGCTACAATGGCACAGCAGAAGACCGAAAAAGCTTTATCGATGAGCTGCGCCATACGCTGCATGATCATGGATTTTTCTATCTCACTGGGCACGGTGTTGATCCGAAACTCATCGAAAATGTTGTTGCTACTGCTAAGCATTTCTTTGCGCTTCCAACCGAAGAAAAGCTCAAGATCGAGATGATTAATACGCCGCATTTTCGTGGCTATAATCGCGCCGGTTTGGAGCGCACGAGAGGCGAACAGGATTGGCGTGAGCAACTCGACATCAACACTGAACTCGAGCCAGCTGAAATTGGTCCCGATAGTCCTGCATGGAAACGCTTGATCGGCCCAAATCAGTGGCCTGATGCACTTCCTGAATTGAAGCCTCTTTTGCTCGCTTATCAGGCAGAGGTTACCCGTGTTGGCATTGATGTATTGAAAGCAATTGCACAAGCACTGGGGCAGAGTGAAGATTTCTTTGCGCAGATTTATGAGCCGCATCCATCGCAGCTTTTGAAGATCATTCGTTATCCCGGTCGAGATGTTGCGGAAAGTGAGCAGGGTGTTGGCGCACATAAGGACGGCGGATTTGTAACAGTTCTTTTGCAGGATGTTGTGCCGGGTTTGCGTGTGCAGCGTGAAGATGGTGTCTGGATTGACGCACCGCCTGTACCGGGAACATTTGTAATCAATACTGGCGAGCTGCTTGAATTGGCGACGAATGGATTTGTTCGTGCTGACGTGCATGGTGTGGTAGCTCCACCAGCAGGCACAGAACGCTTCTCAGTCGCGTTCTTCCTTGGTTCGCGGTATGATGCGACAATCCCTGTGATTGATCTCCCGGAAGAGCTAAAAACAAAGGAACGCGGTGTGAGCGTTGATCCATTGAATACGCTCTTCCGCGAGGTGGGACAGAATAATCTGAAAAGTCGCTTGCGTTCTCATCCTGATGTTGCGCGTGCTCATCATCAGGATTTGTTGGATTCCCCAGAATTCGCCAGCCTTAAATTGGGATCAGCCCATAATTAAAATGAACCCATTCCTTGACGGTTGTTTGCTTTTTCTTTCTTCCGTCAAGGAACAGGTTCGGGGGCACAGAAGTATGATGTGCCTATCAATTGACGAAAAATAGCTGGTAAAAATAGCAATAAAAAACGCCGGATAACCGGCGTTTTCTGTTTTATTTAAAGCTTTTCAATCAACCGCTTATGAGCTTTACTTCCATAAAGTCTTCAAGGCCCCATTTGCCGCCTTCGCGGCCATTGCCGGATTGCTTGTACCCACCAAAAGGACTTCCCGGCGCGCGTGATGTTCCGTTGATCTGGATCATGCCAGCGCGGAGTTTTCGGGCAACACGCTTTGCGCGTTCAGGGCTTCCAGTCTGAATATAAGCGGCCAAACCGTAAGGCGTATCATTGGCGATAGCGATGGCTTCTTCTTCCGTATCGAAGGGGATCATTGCCAGCACAGGGCCGAAGATTTCTTCGCGTGCGATAGCCATGTCGTTGTTCACATCAGCAAAGATGGTTGGCTTAACAAAGTCACCCTCGGAAATACCGTCAGGACGTCCGGTGCCGCCAGCAACCAAACGCGCACCTTCATCGATGCCCTTCTGGATCATTGTCTGCACCTTGTCGAACTGGATCGACGAAGACAATGGACCGATATGTTCGCCATCTTTTGATGGATCATCGACCGTGGTTTTCGATGCCGACGTCTTGGCAAACTCAACCGCCTGATCATAGATCGAGCGCTCAACCAACATACGGGTTGGGGCATTGCACGACTGGCCAGTGTTTTCAAAGCAATGGTTCACACCACGTTCAATCGCTTTTTCGAGATCACTGTCGGCAAACACGATGTTTGGTGATTTGCCGCCAAGTTCAAGCGAAACACGTTTGACTGTCGCGGCAGCAGCACGCGAAACAGCAGTTCCGGCGCGGGTTGACCCGGTAAATGACATCATGTCGATGTCAGGATGCTGCGACATTGCTTCGCCGACGACTGGACCTTCACCGTTAACGAGGTTGAATACGCCCTTTGGCAAACCTGCTTCATCGACAAATTCAGCGAACAGCATCGCCGACATTGGAGCAATTTCGGATGGCTTGAGCACAACAGTACAACCCACAGCAAGGGCAGGGATGACCTTGAGCGCGATCTGGTTCATTGGCCAGTTCCACGGTGTGATGAGACCACACACACCGATTGGTTCACGCACAATCGCCTGATTGGAATGCTTAGGCGAAAGAATTTCATCGAACTCGAAATTCTCGAAAGCCGCGATAAAAGCTTTGGTGTGCGAAATGCCAGCCGCGGCCTGAGATTCACGCGCGAGCTTGATTGGCGCACCCATTTCCTTCGAAATAGCCTGTGCCATTTCTTCAAGACGGCGCTCATAGATTTCAACTATACGACGAAGATAGCCAATGCGTTCTTCGGCAGGCGTTTCGCTCCATGAGGGAAATGCCTTTTTCGCCGCAGCGACAGCGAGATCAATATCAGCAGCCGAGCCAGCAGAAATCACTGCATATGGCTTTTCATTGGCTGGATTGATGACTTCAATCGTCTTAGCTTCGAGTGGTGCGTGCCATGCGCCGTCGATATAGAAATCTGTTTTCTGATCCAGATTTTTTTGAAGCATGATGAAATCCTCCAATGCTTTGCTTTTCGTTTCCCTTGTCGATGCGCAGACTACTCGCCAGCTGTGACGGCGTCAAAACAGAACGATCAATGGAAACATCAATTTTTCTTATTCGTTATCGTAGGCTTCGAATTCTACGCCGAGCGTTTCCAAGCCTTCTTCGATGTAATCGCCCAACAGTGGTATTCCGAGAAGGTATTTCGCTTCACGCCCATTGTGGCGATCACTTGCGGTGGCAAGGGCGTCATCCCATTCTTCCGCGCTGAAGTCTCCACGACCGACCCAGACTAAGGCCAGCAATTCAATCTTCTCGTCTTCGTTCAGAGAGCGAATTGCAGCGACAAGTTCCTTGCGTGTTGGATTGGTTATGGAAGCATCAAGAATGTCAACATCACCATCATCGGAAGCATTGGAGCCGGAATCTTCGTCCACTGCGGGAACCTGAACATCATATTCACGCGCCTTGGCGATGATGAACTCGATGTTTTCAATATTGTTGACCAACTCGACCATTCTTTTGCCTCCGTAACGTCACTGTTTAACGAACGCAGTTCGCGGTCTCTGGTTCCTTTAAATCGGCTTGCCAGAACTTGCCTACTGCGACTTCATAAAAGATATAGGGCCATCACGAAGGTTTATTAGGCTTGTTGCGAAATATTGATTTTGGATTGGTCTCGGTTTTTCGAAAGTTAGTGCGCCAAAAACGGGATGACCCAATCTGCTATGAGTTTGATTGACAGGCCAAAGAGCGTGAGCTGAACGAGCAGGAAGAACGGACCATCCGGCATGATACGGGTGAGCTTGGCACCAACAAACGTACCGATGATCGCGGCAGGCAGAAGCCAAAGACCAAGCGACCAGTCAAGGTTGGAAAACTGCTGCAATTGCCAATAAGGGATCAGCTTAACCGCATTGACGATTGCAAACAGAATGGTCGATGTGCCTGCAAATACGAGCTTTTCCAAATGCTGCGGTAGCACATACATCTGGAATGGTGGTGCGCCGGAGTGTGAAACAAAGCTGGTGAGGCCGGTGATAATGCCCCAAAAGGTTCCGCCCGCGATATCCGCCTTGCGCGCCGCACGGCGGTATTTTGCACCAACCCAGACGTTGAAGCAAAAGAATAATCCCACAAGTCCGACCATCATTCCGATGAATGTGCTGGAAAGATGCGAGCTGAAAAACCAGCCTAATCCAATCCCGACAATGGCAGCCGGCGTAAGAATTGCTAGATTTCTGGCCGAGAAGTGGTGGCGATAGAGGTAAAGCCCAAACATATCGCTGACGACATAGATCGGCAGCAGTAGCGCTGCCGCCGTTACAGGGGAGATCACCAATGCCATTAACGGCACTGAAAGCGTTCCGACGGACGGTAGGCCACCTTTGGATAGGCCGACCAAAAAGGCTGCAATAACGGCTACTGTCATAAACAGCGGGGTATGTTCAAGCATTCAAAAGTAACCGTTATATCATTGAAACAATGGTTTATAGCCGAGTTCTCAGCTATGCGCCCATTCCCAGTAGAGCGAGCGCGCACGCTTGGTGATGGCGCCATATTCGAGTGTACGCTCATCGAAGCCAATGATCGGAACAACCTTGCTGATATTGCCCGTAGAGAAAATCTCGTCTGCTTCGCGGAAATCCTGAAGCGTAAGCGTCGTTTCATGGACGCTGACACCGGCCTGGCGCAACAGACCGATAACGCGTTGGCGTGTGATGCCGTTGAGGAATGTACCGTTTGGAACTGGAGTATAAACTTCGCCACCACGAACCATGAACACATTCGAGGTTGCAGTTTCTGCAACATTGCCCAGAACGTCTGTCACCAGAGCGTTATGAAAGCCCTTAGCTTTGGCTTCTCGCAGCATGCGACCATTGTTTGGATAAAGACATGCAGCCTTGGCATTAACAGGCATGACCTGCAGGTAAGGGCGATGGAACGATGTTGTCGTAACGGTAAAGCCCTTTGGCTCGACCATCGGGATTTCTTCAAGGCAAAGTGCGAAGTCCGTTGATTCCGGTGCTGCCGCAACAGTGGTGCTATCGCCGTCTTCGGCCCAATACATCGGGCGAATATAAACATCTGTTCCCGGCGCGAACTTCTTCAAACCTTCGCGGGCCAAAGTTTCAATATCGTTGCCGCTCAGCATAGGCGCCAGTCCAAGCGCGCGTGCAGAGTCGTTTGCTCGTGCAGAATGCCGATCAAGGTCAGGTGTTACACCCTCAAAGAGACGTGCGCCGTCGAACACGAGAGAACCAAGCCAGGTTGCGTGCGAAGCTGCACCAAGAATGCGCACATCGCCCTGATGCCATTCGCCTTTGTAATAGGTCCAAGTTGCTCGCTTCTCAGCCATCGTCTTCATCCTTGATCAATTACGTTACGTGCCAAACCCCGCGCGAAGCGCTTTCAGTTTTAAATAGAATTGCTGGAAAGAGCTGCGGCGGGATATGATTATTGGCTTTTATAGCATCAAACCCGAAACTGGAAACCAGTTTCGGGTTTGATATATCCTTATAGTGATCAAGCTTACGCGAGAACTGGTCTACTTTTCTTCAGCCAAAGCCGGTGACGGATCGGATGTTGCCACAGCTGCTGGTCCCGGAACGCCGCGTTGGCGCTCACGCACGAAAGTGAATAGTCCAGAAATCGTGATCAGAACGATGCCGATAAGCATCGGAAGATCAATATGATCATGGAAAACGAAATATCCGAACAGAATAGCCCAGATCATCTGGCTATATTGTGGGGAAGCGATGGCACTCGCGGGCGCACGCTGCGCTGCAAGCATGAGAAGAATGTTAGCAAGAGCTGCAAGCAGACCGTAACCCGCAAGGTAACCCCATTGCAGAGCGGAAGGTGTCTGATAGCTCGGAATCATCAAGGCACCGCAGATGAGGATTGGGCCAATAAGCCCCGCAGTGTAAAGCGAGATACGCTTTTCTTTTTTACCCATTGCGCGAAAGATCACGATACTGAATGCACCGCCAAGGCCGCCGCCAAGTGCGCCAAGGTGACCGATCGATAATTCACGAAAGCCGGGGCGCAGCACAACAAGCACGCCAATAAAGCCGATGATAACTGCCGACCACCGACGCCAGCCGACTTGCTCTTTGAGGAACAGCACGGAAAGGATCGTCACAAATGCCGGAAGCAGGAATATCAGCGCAAATGCTTCAGCCATTGATAGATGCGTGAAGGCGACAACACTACCAATCACACCCATCGCGGCGGTAAGTGTCCGAAGTAACCAGAGTTTTATATTTGTGGTTCGAAACATATCGAGCCACTGATCTTCCGGCTTCTTCGTGAATGGGATGGCAAGAATACCGAGCACGGCACCAAAAAATGCGATCTCATAGGGGGATAATGTGCCGTCAAGAAACTTGACGCACGCATCGCTGATGGCGAATGCAGCATAGGACGCAAACGCGAGGAAAATACCGTAAAGCATAGTGGTTTCCGCAAAAGGCTAGAGATAAACTCCTCCGCCGACCGGATTAATCGATTAAGACCCGTTTGGCAAAAGGCAAATGCCCTAAAAATCAAAAAAATGAACTTCCTCTATCCCCTATGGGGTAGGCGATTGCGGCATTTTCAAGAGCGCGAGCTCTAGCGAAAACGCATGCCTCATTTGCAATCATATCCGTGGTGGAATTTTGTGCAAAAGATTAAATATAGGGCATCCAACGAGGAGAAAAGAAATGAACATTCGTCAGAAATTTAACCAGTATGTTTCCCGTCGCCGCGCTATCCGTGAACTCGGTGCAATGGACGATCATCTTCTTGCCGATATCGGCGTATCGCGTTCGCAGATCCAGAGCGCAGTGTTCGGTAAGTAATCACTGATGGTGCGGCTGATAGATGATCGCCCCGTAAGTGAAACAGAAGTAATATAACAAAGCGTCGGTGCTCCAGTCCCGGCGCTTTTGTTTTATAAATTTAATTTTAAATACCGATAGTAACATGTTTTATTATTTTTCATTGATTTCTGCTGATTGCGTAATCATTGTTTTCGCTTAGTGTTGAGACATTTCGCGTGTATTTTTGAGACGTGTCGCGGTTGTAAGATTTACGCCGTCTTGTATTATTTACCTTTCAGTGCCCGTGACAAATAGATGGTCATCCGGATATCCGACTTGATGTGCAATTTTCGTCGCCGCCAGATTGCTGATTTCATTCCGTAAATATGTTCTTCTCATGCTATATTTAGTGATCGAGCAATTAATATATTGCGGGGCATTTGCCCGATAGACTATTAGATCTTGCTTATTGGGTAGCCACAGGGGTATGTGACTACCCAATACTTTTGGGATCATGAAATGCTTGAGCTTGTCATTAAAGGAACCGTGATTGGAGTTGGCGCGACAATCTTGATGGACCTATGGGCATTGATTCTTGCTCAGTTTCCCGGCCAGTCGCGCCCGGATTGGGGCCTTGTTGGGCGCTGGTTCTGGCATTTGCGCCATGGTCAAATATTTCACGAGGATATTGCTGCAACCAAACCTTATCGACATGAAGTCGTATTAGGCTGGATTGGTCATTATGTTGTCGGCATTCTTTATGGCGTGGTTTTCGCGCTTTATGGTGGTTCGGCGTGGTTTGCGAATCCCATTTTTCTTCCGGCTTGGATATTTGGCATAATGACCGTGGCTGCAGGATGGTTTTTGTTACAGCCTGGATTGGGAATCGGGTGGGCAGCTTCGCGTTTACCGAACGCTGCGAACGTTCGCGTACTCAACCTTGTCGCGCATACATTTTTTGCGTTCGGTTTGTATGGTACGGGCGTTTTAATTAGAAACGTATATTAATCATTATGTTAGCTGCAGAGGCCCGAAGTTAGCCTATTGCCGTTTTTTGAAGCACTTTCAAAAATATACCGCTGAATAGCTGACTAGCGTTATTGATTAAGTCAGACCAAACTAAATCACGTTAATAAACAGACATTCTTGCGGCAGAACTGTGTTTTTTGTCGACTTGGGTGTATGGGGAACAAATCCGCTCGCTAATAAGCGGCTGCGGCTAACAAATACGGCAATCGCAATAGATTGCACCGATTTTCAACGTCCAATCGCAAGCAATTGCCTTTGGCGGTTTATGGGTGCCTTTGAACGCGCGCTTTTTGCCCTGGAGGGATCATGCTGGAAAAGCTGTTCAAATTGCAGGAACACGGAACATCGGTGAGAACGGAAGTGATCGCTGGTCTGACAACCTTCCTGACTATGTCTTACATCATCTTCGTCAATCCTGATATTCTGTCCAGCACGGGCATGGATCGAAACGCGGTTTTCGTCGCAACCTGTCTTGCGGCGGCACTCGGTTCAATCGTTATGGCACTCGTTGCCAATTGGCCAATTGGTATGGCTCCGGGCATGGGCCTGAACGCCTTCTTCGCCTTCACCGTTGTTGGCGCTATGGGCTTTTCATGGCAGCAGGCGCTCGGTGCGGTGTTTATCTCCGGCATTATCTTCCTGTTTTTGACTGTCACAGGTATTCGGCGCTGGTTGATTGAAGGTATTCCGCATTCGCTTAGAAGCGCTATTGCTGCGGGTATTGGTATGTTCTTGGCGCTTATTGGCCTCAAGACTGCAGGAATCGTTGTCGATAATCCAGCAACGCTCGTCGGCCTTGGTGATCTGCGTGAAGCTGGTCCTCTTTTGGCAATTGCTGGCTTCTTCATCATCGCGGCTCTGGATGCACTTAAGGTTCGCGGTGCGATCCTTATCGGTATTCTCGTTGTTACCGTTGCATCGATCTCGCTCGGCATCACACAGTTTAATGGTGTGTTTTCTGCACCTCCAAGCTTGATGCCAACATTTATGCAGCTCGATATCATGGGTGCGCTGCATACGGGCATTCTGCACGTCATTCTGGTGTTCGTACTTGTTGAAGTGTTCGACGCGACTGGCACACTGATTGGCGTTGCCAAGCGTGGTGGTCTTATCGAACCAGGCAAGCCAAATCGTCTTGGTAAAGCTTTGTTTGCAGACAGCACCGCAATTCTTGGTGGCTCGCTGCTCGGCACGTCTTCAACAACAGCCTATGTTGAAAGTGCTTCTGGCGTTCAGGCTGGCGGTCGTACGGGCCTGACGGCACTTGTTGTCGCTCTGCTGTTTCTTGCAGCGCTCTTCATTTCGCCTTTGGCGGGCTCCGTGCCTGCTGTCGCAACAGCACCAGCGCTGGTCTATGTCGCGTGTCTGATGATGCGCGAACTGTCCGAAATCAAGTGGGACGAAATCACCGAAGCTGCACCTGCTGCACTCACAGCGCTTGCAATTCCGCTCACCTATTCGATTGCTAACGGTCTGGCTTTTGGTTTCATCAGCTATGTCGTTTTGAAGACGGTAACCGGTAAGGTTCGTGAGGTTCACTTGGCGACATGGATCGTCGCGGCGCTCTTCGTGATCCGCTTCGCATTCTTCCCAGAATAAAATTTTAACGCCGGGGCAACACCCCGGCGTTTTTCTTTTGCACTAAAGGAGTCGAGTTATGTCATCGGATGAATTGAAGCTGCTTGAGAAACTGATTGAAGTCATTGAAAACGACATCATACCTTTAACTGAGCAGGGCGTTGCTGACGGCAACAAGGTTTTTGGTGCGGCTTTGCTCAACAAGTCCGATTTATCGCTGGTGCTTGCTGAAACCAATAACGAGACAGAGAATCCGCTCTGGCATGGTGAAGTTCACACCATCAAGCGTTTCTACGAGATGTCTGAAAAAGGGCGTCCTGAAACCAAGGACATGATTTTCCTCTCCACACATGAGCCGTGCTCAATGTGCCTTTCGGCAATCACGTGGAGTGGTTTTGATAATTTCTATTATTTGTTCAGCCATGAAGATTCACGCGATGCGTTTTCGATCCCGCATGATCTGAAGATTCTCAAGGAAGTTTTCACGCTTGAGCCGGGTGGCTACAACCACGACAATAGTTTTTGGCACAGCCATTCCATTCCGAAAATGGTGGCATCGCTTTCGGAGCCAGATCGGGCTCGTCTCGAAAAGCGGCTTGATGCCATCCGAGCCAAATATGATAAGATGTCGAATGCTTATCAGAGTTCCAAAGATGGAAATGCTATTCCACTGAATTAATATAAAAGGCCGTATATCTTATAATATGCGGCCTTTCAGTTTTAAATCTTGTCGAGCAGATTGCGCTTTTGCAAGTTTTGGATCAGCGCTCGAATGCCAAAAGTCCATTCGGCACAATTATCAGTACGATCAACCCAGTTGACGAGACGTCCGAGCTTGGGCGTTGAAATTTCAACCTTGTCGCCGATTTCGTGCGTGAAGCCTTGGCCTGCGCCGCGACGGTCTTTCACTGGTGCAAACATCGTGCCGAGGAAAAGAACTGCACCATCCGGGTATTGGTGATTACGGTTCATCATCTGGCCAGCAAGGTTTTCCGGATCGCGGCTGATCGCTTCCATCGGGCTTTCACCGGTCATTTCAAAGCCATCAGTTCCGGTAACATGTAACGAAAGCTTAAGCTTGCGCAGAACATCCATGGTGAACTCACCGTCGAAGAGACGGATGAACGGGCCAATGGCGCAGGATGCATTGTTGTCCTTGGCTTTGCCGAGCAGAAGCGCCGAGCGACCTTCAACATCACGCAGATTAACGTCATTGCCAAGCGTTGCGCCGACAATGCGGCCATCGGAGGCAACAGCAAGCACAACTTCTGGCTCTGGGTTGTTCCACTGCGAGATTGGCAGAATGCCGACTGTTGCACCACAACCCATCGAAGACATTGGCTGCGATTTTGTGAAAATTTCCGCATCCGGTCCAATGCCGACTTCGAGATATTGCGACCAGAGGCCCATATCCTGAAGAAGAGCTTTAACCTGTGCGGCTTTTTCAGAGCCAGCAGCGACGCCGCGCAGACTGTCGCCGATAACAGGCGCCAGACGCTTGCGTACTTCCAACGCACGGGTCGGGTCTCCCTTTGCCTGTTCTTCGATTACACGTTCAAGCATACTGTCGGCAAAGGTTACGCCCGCTGCCTTGATCGACTGGAGATCAATCGGTGCAAGCAACTCGCCTTTTTCGCCGGAAAGATAATCATCAAGTGCGCCAAGATCAGCAAAGCGGCTTACGTCTTTCAACTCGGCTACCAGATCTTTGCGCTCCAGAAGCCCTGAAACGGTTGCCGAAATGCTGGATAGATCATGAACATGACCGTTGGCGACGAGTACAGGGCAGGGGCCGTTTTCGGCCTTGGACCATACGCGTCCGATAAGCACTGCGGAAGCGCTGTCTTCTGGCAGAATGATGGACGAGTTCAAAGTATGCTTGTCTTGCACGGATATTCCTCCCGGTGTGTTCAGTTCAAAATGCGAATTTAAATTGGGTGCGGAGGTCGAACGACGCCAAGTTTCGTATCTTATGGGCTTTCGGCCCTGCAAACGGCATCACAATTTAACTCCTCCAAATTATATTGTTGGGTTGTCTGATAACTGTATAATCGGCATTTGAAAACTACTTTTATGCGTAGCTTGTTTGAAACATGGCGATTTTTGGAGATGCGTTCCCGCAATTTAGCGCAGAACCTGGTTATAAAAATCTGGCTGTCAGCTTTCGCTTGACTTGATAAAAAACTCACTACAAATCAATGGCAGAGGATACAGGGGAGCAGCATACGATGTTCGGTGAAATCAGACGTAACGAACAGCTTCCCGCTCGTATTGCTTCTGAAATTGTCCGCCAGATAAGTGAAGGCAGTTGGTTGCCGGGGCATAAATTGCCCACGGAGCATAGTCTCGCCCAAAGCTTTGGTGTTAGTCGTTCCGTCATCCGGGAGGCGATTGCCCAATTGCGTAACGAAGGGCTTATTGAAACCCGGCAGGGTGTCGGTGCCTTCGTGACCGAGCCCGATCGCCGCCATGCTATTCGCATTGAGCCTGAAACATTGGCCGACCGTGATCATTTCCGCAGTCTCTTTCAGTTGCGTATGGCGCTGGAAATTGAGGCTGCGGGGCTTGCTGCGGTGCATCACACCGCAGACGATTTGCGCAAGTTGGATGAAGCCTTAGCTGAGATGACCGGCGGTGAAAAATGGTCCGATGATGGGATCGCCGCTGACCTCACATTCCATCGTGCGCTTGCGAGCGCTACACACAATGAATATTTCCCTCTGGTGCTAGGCTTTATTGCGGAACGTATCAGTCAGGCCATCCGCGCAGCGCGAGCGCGTGCAGTTCTGGAGGAAATTGTCGAGATCACCATCGCTGAGCATGTTGCCATTCGTGATGCGATTGCTGCGCGTGATCCGCTGAAAGCGCGTGACGTTATGCGCCTCCATGTTGTTGGAGCTGCAAACCGCGTTAATCTTCAGCTCGAAACATTTTAAGGATCTTGAACGTGCATATTGTTGTGATGGGTGTTTCTGGTTCTGGAAAGTCAACGGTTGGCGAAAAACTCGCAGAGGCGCTCAATTTGCCTTTTCTGGAGGGCGATAGCCTGCATCCACAATCCAATGTCGATAAGATGGTGGCTGGAATTCCGTTGCAGGATGAAGACCGCTGGCCTTGGCTGGATCAGATTGGTGATCGGCTCGCCGCTGCCCATAACGGTATTGTGGTATCTTGCTCATCGTTGAAAAAGAGCTATCGCGACCGAATGCGTGCGGCTTCTGGCGGTTCGCTGATGTTTGTCTTTCTTGATGGTAGTTTTGACGTTTTACATCAGCATATGGGGCAAAGGTCTGGCCACTTCATGCCGGTTAAAATGCTGGAAAGCCAGCTTGCGACACTTGAAAGCCCCGTTGGTGAAGCGCTGGTTTTCCGTGTGGATGTTGCTGACCCAATCGAGAAAATCGTTATGGAAAGTCTCGACTGGGTTCGTTCTCTAAAGGACGAGCTATCGTAGAGGCCAGAAGAACATCAGTGCTGGTACAGTCACCAGTGCGATGATGATCGATAAGGGCAACCCAAGCCTTGGATAGTCGCTGAACTTATAGCCTCCTGGCCCCATGACAAGCGTATTGCATTGATGGCCGATTGGTGTGAGGAAATCGCAACCCGCACCAATTGCGACAGCCATCAAGAAGGCTTCCGGTTTGAAGCCAAGTCCGGAGGCAAAGCTTGTGGCAATAGGTGCCATGACAAGCACGGTTGCAGCATTGTTGAGAAATGGCGTTACCATCATGGCTGTGACGAGAATAAGCGCCAGGGCACCATATGGTGGCAATTCATGACCGATGCTGGAAAGCCATTGTGCAATGAGTTCGGTTCCGCCGGTGGTGCGCAGCGCGTCTGACACGGGTATCAGCGCTGCAAGCATGACCAGAATTGGCCCATCGATTTCGTCATAGACCTCGTTGATAGGAATAACTTTAAATAGCAGCATGGCGACCGCCGCCGCGAAGAACGCTATTGCCACCGGCACAAGGCTGAAAGCGGTCGCTCCAATTGCTGCGATCAGAATGCAAAGCGGAATAAGTGCGCGTCTGACACTGCCGAGCATGAGCTTGCGACGTGCGAGCGGCAACAGTTCATATTCGGTCAGGAAGTTTGAGAGATTGGCTTGTCTGCCTTGCAGAACAACGACATCGCCAAAGCTTAATCGCACTTCGCTCAGCCTCTCTGAAATGCGCTGGCCGGGACGACTGACAGCCAGTAGGTTGATTTCATAACGTGCATAAAGATCAAGCTGTTGCGCATTAAGGCCAACGAGGCGGGAATTGGTTCCGATAACGGCTTCAACAGTTTCAATCTCAGTCGAACCGCTTGTGTCCGATGGATTGCGGTTTTTGGACAGCGTGAGTTTGCCAGAGCTGACAACAGTATCCAGTGCCTTCGGATCGCCTTCTAGGAGCACGATATCATTTTCGGCAAGCATCGTATCGGGCAGCGGAGTGATGCGGCTGTTCTTGCGAATGATCGACGTCACCATAGCCTCGCCTTCGGCGGGCTTTATGAGGTCGCTGATGCGCTTTCCCAAGACCGAAGAATTTGCGGCAACGCTTGCTTCCGAGGCGTAGTTTTTGATCTTGATGGCATCATCCAGTGATACGCTTTCGCGCGTGCGCTGCGGCACAAGCCAATAGAACGAGACCAGATAAATAAGGCCCACAACTGCCAGAACTGCACCAACCGGGGTGAAGTCAAACATGGTGAAAGGTTCGCCAACCATTTCGCCACGAATGCGCGACACAACGATGTTGGGTGAAGTGCCCACCTGCGTCATTAATCCGCCAAGCAGCGCACCAAATGCCATCGGCATCAGAAAGGTAGAAGGCGACACATTTGAACGCCGCGCGAACTGAAAAGCGACCGGGATCATGATGGCGAGTGCGCCAACATTTTTAACAAAGGCGGATAACACTGTGACGATTGCCACAAGCACTGCAAGCTGTAATCGCACACTGTTCAGGTCGGGGAGAAAACGCTGAACTGCCTCTTGCATTAGGCCGGAACGCGCCACACCAGCGCTTACGATTAGCGCGCTACCGACAATGATGACAATATCATCGCTGAAACCTGTAAAGGCCTGATCAAATGGGACGACGCCGACAGCGACAGCCAAAAGCAGCGAACACAGAGCGACAATATCGTAGCGAAACTTGCCCCAGATAAATGCCCCCATCATGAGAATAATCACTGCGAAGGACAGTATCTGCTGGTGGGTCATTCTATGCGCATTCCTCAAAAAGAGAAAAATATTCTACTGCTGTGTAGCGCATAAAATCCAAAACGAAAACGGCTAATAAAAGGGATTTATTATGTTTCGGGCGCTCAGTTTCCTGAACGCCCGGCATTGAAATTAGTTGCTTACGCGGCGACCGTCAGCACCAAAAATATGTATATTTTTTGCTGATGCGCCGATTTTCACTACTTCATCCACCGAATGCTCGGAGCGGCCGGGAACGCGGAAGATCAACGGCTTGCCATCAGTGAGCGAGCTATGGATATAGCTTTCTGCACCAACCAGCTCGATGGCCTCAATACGAACTTCGGTATTGAAACCATCAGCTTCCGCTTCACCATTCTCGATGATGCGAATGTCTTCCGGACGCACACCGAAGGTATATTTGTCTGACGGTAGCGTCACAGCCTTGCCCGGCTGCCAGACATTGTTCTCTCCGCTTTCCAGCAGGTTCATCGATGGTGAACCGATGAAGGTCGCAACGAAGGTCGAAGCTGGCTTTTCGTAAAGCTCGATTGGTGTGCCGACTTGCTCGATATTACCGGCGTTCAACACCACAAGACGATCTGCCATGGTCATGGCTTCCATCTGGTCGTGTGTCACATAAACGCTGGTTGTTCCTAGCGAACGCTGCAGGCGTTTAATTTCAACGCGCATCTGCACGCGCAATTTTGCGTCGAGGTTCGATAACGGTTCATCGAAAAGGAATGCGGATGGTTCACGAACAATCGCGCGACCCATAGCAACACGCTGACGTTGACCGCCGGAAAGCTGACGTGGCTTGCGATCAAGGAACTGCTCAATTTCGAGCGCCTTCGCTGCCTTTGCAATGCGGCGTTCGATTTCGTCCTTCGGTGTTTTGCGATTTTTCAGGCCGTAGGCGAGGTTATCGCGTACGGACATATGCGGATAAAGCGCATAGTTCTGAAACACCATTGCGATGTCGCGTTCGGCTGGTTCCACATCGTTGACAACGCGGTCACCGATGGAGATCGTGCCACCGCTGATGCCTTCAAGGCCTGCAATCATACGCAAAAGTGTGGATTTACCGCAGCCCGATGGGCCGACGAGAACGACGAATTCACCGTCCTGAATATCCAGCGAAACGCCTTTGATGACTTCAACACCGCCGCCATAGCTCTTGCGGACATTATCAAGAATGATCTTGCTCATTATTTTTCCGTTTCCACGAGACCTTTGACGAACCAACGCTGCATGAGAACAACAACAAGGATCGGCGGTATAATAGCCAGAATGGCCGTAACCATGACGTAATTCCACGGCGTGGAAGCATCGGCGAAATCGACCATACGGCGCAGGCCGATAATGATCGTGTTCATTTTCGCATCATTGGTGACGAGCAGGGGCCATAGATACTGGGTCCAGCCATAAATGAAGAGAATGACGAAGAGGGCAGCAATGTTTGTCTTCGACAGTGGCAGCAGAATATCACGCATAAAGCGGAACGGTCCTGCATTATCAATGCGTGCGGCTTCCACCAATTCGCCGGGAATTGTGAGGAAGAATTGACGGAACAGGAACGTTGCCGTTGCAGACGCCATAAGTGGCAGTGTCAGACCCGCGTAGGTGTCGATCATGCCAAGATCCACAATGACCTTATAGGTCGGCAGAATACGCACTTCGACTGGCAGCATCAGCGTGACGAAGATCATCCAGAAGAAAAACATGCGGAATGGAAAGCGAAAGAATACAATCGCGAATGCCGACATGAACGAGATGATGATTTTGCCAACTGCGATGAGCATTGCCACCACAAATGAGTTCCAGAGAAGACGCTCTAAGCTGACACCAACCACACGCTCGACGCCACCGAAAATGGCTTCATTGTAGTTTTCCAGCATATGCCCACCGGGAACAAGCTGAATTGGTGGGCGAATAATGTCGCCTGAAGTCAGCGTCGAAGCGACGAAGGTGTAATAAATCGGAAAGGCGACAACGATGATCCCGATGATCAGGATCAGATGACCTAACAGATTTGAGACTGGGCGTTTTTCTATCATGTTCGCCTCACTCACGAATAATGCACGCGCTTCTCAATGAAGCGGAACTGGAATGCGGTCAGGGCGATTACGATAATCATCAGAATAACCGACTGCGCCGAGGAGGAGCCGAGGTTAAGATTGACGAAGCCGTCGTTATAAACCTTGTAGACCAGGGTTTCGGTGGCTTTGGCTGGGCCGCCGCCGGTTACAGCATGAATGATGCCGAATGTGTCGAAGAAGGCGTAAACCGTGTTGACCACCAACAGGAAGAAGGTCGTCGGTGCCAAAAGCGGGAAAACAATCGACCAGAAACGCCGTGCACCACGTGCGCCATCAATGGCCGCAGCTTCAATCAGCGATTTTGGGATTGCCTGAAGGCCCGCAACAAAGAACAGGAAATTATAGGAAATCTGCTTCCATGCGGCAGCACCCACAATCATCGCCATTGCCTGATTGCCATTTAGCAGCGGGTCCCATGCGAAACCTGCGCTACGCAGCATATAAGCCAGTGTACCCATGGCAGGGTTGAACATGAACAGCCAGAGCATACCGGCGACGGCAGGCGCTACAGCATAAGGCCAGATTAGCAGTGTGCGATAAAATGTCTTGCCGCGAATAACTTTATCGGCGGCGGTTGCAAGCAACAAGGCTGCGCCCATCGCGACAAATGCCGTCAGGAGATTGAAAACAATCGTCACCTGAACAGAATGAAGGTAATTCGGATCAGACAGAACATTGGTAAAATTGGCTAATCCAACAAATGTCGATTTCAATCCAAAAGCGTCTTCACGCATGAAGGACTGATAAATAGCCTGACTTGCTGGCCAGAAAAAGAAGATCACAGTCAATATGATCTGCGGGGCCAGCAGCAAATAGGGTAAGATTTTGTTTGGAAACGTAACATTTTGCACGGGGAGTTTCCTTGCGGATAGCAATGCCGCCAAACCCTTTGAGGTCAGGCGGCACGCTCTAGTTCATCAGATTATTGTGCGGCTGCAATCGCGTCGTTTGCACGCTTAACAGCATTGTCGAGAGCAGTTTTTGCATCCTGCTTACCGCCAAGCATCGCTTCATATTCTTCGTTCAGAATATCACGAACTTGCGGCAGGTTGACGAGGCGAACGCCCTTTGAGTTTTCGGTTGGCGCTTTGCCCATCATCTGAAGGATTGGCGTTTCACGGCCCGGGTTCTTTTCATAGAAGTCCGAGTTCTTCGTTGCTTCATAAGCAGCCATCGTCACAGGCAGATAGCCTGACTTTTCATGCAGCTTCTGCTGGATGTTGGTCTGCGAAAGGAAGTTGAAGAACTGTGCAATACCCTTGTACTGGTCATCGCTGAGGCCAGCAAACACCCAGAGGCTTGCGCCGCCTGGAATGGTGTTCTGTGGGCCATGACCTTCGTAATAAGGAAGCTGGCCGATACCGTAATTCATGCCAGACTTGATGATGTCGCCAAGACCGCCTGACGATTCAGTCAGGATCGCGCATTCGCCAGAGGTGAAGAGCTGCTTGGCTTCCGAAGTACGACCGCCATAACGGAAGGTACCGTCTTTAGCGAGGTCAGCAATAGCCTGAAAATGTTCAACAAAAAGCGGTTCGTTGATTTTAAGCTCAACATTGGTGCCGCCGAGACCATTTTCATTGGTTCCGTAGGAAACATTGTTCCATGCGGAGAAGTTTTCAGTCTGAATCCATGTCAGCCATGTCGAGGTAAAGCCGCAAGGGGAAGCGCCGCTTGCCTTGATCTTTTTGGCAGCGTCGAAAACTTCCGGCCATGTCTTTGGTGGGTTGTTTTCGTCAAGGCCAGCTTTCTTGAAAGCGTCCTTGTTGTAATAAAGGATTGGCGAAGAGGAATTGTAAGGGAACGACAGCATGGTGCCGTCTGGCTTTGAATAATATGCAACAATGCCCGGCAGATATTGCGACTTGTCGAACTTATAGCCACCTTTTTCGAGCACTTCCGCTGCCGGCACCATGGCGCCTTCAGCAGCCATCATCACACCGCTACCAGCATCAAAAACCTGAATGATTGCCGGTGGCTGCTTGGAACGGAACGCGGCAATGCCTGCATTCAACGTTTCTGGGTAGCTGCCTTTATAGACTGGAACGATTTTGTATTCGCTCTGGCTTTCGTTGAACTCTTTGGAAAGCTCATTGACCATTTCGTTGTTTGCGCCGGTCATGCCGTGCCACCAGCTTAGCTCTGTCTGTGCGAAAGCCTGTGAACCAAGGGTTAGGGCAAGGGCGCCAGTCAGCGCTGAAGTTGTGATCAGACGGGTAAGCATATTTCCTCCTCGGAAATGAGGTTTCGTGAACTTCAAGAACGGATTCGTTCCACTCTTAAGGTTCCGATACCTGCATTATGGTTATTACACTTATATGACTGCAAATTCGCTATAGGGCAACTTTTCTCTCCCTTAATAGAATAAAACCGAAAATGTTAATTGGCGAAAGGAAAAAAAACGAAAAAGAAACGATAATTATGTGCAGAAGATGTGGATAGTGGTCCGAACCGATCATCAATAGAGTTTGCAATTTCGGTTTTGGGATCAGCTACCCGTTTTTGAGGTCTTAGCAAAAATATTTATCACTCTTATAAAGCCCAATTAAAAATTCAGCAAACTCATGGACTTGCACCACCAGTCGAATCCCAATTATGTGGCTTTCTTCAAAGCTGCTAATGTAATGTTAGGCTCATTTCTCGGCGGCTTTAAATAAACACTAATTTTCACATGCGGGCAGTCCATCGTCCGAGAATGCCTGACGGAGTTTTTATGCCCATCCATTCCGACTGGAATGCAGCCTCGTTGTCTGCAAAGCATTATTCCAGGACATGGAGCAAGGATGAGCCGGGTGGCGTCATCATTGGTTTTGATCTTGAGGGTGTGAAATTCGCTTATGCCGGAGGGCTGGAGAGCCTTTCGACGGGCACTCCTTTTACAGCGAATACCGTTGTTCGCTATGCTTCGATCACCAAGCATATTTTCTGCGCGATGCTGTTGCGCCATTCCGACTTGATTGGTCTTAATGATCGGATCGGCGACCACTTGCCGGAATTGCAGTGCCCGCTTGCTGACGTTACCGTCGCGCGTGCGCTGGATATGACGGGTGGTTTACCGGATGCGCGCGAGTGCCTGACGCTGTTGGGACTATCCGTATATTCGCATACGAATGCAGCAAGCCTGATTGAGTTCCTTGCCAGTTTGGAGCGGCTTAACTTTCCGGCTGGTGCGGAAATATCTTATTCCAATACAGGCTATAGACTGATTGAAGCGGCATTCGAACGTAAGGGAATTTTTTTCAAAGACTTTGTGCGATCAGAATTAAGCCACCCGCTTAATATCTGTATGGAAGCCCCCAATGAGTGGGCCGATCCTGTGAAAGGTCTTGTTCCGGGTTACTTTAAAGCAAACGGAAAATGGCAGCAAAGCAGTGCGGGATTGCATCTTTCCGCATCTGGCAGTGTGGCTGGTAGCGGCATGGCGCTCACAAAATGGGCGCAGGCACTTTTGGCCGGTCATGGCGCTTTGAATGGATTGCTTTCGACGTTGTCTGCTGAGCATTTTCTAAATGACGGTCGTCCGACAGGATATGGCCTTGGTTTGCGTTGGAATGACATCGACGGGAAGCGGTTTATTGGTCATGGCGGCTCGCATCCGGGCTATAAAAGCTATTTCTTGCTCGATCCGGTTGATAAAACCGGCATAGTCGTTGTCTGTAATCGCGAAGATGCCGATACATATACAATCGCACGTGATTGCATGGCGGCTCTGAACGGTCTTTCATTGCCCGAAAAGACGTCTGCCATCCCTGATGGATTGTACGTCACTGACACTGGACCATTTTGGCTCGAAATGCGTGAAGGCGTAGCAAATTATCTTGGCGCGGAAGATAGGCTTTATGATGTGGGGCAAGATTGGGCTTCTTCCTTATCTCCATCATCGCCGATGAAATTGCGGTGGGGTGGTGATGTTCTGCAAGGTGAAATTGGTCATGTGAGGCGCGAATTCCGACCAGTACATCCAAAACCAGCCGGTCAAGAATTTGACGGACAATGGAATGCATCGCTTTATGGCGCGTCGCTCACCGTGGATAATGGTCACATTATTATGGGTATAGGACCGGCGCGTCAGGTCATGCCGCTTGAAGATTTGGGTAATGGGCGGGCTTTGTTTACGCTGCAGGATGGGCCTTGGAGCAAACGCATCTGCATGCATCTTCTGGACGAAAACAGGCTTGAATTGGTTCTTAACCGAAGCCGGGTCATCGAATATCAGCGTTGAAGTTGCTTCATTGTGTTATTTTCGGGAAATTGATTCCGAAAATGATTTGAATGGAGTGAGCCAATGTTGGAACAGATGATTGATCAGGGCGCCGGTCGCGAACCCGCAGACATCGTGTTGAAAGGTGGCCGCTTCTTCGATCTCGTAACTGGTGAACTGGTTGAAAGCGATATTGCAATCTGCGGTGATCGCATTGTTGGTACGTTCGGTACATATCAGGGCAAGCAGGAAATCGATATCAGCGGGCGTATTGTCGTTCCGGGGTTTATCGATACGCATCTCCATATTGAATCATCACACATTACACCGCATGAGTTTGATCGTTGCGTGCTCCCGCAGGGTGTTACAACTGTCGTTTGCGATCCGCATGAGATCGCCAATGTGCTGGGCGCCGAAGGTTTAAAATATTTCCTTGATAGCTCGCTTGAGACGATCATGGATATTCGTGTGCAACTTTCGAGCTGCGTACCAGCTACGCATATGGAGACATCGGGCGCGGAGCTTCTGATCGACGATCTTTTGCCGTTTGCCGATCATCCAAAGGTAATTGGCCTCGCTGAGTTTATGAATTTCCCCGGCGTTCTTTCGAAAGACCCTGCATGCATGGCGAAGCTCAAAGCCTTTCAGGGACGTCATATCGATGGTCACGCACCTCTTCTGCGCGGGCTTGACCTGAATGGCTATATTTCAGCGGGTATTCGTACAGAGCATGAAGCGACAAGTGCCGAAGAAGCATTAGAGAAAATGCGTAAAGGCATGCATGTGCTCGTGCGTGAGGGATCGGTCTCGAAAGACCTGCATGCGCTAATGCCGATCATCACTGAACGACATTCGCAATTCTTGTCATTATGCACCGATGATCGCAATCCGCTCGATATCGCAGATCAGGGCCATCTTGATTATCTGATCCGCACAGCCATTGCTGGAGGCGTTGAGCCGCTAGCGATTTATCGCGCGGCAAGTGTTTCGGCAGCGCGCGCGTTTGGGATGCATGATCGTGGCCTAGTGGCGCCGGGGCAGCGCGCCGATCTCGTGATCGTTGATAGTCTTGAAGGCTGTCATGCAGAAATCGTGCTTTCTGCGGGCAGGGTGGTTTCGGAAGAGTTGTTCGCAACCCGCAAAACGGTTGCCGCAGTTGGTCGTAACAGCGTTAAGGCGCAAAGGGTCAGTGCAACGAATTTCCGGTCGCAATCTAACAGCGGCAAGACCCGTGCCATCGGTATTATTCCCGGCAAGATCATCACCGAAAGCTTAGAATTCGATCTTAAAGTTGGTCCGCATGGCGTTGAACCCGATCTTGAACGCGATGTCGTGAAAATTGCAGTCGTCGAGCGCCACGGCAAAAATGGCAATATCGCAACGGGCTTTGTGCATGGTTTTGGCCTGAAAGCCGGAGCTATTGCGTCAACCGTCAGTCACGATAGCCATAACATCTGCGTGGTCGGCGTTTCCGACGAAGATATTGCTGTTGCTGCAAATCGTCTTGGTGAAATCGAGGGCGGATTTGTTGTTGTGCGCGATGGGAAAGTTCTTGCCGAAATGCCTTTGCCAATAGCCGGATTGATGAGTGCTGAGCCATATGAAACAGTACGCGAACAATTGCGCACGCTGCGTCATGCAGCGGAAGAACTCGGATCCGTGCTGGAAGAGCCGTTTCTTCAATTGGCTTTCATTGCTTTGCCGGTTATTCCGCATCTGAAGATCACAGATCGTGGTTTGGTCGATGTCGATAAGTTTGAATTTGTTGGCAACTGAGTGGACTGACTTCACCGTCATAATTGCATTAATCTAATTTGCTAACGCATTGGCAGAAATTGGGTTTTTGATATGCAGTTTTTGAATACTTTCGACTTTTTCCCGTTTCTCGATACGGCAGTGAGTTACACTGCCGCTTTCATTTTTGGTACATTGATCGGAGCTGAGCGTCAGTATCGTCAGCGAACGGCGGGCTTGCGAACCAATGCGCTGGTCGCACTTGGCGCTGCTGCTTTTGTTGATCTGGCAGCGCGTCTTGCAGGCAACGCGGAAGCTTTACGGGTTATCGCCTATGTGGTTTCGGGCGTCGGGTTCCTCGGTGCCGGTGTCATCATGAAAGAGGGCATGAATGTTCGCGGCCTTAACACGGCTGCGACGCTCTGGTGTTCCGCAGCCGTTGGCGCATGTGCTGGCACTGATATGCTGGCCGAAGCAGCTCTTTTGACGGTCTTTGTTCTGCTGGGAAATACGCTGCTTCGCCCGCTGGTCAATCTCATCAATCGCATACCGGTCGATCAACAGGCACTTGAGCAAACTTATGAAGTTCGCGTTATCGCTTCTCACAAAGCGATGGAAGAAATGCGCGAGCTGCTCGTTGAGAAGCTGGAAGAGGCGAAATATCCGGTTGGCGATGTGGAGATTTCTGATCGCAATGCTGAGACGGTCGAAATTCTCGCGACCCTTGTGAGTACGTCGATTGACCCGGAAGAAATTGATGCTGTTACGCAGTTCATGGAAAGGCATCCGGGCGTATTTTATGCCGGTTGGGAAGGCAGTTCGAAAGACTGATTAGCGATCAATCCGTGTCGATAGAATGATCGAAGACATGGTGCGTTCGACGCCTTCGAGCGCACCGATTTTGTCGAGAACAATATCCAATTCCTGAATCGACGGCGCTTCAACCACCACAATCATGTCGAAATGACCGCTGACAGAATGCAATGTACGCACAGCCATGATGCCGCGCAGTGCCGTTTCCACCTTTGGTGCAAACTTCGGTAGCGCCGTTACAAGCACATGCGCGCGCACCAGATCGCGCTCAAATTCTGGAGCGATTCGAACGGTATAGCCTTCAATTACGCCCCGCTTTTCCAGCTTTTCCAGCCTGCTTTGTACGGTCGTGCGTGACACACTGAGCTTCCGTGCGAGGTCGGCAGTGGATGCACGTGCGTTTTCACGTAGCAGTGCGATAAGGGCAAGGTCGGCATTTGTCGTCATAATGCATATTAAGTACGTCATATTGCACAAACAAACAACGTGAAATCGTCAGTTTATACGCTTCTTTTCGCCGAAAAATATGAGATTCTTTGTCTATCGAAATTGCATTACCCAAACAGACCTATAGGGGAATAAACATGAAAGAGATCGTTGTTGTAGGCGCGGGCAAAATTGGCGCGACCATTGCCGATCTTCTGGCTTCGACTGGTGATTATGCTGTAACGGTTATCGATCGTTCGCAGGCACAGCTTGATGCGCTGGACACTGGTGCAGAAGTTAAGACGAAGGCGCTCGACATTGCAGACGCCAAGGCGCTTGAAGCTGTTCTGGCCGGTAAGTTCGCAGTTCTCAGCGCGGCTCCATTCCAGCTCACCACGCTGATCGCAGAAGCTGCAGCCAAGACTGGCGTGCATTACCTTGATCTGACCGAAGACGTTGCAAGCACCAAGCGCGTCATGGAACTGGCGAAGGATGCAAACACTGCATTCATTCCACAGTGCGGTCTGGCTCCAGGCTTTATTTCGATCGTTGCTTACGATCTCGCAAAGCGCTTTGACACACTGGAAAACGTCCGTATGCGCGTTGGCGCTCTGCCAGAATTCCCATCGAATGCTCTTAACTACAATCTCACATGGAGCACCGACGGCCTGATCAACGAATATATCGAACCATGTGAAGCTATCGTCAACGGCCAGCTGACCAAGGTTCCGGCTCTTGAAGAGCGCGAAGAGTTCTCGCTCGACGGCGTAACCTACGAGGCTTTCAACACTTCGGGTGGTCTAGGCACGCTTTGTGATACGCTTGAAGGCAAGGTCCGCACGCTTAACTACCGCACGATCCGTTACCCAGGTCACGTAGCGCTTATGAAGGCGCTGCTGAACGATCTTGGCCTGCGTCATCGTCGTGAAGTGCTCAAGGACATTTTTGAGAATGCTCTGCCAAGCACATTGCAGGACGTTATCGTGATCTTCGTTACTGTTTCGGGAATGAAGAACGGCCGTCTGGTTCAGGAAACCTATGCGAACAAGGTTTACGCCAATCAGGTTGGCAAGATCGTTCGCTCTGGCATCCAGATCACAACTGCTTCGGCAATCTGTGCTGTGCTCGATATGCTTGCTAAGGGTGAAATTGCGCAGAAGGGCTTTGTTCGTCAGGAAGACATCACGCTTGATGCATTCCTCGCAAACCGCTTCGGCAAAGCCTATGCTCAGGAAGATCACGCAACGCGTCTTGTTGCCTGAAAGCACCGTTAAGGCCATATCAAGACCCGTTGCGTTTTACACGCAGCGGGTCATTTTGCGTTTGAATATGACCAAAGTTGCAATTGAATTTGTTCGGCTTTGCGGGCAATCCGGACTGAGAAATCAAATGGCCCGAAACTAAAAGTGGAATAGGGAAGCGATGTTTAAAACAATTTTGCTGGCCGGTCTGGCCTCCGTTGTTCTAGCCATGCCTGTGCAGGCAAAGGAATGGAAAGAAATTCGTATTGCCAGTGAGGGCGCCTATCCGCCTTTCAACTACATGTCGCCTGACGGCAAGCTGATTGGCTTTGACATCGATATTGCCAATGCGCTTTGCGAAGCAATGGAAGCCAAGTGTGAAATCGTCGCCAATGATTGGGACGGCATGATTCCGGGTCTTCAGGCCAACAAGTTCGATGCCGTTATTGCCTCGATGGCGATTACGCCAGAGCGCGAAAAGCAGGTTGCTTTCTCCGAACGCTATTACACAACGCCACTGGCCGTTGTGGTTCCGAAAGACACCGACATTACCTCGCTTGAACCGTCAGCATTTGACGGCAAGACAGTCGGGGCTCAGGCTGGCACGACACAGGGCAATTATGCCGATGATGTCTATGGCAAGGCCGGCGCGGATGTGAAGCTTTACCCAACTGCCGACGAAGCCAATGCCGATCTTGAGAACGGCCGTGTCGATGCGATTGCGGCTGATAAGTTTTTGGCTGCAGATTGGTTGAAAAAGCAGGGCGCTGATTGCTGCAAGTTCCTTGGCGATATTCCGGGCTCGGAAACCAAGATTTCGGTCGCTCTGCGTCAAGGCGACGATGATCTGCGTGAACAGTTCAATGCGGCGATTAAAAAGATCCGTGACAACGGTACTTACGAGACGATCCGGCAGAAATATTTCGACTTCGATATTTATTGATAGAATTTATGAGCGTCGCCAAATGTTTAACTTGAAACTGGCGGCGCTCAGTGCTTCATTCGATCCATAATATTGTGGGCGGGAAACCTGCAAAACAGAACCATAACAACGGTCAAGGGGAATATTATGTTGAAATCTATCCTGTTCGCAGGCTTTGCTTCCATTATAGCCGCACTTCCAGCGCAGGCTAAGGAATGGAAGGAGATCAAGATTGCAACGGAAGGTGCTTATCCGCCATTCAACTTCGTTGCAGCTGATGGAACATTGCAAGGGCTGGACGTTGAGATTGCCAATGCGCTTTGCAAGGCGATGGATGCGAAATGCACGATTGTCGCTAATGACTGGGACGGCATGATTCCGGGCCTCCAGACCAACAAGTTTGATGCTGTTATTGCATCAATGAGTGTGACGGAAGAGCGCCAGAAGCAGGTTTCCTTCACCGACAAATATTATTCCACACCGCTTTCCGTGGCAGTTCCAAAAGATAGCACGATCACGTCGCTTGATGCAGAAGCTTTCAAGGGGAAGAGCATCGGCGCACAGGGATCGACCACGCAGGGCACTTATGCCGAAGACGTTTATGGCAAAGCTGGTGCGGACGTTAAACTCTATCCGACTGCTGATGAAGCCAATGCCGATCTTAAAAGCGGTCGCCTTGATGCAGTGATTTCGGATAAGTTTCCGATTTCTGACTGGATCAAGGCTGATGGCGCGGATTGCTGCAAGCTGATTGGGGATGTGCCCGGTACGCAGACAGACACGGCTATTGCGGTGCGTCAGGGTGACAATGATCTGCGCGAGCAGTTCAATGTGGCCATCAAGAAAATTCGCGACGACGGCACCTATGCAACGATCGTGAAGAAATATTTCGACTTTGATATTTATTGATCGAAGATAAGTGACTTGTAAAAGTTACGCTAGTTTGATGTATGAATGCGCGCACTGACAAACAGTCGGTGCGCGCTTTCATTTCATGCAATGGGTTGGGGATACCATGCTGCAACAAGATGTCATCGTTCTGGGCGCAGGTATCGTCGGTGTTTCGGCAGCACTTCATTTGCAAGCGCGAGGCCGTTCAGTCACGCTGATTGATCGTGGTGAGCCGGGACAAGGCACAAGCTTTGGAAATGCAGGGCTTATTGAGCGCTCCAGCGTTATTCCTTATTCGTTTCCGCAAGGATTTGGCACGCTGCTGCGTTATGGCATGAACCGCCGTTCCGATGTGCGCTACGATCCGTTTTATGTGTCACGCATTGCGCGCTGGCTGTTCCAATATTGGCGTGAATCATCAACAGAGCGCCTCAAGATAGCAACCGATGCGATGTTGCCACTGGTTGAAGCGAGCGTGCGTGAGCATGATGCGCTGATTACACAGGCGGGTTGTGAACGGCTCGTGCGCTCGCAAGGCTGGATCGAAGTTTTCCGCAGTGAGATTGCTTTTCAGGCGGCAGTTCAGCGTTTGCCGCAGTTGCAACGCTTTAATCTGGCCTATGATGTTCTTGATGCACCGGCGCTGAAACAGCGCGAAACAACGTTGGGTGATGTTGCAGGTGGTATCCATTGGCTTGATCCCAAAACCATCGTCAATCCGGGCGGTTTGGTTCAGGCCTATGCGGATTTGTTTCGATCAAATGGTGGCCGGTTTGTTCATGGCGATGCGGCAACACTTTCGGAAAGCACGAATGGGTGGCAAGTAACGACCGAGGAAGGTCCCACTTTTGCGCGTGAAGTGGTAGTAGCTCTTGGTCCGCAATCGGGCCTGATTTTCCAGAAATTTGGTTATGCAATTCCGCTTGGTATTAAGCGTGGTCATCATATGCATTTTGAGATGCAGGACGGCGAGCGGCTTGGTCATACCGTGGTTGATGAAGAGGCGGGCTATGTGCTTGCGCCTATGGTGCAGGGCGTTCGTCTTTCGACAGGCATCGAATTTGCTTCGCCTGATGCTCCGGCTAATTTCATTCAACTCAAACGTGCTGAGAAGGTTGCGCGCCGCCTTCTGCCGCAGCTCGGTGCGCCTGTCGAAACAAAGCCGTGGCTTGGCTTGCGGCCATGTCTGCCAGATATGCGTCCGGTGATTGGTCCTGCGCCGCGCCATAAGGGTCTCTGGTTTGATTTTGGACATGCGCATCATGGTTTGACGCTTGGTCCGGCAACTGGGCGTCTTTTGGCTGAGATGATGACAGGCGAGAAAACATTTACTGATCCAGCGCCTTATTCAGCAAATCGGTTTCTATAATCATCTTCAATTTTTAAGGAGCGGTCTTGTCAGGTGTGACAAAGCGGGGTTATCAATTGTCCCCCATCACATCCGCGCTCTGCGGGCAAATCGATCCGGAAAAATCTCGTGAAAATGAAACCTTTGGGCCGCACAGGCCTTAATGTTACTGATATCTGCCTCGGCACCATGACTTGGGGCGTTCAGAATACTGAAAACGACGCGCATGAGCAGCTTGATTTTGCTGTCGATGCGGGTGTCAATTTTATCGATACTGCTGAAGGCTATGCCATTCCGATGAGCCCGGAAAGCTACGGCAAGACGGAAAACTACATCGGTAGCTGGTTCAAAAAGTCAGGCAAACGTGATCGCGTTATCCTTGCCAGCAAAATTGCAGGTGGTGGCCGGCAGGAATGGATTCGCGGCGGCGCGAAGCCGAGCCGTGCCAGTGTCGCTGAAGCCGTTAATGACAGCCTGAAGCGTTTGCAGACTGACTATATCGACCTTTATCAGATCCATTGGCCATCCCGCCCGCATTATCACTTTGGTCAGGGCTGGGATTTCAATCCATCCAATGTTGATCCGAAAGCCGAACGTGAACAAATCCATGATGTTCTGCTTGGTCTTGAAGATGCGGTGCGTGCAGGCAAAATCCGTCACGTTGGCCTTTCCAACGAAACGGCTTGGGGCACGATGCAGTGGCTCAAGATTGCTGAACAACATAATCTGCCGCGTATGGCATCGATCCAGAATGAGTATGGTCTTTTGCAGCGTGAATTTGATCACGACATGGCAGAAGTATCGCTTTTCGAAGATGTTGGTTTGCTTGCGTATTCCACGCTTGCAGCAGGTGTGCTGACTGGCAAGTACCTTGACGGAAAAGTCCCTGAAGGTTCACGCGCATCTGTGATGGATGGCGGCATGTGGCGGGATAACTCTTATTCTGAGCCGGCAATCCGCGCTTATATCGATGTTGCTAAAAAGCATGGTCTTGATATTGCACAGATGGCAATTGCCTTCTCTGTATCACGGCCATTTATGGCGTCCGTGATTATTGGCGCAACATCTGTTGAGCAGCTCAAGATTGACATTGCTTCGAGTGAACTAACACTTTCAGATGACGTTCTGGCAGACATCGAAAAAGTCTATCGCTCTTACCCGCGCCCTCTTTGATGATTAAGAGCCAGCCGCATATTATATGTGCGGCTGGCTTAGCCTTTTAGATAAACCTCGTGTTTGACATGCCATTGATCGATTGGCGTATCACTAGAGGAGCTTACGATTACAAGCCGGTCGAACCGAAGCTTTCGACCGGACAGCTCTTTTTTAAGCCGATCGATTTCCATTTGTTTGAGGGTTGTTTCCTCAACGCCATAAGCCAGCGAGACATGCGGCATAAAGCTCTGCAAGCTGGCTTCGCTGGAGATTTCAAGAGAATCCTGCTTCAGGCGCATTAGTGCATGTGCTTTTTCAAGTGCAGCATAGAGAGAGCGAAAATAAGCGTCGCTTCCCGTGACGTCTTCGATCAGTAGTTCAAGCGGTTTGCGGGTTATTGCGAGACTCAACACTTGTGGCAGAAGGTCTTCTGCTGACCGCTTCATATCTGGCACCAGCGTTGCATGCGGCTCAAATATCGGCGAATTAAAGCGTCCACCCAAATCACTGACGATGCTATCAAGAAAAATAAGATCGTCATGAGCAGGCCGCAGCCAGATAGAATGATCGGACATTCAGAACTTGCTTCCGTTCGTTGGGTTCTCAGTTTTTAGTGGGCGAACGCTTCCACGCAAAATTAAGGGCGTGTCGATCATCACCATCTGCGGTGGTGCATTGGGCGCGCTTTGCCGCTCATCGAGCATTCGGATAATTTCCGCGGAGAGACGCTCGGCATTCTGATCAAATGTTGTGAGGCGGTAAGCACCCCAGCGCGCTTCGGTGACATTATCAAAGCCGATGACGGACAGATCGTCAGGTATCGAGAGATTGAAGACATCGCGCGCGCAATCGATCAGCCCAAAAGCCATCAGATCATTGACGCAGAACACCGCTTCAACACGATCCCGCTCGCTCAGCAAAAGAGAAGCAGCAGCAAAGCCGCCATCATAGTCCGTGAGTTCGCCACGTTGTACGCTGACATCAAGGCCAAAGCTTTTGGCCCGCGCTATATAGGCCTCTTCGCGTTCCAATAGATTGGGACTGCGCACATTCGACGTCACAAGTCCCAGCCGTTTCATGCCGCGAGCGGCAAAAACATCGACCGCTGTTTCGGCTGCCTGTTTATTGTTGATGCGAATGTGGTCTGGACCGTCTTCGTTACGTCCGACGACGATCAGAGTTTGCCCGTTGCGCTGTGCCAGTTCAACGAAGGAAGATGAAGGCATACCAGAGAGAACGACAGTTGCTTCGGCTCGATAGCGCAGCAAAGTCTGGTGTGCAGCAGAGAGGTTTTCACCATGTTGTCCGGTCGGGATAAGAACGGGAACGCTACCACGTGCCGTTAAACGGCGAGACAGAGCAGCGATCTGCCGCGAGCGGAAGGGGCTTGCTGGATCTGCTGCGATCATGCCGACAATGCGGCTACGGTTGGCAAGCAATCCCCGTGCAAGGTCGTTGACCTGATAGCCGAGCTTTTCCGCTGCTTTCAGCACTTTTTCGCGAGTATTGGGCGAAACGCTTGCGCCGGGAGTGAACGTGCGCGAAACCGCCGAGCGAGATACGCCAGCCTCTACAGCAACTTCGTGCGCACTGATAAAGCGCGGTTGGTTTTCGGGAAGCTCTTCCTGAAAACGATCTTTGTCGGCCATAATTATCGACCCACTTTCGAGAGGACGTCTGCACGCAAGAAGCGCTCGACAACAAACATGAACACAATGGACGGCACCAGCAGGATCAATGCACTGATCGACGCGATCTGATAGTTGCCACCTGAGCTTGCTGTATAGAGCATCAGCGGCAATGTTGTAATGTCAGGTGCGCCCACAAAATAGGTGCCGGTAAATTCATCCAGTGATTCAAGGAACACAAAGATTGCGCTTGCAAGCAGGCCCGGTGCTGCGATTGGCAATGTGATGTGGATGAAGGTCTTAATGGCAGAAGCGCCCATAGAGCGTGCGGCCTCTTCCAGTTCGCGATCAATCGCGGAGAAAGCGGCTGTTGCGATCCACACTGCATAGACCAGACCATGTGTTACATGCACCAAAACAACGCCCGTAATCGTGCCGTTCAAACGTAGTGAATAGAACATCTGCGCGATATTGACGTAGATTGGGAGGTTCGGAAATGCCTGCGGGATAAGCAGGATAAGCAACACCAGCCCACGAAATGGCAGTTTCAGGCGTGCCAGTGCATAGCCAGCAGGAATGGCAAGGCCGAGCGAAACAACCACCGTCAGGCTTGCGATGATAACGCTTGTGGCAAGCGAAGACAGCGCGTTTCCACGCGGTGAAAATACATTCGCCCAGAAAGAAAAACCATATTGAATGGGCAGCGTATGCGGGAAATACCAGCGTTCAGCCACAGCCCAGAGAAGAAGGTTCGCCAGTGGTCCAAAGATTGCAAACGCCAGCAAACCAAGCACGATGCCGCGCGGTATCCAGCGCCAGTCAAAGATGTTGCTCATTAGCCATGCTCCTTCATGGTTTGGCGCAGATAAACCCATGCAACCAGACTGGTCATCAGGAGCGAGATCGTGCCAAGCGCATTGGCAACGCCGTAATCGCCATAGGCATTGATGCGGAACGCCATATTTGCGGTGATCATGGTTGGCGATTGGGCATTTATCATCAGCGGCACAGAAAGCACTGACATCATTGTGACGAAGCTCAGTATCAGACCAACAAGCAACGTCGGACGTACTTGTGGAAGCACGATTTCAATGAGGATGCGCAGCCGCCCAGCACCAAGATTGCGTGCTGATTCAATCGTGCTGCGATCAATCGATGCCATTGCGCCAGCAAGCAATAACGTAACGAACGGGGTCTGTTTCCAGACAAACGCAATGACAATGCCGCGCCAGTCGAGAAAGCTCATCGCTTGAAGGGGTGTGAGAACACCGCTCTCGATCAAAAGGCTATTCATAAGGCCGTTTTTTGCAAGAAAAGTGCGCAATATCTGGCCAACAACAATGAAAGGAATGAACAGCGGCCAACGATAAAGCCAGCGAAGCACAGTGACTGCGCGCTGATTAGACCCGAGTGTCAGATAGCCACCGATCGCGATTGCGAACAGCGCAATGAGTGCTGAGGAAAGTGTGACGATTACAAGCGTGAATAGCATGTCGCTGGAATAAAGCTCGAAAGCTTTGGTGAAATTGCCGAAGCCCCAATCTTCGCCAACGTGAAATGCACCAGTTATCGCGCCAAACAGCGGCACGATGAACAGAAACAACACGATTGCCAGTGCGGGTGCGACCAGCAGAAAACCCGTCATTCTCTGCGACATAGATATTCCTTAATTCAGGTGAGGGGACCGGGTGCGCGCTGACGCACCCGGCTTAATCCTATGTTAGTTGCCGACCTGACGCTCGTAAGCTTCCAGGATCGCCTTGTTGTATGGAGCGATAGGGAAAGGCTTGCCGTAGTTGGCTAGTTCTTCTGGTGAAATATCGGTGAAGAGCTTGTTCCACGTATCAGCATTGAGTTCTGCCTTGACGTGGTCGGCATCGATGCCCGGATACCAGTTGAAGCGTTCTACGATGCCTTCAGCCTGAACTTTTGGGCTGGTTGCAAGCGCTACAAACTTCTCAGCGAGTTCCTTATTGGCGCTCTTTTCAGGAATGACATAATGCATCGGCTGGCCAGGCATGCCCGGCGAAGGCAGAATGAGCTTCATTTCTGGTGGGAGCTGGCCGTTAGCCTTCCAAGAATAGAACATATCAACCCAGACCGGGCCCATGGCGATTTCGCCACGGCTTAGCATGTCGAGTGTTCCAGCATTGCCCGGCGTCAAAGTTGCATTGGTGGTGAAATCCTTGAGCGAGGCGAAAGCCTTGTCCCAACTCTTCGCTTCACCTTCTTCAAACGGGCCTTTCATCAGCTTTTCGGAATCGCCGCCGTAAGCATAGATCCAGCCCATAACGAAGCTCACACCTGATGCGCCGCCCTTGATGCCGTTATAGCCGAACTGCTTCGGATTTTCCTTGGCCCACGTGACCAGCTCGTCATAGCTCTTTGGCGGGTTGGCAACGAGAGCCGGGTTGTAGGCAAGTGCCGTCTGGCTGTTGAACATTGGCATAACATAGCCGTCAACATTGGTGCCGAGCGCCATTTTGGCATTGTCTCGGGTTACCAGCTTGCCGCTGTCGATCTTGCCACGATAGTTTTCAAGAAACTTCTTTTCGACCATTGGGCCAGCGAATTTCTCATGAACGACTGCAACGTCAGCGTCCCACTTATCTACGCCAGCTTTGGACTGTGCTTCGAAGCGTTCGAGAATCTTCTGTGAACCAGCATCGCCCGGACCTGTGCCGACAACACGAACCGTTGTGCCCGGATTTTCTTTTTCGAACAATGGACCGAGATATTCGTTTACATAATCGACCATGTTTTGATCGCCAGCGGTTAGAACGGTCAGTTCTTGCGCTGCCGCTGGTGACGCCGTGAGGCCAAGAATGAGAGCTGTTTTAAGGATCGTTTTCATCGAATAAATCCTGCATTTTATCCGCTTAGCGGAAGGTTTCGCCGGTTAAATGTTGTGTATCAGTTGATGCGTGATCGGGAATTTTTGAGCGGTTGCGGGCGTTTTACGGCCCGCAATTCTGTGTTGATCTGGTATGACAGCTACGAATGGCTTGTATTCAAATGCACAGGTGTGCATCAAAATATGAGGCCATTTTTATCGGTCAGATCACTTGTCGAACAGGAAAAGTGACTGCTCTGGAATGCGTATTTCAACCTGAGATCCGGGCTGGTGGCTTTCGTGCGTATCGACCAAGAGATGTTTGCCGCCGACATTCACCATGTGACGCCAAAGACCGCCGGGATAGCTGGTTTGATCGACTGTTCCTGTCAGAATGAGTTCAGGTGTCGTGCCAGAATTGGGTGATCCAGGATTGGTCAGTTTGGCAGCTTCGCTACGAAAGCGGGCAGTGGCGATACCGTCTGAAAGATTGCGACGACCGGCTGGTATCGTGCTTGCTTTGTTGTGCGGTCCGGCTGCAATTTCAATTCGATCAGCCGTGACGCTTATTGGCAATTCAACGTTGTTTTCAGCACCCATAAATGCCGCAACAAAATCAGATGCTGGATGATTATAGACTTCTTCAGGTGCTCCCGCCTGAGCAACTTCACCATTGTTGAGGATCACGATGCGATCAGCCATGACCATGGCTTCTTCTCGGTCATGGGTCACATGCACAGCAGTGATACCCAAGCGGCGCTGCAACGCACTGATTTCGTGACGAACGGACAAGCGAATGCGTGCATCAAGATTGGATAGCGGTTCATCCAGCAGCAATATATCCGGTTCAATTGCAAGCGCACGTCCAAGGGCGACGCGCTGGCGCTGGCCACCGGACAGGGCGGTTGGCTTACGATCAAGCAGTGCATCAAGCCCTAGAAGGCGAGCAACTTCCTGAGTTTTGCTGCGGATTGTATCTTTCGCTGTGCCGCGAATGCGCAGTCCGTATCCGATGTTTTGCGCGACTGTCATATGTGGCCAGAGCGCATAGGACTGGAACACCAAGGCCATGCCGCGCTTATCAGGTGGCAGGCGAGTGACATCTTTACCGCCGACGCGGATTGCGCCTTCGCTTGGTGTATTAAAGCCGGCAATTGCACGCAGCAAAGTGGTCTTGCCACAGCCCGATGATCCGAGCAGTGCGACGAACTCACCCTTCTTGACCGAAAGGTCTACACCTTTAAGAATCTCATTGTTGCCATAGCGAACGCGCGCATCCGCTACCTCCAAAAACGCAGGCATTTGCGTATCCTCCCCAGGATCGACGGCCGGTTTTATTTTTTCTGCACAGCCGTGCAATTGGGATTGAAGCATTTTTATTTTACCTCGACAAGCAACAATTTTAATGCGCTGAAAATTCGGGAGCAGTTTTTATGTGCTGCCTGTTGACGTCGTTATCTATCGAGGATTTATAACAGCCATATGACTGATGCTGCGCAGCTGTGCAAAAACGTGGACAGCTTTGCAAAGCTGCCCACGCTGCACGCAAGCTGATCCGACACGAAAGGACAGCTTACTTGGTAAATTAATCAAGCACTTTCAGTCTCATGCAGTGCTTCTGCTTTTGCTGTGCGCCATGATGAAAACAGAAAGGCAGCGATGAAGATCGCTGTCATGAGCAGAACGATTGTTGGTGCTGGTGCACTGTCGATGAAGAATGACAGATAAACGCCCATGAACGACGAGAACACCGCAACAATAACAGCAACAATCATCATGCTGCTGAACCGGCGCGTGAGCAGGAATGCAATTGCTCCCGGCGCGATCAGCATGGCGATTGCGAGGATGATTCCAACGGCTTTCAGCACACCGACAATGGTGAGCGAAATCAGGCAGAGCAATCCATAATGCAGAAGTCGTACCGGCAAACCAACTGCACGTGCTTGCGCCGGATCAAATGCATGAAGCAGAAAGTCGCGCCATTTGACTATCAAAATACCGGCAGTCAAAGCGGCGATGATTGCGGTCTCGATAAGATCGCCTGTGTTGATGCCCAGAATGTCTCCAAACAGGATGTGATCCAGATGAACTTCTGCGCGCACAGAAACATAAAGCACAAGCCCAAGCCCAAACATGCCTGAGAAGACGATTCCCATGACAGTATCTTGCTTGATGCGGCTGTTTTCTTTGAGAAAACCTGTAGCCAGTGCACAAACCATACCGGCAACAAAGGCTCCAATTCCAAACGGTAGCCCAATCATATAGGCAATCACAACGCCCGGCAGCACTGCATGGCTGATGGCATCGCCCATTAGCGACCAACCCTTGAGCACTAGAAAGCAGGAGAGCAGGGCGGTTGGAATGGCGATAAGCACCGAAGCAATCAGCGCATAGGCCATGAAATCAAATTGAAATGGCATCAAAAGCATTTCAGGAAAGCTCATAGCTCAACCTCCTGCAATGCTTCGGCCGCACGTCTTCGGGCCGCGAGCATGCCATGCTTGGGTGCGAGAAAAAACACGGTAAGAAACACTAGCGTTTGCAACACAACAATGATGCCGCCTGTGGCACCGTCCATGAAGTAGCTGATGTATGCACCGATGAAGCTCGTCGATGCGCCAATGAGTACAGCAATCCACAAAAGCCGTGAAAAGCGGTCTGTGAGCAAGTACGCAGTCGCGCCCGGCGTTACGACCATGCAGATGACGAGAAATGCGCCCACGGTCTGCATTGCAGCAACGGTTGAGGCCGAAAGCAGTGTGAAGAACATGATTTTCAGCGCTGTTGGTTTCAACCCAATGGACCGTGCATGGCTTTCATCAAAAAACACCACCATCAGGTCTTTCCATTTCAGCAAAAGCAGCGCGAGCGACACAAAGCCAATGATGGCCAATTGCAGAATATCGCCGGGCGTGATCGCCAGAATGTTGCCCAGCACGATTGTCTGAATGCTGATTGAGGTTGGCCGCAGCGAAATCATGAACAGACCAAGGCCGAAGAAGGCCGTGAAGATCAGCCCGATAATCGCGTCTTCTTTGAGCTTCGTGCGCTGATTGAGAAACAGCATTGCAGCTGCAGCAAGTCCGCCGGAAAAGAACGCCCCGATAGAAAATGGCAGACCCAGCATATAAGCACCAGCAACTCCCGGTACGATGGAGTGGGAGAGGGCGTCACCAATGAGCGACCAACCCTTAAGCATCAGATAGGCTGACAGAAATGCACAAACTCCACCGACGAGGGCGGAAACCCACATGGCATTGAGCATATATCCATAAGAAAACGGTTCGAGCAGCACGGACATTAATTCTGTCCTTCCTGTTTATGCTCATAAAGCACAAATGGGCGCTCATCGTCTGTTATCACGCCAATAGCTGATCGATTCTGACTGGTCTTTTCATCAAGAATGAGGTGGCGCAGGACGCCTCCGAAAGCCTTTTCGAGGTTCGCTTGCGTGAAAATCTCTTCTGTAGGGCCATAGGCAAGCACGGTATTCTTTACGAGAACGGTGCGGTCGCAGAACTCAGGTACGCTGCCGAGATTATGCGTCGAAACCAACATCACCCGACCTTCATCGCGAAGGCCGCGCAGAAGGGTTACGATTGCTTCCTCGGTCTTAACATCCACCCCGGTAAAAGGCTCATCAAGGAGGATGACTTTCGCATCCTGAGCAAGCGCGCGAGCGAGAAAAACGCGCTTCTTCTGCCCGCCAGAGAGTTCACCGATTTGCCGCTTGCGAAAATCAATCATGTTGACGCGGCTTAAGGCCTTTTCGACCGCTTCGTGATCGGCACGACGTGCAATGCGCATCATGCCCATATGCCCGTAACGCCCCATCATGACGACATCTTCGACCAAAACAGGGAAATTCCAGTCGACCTCTTCGCTTTGCGGCACATAAGCGACCAGATTTTTTTTCAATGCCTGCTTAACAGGCTGGCCGAGAATCGAAATGTCGCCCTTCGCGAGACGGACAAAGCCCATAATGGCCTTAAAAATGGTCGATTTTCCAGAGCCGTTTACACCTACAAGCGCAGTGATCGTCCCGGTTGGTATTTCAAAGCTGGCATTGCGCAGCGCTGTATGACCGTTGCGATATGTGACAGTCGCATTTTTTACGCTCAAGCCCAGAGCCGCGCTTTGATTAAGCGCGGCCTGTTCCTCAATGTGATGATTTATTGGAACATTCATTGTTTGAGGCCTTTGGCGATCGTGTCCGAAGTGACTTTCAGAAGATCAATATAGGTCGGAACTGGACCGTCCGCTTCAGAAAGTGAATCGACATAGAGAACACCACCATATTTCGCGCCAGTTTCCCTTGCGACCTGTTCAGCAGGGGCGGCGGAAACCGTGCTTTCCGAGAAAACGGCAGTGATGTTATTGGCGCGAACGGCGTCAATCACTTTGCGTACCTGCTGTGGTGTGCCCTGCTGGTCGGCATTGATCGGCCAGAGATAAAGCTCTTTCAGATCAAAATCGCGGGCGAGGTAGGAGAATGCGCCTTCACTCGTCACAAGCCAGCGCTTGTCGGCCGGAATAGTTGTGAACTCGGCTTTGATTGGATCAATGGTCGCAGTGATTTCGGCTTTGTATTTCTCGGCGTTGGCTTTGTAGGTTTCAGCATTGTCCGGGTCGTATTTGATGAATGCATCACGGATATTGTCAACATAGATGAGGGCGGATGTGGGAGACATCCACGCATGTGGGTTCGGTTTACCGCTGTAAGGGCCTTCCGTAATACCCATCGGCACAACGCCGTCGCTCACCACCACACTTGGAACCTTCTTGAGGCGTGAGAAGAATTTTTCAAACCAGAGCTCGAGATTAAGCCCATTCCAAAGGATGAGGTCAGCACCTTGTGCTTTGATGAGGTCGCCGGGGGTTGGTTGATATTCGTGGATTTCAGCGCCCGGCTTCGTGATCGATTCAACCGTCGCGGCATCGCCAGCAACATTCCGAGCTATATCAGCAATGACTGTGAAGGTTGTAACGGCTTTGAATTTATCCGCCGCCAACGCGGCCCCCGATGTGAAAAGCAAACCTAAGCTGATGGATATTATAGAAAGAAAGCTGCGGTTTAAGTGACGGTTCATTACCTTCTCCTCGGGGAAATTGCCAAGCCTGTAAATGATTGATCGTAAGTGGCGCGCGAGAGTTGTGGTTTTGATGCGCCCTTGTTTCAGATGCGAATAATTATCATTTGCATAAAGTACGAATAGCCTAATTTCAATCGCTTTTGCAAATCATTTGCAATAATTTTGCAAAAAACATTAAAATTGATTGTGGTGGTGGCTAAAATACGCCAATAAATTGCATGTAAGCTTCGTCTAACCCGAGGTGAAAATTAAATACGTACACGTTGACGGAAGCCTGTCAGAGGCTCTTGGGTGAACTGCGAAAGCCCGATAATGGGGTTTTGAATCACGTACTAAGGCTCGATTGAGCAAAAATATTACAGTTAAAATCATGCATCCAACCAGGAAGAATGCAATTTTATTTTAGAGAAGGTAGGTAATTCCATTCACTCTAATTTTATGGATTCCTTAGCTTTAATAAGTGCTCGTCCGTCTCGCCTCAATATATCGAGGCGTTCAGGAGCAAACGGCACAAATGCGGGATAGCGTTCTATAAAACGGTATGGAGGTTATCCGAAGCCAAACGATGCCGAGCTTTTAGAGAAGCGACAGTATCTTCCCTGTAAGTCCCAACAAGAATCGTCAGACCTCGGATCCCATTATTTAACTTGCAGGACGTGGTGGCAGGCCCGCATGTGATCGCATTTTTTGATAAAGAGCAGCGGCAATTGGTTCATAGTTTTCATCGAAGTGATGGCCGCCAGCGAGTTTCATGAGATCTGCGCCTTTAAGTTCTGGTGCGGTGCAAGCTGTATCGTCTTCTTCCTCACCATAGACACAGACGACACGATCAAGCGGGATGGTTGAGATGGCTGGTACAACATCTTTGTCACCATCCATTCCAAGCCAGCCTTCGATTGAAACCTGAAACGTCGTTGTCGTTTCGACGCCTAAAAGGCCAATCATCTTCGTGCGGTCCTGTATGGCTGGATCCAAATATTTCCAAGCGAAGGGGAATGTATCCGCACCAAACGAATAACCTAAAACTGTGACCGGCAGTTTATTTGTTGGATCGGCTTTCTGGATCATTGCGGTTGTATCACACGCGATTTCTTCGGGCGTTCGTTCTGACCAGAAGTAGCGGAGTGAATCGACGCCGATAACGTGAACGCCATTCGCTTGCAGCCATTCACCAATGGATTTGTCGAGATCGCGCCAGCCGCCATCGCCTGAGTAAAATACGGCAACCATGTCAGCTTTTCCGCCTTTCGCTGGCAAGTCAACAATGGGCAAAGCTTCGTTTTTGGCATCCTGATCAGCCATGGCAACCACATTGTCGACGGCCATTTTCATACGAGATGCGAAGTCTGGCCCGGATTGCAACACGGCTACTTTCTTCTGTCGTGCTTCCAACGGATTGTTGACTGGCGAGCCTGCTGGACCAATCACAAGTGTGGATGCAGGCATTTTCGCATCATATTCATAAGTGAAGCCACCGCCCGGTGCTTTGACAGCATGAGCTTCTTCCGTGCAAGAAGGCAGACGGGTTTTTGCTGGCGTTGGGTCGAGAGCAATTGCCCCAGCAATCGTTGCATCTGGAGAGTCGGATGCAGCGGCATAAGCGATTGTAGCGCCCTGTCCAATGCCGGTTACGACTGGATGGAAATAGACATCCAGATCCAGTCCGCGTAGGGCTTCTTTGGCAATGGCTTCAAAGTCAGAGTCGAGATAATTGCACTCGCCGTCTTCCTTATCGAGTGCCGCCCGCCACGGGCCGAGTTCGACCGGAAGCACGATGATATTGCGTGCAAGCATTGCATCCATATAGCTGCGTTCATTATCACCGATGCCGTTTTCGTCGCTCAGCAAAATCGAAAGCCCAACTGGATCGCCTTTCGGCATGTAGACAGGAATGTTTGAAAGCCGCTCGGCACTGGCATGGATGACCGGCTCGTCAGCATTGAAGAACTGTGCCCAATAACGAGCGATCTTGCCCGAATGCATCGCAGCATAAGCACCTGCTGCACCAAGCAGCGCCAATCCGAAGACTGTCAAAAGAATGCGTCGCTTCTTCATTTGCGGATAAACTCCAGAGGGCTGCCGTTAATCAGGGTTGTTGCATCGATAAGCGCACGCGGTGTTTCAAGTCCGCCGGGACAGACCATATAATGTGGTGTCCAGACGGGATCGAATTTTTCCTTGAATGCTTTCAGGCCATCAAAGTGATAAAGATCAGCGCCGCGCCGGTAGATGAACGAGCCGAAGCGGTTCCACCGTGACGCCAGTCTGCTGCGGTTTAGGCCCGAGAGTGGTGCAGCACCCAGATTAAACCATTTGTAGCCCTGATCTTTGCTATACATGAGCAGTTTGGCAAAAAGTGCGTCCATCAGCAACTTATGCACGTTCGGCATGTAACGCATGAGATCGACGGTGATTTCGTATTTGTCGGCTCCGCGCCAAAGATTGGCAAAGGCGACAATTTCACCGTCTTTTTTGATAACGGCAACATCGAAACGCTGCATATAATCATCGTCGAAATAGCCTAGCGAGAAACCTTTTTCGCTGCCAGACTTATGGTCCAGCCATGCGTCAGAGATTTCGCGCAGGCGTGGCACAAGTGGCGGTACATCTTTTACGTCGATGACTTCAAAAGTCAGGCCGTCCTTTTCAACCTTACGATCCGCATAACGGAAAGGTTGCCTGCGTGGACCTTCCAGAGAAAAGTCTGCAAGGTTCACACGTGCAACTTCGCCAAGCTTCAGGGCGACAAGCCCCATATCAAGAAATAGCGGTAGGCTTTGCGGACCAACTCCGTAAAACACTGTGCGAAGCGCCATTTTGTCGGCAAGACTATGGAATGCCCATGCGAGGTCTTTGCCGCTTTGCGCTGTGCCTATCGGTTCGCCCAAGGCAATCAGACTTCCACCGGATTGTGCATACATGATGAAGGCGCTGTCATCTGGTGCCAACAAAAATTGCTTGTCACCCAACATAGCGAGTGCCGCATCGGTGTGCGGGCATTGCGCAACGAGCGTTGGAACGGCGTCGGGGATTGAATAATCGCGTTTGCGCTTACGTTGGCTATGACGGTTGATGATGGAGTGCAGACCAAATGCTGCGACAACCGCGAAGACCAGAACCGTTGCGCGCAAAAAGCGCGGCGCGTTATCGTTCCACGCGAAATCCCACCATAGATTGTTGGAATATTCGACATGGCGATAAACAAAAAAGCCGAGCCATGTCGAGACGATCACTGTCGTTCCGACCGAGGCAACCCAACTCCAGCTCAGTTCAAAGGGACCGGAAATCGGACGCCGATAGAAGGAATCCCGGAACCCCCATAGAGCAAGTGCGAAGACACAAAGAATGCTTGCTTCTTCCCAGTCGAGACCTTTTGCAATTGAGAAAACGGCACCAAACAGCAGAAGGACGATGGCCGCAATCCATGCGCGCTCCAGCCGTTTGAACAAGCCACGCGCGACGATGAGCAGAGCGACGCCAACAAGACTTGCCGCAAGGTGAGAAGTCTCGACAAAAAACTCTGGAACAACGCCTGACAAGATTTTGACGCGATAGCGCATATCGGGTGTTGCGCCCGAAACAAGCAGTATAATGCCGCCAAGGAAGATGATGCTGGCGGAAAGCCCCGGTATCAGCGGCTCGACAAGGCGCTTGGCAAACTTGGCTTGCCGCCCAAGCATTTGCCTGCGGCGCATAGCTTCCCAGATGAGCAGGCCAATTGTCGAGACCACAAGCGGCATGACCGTGTAGATGACCCGATAGGCCAGCAAACCGGCAATCGCCTGCGGATTATCGCCAATGCCCAAACCGGCGATGATGGTCGCTTCAAAGGCACCAAGGCCACCCGGAGCATGGCTCGCAATACCAAGAACAATCGCAATCACATAGACGAGTGAGAAGACTGCAAAGCTTGGCACGGCGTCCTGTGGCATCAGAACGTAAAGCGTTGCGGCTGCTGCACCAACGTCGACAAGGCCAGCAAGGATTTGTGTGATCGCGCCCTTTGAATTTGGCAAGCGCAGACTAAGCGATCCGATGCGCAACGTACGTTGTCCATGGGAAAGCCAGTAGATCAGCCAGGCGATGCCAGCGAGAATAATAACTCCCGCGACGATATCAATACGGGCATCAATGGTCGAAATCCACGGAACATCCTGCGGATCAATCAGGAGGGCTGCGCCCACCATGATGATGAGCGCAAACCAGATTGCAAACCATGAAGTGCCAACGATCTTGCCAATGTCAGCAAGGCTAATACCTTCGGCTGCATAAATACGGTAACGAAGTGCACCGCCCGTCAGCAGCGAAAAGCCGATAGCATTAGATATCGCATAGCCTGCAGCACCCGCGACGGCAGCAATGCGGCGCGGAATCTGATTTGGGGCAATGGTGTCCACTGCAACGACGTCGTAAAGGGCGACTGCTGCATAGCTGAGCATCGTAAACAGGACCGCGAGGCCGATGATGGTCCATGGCATTTCATGGAATGCATCAAGTGTTTCTTTACGCGACGTGTTCTGAAGCAGATTACCAAGAACATAGATTGCGAGCAGCGCGATTGCGATGCCAGCTATCGGAAACAGAAAGTGTTGGTAACGTCTTAGCCACGCGAAAGATCTTTTGGCGGGTGGCGGTGTTAAAGAAGGTTCTTCATCGTCAATTAAGCTCATCGGAGCGTTGTCCAGTCTGGAGCAATCTAAAATCTGGCAAATGATCCTGATTTAGGGCGAACTTGTGTTCGAACGAGATGCCGCATTGAAAATATTCAAACTAATGCCGAAGTTGGTCTATAGGGCTGAATGAATTAGCGTGAGTACAAAAGTTTTTAGATAAATTGAGAGATTTTTATAAACCCTGCCGGACTTTGTTCAAAAACAAATGACTAGAGCTGTTTGTATGTTTGAGATAACAAACATCCGGTCTGATATAAAGAGGTTTTAGTGCTTAGTGTTTCTTATTTAACGGCGGCCGGGGCAGGTGCACTGTCATTTCTTTCGCCCTGTGTTTTGCCGCTGGTTCCGCCATATCTTTGTTATATGGCAGGGGTGAGCGTTGAAGATTTTCGCGCTGAAAAAGAAGCGCGAGCCGCCGCGGCCCCGAGCCAGCGCCGCTCGCTTGCGTTTGCTGCCATTTGCTTTGTTCTCGGCTTCACCACTGTTTTTGTTGCGCTTGGTGCTGGTGCATCATCGATTGGTGCATTCCTGCGCATGTGGCAGCAGGAAATCGCAATGGTTGCAGGCGTTGTCATTATACTGATGGGCCTTAACTTCCTCGGTGTTCTTCGCTTTTCATTCCTGTCGCGAGAAGCGCGCTTTCAGGCACGCAGCGCACCTGCAACGCCGCTGGGCGCATACGTTATGGGTCTGGCCTTTGCCTTTGGCTGGACACCATGCATCGGTCCGGTACTAGGCCCGATCCTCACTCTAGCAGGTGGCAGTAGTACCGTCGGCGAGGGCGCAGCACTGCTGGCAGTCTACTCACTCGGCCTTGGTATTCCGTTTTTGATTGCCGCTCTTTTTTCTGGCGCATTCATGCGGTTTTTGTCGCGCTTCCGTGTGCATCTTGGCAAAGTCGAGAAAGCGATGGGCGTTCTTTTAATCGCGGCTGGTGTCCTTTTCTTAACAGGCGGAATGCAGTCTTTCTCGTTCTGGCTGCTTGAAACCTTCCCCGCATTGGGCAGACTTGGATAACGCGCTGTAAGCTTCCATATACGCTTTGATGCTATTGAGCAGAGAAGCCATCAATCATTCTGGACGATACCATGACAGACCGTACCTGCCTTTCCATCGTGCTTGCCGCTGGCGAAGGCACACGCATGAAGTCGAACCTGCCAAAAGTTCTGCATCAGGTGGCAGGCCTGCCGCTGGTCTCTCATGTGGTCAAAGCCGTGCAGGGAACCGGTAAGAGCGACGTAGCGCTGGTTGTCGGACGCGGAGCGGATGAAGTGCGCGGAGCTGTCGAAAAAGTTGCCGATGCTGTTTCTGCGTTCGAGCAGAAAGAACGGCTTGGTACGGCGCACGCTGTTCTGGCGGCCCGCGAAGCGATTGAACGCGGGTATGATGATTTGCTGATTGTCTTTGGCGATACGCCGCTGATTGAAGCGCATTCTTTGCAGGCCGCACGCAATAAGCTTGTGGACGGCGCAGATGTTGTCGTTATCGGATTCCGCCCTGAAAGCTCGCATGGCTATGGTCGCTTGATCGAAGAAGGCGGCAAGCTCACCGCAATCATCGAGGAAAAAGAAGCGACCGACGAGCAGAAGAAAATTGGCTTCTGCAATGGCGGACTGATGGCCGTTCGCGGCGATCATGCGCTTGCATTGCTCGATGCGGTTGATAACAAAAACGCCAAGGGCGAATATTATCTCACTGACATCGTTGGCCTTGCACATGGCAAAGGTTTGAACGTCGTGGCGATTGAAGTGCCGGTCGATAATGTGATTGGCATCAACAATCGCGCAGAGCTTTCTGTTGCGGAAAACATCTGGCAGAACCGCAAGCGTCAGGAGATGATGCTGGCAGGTGTGACGCTGATTGCGCCTGAAACTGTCTTTTTCTCGCATGACACGCTGGTCGAAGCAGATGTTGTTATCGAACCGAATGTGTTTTTCGGCCCGAAAGTTCATGTCGCATCGGGCGCGATGATCCATGCTTTTTCGCATATTGAAGGCGCAAAGATCGGTTTGAATGCTGAGATTGGGCCGTTTGCGCGTTTGCGTCCGGGTGCAAATCTTGGTGAAAAGTCAAAAGTCGGCAATTTCTGCGAAGTGAAAAACGCAGAAGTCGGCAAGGGCGCCAAGATCAACCATCTTACCTATATTGGTGATGCGATGGTTGGTGCGTCGAGCAATATCGGTGCAGGCACGATTACCTGCAATTACGATGGCTATAACAAATACAAGACCGTGATCGGTGAAAACGCGTTTATCGGTTCAAATAGCTCGCTTGTTGCGCCGGTATCAATTGGCAACAATGCTTATATTGCTTCGGGTAGCACGATCACAGATGACGTTCCTGCCGACGCTTTGGCTTTTGGTCGTGCGCGCCAGGAAACGAAAGAAGGTCGTGGAAAGCTGCTGCGTGAGAAGTACGCTGCCATCAAAGCGGCTAAAACGGCGAAGAAATAAAAGACTATTGGATGACAATAGCGGCAATCCTTTGGGTTGCCGTTCTGCTTTATAAGTTTTAAATCGCAGCTATATGCGTGAATCTTGGATTTGGAGCACTCTATGTGTGGAATTATCGGCATCATCGGCAATGACGAAGTTGCACCGCGTCTGGTTGATGCGCTGAAGCGGCTTGAATATCGCGGCTATGATTCCGCTGGTATTGCTACGCTGCTGGATGGAAAGCTTGATCGCCGTCGCGCGGAAGGCAAACTGGTCAATCTGGAAAAGCGCCTTGCAGGTGAGCCGCTTCCTGGCGTGATTGGCATCGGCCATACGCGTTGGGCCACACACGGTAAACCGGTTGAGCGTAATGCGCATCCTCATATCACGTCACGTCTGGCCGTTGTGCACAACGGTATCATTGAAAACTTTGCTGAACTGCGGGCTATGCTTTCTGCTGAAGGTTACAAGTTCGAGACAGAAACCGATACTGAGGCAGTTGCGCATCTCGTGACGCGCGAACTGAATAAGGGCAAATCGCCGGTTGAAGCTGTGCGCGATTGCCTGCCTTTGTTACAGGGCGCTTTTGCGCTCGCTTTCCTGTTTGAAGGCGACGAAGAAACCCTGATTGGTGCGCGTCAGGGACCACCATTGGCCGTTGGCTATGGCGACGGCGAAATGTTCCTTGGCTCTGACGCTATCGCGCTCTCGCCGTTCACCGACACCATTGCCTATCTCGAAGATGGCGATTGGGCCGTGCTGACCCGCAAGGGCGTGACCGTCTATGACGAGAACAATGTGGAGGTTGAGCGCGCAATCCAGAAGTCGCAGACGGCCAATATGCTGGTCTCGAAGGGCAACCATCGCCACTTCATGCAGAAAGAGATGTTCGAGCAGCCGGAAGTTATTTCGCATACGCTCGCCAATTATCTCGACTTCACCACTGGCAAAGTGCGTCAGGAAGCAGTCAGTATTGATTTCAGCAAGATTGATCGTTTGACGATTTCTGCCTGCGGCACAGCGTTTTATGCAGCTTCGGTTGGAAAATACTGGTTTGAGCAGATCGCACGTTTGCCAGTCGACAGCGATATCGCTTCGGAATTCCGCTATCGCGAAATGCCGCTTTCAAAAGACTCGCTCGCAATGTTCGTTTCGCAGTCTGGTGAAACGGCTGATACGCTTGCTTCGCTGCGTTATTGTAAGTCACAGGGCCTGAAGATTGCTTCTGTGGTCAATGTCACGGGCTCGACTATTGCGCGTGAATCGGATGCCGTTTTCCCAACGCTTGCTGGCCCTGAAATTGGTGTTGCATCGACCAAGGCATTCACCTGCCAGCTTTCCACGATGGCATCGCTTGTTATTGCTGCTGCAAAAGCACGCGGTGCGATTGATGACAAGCGTGAGCAGGAACTGGTGCGTCAGCTTTCTGAAGCTCCGCGTTTCATCAATCAGGTTCTTAAGCTTGAAGACCAGATTGCAGCAGTCTGCCATGAACTTTCCAAGGTTAATCATGTGCTTTATCTTGGTCGCGGAACATCCTTCCCGCTGGCTATGGAAGGCGCGCTGAAGCTCAAGGAAATTTCCTATATCCACGCTGAAGGCTATGCGGCTGGTGAACTCAAGCACGGCCCGATTGCGCTCATTGACGAGACCATGCCGGTTATTGTCATTGCACCTTCTGATCGTCTTTATGAGAAGACCGTTTCCAATATGCAGGAAGTGGCTGCACGCGGTGGTCGTATCATTCTCATCACCGATAAGAAGGGTGCTGCATCTGCTAGCATCGATACGATGGCGACAATCGTTCTGCCAGATGTGCCGGAATTCATAACGCCGCTGGTTTATGCTCTGCCAATCCAGATGCTGGCCTATCACACAGCATTGTTGATGGGGACTGACGTCGATCAGCCACGCAATCTAGCGAAATCGGTGACTGTAGAGTAAAATGAAAATGGCCGCAGCGATGCGGCCATTATGTTATCCTGCCCGGAGCAGACGGATCGCCTCATCGCGTCCGAAGAGATAGAGCAGCACCCGCAAAGCCTGACCGCGTTCGCTTTCAAGATCAGGATCGCTCGCCAGAATATAACGCGCATCTTTTCGCGAAATTTCCAGAAGGTCACCATGCGCTTCAATCGAAGCAAGCCGGAAGCCTGGAGTGCCTGATTGACGGGTGCCGAGCAATTCGCCTTCGCCGCGCAGTTTCAGGTCTTCTTCAGCAATGCGGAAGCCATCTTCGGTTTCGCGCATCACCTTGAGACGTGCCTGTCCGATTTCACCAAGCGGGCCTTTATAAAGCAGCAGACATGTGGATGGCTTGTCGCCACGCCCGACACGTCCGCGCAACTGATGCAATTGCGAGAGGCCGAAGCGTTCCGCATGTTCGATGACGATAATGGTTGCATCGGGCACGTCGACGCCAACCTCAATAACAGTCGTAGCAACAAGAAGGCGTGTTTCGCCCTGCTTGAAAGCACGCATAGCTTCGTCTTTCTCAGCACCACTCATCCGGCCATGAATGAGGCCAATCTTGTTACCGAAGACGGGCTTCAGTGATTCAAAACGTTCTTCGGCAGAAGTCAGTTCGACAAGTTCGGATTCTTCCACAAGTGGGCAAATCCAGTAGATTTTCTGCCCTTCATGTATTGCTTTTCGAATACGTTCAACCAGTTCGTTCATCCGCTCCATTGGCAGAATTGCGGTGGTGATCGGCTGACGCCCGGCGGGCTTTTCTGTAAGCTTGGATACATCCATATCGCCAAAGGCCGTCAGAACAAGTGTACGCGGGATCGGCGTTGCCGTCATAACCAGCATATCAGGCGCGGTGCCTTTAGCTGTCAGCATCAAACGCTGATGCACACCAAAGCGATGCTGCTCATCGATGATAACGAAGACCAGATCGTGATATTCGACTTTCTCCTGAAAAAGCGCATGTGTGCCGATGATAATATTTATCTCACCGCTTTTCAGACCTTCAAGTGTGGCAGTGCGTTCTTTGCCCTTATCGCGACCAGTAAGCAGGGCTACTTTCAAACCAACCTTTTCAGCCAACGGGGCAATCGTTGCAAAATGCTGTCGTGCCAGAACTTCTGTGGGAGCCATCAGGGCAGATTGCCCGCCGGACTCTGCGGCATGTGCCATTGATAAAAGGCCAACCACCGTTTTACCGGAACCCACATCGCCTTGCAAAAGCCGCAACATACGCTCTGGTGATTTGAGGTCGGTGATGATCTCGCGAACCGCCTGATCCTGACCTTTCGTCAGCTTATAGGGCAGGTGGCGCATAATTTCTGCCGCTATGCGCCCGTTGCCTTCCAGCGGACGGCCGGAAAGTCGGCGTGTTTTGGAGCGCACCATTGCTAATGCGAGTTGGCCTGCCAGAAACTCGTCATAGGCCAGTCTGCGGCGCGTAATGCTTTCGAGCGCTATATCGCTTGGGTCTTCCGGCAGATGCATCGTATCGAGAGCATCTTTGAATGGCGAAAACCGCTCCCGCGCAATCAACGGCCCATCAATCCATTCAGGCAGAACCGGAACGCGGCTCAGCGCTTCTTTCATCGCGCGACCAAGTGTTTTGGAAGAAAGCCCGGCCGTCAGTGGATAGACCGGCTCGACCATTGGTAGATTGGCTGCATCTTCAAGGCTCGCAATATAATCGGGATGCACCATTGAAGCGCGTCCGTTAAACCATTCGACCTTGCCTGAAACGATGACGGTTTCACCTTCTGGCAACGTCTTTTCAAGCCATGGCAATTGCGCATGGAAAAAGGTGAGGACGATTTCGCCGGTATCATCATGCGCGATCACACGATGCGGAACATTGGCTTTCCCGCGCGGTGCAGGCTGATGCTGATCGACCTTAACTTCGAGCGTAACAATCGCACCTTCCTGTGCAAAAGCGATGCCGGGGCGATTGCGTCGGTCGATCACGCTGTGCGGCGGCAAAAACAGAAGCTGGCCCACTTTAGGCTCAGCACCGGGTACATCTGTGCCCAAAAGTTTACTAAGCAAAGCTGACACCTTCGGGCCAATGCCGGAAAGCGAGCGGACGGAAGCGAAAAACGGATCAAGGACAGACGGGCGCATGGCGGGAGCATTAACTGCTTTGCTTTTCTGTGCAAGCCTTTGAAATAGTTTTGTACTATTTTTGTTCTTATTGCGGAAACGGGTTCCCACTTGCGCCTGAGATGCTATATACCGGCAACATATTTGTTAATGGAGCGCTCAAACAATGACTGGCAGCACACTTGCGGCAGGAAATCTTGATGTAAGGCGTCGCAAGCTTCTGTTTCGCGCATGGCATCGCGGTATGCGCGAGATGGATTTGATCCTTGGGCAATATGCCGATCAGTATCTTCCAGCTTTCACCGATGCTGAACTTGAAGAGTTTGAACAGCTTCTTGAAGTGCTTGATCGCGATCTCTTGAAGTGGGTAACAGGCGAAAGCCCTACGCCTGAAGAGCATGATACGCCGTTGTTCCGAGACATTATCGCATTCCGTGACCGCATAGAATTCTGAGAATAAGTCCCATGCCCGTATTCAGCAAACTCGGTCTTAAAGCCAGCTCAGGCGTTAAAAATGGCAAGAATATCGTTATCGACGGCGTTGCCGATGGTTTCGAAGCCTTTTGTCTTGCGCGACTGGTCGAGGAGATTGGTGAACGCGGGCCTGTTTTGTATATTGTGCGTGATGGTCAGCGCATTGCCGATCTCGAGCAGGTTCTGAATTTCGTTTCACCGGATTTGCCGGTTCTCCATCTGCCTGCCTGGGACTGTCTGCCCTATGATCGTGTTTCGCCGGGTGCGGATACAAGCGCGCGTCGCTTAGCTGCACTGGGTGCATTGGCTTCGCTTAAAACGTCGCCGCATCCGGCCGTTATCATCACAACGGCAAACGCAATTCTGCAAAAACTGCCACCGCAGGCCGCAATCGCCGAGCAGGTGATTTCTGCGCGCCCCGGCAATCAGCTCAATATGAATGATCTGAGCGCGCGGCTGGAACGCAATGGTTTCGAACGTGTTTCGACCGTGCGTGACATTGGTGAATATGCGGTTCGTGGCGGCATTCTCGATCTTTATGCACCGGGATCCGAAGAACCGCTGCGGCTTGATTTCTTTGGTGATACGCTAGAGACAATCCGTGCTTTTGATCCGGCATCGCAGCGCACTACCGGCGCACGCAAGGAGTTCGTGCTACAGCCGATGAGCGAAATTTCGCTCTCGCCGGATATGATCAGCCGTTTCCGCAAAAATTATGTGGCGATGTTTGGTGCGCCGCAACGTGATGACGCGCTTTATCAAGCGATCAGTGAAGGCCGTCGCTTTGCCGGCATGGAACATTGGTTGCCGCTGTTCTACGACAATCTCGAAACAGTGTTTGACCATGCAGGCGACATGCCGGTGGTCTTCGATCATCTGGTGCATGAAGCGCTTACTGAGCGTCACACGATGGTCGTCGACCATTATGAATCTCGGTTGAGACAGGCTGAAGGTAAAGAGCCGGGCAGTGATGCCGTGCCTTATAAGCCAGTCAAACCGGAAGCGCTTTATCTCACACCAAAAGATGTTGAAGCGATTGCAGTAAGCCGCGGTCAGCGTATAGACCTGACGCCATTTGATGTGCCTGAAGTATCTGGTCGTACGATTGTTCACGCGGATGTTCATAAAGGCCGCAGCTTTGCTGAGGAGCGCGCTGCAACCGATGTAAACGTATTTGAACAGGCGGTAAAATACATCGCCGATCTGCGCGCGTCAGGCAAAAAAGTGCTTGTGGCGGCGTGGTCGGAAGGCTCGCTTGATCGTCTTTTGCAGGTGCTGGACGAGCATGGCCTTGAGAAGATCGAGACGGTTGACCGGCTCTCAATGGTCAAGGCGTTGTCACGTGACAAGATCACGGCGGCGGTGCTGGCCGTTGAAAGTGGCTTTGATGCGGGCGATCTGGTTGTTGTGGCCGAGCAGGATATTTTGGGCGACCGTCTTGTACGGCGCTCGAAACGCCGCAAGCGCGATCAGGATTTCATTTCGGAAGTCGCGTCGCTCTCAGCTGGTGATCTTGTCGTTCATGTCGATCACGGTATCGGACGCTTCATTGGCCTTAAGACCATCACAGCAGCCGGTGCTCCGCATGATTGTCTTGAAATTCACTACGCTGGCGATGACCGGCTTTTCCTGCCCGTTGAAAATATCGAGCTCCTGTCTCGCTTTGGCTCGGAAGGCTCAGAAGCAACTTTAGACAAGCTTGGCGGCGGCGCATGGCAGATGCGCAAGGCCAAGCTTAAGAAGCGCTTGCTTGAAATTGCTGGCCATCTGATTCAGATTGCCGCCGAACGTCAGATGCGTGGTGCGCCTGCTATGGTTCCGCCAGAAGGAGTTTACGCAGAGTTTGCTGCGCGTTTCCCTTATGATGAAACCGAAGACCAGCAGCGAGCAATCGATGCTATTATGGATGATCTAGGCGCAGGAAAGCCGATGGATCGCCTTATTTGTGGTGATGTTGGTTTCGGTAAGACGGAAGTGGCACTGCGCGCGGCTTTTGTTGCAGCCTTGAGTGGCTTTCAGGTGGCGGTCGTTGTCCCAACAACGCTGCTGTCACGCCAGCATTTCAAGACATTTTCCAAGCGCTTCCATGGGCTGCCGGTCAATGTGGCGCACGCATCGCGGCTTGTTAGCACTAAGGAGCTTGCAGCCACCAAAAAGGGGCTGGAAGACGGTACTGTCGATATTGTCATCGGAACCCACGCACTGCTTGGAAGTTCGATCAAGATCAAAAATCTTGGTCTGCTTATCATTGATGAAGAGCAGCATTTTGGTGTGAAGCATAAGGAACGGCTCAAGGAGTTGAAGTCGGATATTCACGTTCTCACACTTTCGGCCACGCCAATACCGCGCACATTGCAACTGGCTCTGACAGGCGTTCGAGAGCTTTCGCTCATTGCTACGCCGCCGGTTGATCGCATGGCTGTACGGACGTTCATTTCTCCGTTTGATCCTCTCGTGATCCGCGAAACGCTGCTGCGCGAGCGCTATCGCGGTGGTCAGAGTTTCTATGTCTGCCCGCGCGTTGCTGATTTGGGCGAGATCGAAGAGTTCCTTAAACAGCACGTTCCAGAGCTGAAAGTCGCTGTCGCGCATGGTCAGATGGCGCCGGGTATGCTCGATGACATCATGAATGCGTTTTATGACGGGCAATATGACGTGTTGTTGTCCACGACGATTGTGGAATCCGGGCTCGATATTCCGACGGCCAACACGATGATCGTGCATCGCGCTGATATGTTTGGCCTATCACAGCTTTATCAGCTTCGCGGTCGCGTCGGTCGCTCGAAACAGCGTGCATTCGCGCTGTTTACGTTGCCTGCCGGACGCACGCTGACCACGACAGCTGAACGTCGCCTGAAAGTGATGCAATCGCTTGATACGCTTGGCGCAGGTTTCCAGCTTGCAAGCCACGATATGGACATTCGCGGCGCGGGTAATCTGCTGGGGCAGGAGCAATCCGGACATATCAAGGAAGTGGGCTTTGAGCTTTATCAGCAGATGCTGGAAGAAGCCGTTGCCACGCTCAAGGGTACATTTGAAGTTGAAGATAGCCAGTGGTCGCCACAGATTGCCATAGGTACGGCTGTGATGATTCCGGAAGCCTATGTGCCGGATCTGCAATTGCGTCTGGGACTGTATCGTCGTCTTGCCGATCTTGCCGAACCACAGGAAATTGATGCATTTGGCGCGGAGTTGATCGACCGTTTCGGTCCAATGCCGGAAGAAGTACAGCATCTACTCAAGATCGTTTATATCAAAGCCTTGTGCCGCCGCGCCAATGTCGAAAAGCTCGATGCTGGTCCAAAGGGCGTCGTTATTCAGTTCCGCAATAAAACGTTCAATAATCCAGTTGGACTGGTGAAGATGATCGGCGAACACGGCTCAATGGCCAAGATCAGGCCAGATCAGAGCATCGTCTTTATTCGCGATTGGGCTACGCCTGAAAAGCGTTTGAATGGCTCGGCTGTCATCATGACACAGCTGGCAAAGATTGCTAGCGGCAGCTAAACAGTTCGCTATTAAACACTGAGGGTTCCGAGCCATTCCCCGGCTCTGAAGTTTAAACGGAGAGAACTTTGATGCTAAAGAATGCTTTGCGCGTTTCCTGCACCGCTGCTGCACTCGTATTTGTGTCTCAATCGGCTTTCGCTTTGACGACGCCCAATTGTAAGGTTGAGACGATTGAGAATTTTGTCAAAACTTTCAGCCATGATATTTCGATTCAGGAAGCCAATACCGCAAAGACCGTCATCTTCGAGAGCCTGGATATGGAAGCTGATCCAGAGCCAAAGAAGGTGAGCACAGAAGTTCCGCTTGCGGATGTCGAATGGCCGGTGATGCCAGATGTGGAAACGCTGGCTGGAAGAAAACGGCAGGCTGAGTACAAGGATGGCGAGAACGGCAATAAGATTGTCGTTATCAAAGGCACCGACAATGGCGAATATATGGAATTTGAATTTGCCGAGCAACCATGCTGGACTCTGGTTCGGGTGTCTGATGAGAGTATGTAAGCATTCGCTTGATTTTTAAAGAAAAAAGCCCGCGCATCCCAATGAATGCGCGGGCTTTTTAGTTGCTTATTCGGGTGTCAGCGATCTTCGGAAATGCCAGGTTCAAAGCCTTCCGCTGTCTGTCTGATGGCATCGGCCAATGCCGAAGCTGATTGTGCGCCCATAACTGCATATTTCTGGTCGATGATGAAGCAAGGTACGCCACGCACGCCGATGCGGTTTGCCGTGTCAATTTCCTCGCGGATCGCATCTTTATCGGCATCGCTTTGCAGAAGGCGAGCAACGATTGGCGCTTCCATGCCGATGCTTGCAGCGGCATCTACGAGAACATCGTGATCGCCTATATCCTGTCCTTGCTCGAAATAGAGTGAGAACAGTCTGCCCACGAGCTTGTCTTGCAATCCTGGGCCAGCCTGTGCCGCCCAATGAATTAGGCGATGCGCATCAAGCGTGTTGGGCGCGCGACTAATCGCTTCAAAATCAAAAACGATGTCGTTTTCTTCGCCTAGCTCCACAAGCTGCTTGTGAATATCGTCAATCTTAGAACCGGTACCAAACTTTTCGCGCATATAGGCCTGACGATCCTTGCCTTGTGCAGGGATTGCTGGGTCGAGCTGATAAGGACGCCAGCGCACTTCAGCATCGACTTCGGGCGCTAATTCAAGTGCCTGTTCAAGTCGTTTCTTGCCTACGAAACACCAAGGGCAGACGACATCAGACACAACGTCGATGGTGATTTTTCTTCCGGTCATAAGGTGCTCCATTCGACAAGCGGGATTACAGCGCTCCCGCTTGCATAGATTTTACTTTTAAAATGTAGGGTGAATTATAATGCGTTCAACCGGTATCAGGGAGTGAGTTTCCACCATGTCGGCAATTGATAACCGTAGAGTGAGGTCTTTTCCGGATGACCGATCTGGTCCCAACGCGCAACCCACTGATAAGGCAGATAATACAGTGGAATGTAATAATTTCCGGATATCAGAATACGGTCGAGTGCGCGTACGGCACTGACAAAATCTGCCCGCTCACGCGCTGCAAGCATGGCTTCGATCATGGTATCCACTGCTGGATCTGCAACGCCCGGGTAGTTGAAGCTTCCCTGTGCATCACGCGATGCCGAGCCCCAGCGCTGCCATTGCTCATTGCCGGGAGATAGCGAGCCGGTTAAGGCCCCAAGGATCATGTCATAGTCGAAGGTTTGCAGCCGCTGCTGGTATTGTGCATCGTCGGCGCTCCTGATCTCGACATCAATACCGAGACGCGCGAGATTGCGCTTATAGGCCAGCGCTACTTTTTCTTCATCTGGCGAACGTGTCATGATTTCAAACTGCAAAGGCTTGCCGGATGGGTCGATTGCCTTGCCGTGCTCGAATGAAAAGCCAGCTTCCGTTAGAAGCTCATAAGCTTGTTTGGCTGGCCCCCGATCATGTCCTGTTCCATCGGTGGTAGACGGATGCCAAGCGCCTTCCATGACGTCTTGGCGCACCGCTTTTGGAAAAGCTGCGAGCAGTTCACGCTCTCGCGCATCGGCGGGTTTTCCAATGGACGACAGTTCAGAGCCTTCCCAGAAACTCTGCAAACGCTTGTACTGGTCGGCAAAAAGATTTCGGTTAGCCCATTCGAAATCAAACAGTAGTCCGAGTGCCTGTCTGACACGTGGATCTTCAAACACTGGGCGTCGCGTGTTGAAAACAAATCCCAGCATGTTTGCGGGTGTGCCTTTTTCAAAGTTTTCTTTGACGATTTTTCCCTGTGTCACTGCGGGGAAATTATAGGATTTTTCCCAGCGTGTTGGGTTTGCTTCGATGAAAACGTCAAGAAGTCCCTTTTTGAAAGACTCAAACAACGCAGTTTCATTGCGATAATATTCGATACTGAATGTATCAAAATTATCGAAGCCCCGACGAACAGGTAGTTCTTTGGCCCAATAGTCAGGGTTCTGCTTGTAGATAATCCGCTGGCCGGGCTGTACGCTCGATACAATATACGGCCCGCTGCCAACCGGTGGCTTAAGCGTGGAATTGCCAAAGGTAGCCGGATCAATTGCGTGCTTTGGCAGAACTGGCATTGTCCCGGCAATCAGCATCGGAAATTCACGATCAGATTGCTCGTTAAAGTTAAATCGCACCGAGCGTTCACCGGTCTTTTCGATCTTGTCGATGCGGCTCATGCGATTGTTAAACGGCGGGCGGCCTTTTTCAGTCAGAATGTCATAGGTGAAGAGCACATCATCCACAGTGACAGGCTCGCCATCAGACCATTTTGCTTTTGGGTTTAGTGTAAACTCAACCCATTTGCGCTCCGGATCAATCGCGACTTTTTCAGCCAGTAATCCATAAAGGGTGAAGGGCTCATCGCGGGATCGCTGCATAAGCGTTTCATAGACAAGATTGCCAAAGTCCTGATCGCCAAACAAGCCGCGAGCTGTCGTGCGCATGCTTTTCAGCACAAATGGATTGAGGCTATCGAAAGTGCCAACAACGCCCATTCTGAGCGTCCCGCCTTTTGGTGCATCGGGGTTGGCGTATGGGAAATGAGTGAAGTCAGCGGGCAGGGCCACATCACCATGCATTGAAAGTGCATAATCTGGCGCGGAATTGGTTTCTGCATGCGTGGGAGCCGACGCTGTAAAAATGCCGATCAGGCTTGCCAAAGCTGTGGTGCGGAAAAGAGCAAACAATTCAGTCAACTTTCTCGCGTCCTCGTTCAACTTAATTGGTTCATTGTAAATAAGCGTGAGAACTTACATTTGATTCGTATGGCGAAATTAGCATGAACGTTGAACTTGTGCGGATTAAGAGCGTGTCTGGCGCGTGACAGTGCAGATTAAAACAAAAAATATGTCGTATTTTGCTCTTTGATTGCATACGACCATCTGGATTCATGTGTGAAGTCGTTGTAACACGGCCCTCGGATTGGGATGATAAATTCCAGAGGTCACGCTGTTGCCGCATTTTCAAATCAGTGACGGTCTATCGCTGACTCAAACCAGAGACCGGAAGATCAAAGCCTTGGAAGGAAACTGTTGATCATGACCAGCACGAAGACAATCGCTGCCGCATCCGCATTTGCCGGCGCGTTCGCCCTGCTTGCTTCTGCGACGATGCCTGCAGCCGCACAGCAGCAGCCGCCACAGGGCTGGTTCAAAGTTTGCTCGAAGCAGGAAGACAATGACATCTGCAACACGCAGAACATTATCACTGCTGACTCCGGCCAGTTGCTGACCGCTGTCAACCTCATCGAGATTAAGGGTAAGATTAACCGCAAGATTTTTCAGGTTACCGTTCCAATCGGTCGCTTGATTCCTGCGGGGGTTGGTCTTCAGATCGACAATGCCAAGCCAACGAAGCTTGAATATGGCATTTGCTTCCCAGATCGCTGCATTGCCGAAGCACCGCTTTCGGACGAGCTGATCAATGCTCTTAAGAAGGGCACCAAGGTTACGCTGACTTCGGTTAACTACCAGAACAAGCAGAACCCGATTCCTGTTGCATTGACCGGTTTCTCGGCAGCGCTTACTGGTCCAGGCCTTAAGCAGTCTGAACTTGAAGAACGCCAAAAGGAACTTCAGGACGCTGTTGCAAAGCGCCAGAAGGAATTCGAAGAAAAGATGAAGGCTGAACAGGCCAAGGCAAAAGGCGCAGCTAACTAAGCAGCGCTATATGCGAGAATTAAAAAAAGGGCGCTTCAAGCGCCCTTTTTGGTTTGTCAGTTTTTATATGTCTCAGTTTGCGTGAAGCTTGACGCGATAAGAGCCATTTTCGAGCTTATCAAACATTTCGCCAATTTGCGGATGACGCAGAGGTTCATCACTAAAGTCTGGCACAAGATTTTGCTCAGAAACATAGGCCGTATACTCGGACTCCGAGTTTTCTGCCAGCAAATGATAGAATGGCTGATCGCGGTGCGGACGCGTTTCTTCTGGAATGGATTCGTACCATTCTTCCGTGTTCGCAAATTCAGGATCAACGTCGAAAATGATCCCGCGGAAGGGAAACAGACGATGTTTAACGACCTGTCCGATCTGAAACTTAGCGTGTTTTATCTGTGCCATACTCATAAGACATATGTAGTTCACCGCTCACAAAAATAAAGCTGCGGGAGATTTCAGGATCGAATTTTAACGCGATTGGCTACTTTTTTACTTGGCTTCCGCGATCAGATAGTTTCGGAAACTGCGGTAGAAACCTGGAAAATCCGCTACCGGGCCGTAAACCTTCGCGCATGAAGAACGCACGAAGCGGTGCAAACGAACGCAACATCTCCAACCCCACACCGCGAGCAATCTGTGCTGGCAACATTGATGACAATAGCGAGCGGTTCAGCGCATCGACTGAACCAGTGCGTGCCAGAATATCAGGGCGGCGGCCACGATCATAAGCGCGGATCACACGATCTGAACCGGGGTCAGAAGGATTGCTTGCAATGGCTTTAACGAGCATTTCTACATCACGCGTTCCGAGATTAAGTCCTTGCGCGCCGATAGGCGGAAAGACATGGGCTGCTTCACCGATCAGAATTGTGCGCTTGGCTGCGAATGATAAAGGCACCATACCTGATAGCGGCCACGCTTGCGGTTGAACATCAATTGTGATCTTGCCAAGCATGAATTGCATCATGTCTTCAATATGTTGAGCAAGGATGCTCTCATTTAGCGCAAGCAAATAATCTGCCCGCTCAGGGTTGACGACCCAGACGAGACTTGAGCGTTTACCTTTGAGCGGAACCTGTGTGAATGGTCCTTCTTCGGTATGAAACTCGGTCGAAATATTCTCGTGTTCGATCTCATGTGCGAAGGAAAGCACGACCGCTGTCTGCGGATAGCTCCAGCGACGGGTGCGAATATCTGCTGCTTCCCGCGCTGCTGAATTTCGTCCATCAGCGGCCACGACCAAACGCGTATGCAGTGTATCGCCACCTGCAAGCGTGATGGTTATGTGATCGTCGTTGTTACGATATTCAATCGCCGTGTTCGTTATCCGCGTGATGTTCGCATTTCTCGCAACGGCGTCAGAGAGCTTCTGGTTCAGGGCAGCATTGGGGATATTATAGCCGAATGCGACTTCATCAATTTCACCTGCACGGAACGTCACAGTTGGGCTGCGGATAAGCCGCTTTGTGGCATCAACGATACGCATTGATGCGAGGGGAGCAGCGACTGGGGCAATATCTTCCCACACGCCGATTTCTTCGAGAAAGCGGATGGCCGGCATCATAAGCGCTGTTGTACGGCGGTCGTGAATGTCTGTTTCCGGGCCGAGCAATGCTGTGCGATAACCTTTGGCGCTAAGTGCGATCGCCGCCATCATTCCGGCAGGACCACCGCCGCTGATCGTGATTTCAGTGAGGGGCTTATCTACAATCACATCATTCATAATGCTCTATCCCTGACCGACAAAACTCCGGTCCAAAGCGATTCTTATCGCATCGTATTTGTGTTCATTTAATCGTAAGTGATGGTCAAACGCCATTGCCGCAACCACTAAAACCCAATCTTTGGTGGAATGAGGGCGGTTTTGTCTCATGACTTACTTGCGCTTTTGACCTTATTCGGGGAAAGCTTTTTTAACAGAGTATGGCTTTCGATGGCTTGGTGCCCGAAAGTCTTATCTGCCTCCCAATGCTGTTTTTAGCGCGTGGGATGGCGATCAAGAGAAATGGCGAGCGACGTGAGAAGCAAACTGACCGGAAAATTAAAAGCTAAGAAAGTGACAGCGCCTCAGGCGAAAGCATTTTCTGTGCACCTGCTCACCGCATCGGGTTCATTTCTTGCTTTTTTGTCTATCGTCGCTGCGAGTGACGGTCGCTACACTGCAATGTGGTGGTGGTTGGGACTGGCGCTGTTCGTCGACGGCATTGACGGACCAATCGCCCGCAAACTCGAAGTCAAATATGTGCTGCCCAACTGGTCAGGCGAACTGCTTGATAACATCATCGACTATGTGACTTATGTTTTGATACCGGCCTTCGCGCTTTATCAAAGCGGGTTTATGGGGACTAACCTGTCCTTCATATCAGGCGCGATCATCGTCATCACCAGCGCGATTTACTATGCCGATACGGGCATGAAGACCAAGGAAAACTTCTTCAAGGGTTTCCCGGTAGTCTGGAATATGGTGGTGTTTACGCTGTTCATTGTTCGTCCGGGCGAATGGGAAGCCTTTGCTATCGTTGTTCTGTCGGCAATTCTTTCATTCCTGCCAATCAGCTTCTTGCATCCGGTGCGCGTGGTGCGTCTTCGCCCGCTCAACCTTTCGATCTTCTTGCTATGGTGTGCATTCGGTGCGGCTGGCCTTTATTATATGCTCGATGCGCCGCTTTGGGTGCGGGTCGGTATCACCGTGACAGGTCTTTACATCTATTTCATCGGTGCAATCATGCAGTTTTTCCCTAATCTTGGCCGAACGGCTACGGTGATTGCGGCTGAACAGGCTGCCAATGCAATGAAAGCAAAGACCGGAGAAGCATCATGATCAATGCAATTCGCGTGCACCAGACAGGTGGCCCGGAAGTTCTGCAGTATGAGAAGATCGAAATCGGTGAACCGGGCGCTGGCGAAGTTAAGGTGCGCCATCAGGCGATTGGTCTGAATTTCATTGATGTCTATTTCCGCACCGGACTTTATAAGGCGGCGCAGATGCCATTCATTCCCGGTAATGAAGGTGCGGGCATTGTTGTGGCCGTTGGCTCCGGCGTTGAAAATCTCAAATTGGGTGATCGCGTTGCTTATGCGGCGACACCGGGTTCTTATGCTGATGAGCGCATTCTGCCAGCCGACAGGCTCGTTAAAGTGCCGGATGGCATCGAACTAAAAACTGCTGCCGCAATGATGCTGAAAGGCATGACGGCGCAGTATCTTTTGCGCCAGACGTTTGTTGTGAAGCCGGGGAATACAATTCTCTTTCACGCGGCAGCCGGTGGCGTAGGGCTAATTGCTGGTCAGTGGGCCAAACACCTTGGTGCAACCGTTATTGGAACAGCAGGTTCCGAGGAAAAAGTCGCGCTGGCTAAAGCGCATGGCTATGACCATGTGATTAATTACCGTACTGAAAACTTTGTCGAACGCGTCAAAGAACTGACGGGTGGTGACGGCGTGGACGTCGTCTATGACTCTGTTGGTCGTGATACCTATATGGGGTCGCTTAATGTTTTGAAGCCGCTTGGTATGTTTGCGTGCTTTGGCCAATCATCCGGGGTTATTCCGCCGTTTGATCTTAATCTGCTTGCGCAAAAAGGCTCGCTTTTTGTAACGCGTCCGACTTTGTTCAATTATGTTGCAAAGCGCGCTGATCTGGAAAAAACAGCGAATGATCTTTTTGATGTTGTCTCACGCGGTGCTGTGAAGATCGAAATCAACCAGTCTTATGCGTTGAAAGACGTTCGCAAGGCTCATGAAGACCTCGAAGCACGTAAAACCACCGGTGCGAGCATCTTGCTTCCATAGGTCTGAATACAATCGGGAAACATAACGGCGGTGTGCATATGTCCTCCGCCGTTTTCTTTTTAGCTTTTCAAGTGTGACCTTGCTGGATAAGGTTATCCAAAAATAAGCTCGGGGAATAATGTCAGCGCCTTCAACCGACCGACCTCTTTTAGATGTCCGCCGGCTCACCAAAGTATTTGGTCAGCTTCGGGCCTGTGACGCCGTTGATCTCGTTATCGCGGAAGGTGAAATTCATGCGCTTCTGGGTGAGAATGGTGCAGGCAAATCAACCTTTGTAAAAATGCTGTTTGGTGCGCTGCAACCTCTGGAAGGCGAAATCGTCTGGAAGGGTGAGCGCGTTACGATTACCGAACCCGCAATGGCAAGGCAGCTTGGCATCGGTATGGTTTTCCAGCATTTTTCCCTTTTTGACTCGCTCACTGCTGCCGAGAACATTGCGCTTTCGCTTGATGGTTCCCTGTCGCTTTCTGAAGTGGCAAAACGTGCCCGCGATGTGGGGCAGGCCTACGGTCTTCCAATCGATCCACAAGCCCATGTGGGCGATCTGTCGGTTGGCGAGCGTCAGCGCATTGAGATTGTTCGTTGCCTGTTGCAGGAACCGGATTTGATCATTCTTGATGAACCGACATCGGTTCTCACTCCGCAGGAAGCTGACCGCCTGTTTGAAACTCTTGACCGCTTGAAGGCTGAAGGTAAGTCGATCCTTTACATCAGCCATCGCCTTGAAGAGGTGAAGCGGCTTTGTGATCGCGCCACTGTGCTGCGTCATGGCAAGGTTGTTGCACATTGCGATCCGAGGCAGGAAACGGCTGCATCGCTGGCGCGTATGATGGTTGGCAATGATATTAAAGTCGTCGCACGCAGCCCGATTGAAGCTGTTGAACAACAAGCGTCACCGCTTTTTGAGATGAGAAATCTGTCGCAAGCGCCGCGTGGCCCTTTCTCAACTGCACTCAACAATATTTCGCTTGGCATTCAAGCTGGGGAAGTTGTCGGCATTGCAGGTGTTGCTGGCAACGGGCAGGGCGAGTTTTTTGAAGCCATTTCCGGTGAGGTTCTGCAAACATCCGCATCAGCGGTGCGCATTCGCGGCACGGATGCAGGCAAGCTTGGCATTAGCGACCGCCGAATGATGGGCGCTGCCTTTGTGCCAGAAGAACGGTTGGGACATGGTGCTGTTCCGGCTCTCTCATTGACGGATAATCTCTTCCTTTCGCGTTATAAAACCGATGCCAAGGCCTTCATGCGCGGTGGCAAGCTGAAGCTTATTGCTGAAAGCGCTTTGCGGTCGGCTGCACAGCGCATCATCAAAACAATGGATGTCCGCAAGAGCGCAGAAAACCCGCCAGCTTCAGCCTTGTCCGGCGGTAATTTGCAGAAGTTTATTATCGGACGCGAGCTGGATCGCGCTCCATCGGTGATGGTTGTCAATCAGCCGACATGGGGGGTGGATGCCGGTGCAGCGGCGCATATCCGCCAAGCGCTTGTTGATCTCGCACGCTCTGGTTCAGCAGTGCTCGTGATTAGTCAGGATCTAGATGAACTGCTTGAAATCAGTGACCGTATTGTTGTCATGAATCATGGCGCGCTTTCCGACCCGATGCCAATCGCAGATGTAACATTGGAAAAGATCGGCCTTTTGATGGGCGGCGTTTCCGGTACAGATCAGGCGGGGGCAGCGTGATGCGTATTGAACTCGTAAAACGCCCGCAGCCATCGAAGATCTTTAGTGCCATCTCACCTTTGCTCGCTTTGGCGCTGACGTTGGTTTTTGGTGGTATTGCCTTTGCGCTGATGGGCAAAGATCCGCTTCATGCGCTCTACGTTTTCTTTGTCGAACCGTTGTTTGATATCTGGTCGTGGCATGAATTGCTGGTGAAGGCTACACCGCTTATTCTCATTGCAGTGGGTCTTTGTGTCTGCTTTCAGTCCAATAACTGGAATATCGGTGCGGAAGGCCAGTTGATCATTGGCGCAGTGACTGGCTCGATTTTGCCCGTCATGTTTCCCGATCTTCAGATGTGGATTGTGCTGCCGTTGATGATGTTGATGGGCATGGCGGGCGGTGCTGCCTATGCGTCCATTCCTGCACTGCTGAAAGTCCGCTTTAACACCAATGAAATCCTGACCAGTCTGATGCTCGTTTATGTGGCGCAGCTTTTTCTCGATTGGCTGGTACGTGGCCCTTGGCGCAACCCGGAAGGCTATAATTTCCCGGAAACGCGTCAGTTTAATGCAAGCGCCGTGCTGCCAGAAATCTGGAGTGCATCTGGACGCGCGCATTGGGGTTTCATTTTTGCAATTGTTGCCGCAATCGTCGTTTGGTTTTTGCTTGCCAAAACGCTGAAAGGCTTTGAGATCAAGGTCATAGGCCAAAGCCCTCGGGCAGGGCGCTTTGCTGGCTTTAGTCGTGGCAAGCTTGTCTTTTTTGTCTTTGCTGTTTCGGGCGCGCTGGCAGGTCTCGCGGGTATTGCTGAAACATCGGGCGCTATAGGCCAGCTTCGTCCAGTCATCTCGCCCGGGTATGGCTTTACGGCCATCATCGTCGCCTTCCTTGGCAGGCTCAACCCCATTGGTGCAATTGCAGCAGGTTTCGTGCTGGCACTTTCTTATCTGGGCGGCGAGGCTGCACAGGTTTCCATCGGCATATCCGAAAAATCCGCGCGCGTGTTTCAGGGCATGATCCTTTTCTTCGTGCTCGCTTGCGACACACTTATTCATTATCGCATCCGCTTCATTGCCGGACGCGCAGCAGGAAAGGCCTGATCAATGGATTTGACACAGGCAATCCTTCTCACCATTGCGACCGCTGCAACACCTTTGCTGATTGCAGCTATTGGTGAACTGGTCGTCGAGCGCTCCGGCGTGTTGAACCTCGGCGTCGAGGGTATGATGCTGATGGGGGCGGTTTCCGGCTTTGCCGCCGCTCAATTCACTGGGTCTGCATGGCTTGGCATGATTGCCGCCATTTTCGTAGGAATGGCATTTTCCGGCATATTTGCATTTCTAACATTGACGCTTGTTACCAATCAGGTTGCAACTGGTCTGGCGCTCACCATTCTTGGTATTGGTGCATCAGCCATGCTGGGCGAAAGCTTTGTCGGTATGCCCGGTGTACGGCTGGATGCGATCAGCATTCCGTATCTCACGGAAATTCCCTATGTGGGACGCTTCCTGTTCGGTCAGGACCCGATATTTTACATCTCCATTCTTCTTGTCATTGGCGTGACTTGGTTCCTGTTCCGTACGCGGGCAGGCCTGCAATTACGTGCTATCGGAGACAATCATGGCTCTGCTCATGCGCTTGGTGTGCATGTGGTTCGCACGCGCTATCTCGCAGTGCTGTTTGGCGGCGCTTGTGCCGGACTTGCCGGCGCGCAGTTGTCACTGGTTTATGTGCCGCAATGGGTTGAAAACATGTCGGCAGGGCGAGGCTGGATTGCACTTGCGCTCGTGGTGTTTGCTTCATGGCGTCCGTGGCGTGTTCTGATCGGCGCTTATCTTTTCGGTGCGGTTACCATTGGCCAGCTTCATGCGCAGGCACTTGGTTTCGGTCTTCCGTCGCAGTTCCTGTCGGCCTTGCCCTATATCGCGACCATTGTGGTTCTGGTCATCATCTCGCGCAACAGGCGTTTGACGATGATGAACACGCCTGCGTCGCTTGGCAAACCATTTGTGCCGGACAGGTAGATACGAGTTCTGAACGGCAGTCCGGCTCCCACTGACTGCTGTTTTGTTTTGAGGGTGATAACAAGGAGTGCAGGGAACATGAAAAAGACGCTGTTGGCGATTGCCACTGCAGCCAGCTTTATGCTTGGCGGAGCGGCTCATGCAGAAGATAAGCTGAAAATTGGCTTCATTTATATCGGACCTCCGGGCGACTTCGGCTGGACTTACCAGCATGACGTTGCGCGTAAGGAAATGATCGAAGCTCTTGGCGACAAGGTCGAAACGACATTCCTGGAAAACGTGCCGGAAGGTGCGGATGCTGAGCGTTCGATTGAGCGTCTTGCGCGTGCTGGTAACAAGCTGATCTTCACGACTTCTTTCGGCTATATGGACCCAACCATCAAGGTTGCTGCCAAATACCCGGATGTGAAGTTTGAACATGCAACCGGTTACAAGACCGCTGACAATGTTTCTGCTTACAATGCGCGTTTCTACGAAGGTCGCTATGTGCAGGGTCAGATCGCAGCGAAGCTATCGGAAAAGGGCGTTGCAGGTTACATTGCCTCTGTGCCAGTGCCGGAAGTTGTGCAGGGCATCAATTCCTTCATTCTCGGCGCACAGTCGGTCAACCCTGATTTCAAAGTCAAGGTGATCTGGGTGAACTCGTGGTTTGATCCTGGCAAAGAAGCTGATGCTGCCAAGGCACTGGTTGATCAGGGCGTCGACATTCTGACCCAGCATACCGACTCGACTGCTCCTATCCAGGTTGCACATGAGCGCGGTATCAAGGCATTCGGTCAGGCTTCGGACATGATCAAGTTTGGTCCTGAAACCCAGCTCACAGCAATCGTTGACGATTGGGGTCCATACTACATCGACCGCGCTAAAGCTGTTCTCGACGGTAAATGGAAAAGCCAGAACATCTGGTGGGGCATGAAGGAAGGCCTCGTTAAGATGGCGCCTTACACCAATATGCCTGATGACGTGAAGAAAATGGCTGAGGAAACTGAAGCCAAGATCAAGTCTGGTGAATTCAAGCCATTCACTGGTCCTATCAAGAAGCAGGACGGCTCCGTCTGGCTCAAAGAAGGCGAACAGGCTGACGATAAGACATTGCTTGGTCTGAACTTCTACGTCGAAGGCGTAGACGACAAGCTGCCGCAGTAAGCTGCAATCCAATAATTAAAAAAAGGGCGCTTATGGCGCCCTTTTTTGTAATGTATTTTTAATTATTCAGCTGCGTCAGCAGGTGACGCATTGAGCAAGCCGTAGCGTTCTTCGCCGATCTTGCCAAGCAGTTCCAGCTGGGTTTCGAGAAAGTCGATGTGACCTTCTTCGTCAGCGAGAAGCTGATCAAAAAGCTGCTTGGAAACATAATCGCCGAGTTCGTCGCAGATTTCACGTGACTTCTTATAAGAAGCGCGTGCGTCGTACTCGCCAGCGAGGTCAGCTTCGAGGACTTCCTTGACGTTCTCGCCAATGCGCAATGGTGCGAGTGTCTGAAGGTTTGGGTGGCCTTCAAGGAAAATAATGCGGTCGATGATCTTGTCCGCATGCTGCATTTCTTCGATGGATTCTTCGCGTTCTTTCTTAGCAAGACGCGTGAAACCCCAATCGTTAAGCAGACGATAGTGCAACCAATACTGGTTTACAGCGCCTAATTCGAGAAACAGTGCCTCGTTAAGCCGCTCGATGACCTTTGGTTCGCCTTTCATTCCAAGAACTCCCGAATTTGTCTCGTAGAGAACGTACACGATCCATAAACAGGATCACGTTTTCGTCCATTTGATTGTGACGAAGATGATATTCTTCGGTCACCCTTATGATCGTTTCTACGACATTTGGGAAGCAGCCACAGCAGCGGCCACTCTTGGACATGGCATTAAAGACGGTTCCAGGCACGATTAAACGCCAGCAATCTTCATCAAGAAGTTGCGTAATAACGGCTTCGATATCTTTTTGTGTAATAACGTTGCAGCTGCAGACTAGCATTTAAAAGAAACTCCAGCATCTGCAATGCTCTGTGACTGTAAAAAATTCACAAGATGGAGTGGGCGTCTTTGTTCGTTGCTGCTCATAACATCAAAAGCACTGTTTAAAGCGCGTTTTTTAACTTCAATATTGGCAATACGCCACTCTGAACCAAACAAAGGTTCCTCCAATCGCAGGGGTTAAAGGCCCGAACATCAAAGGTAGTCTTAGGTAAGTCTTTTAAAACCCACCAGTTTCAGTCAGGTTATGGCTGTATGGTGGCCGTTCTGTCAAATTTTATGTTTTTGAAACGTTCTAAAAAACAATAACTTAGAATAATTCTAAATATGAGTTAACCGCCCATCTTTAAACGCGAATTAGACTTTTACATAAAGAAAAACAGGGCAGTTTTAGCCCTGTTTTGAATTTATGCGCCATTTCGCCGCATCATGTGGAAAACCGCCTTTAAAGGCGGTTTAGATGCCTTCAACAGCTTCGAATCCCTCGAACTGAGGTGGGCCAGCATAAAGCGGCTTGGTGTTGCCGGCATTGCGATGCGCGTTGCGGAACTGTTCTGATTTCGTCCAGAACACGAAATCGTTTCGCGTTTTCCAAACTGTGTGCGAGGAGTAAAGCGTATAGCCTTCTTCTTCATTGGTTGCGCCGCGCAGAAGATGGAAGCTTTCAAAACCTGGCAACTCTGACAGTTGCGAGTCACGGCTGCGCCAAACGGTTTCGAATTCGGCTTCATTGCCGACGATTACTTTGAAGCGGTTCATTGCGATGAACATTGCTGATCCTTACTTTCAAAGAGGGACTGGCTACAAATTGATCGCAGGACAATTGCACAGATGGCGTGGTAAGTCCTGATAAAGTTCCGGCGAGTGCAGTGGTAGGGACTGCACTCGCCGCGTCGTATCTCGGGATATGAAGACCACCACAGCGGTCAGAGATGAGTGGACTTCGTAGACACGACGATCAATGTTCGGGAGGCTTAGGCCTCCCGAATGTTTTTAGAACTGGAACTGTGTAGCGACGAGGAATGTACGTCCCTGACCTGATCCAGATGTGCTGAGGAATGGTGTGTAAGTCTTGTCGAACAGGTTGTTAACTTTGAGTGTCAGATCAACGTTATCGGTAAACTTATAGTTTGCGAAGATGTCGACCAGACCATAACTTTTATCTGTCGTCGTAACACCTGTGTAACCTGCAACTTCTCCCGTTGAAACGTAGCTGTAGCGTCCGCCGACAGTAAGCTTACGTTCGAGGAAACGAGCGCCACCTGACAAAGAGAAAATGTTGTCTGGAAGATACTGGCTTGCACCCAGTCCAGGCATAATTGGAGGCAAGTCGGCCTTCGTATAGGTGTATGTTACCCCAGCGAATGCAAATCCAGCATCATAAGCCGCCTGAAGTTCCACGCCCTGTACACGTGAATCTCCATCAACATTTGTGTACCATGTCTGGCAGTTCGGGCCGAATGGATTACAGCCATTGTAGCCGGTGCTTACAATGTAGTTTTCGACGTTCATGTTATAGTAGTTGGCTTTAATTCTCAGGCTGTCACCTGCAGTCAATAGGTCGTCTTTGCGAATATTCGCGCCGATTTCCCAGCCTCTCTGCTTTTCAGGCTCTAAGTCTGGATTTGCGCGAAAACCGACCTGAGTGCTGCCTGGATGAACGCCACCAACCATCGTTTCCTGAAGAGTTGGACTACGCATTGAATGTGAATATGTCACATAAGGCTGCAGCCAGCTTGTTGCATTGACTGCGAGGGTGATGCGCGGATCTAGCGCGTTAAAGGATTTGTCAACGAGAGAGGTGCCATCAGTTGCGTCACCTTCCAGACTGTAGAAGTTATAACGCAAACCGACAGTCAGGTCAGCAATTCCGTATGATAAGGTCGTATCCGAAAAGACCGCGCCAGTTGTGCTGCGCCCATTGTCTGGATTAACGCCGGTTTTTTCCCCAGTCACTTTATCGCGGAAATATTCAACGCCGTAGTTCCATTTAATGGCAACTTCGTTGACGTTAAAACGTGAAGTGTTGGATATATCGAAGCCTAATCCTGTGTCCTTGATTTCGCGGTCTACAGCCGATGTTGCATTTGATGTAAGGCCTTTGCCATAGTTCATATCAAGGCGATTATAGTAACCATTTAGATGGAAATCGATGAGATCATTATCTGCTGGATTATAGCTATAATTTGCAGTCAGGGTTCGATTTTTGATGGTTTGATCGTAAGAATTGGCGCCGAAATCATTGTTATAGAGGACGCCACCTAAAGACAGTTTATGATCTTCGCCAAAGCCGAACTCAGTTTTAATAAGACCAGACGTCAGCTTTTGCCCAGTATTGTTCTGCTCAATGCCATCGCCATTTTTGTAGTTATCAGAATCCCTATGGCTGATCGCTCCCGCAATGCCCATCGAATTGACACGAGCACCACCTGCGATCATCTCCGAGAAGCCAACACCGTTGCTACCCCATGAAGCTCGGCCCAAAACACCATATTGCTGACCTGGGCGCACAATGTCATCAACGCCCAACGTGCGAAGATTTACGCTGCCAGCGAGACCGCCGCCACCAAGGCCGGTAACCGCACCTCTGCTCACATCAATATCTGCGAGAAGATTAGAATCCACATATGTAAAACCAGAAGCTTCATGTCCTGTAAACCGGAAATTTTGGCGAACGCCGTCAATCATTGTATTGACGCGTCCAGAGCCTTCGAAGCCGCGAATATTCACAGCAACACCGGGTTGCGAGCCGTTGATGCGTGTAAATGTACCCGGAACATCGCGAAGCAAGTCATCGAGTTTCACATCGCCATAACGATTGATTTCTTCTTTTGAAACAGCACTGACTGCAGCTGGCGTCGAATATGGTGCATCGCCTTTAGCTGCCGTTGGATTCTGGATTGTAATTGTTTTCAACTCAACACCATCGGCTTCGCTTGCAGCAGCTTTTTGCTGCGCATATGCGCCCGATGCAATCGTAGTAAGGATCACTGCCAAGCCCGTGCTCGCCAAAAATGACCGCTTATGTTCCCCGTTTATAACCCGCATTGCCTAGGTTCTCCAAAAGGCCACAGAAAATATCCCACGTCTAAATGGAAGTGGGAAAGTTAAATTTTTCAATAGGTTACGTTCTTCCCATCCCGAGGGAAGTTGTGGCGCTGGCTGGAAGGAGAACCTTCGGGCTTGCTCTGGAAAAAAAGAGAATTAAACTTGACTCGATTAATCCAGTAAGGCAGTGATTATTAAACATGACTTATGATGTCAACTAATGATTTGTTGGGACCAAGTCAGTTAACAAGAACGGCTCCATAACTGGTGCAGAGGCAGTAAAATGAACAGGCGAATCCATATCGACATGCAGGTGCGGTTGCCGCGTGAGCGCGTCTCCAGCCGCATGCCCGAACTCCAGTCGCGTCTAGATACGACAGGACAGGTCAAATCGCACACTTCTGAACAGTCTTATGAATCGCAGCTTAAAACTTATGGCAGCCGTGAACTCTTCAACGGCTCTCGTGAAGTGGCGATAGAGCACGGCGGCTCTCTCTATCGTTTGAAAATCACCCGTCAAGGCAAGCTCATCCTTAACAAGTAGGCAACAAAAGATGACGACCCAAACCAAGCCCTCCCCAGAGCAAATACTCAAGGCACGGGCAGATAACCCGAAAATGCGCGAACGCGATTTTGCGCAAAGCCTCGGGATATCAGAAGCCGATTTCATTGCGGCTTACACAGGTGCAGATGCTGAAAGCTTGATTTCCGCCCGACGCATCCGTGCCGATGTTGAAACTCTGCTTAAACATGCGCCTTCGCTCGGCGAAGTCATGGCGCTAACGCGCAATGAAAGCGCTGTGCACGAGAAGATCGGCCCATTCGAAAAAACGATTTGGGGTCCGCATGCATCGCTGACACTCGGCAAAGAAATTGATCTCCGTATTTTCCCGAGGCATTGGGTGCACGGTTTTGCTGTCGCAAAGCCGGATGGCGAACATATTCGTCGTAGCCTTCAGTTTTTTGATGCTTCGGGCGAAGCGGTTCATAAAATCCATCTGCGTCCTGCATCCAATCTGGAAGCATATGAGCAGCTTGTTTCAGAACTTCTGCTTGATGATCAGACGCCTGCGATTGAAACAAAGCCAATCGCTGCCAAAGCTGAGAAAGCGGACGTTTCAACTGTTGATGGCGATGCGTTCCGCGAACGCTGGGGTGCGCTCACCGATGTTCACCAGTTTATTGGTCTGCTGAAGGATTTTGGTGTTGACCGTCATCAGGCCGTGCATCTTGCGGGTCAGGATTTCGCATGGCGCGTTGATCTGTCAGCGGTTGAAGCCATGATGAACCATGTGGTGCAGGAACAGATTCCGATCATGTGCTTTGTCGGAAGTCGCGGTTGCATTCAAATCCACACCGGTAAGATTGCAGAAATTAAGACGATGGGCCCATGGCTCAATGTACTTGACCCGACTTTCCATCTTCATCTGCGCGCGGATCACATTGCTGATGCATGGGTTGTTCGTAAACCTACCAAGGATGGTCACGTCACTTCGCTTGAAGCCTACGATGCCAATGGCGAGATGATTATCCAGTTCTTTGGCGAACGTCATGAAGGCGAGGCTGAACTGGCTGATTGGCGTATGATCGCAGAAAATCTGCCGCGCTTGCCACAGTCGTCTGCCGCTTAATACAAACAGGATTTAAGTCTTTGTTTTAATGCGGGTTCCGGAGATGGTTTCCATTTCCGGAATATGCATGTGAAGGGTTCAAAACATGTCAATGATTGGTTCAAGCATCGGTCGCTATACGGCTTTGGCTGTCCTTGCTACAACCGTTGCGTTCAGCGGGTTTGCAAAAGCGGATACAGTTGAGAAACTTGCGGATAGCTCCCGGGTTGTTTCGGTCGGTGGCGCTGTGACAGAAATCGTCTATGCGTTGGGCGCAGGCGATAAGCTCGTCGCACGTGATCAAACTAGCACCTATCCTGAACAAGCGCGCGAACTGGTCGATGTTGGTTATATGCGCCGCCTGTCGCCGGAAGGCGTTCTTTCGGTCAATCCGACCGGCATTTTGATGTCGGAAGGCAGTGGCCCGCCGGAAACTCTGGAAGTCCTCAAGAAGGCATCTGTTCCTATTGTTATGGTCCCGGAAGCATTTACGGGTGAAGGCGTCATTGCCAAGATTGATGCTGTCGGTAAAGCGCTTGGGCTTGAAGATAAGGCCAAGGAACTTGCAGCAAACGTCTCGCGTGATCTTGAAGCAGCTGAGAAGATTTCGGCCAATCAAAACCCACGTAAGCGTGTGCTTTTCATCATGTCTGCACAGGAAGGACGCATTATGGCGTCTGGAACTGGCACTGGTGCCAATGGCATCATTACGCTTGCGGGCGGTGCAAATGCTATCGATTCATACCAGGGTTATAAGCAGCTGACAGACGAGGCCGTTGAAAAGGCTGCTCCTGATCTGATCCTGACGATGAATATTGGTAAAGACAGCGTTCAGAAAGAAGACCTTCTGAAAAATCCTGCTTTGGCCAATTCGCCTGCGGGCCGCAGCGGTAACATTGTTCAGATGGACTCACTCTATCTGCTTGGCTTCGGTCCACGTACAGGTGCTGCCAGTCGTGAATTGTCTGAAAAGCTCTATGGCAAACAGGCCGCAAACTAAGAACTGTGCCTGTTTCGTTTGAGTACGGGCAGGCATATCGCGGAAACGCGCAATAAGGACATATAGAAATGACTAGCCATGACCGCACGGCAAAACCCGGGGGCTTTGTTGTGCGTGATCAAGCCGCCGATAACCATGTCGGTGATCGTTCAGCCCGCGCACGCCTTGCTATCGTTGTTCTTGCGATAGCCCTTTGCGTGACAGCCCTTTTCAGTCTTACTGCGGGTGCTTCTGATGCATCGGTTTTGACTGTTCTGCGTGAATATGTTTTCGGCACGCAGGAGAGTGCAGATGCCTTCAGGCGTGATCATCTGATCATTATGGAAATACGCTTGCCGCGCATCATCATAGGCATATTGGTGGGGGCGTCACTTGCCGTTTCAGGTGCTGTAATGCAGGGATTGTTTCGCAATCCACTCGCTGATCCGGGCCTTGTGGGTGTTTCGGCTGGTGCAAGCTTGGGTGCAGTTTCGATGATTGTCCTTGGTGGAACAACGCTTGCGCCGCTTTATATGTTGCTCGGTCTTTATGCTTTGCCACTGGCTGCGTTTGTTGGCGGGTTGATCACAACGCTTGTTCTGTATCGCGTTGCGACGCGACGCGGGCGAACATCTGTCGCTACAATGCTGCTTGCCGGCATCGCGCTTGGGGCACTGACCGGCGCTGCGACTGGTGCGCTTGTCTATATTTCCGATGATCGCCAGTTGCGTGATTTGACCTTCTGGGGGCTAGGCTCGCTTGCGGGCGCTACGTGGGGCAAGATTGGAACGGCTGGCCCGATTATTATGGTTGTCCTATTCGCTACGCCGTTTCTTGCACGTGGTCTAAATGCGCTTGCATTGGGCGAGGCAGCTGCGGGTCATCTCGGCATCCCCGTTCAGCGTATTAAAAATGTGGCTATCGTGACCGTGGCGGCTGCGACTGGTGCGACGGTCGCAATATCGGGTGGCATCGGCTTTATTGGTATCGTTGTGCCCCACATGCTGCGTTTGAGCATTGGCCCCGATCATCGCTATTTGTTGCCTTCGGCAGCACTGCTTGGTGCGATCATGCTTTTGCTGGCAGATGCGGTCAGCCGTACCATTGTCGCACCCGCTGAATTGCCTATTGGCATTATTACGGCAGTTTGTGGTGCTCCTTTCTTCCTCTGGATATTGCTGCGTCAGCGCGGCGTTCTCGACCTGTGAGGCGCGTGATGATTGAAACCAAAAACTTAAGCGTTTCTATTGGCAAAAAGTCGATTATTGAGAATGTCGATTTTGTTGCGCGTCCCGGTGAGGTGACAGCCATCGTTGGTCCGAATGGCTCGGGCAAGACAACATTGCTGCGCGCGCTGTCTGGCGATATCGCTTATACGGGATCGGCTTATTTGGATGGTGAGGATTTCAGCAGCATTAAGCCATGGCGCATGGCAGCACGTCGTGCGGTGCTTCCACAGGCCAGCGCTTTATCGTTTCCATTCACAGTTCGCGAAATTGTGCATATCGGTCTGACAGGTGGATTCAGCGGTGTAACCGGTCCTGAACAGGAAAAATTGCCTGATCTCGCCTTAGCAAAAGTCGATCTGGCTGGCTTTAGCGGTCGGCTTTATCAGGAATTATCCGGGGGCGAGCAGCAACGTGTCCAGCTGGCCCGCGTTTTGTGCCAGGTGTGGAAGCCCGTTGTGGATGGGCAACCCCGCTATCTGTTCCTTGATGAGCCTATTTCCAGCCTCGACATAAAACATCAGATTACGGTGATGGAAATTGCACGTGATTTTGCGGCGGCAGGTGGTGGGGTGATTGCCATTCTTCATGATCTCAATCTTACCGCCATGTTCGCCGATAGTATTGCCGTCATGCATAAGGGAAGGCTTGATACCATCGGCACGCCGCAAGATGCTTTGACCGACGATCGGCTTGAACGGGTTTATGAATGCACGTTGCGAGTTGGTGTCCAGCCGGCACAAGGGGTTCCTTTCGTGCTACCACAATCGGCTTACGCTGCGTCGCACTGAACGAAATCGTAAAATAAAAAGGCTGAGAACCAAGTTGGTTTTCAGCCTTTTTCAATTCAGCACATTATAGAAATTTAGCTGGCAACGCGCTCAACTTCAAGATCTTCATCAAGGCCGAGCAAAGCACGAACATTCGGACGAGCCTTTATGAGATCGTCGATGCTGTACTTCATCAAAACGCCGAAGAAGGCATTAAGCGCTTCACGCAGAGCTGAGTTCAAGCCGCAGCTGTCAACGAGCGGGCATTCCGTGGCGTCGTTCTCAAAACACTCTGCCATCGCAAAGTTTTCTTCGGTCACGCGTACAACGTCGAACAGTGAAATATCTTTTGCTGCGCGTCCAAGGCGTACACCACCGTTACGACCGCGCACCGTTTCAACCAGCTTGTGTTCAACAAGTGGCTGCAAAATCTTAAAAAGAAAAAGTTCGGATACGCCATATGCACGGGCGATTTCCGGCACACGACTCAATTTGCCGTCATTGGCGGCACAATACATAAGCATGCGAATGGCATAATTCGTCTGACGAGTAAGACGCATTTATTATTCCTTTCAGCACATCCTCGAACTTTATGATCGGGGTTTTCCCATTCACAAGCTCTGCTTTTGTTACGTCACATACTTCGTGGGTTAACCGTGGATGGTTAGCTTTTGAGCGTATGTGCCAAGCGCGTGCGTTTATTTCGATTCCACTTTAGAACTATTCTTAAAATATATGAAGTGATTTATCACCTTTAAAGGGTAAAAAACGACTTCTTTTCATCACGTCACCGCGATCATGTATTCAAATCAATGCCGGTCGACTGACAAACATCAATCCATTGCGCCGAAACGAGTTCGGCCATTTTTTGCGGAGCGATCCTTACCGCGCTGTTCGTTGCGCCTGCTGCAGGTACAACTTCTTCATAGGACTTGAGCGACAGATCACAATAAACGGGCAGGGCGCTTGGTAAACCAAATGGACACACACCACCGACTGGATGGCTTGTTTCGCTTACCACGCTTTCCGCATCCAGCATGCGCGGTTTGCTTCCAAAATGGTCTTTAAACTTACGGTTATCGATACGTGCATCGCCACGTGTTACAATGAGAATGGTCTGGTCTTTAGCCGTAAACGATAATGTCTTCGCGATCTGCCCCGGTTGCACGCCATGCGCCTCAGCAGCAAGTGCGACTGTCGCAGTGCTGGTCGGTAATTCAATGATATCGATTTCCGGTGCCTTCTCCGAAAAGAACGCCTTGACCGATTCCAGACTCATAGGTTCCCTTTTCTTTTATGAGTATGAATATCAAGTTTATGCATTATAGATAGAGAGTTCAATCCATAGAGCGAGTTTTTACAAATCTATATAAGTGACAGATTGCCGCTGCCTTTATTTGTAATCTCTATTATGTCGAGATTGCTTAACTTAGACATTTTTGTCTAAGTTGCATTTATTTATATAGTATTTTATCTATAGTATTATTGTTGGACTTTAAAATTCATCAATAATTATATTCGGACGTCGAGGTATATATTTATTTATCGCAATACCCCTTCCTGTTTGGGGAAGGGGCAATGCGTTGTTGTCATGGGTAAATTATGAATTGCTTGGCTCAATAGCTTTATCAGCTTCTTGTTTTTTTGCCTCTTTGTCTTTGTCATAATGCCACTTTATAGCAAAAAACATGGCGATGCCTAAAACGACAAGCTTGAATCCGCCGGCGACTATCGGGAACCATTCCATTTTATGAATATTTCCATGCTGTTAATTTCGTCGCGAGCTTTAGCAGAATACGATCATTCAAACAGCTTAATTTTAACAATTTAATTTGAAGAGGTTGTTCGGTTGGGCGTCCTCTTATTGCTGTTTAGGGTTACTCTACGGTCTTCTGCCAGTTCTCAACGCGTAGTGTTTGTGTTGATAGCAGGAAAGAAGCTTACCAAAGTGCAATTAGTGCAATAGCGTAAGTCATCTACAAAAATATGAAACGCCACAAAGCTACTCAACCGGAACGACAATCAAAGCCGAATGTGCTGCCGCACATGATTTTTGTTCAGAGGCCCATGGCACCTGTTTTATCAGGTCATGAATGGTGCTGAAAATAGCGTGCTGATGCGTATCCTCCTTCACAATCGGATTGCTCTGGAAATTTATTCACAAGTCATGCTTTGGATGAAAACAAAAGTTGCAGAACAAGTTGACGTCGCCATAAAAGCTGGTAAGTACTCATCCGATAATTGAATGGGTGGCAAATCAGTATCCATACTGAATTTGAGCTTTTCTGAAACCGAGAAAAGCATAACCATTTCAATCGCGTGGAGGGGTGGCCGAGCGGTTTAAGGCACCGGTCTTGAAAACCGGCGTGCAGGAGACTGTACCGTGGGTTCGAATCCCACCCCCTCCGCCATTTCCCCTTCCCTGAAATTCCAGATCCATCAAAAAAACCTTGCAATTACGGGCTTTTACGCCGATTATCACTCTGCGTCCTTCCATGTACGTATCCGGCAAGCCAGTCAAAAAGCGTATATAATGTGTATACGCGATCGGAGAAAAGCGTATATCGCGGCGCCTTAATGTGTATACGTCACGAGGGCCGAAAATGTTGACAGATGCTGCAATCAAAAGAGCTAAATCTAAAGACAAGTCCTATCACCAAACAGATTCGAACGGACTTTCGATTCTCATTATGCCGACCGGTTCAAAAGTTTGGCGTTATCGTTATCGTTTCAATTCCAAGGCGAAGATGATATCTTTCGGCCCGTATCCTGAGGTCTCGCTTGCTGAAGCTCGGCAACATCGGGAAGAGGCCAGAAAGCTGTTGCGATCTGGCGTCGATCCGTCTGCTGCCAAGAAGAAACAAAAGCTCATGAGGCCTAACGAAGCGTCTACTTTTGAAGCGATTGCCCGGGAATGGTTTAATCTTCAGAAGAGTTCGTGGAGTGAGCGTCATGCAGATGAAGTCATCCATACATTGACGCGTGACGTATTTCCCGATCTCGGTCATATGCAAATTACTGAGATTACGCCGCCTGAGGTATTAAGTGTTCTGCGTAAAATTGAAAAACGCCCTGCGATTGAGACAGCACATCGCGTGCGTCAGCGTATGTCAGCTGTTTTTGTTTTTGCTATAGCGATTGGAAAAGGTAGTTCTGATCCCGCGTCGATCGTTCAGAAGGCGCTAGCGCCGATTAGGAAAGGTCGTCATCCGGCTGCTGCCACGCTCGAAGAAGCACGTGCAATCATTCAAGCAATAGATGGTGAAACGGCGCATCCAGTCACGCGACTTGCAATGCGTATGCTTGCTCTTACCGCCGTTCGGCCTGGTTCATTGGCGGCGACGCCATGGAGCGAGTTTGCAGATGTTGATGAGGACAATCCAGTCTGGACTATTCCTGCTGAACGTATGAAGATGACAAAGGCGATGAAGAACGATGATCGCAACGACCATCGGGTACCTTTGTCACGGCAGGCTCTCGAAACAATTAAGGCCGTTCGCCTGTTGACAGGTAAAGGGCCGTACGTATTTCCCAACGCGCGAAATGCACATAAGCCTATGAGTGAAAATGCGCTGGGTTACCTTCTCAATCGGGCCGGGTATCATCACCGACATGTTCCTCACGGTTGGCGCGCGACATTCTCGACAATTATGAATGATAATTTTCCAGCTGATCGTTTTATTATCGACGCGATGCTCGCTCACAAACAAGACGATAAGGTTGAAGCAGCATACAATCGTGCAAGCCATATGGCGCGCCGACGGGAGCTTGCTCAAATATGGGCTGACATGCTCCTTGATGGTATGTTGCCGGCATCAGATTTGCTTGTAGGCCGCCGTCGATCAGCTCAAAGAATATTCGGCAAGATCAATTAAAGTGTATTTTTAAGGGGGGCGTTGCCCTTCTGAGGGGAAGAGATGCTGAAATATGAAGAGATAAAGCGCGTCGCTTGAATAGACTGAATTGCGACGCGCTCTTGTTTTGGCCTAAGACATTGCTTCAATGCCGAGGTAGTGTGGAAATCCAATCATCCATTTCATCGGATCTCCACCGAACAGAGCTGCCTCCGAGTTTCAGGGATTGTGGAAATCTTCCCTCTGACATCCATTTATAAATGGTGGCACGCCCGAGGCCAGTCAGCTGCATCACCTCCGGCAGTGCCAGCAAACGGAAATTTGATGGACTTCCTGAGATGTCACAAAATAGCTTTTCTTTATTGTTATGCATGGATCATCATCCTTTTTGTTAATATCGGTCGACCCATACATAGCCAGCAGACCAGATCGTACGCACGACCCTTGCGGCTTGTTGCCTGTTGCCTTTATCGCAACATGTTATATCGTGCACAGTGCATATGTTGTTCGCCCTGGCCCTTTGGCTATGGATGGATCAACCATCTTAAGGCGGCGGACTGTGTTGGTTCGTCGCCTCTTTTATAGTGTCATTAGCAAGTTGTTAAAAAGCAAGTGCTCCGTAAAAGTTTCTCATGCGGATTTTAGCCAAATATCACGACTCGTATAAGTATTTGTTTTTAAATAATAAAATTGACTGCGCAACAGTTTCCTATTTTTAGCCACATTTGCGACTCATTTCCGACATGCTTTTTTACTAGGCAAATTCAAGGTCAATTATTTTCTAATCTTTTGAGAAAACTGATTGGAAAAATTATTTTATAATTTCCTCTATTCAATATTTTATCAGAGTTTTAAAAGTGATTTTATTCGTGTAAAAAATATAAAATATGTTTACTGATCAGATTATTTACTGCTACAATTCAGCTAGTGAATTTAAAATCAATCATTAGAGAAAATCATAAAGCATTGAATTTAATCAAAAAAAGAGAATGATTAAAGTTTAGGAAAAAAATTTCAAGAAAAAATAAGAACTCACGCAGACCTTTTTTTAAAAAAATTAATCAAATTGGTTAGAAATTGGGTAGGATTAAGATGGCTCTATATTTTTTTAGAAATCGGTTTCAAAAATCGTAGTTCAGAGATCGAAAAAAATATAAAATAAAAAAGTCGATAATAATTTTATAAAAAATCTATTTCTGGATCTCAAAAAAAGACAGAATATTTTAAAAAATTATTTTTCTCTATGATAATTTAGGTTTCTAATCGGAAAATAGATAACATCACAATTTCGTGATTTATGGCATTTCTCATCATTTTATCGTTTTGGCGTTGCTTTGGGATGGATTTTCTGTCGTCTTATCGCTTTCATACTCATAAACGTCATTCAGTTTGTGTCGTCTTTTCGGAAAAACTCGAATAGTTGCTTCATTTTTAGAAACAGGCCGAGCGTACCCGGCCTGTCATAACGATTTGCAGTTATTGAATTTCGGACTGCAATTCCTTTAGTGGCAGCACAAATTCGCCGTTCTCAAATCAAACCCATATGCGCGAGAATGACATTCTCAATAATGGCGATGAGCCGCTTGCAGTCGTCCGGGTTTTCATTGCGGATGCAGTAGAGCTCAGTGGCCTGGGTCATGTCCGTTCGACCGCCAACGCCATAATCGGTGTAGCGATCGATAATATCCTGATTGATATTCTTGCGCTCAAAATGCGCAATGGCATCTTCGGTGTTTCGCCATTTGAGCCAGCTGCAGGACGCAAGCCGCTTTTGAAAGCCGGCACTGAACTGCTGACGGCTCATGCCTTGGGGGAGGGTGACCGACAGGCCGCGGGTTAAAGCACGAACCGGGCTATTCTCGTGAAGAGTCTCTGGCGAATAGATCTGAAGAGCTGAATATTCATCATAGCCCTCATCCTGCACCGGCCAGTCGCCATCAATCTGATAATAAGATCCGTACTGGTCTTTGCTTTGCTGCTTGATACGATCAGCAATTCGACCTTCGCCGCATTCACCGATCTTAAAGATTGGAATGCTCAACTGCTTTTTGAGATCCTTGAGGCCTGGGCAGCCGGCGATATAAATATCTCGCTTTATGCCGGGGCTGAATTTCTCGGCGAATGCTTTTGAACTCAGAATATCGGCCGTATCGAGGATGAGGTCATCTCCACCGATAACTGGCCATTGTGTTTGGTATTTTGATGAAGCTGTCTGTGAACGGGCAGACGGTAGAAGCAATTGCTTTTTGTCTGCTTTGTTCTCAGAGGCTTTCGTGTGTGACGTTTCTTCGGTAGTTGCTGATTTTGACGAAACGCTTGCATCGATTGTTTCCTGATTAAAAATAAAATGGTTGGGAAAGTTCAGGCTGATGCTCAGTGGGTGTTCACCCTCAAAGCGAAGCCCAGGGGAGAGCGGCAGCACAATGCTTGCTTCTCCAAGTTCAATGCGCATGTTTGCGGATTGCGGCTCGTTGCCAGCATCGAAAGTGATCTTCAGCTGGGTTGTGGCGTTAGAACTAGACATTCAGTTTCCTTGTTAATTTCATAAGTGATGTTGATGTTGATGTTGAGTGCTGACGAACCGCGCGCGAAGGCATGCTGGAAGCAGCGATGCTCCAGACACGATTAGGCGGATTGCGCGATCAGTCTTTTTGGAAGGGAGGCGGAACGGCCTGCGGCCTGATCATTCAGGCGGCGGAGTGAATGGCCTTGTTGCCTCAGAGCAGTCGATGAGCGAAAATGCTATCGACAGATGGTCAGACGCACGAATGCGGATGACAATGGTGATATCAGTGAATACCTGAACGGTTTAAACAGGCTTGGCTTTGGGGCGCTGCCAGATGAGGGCAAATTTGCCGTCTGCGTCTTTATCGAGCAGCCGTGCGTAAAATGGTGCAACAAAAGTCGGATCATCGAATTTAACGGAGAGGTAATCCTGCTCTGTATCGAGTGTTTTTCTTCTCCAGGCAGATCCAACGATAAAGCTCTTTTTATAAATATCGTAATCGGGGCTCAGTTCGCCTTTCTTTTCACGCGGCCAGAATACCAGATCGATCGTGTGCCCGAGCAATTCCATTTGACCAACGAGGCTGTTACCCCGCTGATCAAACATTCCAATTATTCGCATTTCATAACTCCTTATAATTTTGGACGAGCAAAAGCCTTGGCCTCAGCAAAGCTGAAACCATAAAATCTCTCACTCAAACCATTTAATGACTGCGCGCTTTGACAATTTCTTGAGCGCGCCAATCTTCTCTTTTTTCGGGAAATCTAACTATCAAGAGATCGCAGATCGATAATCTTAAAATCAAAAAATATATTCATCTGCCGAAACAGCCATGTCTTTCGGCCAATCAAACTCTTCTCTTTTTCTTTATTTTCGGGAATCTTACTTTAAAGCATCAATCGTGGAATCAGACAAAGACTGATCTGCAAGTTTTCTTTTCACGCTTATAATCAAAAAGGTAATGGAGATGAAATTCGATTGGATTACTAAACAAACTTAGGCTCTCATTTATTTAACCAAAAGCGTATCGTTGCCATCGAACGCAACAGCTAATGATCTGGGACGGCTAAGATTTTAGCAGAATTGATATCAATGCGGTCACAGGTACCGCGAGCAATGTTGTTGTTATTACGGCCGCTTTGCACTTTATTTTAGACGGTTACGGGGAGATCATGACGTTCCAAAGTCGACCACGGCGCTGACCGTCGCGCGATAGCAAGCGAGTTCTCACCCACTCGCTTGAGGCTAAAGAGGATAGCACGCCTATTGGTGAGGTCGTAGCAAGGCCAATGTTTCGGCTGCCACGTTTTGTAATTGGCGTACGAAATAGACTGGTCTGTTTTTCACCCCTTCATAGAAATTAGCCTAGTTGCAGAAATTGCATCCATTTTGGGCATGCCAGACGATCATTTTAATAACCTACATACACGCACGTAACGGTCCGACGGCTCATCTCTCAATGCTAGCCGTTACTTGCTTCGGCTTCTTCAAAGTAGCTGACTTGTTCCGAGGGGCATTCTTCGTGGGCGCGTATCGAACTGCGTTCACAGCTTGGCTCTGTGATGGCACTTTCAAATTTCGTGCGCGCGCGACCGTCATCATGGCAATCTTATTTGCGCCCATGATTGCTGTTTGGTTTACATTCCTTTTTGAGGCTGTCTCATTTGCTAAGAATAGTGTCATCCCTCGCGGTGACTTGCGCTCAAGCCGCTTGGTCAATCTTTGAATGATTTTCTTCTTGAGCAAAATGGCCAGCAGCTTCTGGCGTAACGCTTCTTGTAACTGTTGATTGAACTCTATCGCTGTCTCGATGGTCTGCATTGTTGGCTTGTCTTTTTTACCCATCTCAGGATCGGCAGGCTGCTCCACCTTGGCTTTCGGAGCAAATCGCAAGAATAATTCGCGTTCGATCGCCGCGCGGCGTTTCATGTAGTTTATTCTACGGGTCATGGATTGTTCTCTAACAGCCTTCAGCGGAGGAAGGGGCTCGATTTTTGCCAGTTCGACAAGATCCGCTTTCCGAAGATCGGCACCAAGGCCTTTGGCCTTTGCTCTTTTGTTGAGAAGCCGAAGAAGCGGGATGCTGATGCCGGTTTCCGGGTCCAAAATCATTATGGCTTTGTCGCCCATAGCAAATACGAAGCCCGTCTTTGTAGCGGCGGTTTTGAATCTGCTGATATCCCGGCCATTCACAGCAAATAGTTCCCAAATGCGATCTTCGAATGATACACTTTTTTTTAATCGATCGGCGTCGTTGTATCGGATGATGCTCCGGCCTCCCGATGAATGTTCTTTCTCGCTCATTGCGCACCGGAGCTTGGCCGCATCCTCTGTCAAACCACGCGCTTTTAGTTCTGCTGCGTTCTTTTCAGTATGTTTGCCAACAACAATTGCTTCGTTAAAATGCAGTTCGCACAGCCTGCTCGCCATTTCATCGTTAATGTGATTGCGCTTCGTGCAAATGGCTTTCCCGGTGATGGGGTCGTAGTGCGAATAGACAAGGTGATAATGCTCCGCACGATTCCCTTTCAGATGTTCAACAACCTTGCGCGGCGTTGATTGGGGGATATTGTGCTCGGCCTCAATAAGCTCAATGGTTCGAATTAACTCACTTTCAGTGAGAATATGGCTTGGCGAAACCTTAATATGAAAGAGCTGTCGAGCGCGGGGATTTGGGCTAGCCAACTTCGCATTTGTACCGAAATCAAGGAGCGCAGTGCCAAGATCGAGATTGGCATCTCGATCAAGGTCATGACGCTGTATTACGCGTTCATTTTTCTTGGCGTCAGTCAGGTGGGCTGCCAGCCCACCCATACGCCTTGCTTTTGATTTAATGATCATGGATCGGCTCGATTTACATTCAATGCCATTCGTAGTTCGAGGCGCATTTGCGCGACATCGCTCTGAAGATTTCTGATGGAATTTGCATCAACTCTTTCGCCAGAGTTGGCTTTCGCCGCCAACTGATTGGCGAGGCTCGTTAGTCGCCCGAGACTGGCATTTATGCTCCGCAATTCGTCGACGTTGGGGTGAGTGCGGCCACTTGGATAGTAAGTGGCGGACTCTAGCCCTTTCATCACCAGCTTACGCGCCAACGAAGCTCTAGGTATTCCTCTGCTAGTTGCGAGGGATTCGAGTGATGCTTCATCACTAGCGGTGAGCCGGAATGAAATCCGGGCGGGATATTTAAGTTTCATCGCCATTTCACGCTTCCTTTTGATGCCCTTCAGGGCGGTTAAAGGCACCGAATCCACGGTGCCAATTGGGGAGTCCACGAGGGGTAAAACCCCTCTGATCGGGTTCCATAGGGGCGACGCCCCTTGGCCAGTCTAGAAGTCGTTTAAAGCAGGGCGGCGAATGCCGCATACCTGCGGTCACTGGCCTAAAGAAGAAATCATAACTAATTTCCATATAACGTAACCATCCGATTTCTGTATGATAATAATACTTGACTGATCTACCAGATGTGTCAGTCTAAATATACGATATAGACTATCGCTGAGATTTGAGGCAATATCAATATTTCCATAATAGTCTATATATACTTATAGTTGCCTACAGTCGTCTATGAATGTCTATTGACCCATAAACTTATTTTTTCAGGAACGGAGCTTGAGATGAATAATCCCGATGATCATGCCGACAATACGGAACAGATTGTGGATGCTGCAAAATTGGCACTAGCTCAGTCGCAGCCAGCGATACCAGTCACGTTGCGAGGAGTTGTCCACGCCCTCAGTGATGACATCACAAAGGCCAGAAAAAACGGTCTACGATGGGAAGACATTGCAGAGATCTTGCGACGTTCTGGCTGTGCCAACGTCAAAGCTGACACTGTGCGCTCGTACCATCGAGTGGAGCCGTCAAAGCGGTCTAAGAAAGTCGCAAACGCGCAGCTCCGTGAGCAGGAATTGAAGCGAAAGAACGATGCAGCGGAATGGCGTCAGAATGCTTCTATCGCCGCGGAGCAAACTACCGATCAGCCAATCTTTGAAAACGAAGTCAGCAACCGACAACAAGGCATTATCCGCCCTGTTAGATCCAGTCGCGTTAAATAAAAATGGAGATGAAAATGCCCGATAATATCGATCAGATGCCCAAATCCAATTTGGAATGTCAAACTACTGCCTTCGGAAGCGGAAAGGGGAAGATATTCACCCAACCGTTTCAACTCCAAAGTCAGAATTCTGAATGTAGCTTATTTTCGTTGAGGAAGATCACTGAAAGTAGCCACTCATTAAAAGTGCCTAGCTGCTTCCTTCCAGGAAAGCTTCCTGCCGGCTGCTCGTCGGTCGCAATCGTCTTCAGAGACACGAAATTTCCTAAGCCCTATTCGCCCGCTATCGCATCAGACGGGAATGATGCTCACGAGCTTTGGAATGAAGTCGCGATATCGAATGCAATGCTGATCTCAAAAATCGAAAACATCAATGAACAGCTGACAGCTGCTGCGCCTGTCAACTTCGTTCGCGTGAGATAATTCAAGGAGAACATACCATGGCTAAGAAAAATGTCTTCATGAGCAATAAGCTCTTGATATGTGTTGTTGATGCCAAAGGAGGCTCGGGAAAGTCCTTCCTTACGCAAATCTTCGTCGAAGCCGCACGCTGTGATGGGGATTGCCGCGTTTATATTCTGGACGGCGATACCAGCAATTCCGACACCATTTCCATATTCCAAGATGCAAAACTTGTGTCCATGTCTGAGCCGGAAGCATTTGGTAAGTTCGCTCTGGCTATCAAGAAGATAGAAAACGGCGAAGCTGACCATATGGTTTTTGATGCCGGCGCACGCGATGAATCTCTTCTTGAGGAAATGATGCCTCGGATGCTTCAAGCGGCAAAGAAAATCGGAGCCACACTTGTTGTTGTCCGCCCGATTAACCTGAGCAGCCATACCCATCGTAATGCTTCGAATTTTACGCAAGGCTTTGCTCGCGAAAACAATGTTCCAGTCGTCCTTTGCCGTTCACTGGCATTTGCTGACCGCCCATCTGACTTTGATCATTGGCATAACTCGCAGACAAGGCGGAATGCGCTTGATGCAGGCGCAGTTGAGCTGATCTTCTCCAATCTTGGGCGCCGGTGGTCAACGGAAGCTGGAGGCTTCGGTCTGTCGCTGGCTGATGTTGGACGAGGCGATTTCACGAAACTCGGTGATGTTCATGACATGCGCGATGCGGAGGCAATCTTCACGGAAGAAGTTCAGCTCTGGATTGCTGACTGGATGTCCGAAGCAGTTGAAATGATTCATCAAGGCATCGCGGACGCTTTAAGTAACCGTGGATTATTGAAGGTGAAAAATGACAAATCTTCGTGACCACGCCAATGCGCTTCGCAGAAAAGGGGTGGTAAAACCCACCTCTCGCGCAATGCTTGCCCAAGGTGATGAAGTGCACCATCATAGAATTGGCTTCACCGGCAGGCAAATGTTGATCTCAATAATAATTGCACTTTTTGCTGGTGTAGCGATTGCGCTTTGGGTGGCAGCGCCAAGTGTAAAGATTCAGCGATTGGTAAATGCAGCTGGGCCCATGACTGAAATCGAACTGACAAGCCGACTTGCATTACCCGCGAATATTGCAAGCGCTATTGGCGAGATTCTTGAAATCGAACCGTCCGAGAAAAGCGCTATCGACGATTGGCTTTACCTTTTGGGCATGGCCAAGGCTCCGTCCAGTTCATTGAGCAGGAAAGTCTTCTTAAAAGAATTCATCAATGCTTATACGACGAATGAATCCGGTGCCGCCACGTTCGATGACATTCTTGATGTTTCCGTTCTGATAAGTCGGCATGAAACGGCATCAATCATTAAATCTTTGCGGAAGATAAAGCCCGCTGAACGCAGTCGCATTGCTGGCTCCCTTGAGCTTGCCTCCAGCGAAGCAGAACTTTTGTTCCGAGTTGCAGATTCAATTGCAACAGAAAGGAACACAGCTCTCATTGATTGGCTACGTCAGATACTCATCAGGCAATCGACCGTATCATCCAAGATGGAAACGCAACTCAACTACATATGGGCTCATAAAAATGAAGACATCAAATGTAGTTTTTAATCACCAAGGAGCATGAAAAATGGATAACGAAGATGTAACTGAAATCGAAATTCGTGACGCGATCTATTCGCATGTATGCCAGCTACTAATTGCGGACGTGAATGCAAATCAGGTATTCAAAACAGCTGTTCAAACCTACGAGCACGCTTACGGCGTGAAAATAAAATTCAGAGACAGCCTGCTCAAACCTCAGGAAGATAATAAATAGGCTTCCCAATCTGCCATAAGCTTGCGCCGCATTTTCCAATGCATCAGAGCGGCGATAGGCAACCTCGGTTGTATCACCAATGGCATGCCTAATACAGCTTGGATCAACTTACGCCGACCGCACCATTTTTTGTATGCTAAAATCACATTAAGTCACTGTATTTAGTTGGTAATACACAATGCTTTATAAGCGCTACTTACATTTATCGTCAAAATTATGATACAAAAAGTGTCACGCGATTGTTCTTTTATAGTACTTTTGGGGAGGCGTGGTTTTTTCTCAAAAGGCCCGGATTGTTGATTTCCAGGTGGAAGTGATGGGGAGGGAGGTGCGGACAAAACTAGGGCTATCAGAGAGTTAGTTCATGCAATCCTACGAAAATCGGATGCGAGCCGTTACGCTTTACATCAAGCTGGGCAAGCGCGCCAAAAGCGACTATTCGGCAGTTGGACTATTCAAGCAAGAATGCTTTAAAGTGGTTTGCCCCCTGAAAAGTGATCCTTCATGAAGTATGGCTTATGAGCCTCAGAAGGACATTGAAATGGCAGTGAAAAGACACAAGGCAGAAGAGATCATCACGAAGC
>NZ_JBBGYW010000010.1:0-135323 GCF_037479515.1 Ochrobactrum sp. MYb379
TAGCGGCGGACCTTTGGCCCGCCGCTTTTATACGATTTCACACTTTTCAGGATACGCATTAAATTCCATTCGGTGCAAGATACGTCCGCAGGAAGCTACGCGTGCGATCATTCTGAGGATTGGTAAGCAAGTCTTTCGGCTTGCCTTCTTCCACGACAACGCCGCCATCCATAAACAGGATCTTATCTGCCACTTCTCCCGCAAAGCGCATTTCATGGGTGACGATCAGCATCGTCATATGTTCAGCCGCAAGCTGTTTCATGACGAGATTGACCTCTTCGACCAGTTCCGGGTCAAGAGCAGAGGTCGCTTCATCAAAAAGCATAACTTTCGGCTGCATTGCCAATGCGCGCGCGATTGCGACGCGCTGTTTCTGCCCACCCGAAAGACGCGATGGATAAACATCGGCTTTGCTAGATAGTCCGACTTTAGACAGCAAATCCGACGCCAGTTCCCGCGCCTGATTTTTTGACATGCCTTTAAGCTTTATTGGCCCCAGCGTAATATTCTCCATCACCGTCATGTGCGGAAAGAGATTAAAGTGTTGAAACACCATGCCCATCTGCTGACGAACAGAGTTGATATGCTTTTCGAAAGCCTTGCCGGTTAGCGGCTGGTTAACCTGCACGCCATCAAGCCAGACTTCGCCGCCATTCAGCGTTTCAAGATGGTTGATGGAGCGCAAAAGCGTGCTTTTGCCCGAGCCGCTCGGGCCGATGATCGCAATAATCTGACCACGTGACACGGAGAGATCAATACCCTTGAGCACCTCAAGCGCACCATAGGCTTTGCGGGCACCTTTAACTTCCACCATTGGGTTCAGGGCGCTCATCGCGTAACCTCCACTTTTCTTTCGATGCGCCGCAGGCCAGCTTCCATAACGAGATTGGCAGCGTAATAAAGTACGGCGGCGGTCAGATAAAATTCAAACGGGCTGTAAGTTTCGCTGATCGCGATCTGTGCACTATGAACAAGCTCAGCAATCCCAATAATCGAAACAAGCGACGTATCCTTAAGGAGAACGATCATATTGTTGCCGATCGGCGGAATCGTATTCCGGATTGCCTGCGGGATTATGATGTAGCGCAGGGTCTGGCCACGACTAAGGCCGATTGAACGTGCACCCTCCGTTTGCCCCGGATCAACCGTAACAATACCGGCTCGGAAAACATCGGCATTATAAACCGCAAAATGCAGGCTAAGAGCAATAATCCCGGCAAAGAGAGCTGGAATATCAACGCCAACCTGAACAAGCCCGTAATATATAAGATAAAGCTGCAACAGCAGCGGCGTCCCCATAAAAAGCCACATGAAGAAGCGGATCGGATAGGCCAGAATTTTCGGCGCATATAGCACGACGAGCGCGAAAAAGATGCCAAAGGCAAAGCTTAGAACGCTGGATGACACCGCGAGAACAAGCGTCCACCACAATCCGGCGAGAAGCAGTTCTGCATAGGGAGGAACAATAGTGAAGTCGAGAGCTGGCATTTAATCCTCCCTCAACGTGGCGCAAAACGTTTGTCGAGAAGATCGACAATCATAACAACGACATAGACGATGAGCATGTAGAGAACGGCCGTAACCGCAAATATCTCAAAGGGTTTATATGTGGAGCTGATGAAGCGCTGCGCGGTATAGGTGAGTTCCACAACAGAGATTGTCGAAACCAGAGCCGAACCTTTAACAAGCGCTACAGCATTGACGCCCAGTGGGCGGATCATCAGGCGCGCTGCCTGCGGCAGAACAATCAGCCGAAGCGTGAGTTCGCGATCAAAGCCGATCGAGCGGGCGGCTTCTGTCTGCCCTTTATCAACGCTTGAAATTGCACCGCGAATGGACTCAGCCATGTAGGCTGCAATGTTCAAACCAAGACCAATGACGCCAGCTGCGTATGGCTCAAGTTCCAGACCGATCTGCGGCCCACCAAAATAAAGGACGAACAACTGAACCAGGCAGGGGGTGCCACGAAAGATGCTGACATAGGCACCGGCCAAAGAACGAAAGACGATACTATTTGACAGGCGACCAGCCACCAAAAGACCGGCAATCACAAAGCCCAGCAGAAGAGCGAGTACAGAAATCTGCACCGTGACCCACGCAGCCTCCAGAAAAAACGGGAGGACGCGCTGCATTAACGCTAGATCCATAAAACCACTCCGAAAACTCATATAAACCGGCCCATTCTATCGGTTATGACAAAATGGGCCGGGCTGGAAAACCTGCTAGCGAATGTCGCTACCGATCCATTCCATTGAGATTTTTTCGTAAGTGCCATCAGCAAGCATATCGTCCAATGCTTTCTGCATAGCGGCTTTGAGTTCTGGATTGTTCTTGCGAATAGCAATGCCGAGCGCTTCACGTGCGCCGTCAATATTCGGAGTTTCGAGAATGCGAACCTTCTGGCCAGTTTCCTTAACAGCGATCATCACCGGAATGCTGTCCATAACCAGCGCATCAAGACGACCTGCTTCAAGGTCGATCAGCATTTCTGGCAGGCCCTTATAAGTGCGCACGGTCAGGTCGCCCTGAGCTTTCGCCCATTTTTCATGGGCATCGCCCATCGTAACGCCAACTGTCTTGCCATTCAGCTCTTCGAGCTTCTGAACAGGCGAGCTTTCCTTGACAACGACTGTACGTCCAGCGTGGTAGTATGGGCCGACGAAATCAACAGCCTTTTCGCGCTCTGGCGTAATGGTCATCGAAGCCACAACGGCATCATATTTCTTCGCCAGAAGACCAGCAATAATGCCGTCAAATGGTGTCGTGACGATCTCTGGCTTTACGCCCAGACGGTCAGCAATCGCAGAACCAATCGCGACGTCAAAGCCGACAACTTCGTTCTGCTCATTAGTGAAGCTGAACGGAGGATACTGACCGCTCATCGCAATGCGCATTTTGCCAGCGTCTTTGAGCTTGGCAAGTTCATCCGCCTGTACCGGAGCAATCGAGAACGTTGCAGCGATTGCTACAGCTGCGACAGCAATCAGGCTCTTAATCCTGGAATTCATGATTTTCGGTTTCCTCTGGATTTGTCTTTTTGTTTTAGGGCTATGGTTCACCATCAACCTTCATGACGGAGCTTGGCACAGGCTTTGTTTTCAAGCATCCAGCAATATGTCTGCAAGCCCGACACATTGCCGGAATTGACCGGCATATTGTCGGCGCTGTTACCACTCAATTTTTGCAACCAAACTCCAAAACAAAAAGGTCGCACCTTTATTCCTTGCGGATATAAAGATGCGACCTTCAGAATAGCGAGTGAGCTATTTATTATTTCAAAGCAGCTTCAAAACTATCGCTTAATACGCTCAATAGATGGTCTGCATTGGCACGGCTGAACACCATCGATGGGCGCATTTTCAGCACGTTATCATGCGGGCCTTCAGTACCCATCAAGATACCGCGCGCTCTTGCACCATCATTGATTGCGCGCGCCAAAGCCGTTGCAGGGGCTTTGGTTTTACGATCTGTTACCAGCTCAATACCGAGGAACAAACCGCTACCGCGAACGTCACCGATAATGTCAAAACGCTTCTGCATCGCACGGAAACCGTCCAGCAGATAATTACCGACATCAAGCGCATTTTCGCGCAGCTTATCACGTTCGATCACGTCAAGAACCGCGAGACCAGCAGCACAGGAGACCGGATTTCCGCCAAACGTGTTGAAGTACTCCATGCCGTTGTTGAAGCTATCAGCGATTTCCCGCGTGGTGACAACTGCCGACATTGGATGTCCGTTACCGATAGGCTTGCCCATGGTGACGATATCCGGCACCACATCCTGCAATTCAAATGCCCACCAATGGCTGCCGACACGGCCAAAGCCAACCTGCACTTCATCCGCAATGCAAACGCCACCAGCGGCGCGAACCATCGCATAGACTTCTTTGAGGTAGCCTTCTGGCAGGAACACCTGACCAGCGACACTTGGAATGGATTCCGCGATGAAAAATGCCGGACTACGTCCTTCTTTGCGCATGGATTCAATATGCTCTGCGATATTGGCTGCAAAGCGCTTTGCGTGTTCCTCGACTGGCCAGTCTTCCGGAGCGTGATAGCTGTCAGGAATTGTGCCTTCATAAACATGCGCCGGACGGCCCTTACCGGCCTTGCGCTTATATTTATAGGGGCTGAGATCAATCAACTCCTGTGTGGTGCCGTGATAGGCCCAGTCGAGAACAATTGCTTCATTGCGGTTGGTATGGTTTCGCGCCATACGCAGCGCCAGACTGTTTGCCTCGCTGCCCGAACAAGCAAAAGAGGCAACCGTCAGACCTTCCGGCAATGTGGCTGTCAAACGCTCCGCATAATTGACGATATTATCATGCAGATAACGGGTGTTGGTGTTGAGCAACGCTGCCTGACGCGCAATGGCTTCCACCACTTCAGGATGCGCATGGCCGATATGACAGACATTGTTGAAGCAATCGAGATAGGCACGGCCCGTGTTGTCGATCAGCCATGCACCCTCGCCGCGCACGAACTTGATCGGCTCGGAGTAAGAGATTGAAAGGTTTGGCAGCAAAATCTGCTTACGCTTTTCGATAATCTCTGCACGTGTGTAACCATCCTGATGGAAAGTCTCAGGCGGAATACCGGCCAGTTCAGCGACATCCGGGAAGAGATCAGCCCAAACGTCCAGATACGCCGTTTCGCCCACACCGAGAACTTCCGTTGCAGTCAAATTGAGATCGGTGGTCATGCCGAAATGTAGATGCGGAGTCCATCCACCATTCTCATGAATATCACCCATATAGCCAACCAGATCACCGGCTTTGAGCTTTTGCCCTGCCTTCAGACGATCCAAAGCCTCCTGCGCCATATGCCCCCAAAGGGTCACGAATGGCGGACAACCTTCCGGGCTATGCAACAGCGTTACCAGACCGCCATAACCGAGCGGTTCGCGTTCCACTTCAACGCTTTTGACCGTCGCATCAAGCGGCGTATAAAGCGGCGTTCCAGCAGGCATAAACAAGTCAACGCCAAGGTGATGAATGCGGCGCTGACCATCGATGAAGCGCGATTCAAACGCCGTATCCGTATAAACAGTGCGCTTTTCGCCCCATGAACCAATACCAAGCTCGATATTGTTTTCGGCGCAGAAATTATCCCACCACTCGGTTGCCTCTTTTGCACGCTGCTCAGCAGATGCGACCGTCATAAAGTGCGTTTCATCGCCATAAGGCACAATTGCCTTGGTCATGGTAGCCGGTGCAGGCTGCACGATTGGCGCAAAGGTTTTGTGGTTATCGGAAATCCATTTGCGGATTGCGCCAGCGCCTGAAATCGCATCAAAACCACAGGCTTTGCGCAGAATAGCGGTAGCAAAGCGTGGATTCATTGCATCCATCTTGGCCAGCAAATTCCATGCCGGTGCTTCGCTGATAGCGAGATATGGATTGTCTTCTGTCTGATCGCGGCGCGATGCCGAGAATGTCACGCTGGTGACAAGCCGCATTGCGATGAGATCAAATAGCAGATCGACTTCTTCTTCTTTCAGCGGATATTTTTCATTGAAACCTGCAGCTAATGCTGCGGCTGCGCCAATCGGGTCTTCCGTATCAAGCGCTGCATAAGCACATGCAATCGCCACTTCTGCAATCAGCACCGTATGAACAGCATCGCCAAAATCGATCAGCCCTGCAATCTTCTCATTGTCTTGCTTATCGACCAGAATATTCCAGTCATTCGCGTCATTATGAATGACCTGCGCGCGCAGACCTGCAAGCTTAGGCGCAACCAGTGTTTCAAAGCGAACGATAAAACGCTCAAGCAATGCCCTCTTGTCTGCATCGCCGACAAAGTGCAGACGCGTGCGTGCGCGTCCAGCATGACGCAGATCCCAGTCAAGTTCACGCAAAGCACCCGGATGAATGAAGCCCTGAAGCGCCTGATCCAATTCACCCAGCGAGCGGCCAAGATTGCGCATTAGTTCAAAGGTGCGCGTGACTTGTGCCATTGGGATACCCGGAAGCCAGCCAACAAGCCGCACGGCGTAGCTTTCGCCATCGGCAGCAGTGGTGGATGCAAGCATATCACCGGAAAGACTTGGCTTAAGATAAGGCACAGCCAGTTTGGAGGCGCCATTTGCGAGATGACGGAAAAGCGCTGTCTGGAACTCGCTTTCAACCTTTGGCTCACTGGCATTGACGATTTTCAAAATCCAGCCAGCATCACTTTCGGTTTTCAGCCGATAATTGCAGTCCCGTTCACTATCAAGTGCAGATGCGCTTCCGGTAACGCCAAATATTTCTTTGGCAAGCTTTTCAGCATCGATTGGAGAGAACTGGGGCGCTGGATGAGATAGATCGGTCATAAACAGTTTTCCGGGTTAGATTTGTTGTCGGCAGCTTGGCACGTCAACCATTTTCAGGCATCAAGTATCCTGTCGGGATAACCGGCACATTGTCGGAATAGACCGGCATATGTCCGGCACTGTGAATGGAATTGGAATGCGTGAACTAGACGCCAAAGATCGCGAAATACTGGCAATCTTGTCGAAAGAAGCACGAATTGCGCTTAAAACGCTGGCCGGACGTATTGGCCTGTCGCGCAGTGCTACAAGCGAACGCGTCACCAATCTCGAAAAAAACGGCGTTATCAGAGGCTATCGTGCAGACATCGGCGAGATTGATGCCAATGTAATCCGTGCCGCCCTGTTGATTAATCTCCGTCGAACGCCTGCGCATGAATTGCTGGACATACTTGCCCGGCACCCTGAAGTGCGGCGCGTGTCATCAGTCAGTGGTCAGCTTGATCTCATCGTTGAACTTGAAGCCGCATCAATTGATGGTCTTAATCGCGTGAGAGACCTTCTCGCAGGCCATGACATTGTCGAAGATCTGACAACCGCTATCATATTGCGACGCGACATTGATCGGGAAATGAAATAATTTAAAGCTGTTTCTTATTCACAACCACATTGTCTATTCCCGGAATTTAAATTCCGGGAACGAATCTGCTTGCTAATACAGCCTCTAAACTGACGTCACCTTGAAAGCCTCTTTCTAGAGCGCATCCCGAAAAGTGTGAAACGGTTTTCGGATAAGATGCGCGTCAAAACAAATAGTTAGAGCGCCGATCTGATTCAATCAGATCGAAACGCGCTCTCGTGTGGCTCCGAACCCGAAATTCGCTCGGGAAGCGGCTTTACAGTGACCCGAACTTCCGTGCCTCCATACTAGGCTATTTATACATTATTCTAATATCATTCATGAAATTATAATATATAATTTACTCAAGACAGCGAATACGAGCAGATCAAAACAGATAAATCTCATTAAAAAGCAGATTTGTTCAATATCCAAATACATAAGGTGAATAAAAATATCAACATTACCATTTGAGCTATTAGGGGCAAAATTATGACTGACGAAACAAAGGGTGTGAAGGATTATCACGGACCGGCGGGCGGTTGGGGCGCACTTAAAGCTGTCGCAGAGGCAGTTCGTGATCAGATGGGTACAAGCACAAACACGCGTGCTTTGCTGCAAATGAACCAGCCAGATGGATTTGATTGCCCCGGCTGCGCATGGCCCGATCCAAAACACACTTCGTCTTTTGAATTTTGCGAAAACGGCGCGAAAGCTGTTACATGGGAAGCAACACCGAAGAGAGTTGATCCAGAGTTTTTTGCACAACACACCGTCTCTGAATTATGGGAATGGAGCGATCACAAGCTGGAAGCGCAGGGACGCCTCACCACGCCATTGCGCTATGATGCAAAGACCGATCACTTTGTTCCCATATCGTGGGAAGAAGCTTTTGAGAGGGCTGGAACTGCTTTGCAGGCCCTCGGAGATGCCAATAAGGCCGAGTTTTACACGTCTGGCCGCGCTTCCAACGAAGCCGCATTCCTGTTTCAGCTTTTTGCACGTGAGTTTGGAACCAACAATTTTCCCGATTGCTCCAATATGTGCCATGAGGCCACCAGTGTTGGGCTGCCAAAATCGATAGGGGTCGGCAAGGGCACGGTCACACTCGAAGACTTTGATCATGCTGATGCTGTGTTCTGCATAGGCCATAATCCGGGAACCAATCATCCGCGCATGCTCGGGACATTGCGATCTGTGTCTTTGCGCGGCAAACCTATTATAGTGCTCAATCCAATGCGCGAGCGCGGTCTTGAGCGATTTGAAAATCCACAATCGCCCACTCAGATGCTGACGGTTGGCTCGACACCACTCGCATCCTCCTATTATCAGGTCAAAGTTGGCGGCGATGTCGCGGCAATCAAAGGCGTGATGAAAGCTCTGTTTGAGGAAGATCATGCACAGGTTCAGCGCGGTGAACAGGGCCTGCTTGATCTTGAATTTATAGCGGAGCACACGGTCGGCTTTGAAGAACTCAAAGCTGATATTGAAACTACCAGCTGGCAAAAAATTACCGCGCGCTCCGGTTTGAAACGTGAAGCCATTGAACAAATGGCGATGGTCTACTGTTCATCAAAGAACGTTATCATTTGCTATGGAATGGGCATAACACAACATCGCCACGGCACCGAAGCGGTGCAACAGCTAACGAACCTGCTCATGCTGCGCGGGAATATCGGGCGCGAGGGAGCGGGCATTTGCCCGCTGCGCGGACACTCGAATGTTCAGGGCGATCGTACTGTTGGCATCACTGAAATACCAACAGAGGCGTTTCTGGATCGCCTGGATAAAGCATTTGGTATCAATGCGCCACGCGCGCACGGGCACAATGCAGTGAAAGCTGTCGCTGCTATGCGCGATCACCAGTCCAAAGCCTTCATAGGATTGGGTGGCAATCTGGCAGTTGCAATGAGTGATCCGCAGGCAAGTTTTCCTGCATTCAAACAATTAGACCTGAGTGTTCAGATTTGCACAAAGTTAAACCGGACTTGCCTTCTCACGGCACGCGAAAGCATTGTTCTGCCTTGTCTTGGACGTACAGAGCGCGACATTCAGGCGACCGGGCGCCAGTCGATCACTGTTGAAGATTCAATGGCGATGGTTCATGCATCGTCGGGTAAGTTAAAGCCTGCGTCCGATCTGCTTAAATCTGAGCCAGCTATTATTGCCGGACTTGCAAAAGCTGCTATTCCGAACACTAAGATTCAGTGGGACGATCTAATTGCCGATTACGATCGTATTCGGGATAAAATCGAAGAAGTATTCCCCGACTTTCATAACTTTAATGCCCGTATTCGCATTCCAGGAGGCTTCCGTTTGCCTGTCGGTGCATCTGAGCGTCAGTGGGGCACTCCAGACGGAAAAGCCCACTTCCTTGTCGAGGCAACTACGGATGAAGATGATGGCCGCGACGATTCCGAACTGACACTCATGACAATTCGCAGCCATGACCAATATAATACAACCGTCTACGGCATGAATGATCGTTATCGCGGTATAACCGGTCGCCGCGATGTCATTTTTGTAAACGAAGACGACATGCTCGATCTTGGCTTCGCAAATGGTGACGTTGTCGACGTCATTGCGGGCCAAAGGGTTTTGTCCTCACAAACACTGGTTGCTCATGCGATCTCGCGTGGCTCTGTCGCAGCTTATTATCCAGAAGCAAACTGCCTGATCGGGCTGGAAGATGTCGATAAACAAAGCTGGATACCCGCTTATAAGTCCGTGCCCGTAAAACTCAGGGCAAGCTGATACCCCGGCCATTAAACTGACCTTTGAAGCGTAAGCCAGGCCAGTTCAAAATTTTAGAGCGCTGATCTGACGTGAGCAGATCAGCGCTCTTATCATATGTTTTACGTATTTTTCCTGAATGTCATCTCGTTTTCTTTTCATCTGGTCGCCTAAAAAAGGCGCCCCGACGAGCATGGGCTGAATATTTTGCCAAGATCCGGAATATTCTAACAGCTTTTCAAGTCAAACGCTTCCTGCAACCATCTGCAAAATTCCTGCCTACAGAATAAGAACAAATATAAAATAAAATTGATAATTTTGAAATAACGTGAAATATTAATTGCAATTATAATTTTATTTATTTGGATATTGAAGATGAATATTAATAATATTATAATATACACATCTTATACATTCATAATATACTTTGCGACTGCGTTTGAAAATACTTACGCCCAGACCGGGCAAATTAAAGCCGGGTATGGGGAAACAGTGGACATCCAGCCAGATGTCGTCACGACGCAATCCAATACGAATGGTTACGGTCTTTATGCTACCGACGGCGGCATTATCCATTCGAGTCTCGGAAACGTGTCAACATCCGGCAGCAGCGCAACAGGCCTGTTTGCAGCCGAGCCCGGCAGTGTCATTTACTGGCAAGGCACGAACATTTCCACATCCGGCTTTCGCGGGCGCGGCATCGACACCGTTCGTGGGGGGCAAGTTATTGGCTATGGAACAATCATCACCACCGGAGAGCGAGCCCATGCGATTCAGGCGGGCGACACCAACCCAACGGCAGGACCGGCAAAGGTAACTCTCTTATCCGGCACCTCTGTTCACACTATTGGCAATGGTTCTTACGGCCTGCATGCCTATGCGACTGGCACGATAAGCGGGACAGCGAATATCGTAACAGAAGGTGTCAGTAGTTTCGGTGCGCATGCAGAAAAAGACAGCACAATTACGATCGACAACTCTAGCATTGAAACCCATGGTCTGAATGCTATCGGCCTTCTAGCAAACACAGATTCCATAATGCCCGGCGTTGATTACACGCCGGGGCACCTGACCGCAACGGCCACTGTTGTCAAAACGACAGGGGACAATGCTTTCGGTGCTTTTGCTGATGTTCAGGCGTCGATCACCCTTATTGACACCACAATTGAAACACTTGGCGACAATGCAATTGGCCTGTTTGCAAACCGTGGCGGCACGATCGATAGCAAAGGCCGCGTGAGCACAAATGGCAACAACGCCTACGGCGTTGCAGCTGGACTGATTGCAGTACCGGGAAAAACGGACAGCGTTAAGCAGAATGGTAGCATCATTACAAAAGGAGACGACGCTTACGGTGCCTTTGCCCAAAACGCGGCCGAACTCGATATTTCAGGCTCCATTCAGACCTTTGGCGACGCTTCGCACGCTGCTGTCATTGACGGCGCAAAATTACGAATTGACAATCTGAGCGTGAAAACTGAAGGCAATGATGCACTGGGGCTTTATGCAAAGGCTGGCGCCACCATTACCGGACAGGGAGACATCACCACACAAGGTGCACATGCCCATGGCGTCGTTGTTGAGACCGATAGCGCTGTTAATCTGGATAATACGACGATTAAAACATATGGCGCATTTGCCGATGGGGCATCGGTAAACAAAGGCGCATTCACACTCGCCAACGGCGTTATTTCGACAAATGCGCATGGCATCGCCGTCGCGGACAGTTCCAATGTAACACTGGTGAACACAGATGTTAAAAGCAAACTAAGCACAATAGTGGCGCGGTTCACCGAAGATAATGCACAAATCAATCTGAACATTGACGGCACATCAAATCTAAAGAGCGACAACGGTGTTTTGCTTCACGTCGAGCGCGATGTGTTACCAGCCCAGACGGGTGCGGTTAATTTAGTTATCGCCGACCAATCCACCGTCATAGGCGACATTATAGACAATGACGCAAAGACAAGCGGTTATACGGATGTAACTCTCGGTGCCAATGTGACATGGAATGGCAGCGTACAAGGTGTGCGTCATTTCAAATCGACAGGCGGCAGCAGTCGTATCAGTTTTGGTGAAGGATCCAGACTGCATGGCGATTTCCACGCGATAAGCTCCGATATCAATTTCCATCAGACCGGAGCGAGTGTCGAAGGCAATATACTATTAAGTCACAACTCAAATGTAGCGGGCGGCTCACCAACCAGCGCAATTGCCGTTGCGGGCACTATGATTGTCGATGCTACATCCTCCTTGCGTGGCAGTTGGGCAGTTGCCGGAAACCTCACAAATGACGGAACAATAGCGCCGGGAACAACTGTAGGAACCATAACGGTCGGCGGTAACTTCGTTGCTTCTGACAGCTCGGCCTATGAAGTTGAAATTGATGCTTACGGCAACAACGACATCATCACTATTGCGGGAACGGCAACACTTGGCGGACATGTGTCTTTGATAACGCAAGGTCAAGAGAGTGGTTTCACCGTCAACCACCGCTATACAATACTATCGGCCCAAGGCGGCTTGAATGGAACAACCTATGATGGTCTTGTGAATTGGAATGGTGCATCACCTTTCATATATGTAGCTCCGACACTATTCTATGACCTGCAGAATGTTTACCTCACGCTTGCGCGCAACAATGTGCTTATCTCCAGCGCCGGTGAAACACCCAACGAGCGAGCAGTTGGTCGGGCCCTTGATTATGGCGGATTATCCGACAATTTTGGGAGAGCATTACTGCTACAAACCAATCAAAAGGCTGTAAGGTCGCTACTGTCACAGCTTACAGGCGAAGCGCATCAATCTCTTCTCAGTGCTCTGCAACAAAGTTCATCACACACACGAGATACTATCAATGACCGTCTGCGCGATGCCTTTGCAGAAGACGGTCCCGTTGTCTGGTCACGTGCGATCAATACGGAAAGCACGACCAAATCCTATCCCGAATATAGTGACCTGCAACAAAACAGCACCGCCCTTTTCGTAGGTGCTGATACAACCATTGTTGAAGACATCCGCGCTGGCATTATGGCTGGTATCAGCAACACTGACTTTAACATCGACGCTTTGGGGTCGACTGCGCATTCAAAAAGCTATCACATTGGTGCTTATGGCAGTTGGAACTACGAAGATTGGAGGCTGAGTTTGGGCAGCGCTTATAGCTGGCATAACATTTCCATGCAGCGCTCATTTCCAATTTTTGATACACCACAAACGCTTGAGAGTGAATATCGCGCAGATAGCTTTCAGGTCTTCAGTGAAGTCGGTTACAAGTTCAAATGGGATGCGATTACCGTCGAGCCATTTGGTGGGCTGGCTTATATTCAGACGAACCGCGATAGTTTCAACGAGCATGCATTTAACAGCACCTTCGCGGTCAATCTCAACGGCGAGCAATCATCGATACGCAACACTATCTCATCGCTTGGCATTCGTTTGCAGAGCGAATGGCAGCTCGAAAATGCAATGCAGCTTGAACTCTATGTAACGCCTGAATGGCGCCACAGCTTTGGCAATCAAAATGCGCGTTCCTTGTTTTCATTCAACAACAGCAGCTTTGAGATAAGCGGACTACCAATCACGCGCGATGTATTTGCCATCGACAATGCATTGATGCTTTCCCTCAACGAGGCTGTAAGCCTGAGTGTGGGTTACAATGGTCAGTTTGGCAAAGGCTTCGTTGAGAACTCTATCAAAGGCCTCGTCAAAATCAAATTCTAGCCCACTTAGTCCATGCGCATCTTGCCGATGACAAGAGAAGACGTGGCGACCCGCGTCGCCACGTATAGATCGTATACCGAAGACCTATCCTCAAAGAAACAATGCGGTCTCCGGTAAAGCACGGTCTTAAACAAAGAACGAAAGCACAGATCTGATCTAACCAGATCGGCGCTTTAAATATTAGTTTTAACGCGCATCTTTTCCGAAAAACGTTCACACTTTCGGGATGGGCTTTAGTGTCCCTGAATATAAACGACATGCGTTTCCGTAAACTCGTAAAGACCGTGCTTTCCGTCAGCGCCACCAATACCAGACTTGCGACGTCCCGCATGGAAACCCTGCATTGCCTCAAAGTTTTCGCGATTAATATATGTCTCGCCAAACTTCAGTTCACGGCTGGCTTTCAAGGCAGCGTTGATATTGTTGGTATAGATAGACGAGGTGAGGCCATATTCTGAATCATTGGCGCATTGGATGGCTTCATCGAGACTATCGACAATCTGTATTGGCAGAACTGGGCCAAATGTTTCTGTCCGCATAATGTCCATATCAGAATTGGCTCCGACAATCAGTGTTGGCTGGTAGTGGAAGCCCGGCCGGTCGTCCGCAACCTTACCGCCAGTGAGAACTTCTGCCCCCTGTTTCTTGGCTTTTTCTACTGCGGCTGAAACCTTCTCCAGAGCCTGCTTGTTGATAAGCGGCCCCATATCAAGGTCATCGCTCTTTGAGGGATCGCCATATCTCGTATTCTCGAACAAGGCTTTGAGTTTTCCAACAAAGACGTCATGCACAGCGCGCTCAACATAAACGCGCTCAGCACAGTTACAGACCTGGCCAGTATTGATCACGCGTGAGTCAAAAATTGCTTTAGCGGCAAGATCGAGATCAGCGTCTTTCAAAACAATTGCCGGAGCCTTGCCCCCTAATTCAAGATTGACTCTGGTCAGGTTCTTGCCGGCTGCCTGCATGATATGGCTACCTGTCTGAACACTTCCGGTGAAAGTGATCAGATCAACCGCTGGATTGTTGATCAGCGCATTACCTGTAACTGCACCGCGCCCGCCAACAAGGTTAAAAACACCCGCTGGAAGATCCGTCTCTGCAACAAGTTGTGCGAAGATAAATGCGTTGAGTGGCGTCTCTTCACTCGGCTTAATGACAATTGTATTGCCTGTGACCAAAGCCGGAGCAAGTTTTCTCGCAATAAGAAAGAACGGGAAATTCCACGGCAAAATGCCCGCAACAACGCCCAGCGGTTTACGGAACAAAAGCATCGTTTCGTTTGGACGATCGCTGGTAAGAATCTCACCCTCAAGACGTCGCGCCCACTCCGCCATATAATCAATATAGTCAGCGGTGAAATCGACTTCGACTTGCGCGAGCCCGCGTACTTTGCCTTGTTCCTTCACAATCACATCAGCAAGTTCGACACGGTGCTCCCGCACCTTGGCGGAAATCTTGCGTAGATAATTTGCACGCTGGATAGCTGGCAAAGCTTCCCAAGCTGGTTGTGCCTTACGCGCAGCTTCTACTGCCTGATCAACGATTGCAGCACTGCCTTCTGGCACCCGTCCAAGCACATCATTTGTCGCGGGATTAAGCACGTCTATATAACTTGATCCGTCGTCGACGAACTTTCCATCAATATAATTTAAATAGGATGCTGCCTTGTCTGAAAAAGAGCCTGTAACGGGACGCTTCGAGGTCTGTGATGTCAATTTCTTTCCTCCAGTTTGCGCTGCGCTTCAACAAAGGCAGCAATAGAGAAAAGATGTCGAACTCAAACAGGCATGTCATCTGGCCAACAGACTATTACGTCTTTAAGTGGCTCAAGCTTGAGCCATTACGTGTTTTTTTTGACCGCATATTGCGTGATTTTCCGTTTCATTGTCGCACGGCTTACACCCAACGAGTCAGCCGTTGCTGAAACATTGCCTTTGTTACGGCGCAGGCCACGCTGAATGACCCCCAATTCCGCCTGCGCGAAATCGTCTGACGCACGATCATTTAACAGATCTCCTGCAACCAATCCCTCTTTGAGCATCTTCGGCACAATGCCCAGATAATGACGCGCAGCGCGCGTGGCACCGATAACCATGTCATAGGGGTCCAGAGCAAGAAGACGAAGACCAGTTCCCGGCACATCAGGAAGAGACACAAAGCGCGCCGATGCATATGCATGGCGGAACAATCGCTCCTCGATTTGACGTACCGTGTTCAGCAACAGAGTTTGAACGATTTGCGTCTGCCAACTATATTGCTCATCTTTGTATAATGTGACGTTCAAAACGCCGTTTATTCCGGCCTCCGCATCAAAAATCGGTGCGGCTATGCAACTGATATTGACCTTGTCGACATAGAAATGCTGGTCTCGACGCACGGTGAGGCAGCGCCCTTCGACCAAAGCAGTTCCAATGCCATTCGTTCCCTGAAATGGCTCGCTCCAGTTTACTCCGGGAGCCAATCCCCATTGCGTGAGGTCTTTCAAATCAGCCTGCGAACCGCGCCGCGAAAGCGGAATGCCATTTGCATCGGAAAGCAGGACGCAGCAGCCTATCTCCTCTACAGCGTTGAAAAAATCGTCCAGTGCGACAGATGACACGTGCAGCAATATCTCGCTTTGCTCAAGAGCATCGTTAAGCTCCATCTGACTTAACACATGCATGCGCCGGGAATTGGATGGGTCAAGTTTATGAACATTGAGACAGCGTTGCCAGGATGCAACCGAAAATGAGCGTACAGCATCTCCAGCCTGAACGGCGTTGCTTATTCTCTCAAAATGCTGTTCAGCCTCGACCATAACCTTCCCCATATGCCTGATGACAGATTTAACAGAGCATACATTCCCGGATCAAACGCTAAACTACCCATCGGCTAGTCACAACTCTGTAACATCATCCTTCTTGAGCGTGAAACACATAAAAGGAGCCGACATGATCAAATGATCGGCTCCTTAAAATAGGTGTGCGATACAACACAGCGCAAATGTTAAAAGAAAGGGCTAGGCTTAGAACTTCATTCTTAGATTAGCATTCACGCCATTTTGCGTGAGGCCCGATCCGAACTGTCCCTGATAGGAGACATTCAACAAAGCAGATTTGCTCAGTTCAAAATCAAAACCACCCGAAACCAACGCGGTGTCTTTCCCAATGCTGGTTCCTCCAATGACAAAGCCATCAGATCCGGCAAAGCTTGCAAATGAGTTTGATCTGTCATCACCAAATGCATGGCGCCATCCAAGATCTGCCCGTGCTTTGACGGGAATAACCTTTTCGTTCAAAGTCGCTGTCGCGCGGAAACCAAGCGTCGAAAGCGTGGTGTTCATCGAGTTTTCGTCGACGTTCAGCCCTGCTCCCTGAGTGCCCGTTTCTGAGAAAGCATCTGTTTTCAGTCGAACATAAGCAAGATTTGCGTATGGCTCGAAGCTCGCCTTTTCGGTGACTGGAAGCTTATAGCCCAATTCCCCAAACACCTGGAAACTGCCAGCATCATAGCTTGATGACAGACGGTCATCGAAGCCAGCAAATGCAATTGCGCGTTTCATCTCAATGTTGTGCCATGTATAGGACAGGCCCGAGCGGAATGCGGCAACGCCCTGTGCCACAGGCATTTCGGTACCAGCATAAGTGCCGATTGTGTAATCATCACTGGTACCGGACGACATACGCTCATTGAGACGGAAGTTTGTCTGGCTGTAGCTGGCCAGCACCCCGAGACGCCAGTTATCAAAAACCTGCGCATCTATGCCGGAGACGAAACCACCAATACTGGATTTCGAGCGTGCTGCATTGCCATCACCAGACAGGTTCGTCCAACCGCCAAATCCGTGCCCCCAAATGGTTGGCAAGCGCCCATTTTCAGAAGGCTGGTTGCTGGCAGCGAAAGCTTGAGACAGATTGTTGTAAACTGCTGAACGCGTATAGGCACTGTTGTTGATGAATGTTGACTGGATCGACGCATAAGCTTCGCCAGAGAGTTGGTCATAAGCCTGTCGAGCATCTTGCTGTCTCAAAAACAGGATGTGATCATAGAGCGTGCCGCCGCTTCCCTGACTTTCCAATGCTACAGCGGTTGAGAACTGGTTTTGGCTGTTTGCAATATCTGCAAATGCAACATCTGAGCGGCTTGTATCGAGGAAGACGTTGTTGGCATCATAATCAAGCGCGAAATCGATAAAGCGCGCATCCTGAACATATGAACCAGCGATCTCGCCATAAGTGCCGTTTACGCCGCCCGTCGCACTGAGCAAAATAGAACGCGATGAGGCCTGTGCACCAGAAGAAGATCCATTGTGCACCAGTTCGAGCGAACTGCCATCCTGAAGATCAACGGCTCCATCGACAACAATCTGATCAACGCCAGCATTCGGCCCATTTCCTGCAATGAGATCCGCCAGATAGGTTGATCCCGCTTGCTGCGTGAATGTTCCATTGACGGTCAGCGTGCCAATGGCATTGTCTGGGTTGAATGCACTGCCCGGCGCGACGTTACCACCGTCAAACAAGGTCAATTCGCCAACAGCGCCAAGTCCGGCAATCGTGCCTTCTTCTGACACATCTGTGGGTGAAGTGATGCTGCCATTCACCTCAAGAACGCCACCAACAATACTGGTTCCACCCTGATAGCTATTGTTGCCATCAAGAACGAGAATACCGTCGCCACGCTTGGTCAGATCGCCAATGCCCGAGATCGAGTTTGACCAGATCGAAGAATAGCCTTGCGTATCGACGTCAAAAACGCCGGTATAGCGAAATGCCATAGGGCCATCGACAGCAGCACCGAGATTCAAAAGCCCCTGACCGAACTTCGCTTCGTCTTCAAAACCTTCTTTGGTCGCTGTTGTGAGAATGGTTTCAATCGTCTGACGTGCGTTTAGATAAGGAAATGCTGATCGCACCACGGCTGCAGCGCCTGCAACATGCGGCGATGCCATCGAGGTGCCATGCAAATATTGATATTCCTGATTGTCATTCGTCGGGTCACCAGCCGGCCAGGTCGAGTAGATGCCTTTTGGATCGCCTCGTTTTGTCATCGCCCCACCGGGGGCCGCCAGACACCATTCTGCCGCCTCACCACATTCATTGCTGTAGGGGGCCATTTTCCCATCTGGCCCAACGGAAACAACAGCAATAAGGGATCCTTTCAGATCGGAGAAATCCATGTCGTCGAAATCGGGATCTGCGGGGTCAAGAAAGGTATAAGTGGATGGATCGTTTAAATTCAGATCAGGGTGATCCGCATCGATAAACCTGATGTTTCCGCTACGGATGAAATCCGGCGTGATGAGCGGAAACATACCAATTCCACTTGGCATGGACGTGTAGTAACCGGGCTGATCTTGTCGTTCATTACCAGCGGCAAAAACCAAGACCACGTCTTTTTCCGCCGCATATTTCAGTGCTTCATATGTTTGATCAAGTTCGCCGGGATCAGAGAGTTGAAGCTGATAATCCAGAACCTGATAATATGGATTAGCCTTCCCATCAATTTTTGGAAGTGGGAAGGAAGGTGGACCATAGCTGCCATTCAAAACCTGGGCACCATGATCAGCAGCATAAATAATAGCTTCGTCTGAAGGATAGAGATCGTCTCGTCTGCCAGCGACTTCAATCGCACGAAACGGCATGATCATGGCGTCATAGGCCACGCCTTGCATACCAAAACCATTACGGCCTGCACCAATGATACCTGCAACATGAACACCATGTCCGTTCAGCGACGTGTCAGATTTGCGCTCTGGGAAGACATTATCAGGAGCCTGATCGTCGCCAAAATTATATAGAAACGGCGAAATACGTCCGGCAAACTCCGGATGATTGACATCAAACCCGGAATCGACAACCGCCACGACCACACCCTTGCCCGTGAAGCCTTTCTGATAGGCTGGCAGGGCGTTGATCATATCAAGCCCCCAATTGGCATAATATTCGGCATCAGCAAGATTTTCGGAGGCTTGAGGCATATTCTGCGCAAAAGCAAAATTCGGCGTCATTAGTGCCGTTGATAGCAGCAGAAATTTCAACCCACTCTTAAAAGAAAACATGCCCGCCCCATAAAACTCGACAAATGAAATACCCCCCTGAAAAGGGCCCCAAAAAATACAATATTACTAAACAAGAATAAGTAATCCCTGAAATTGGCTATAATCACATAAAATCATCGACATGCTTAAGTTTTACAAATAATTCAGACGAACAGGGGCCAAATGAATTTCAAGTATATTTGCAAATATGCTCCGTTTAACGCATCATTTTCGCGTCTGATTGGTTCGAACCCGGACTAAGCAAGCTGGCTTCTTCACAAAAATTGGCAGCTCGAACGCCAGAAGCGCAGCCTGGTGCGAAAACCATTTCACAGATTTCGGAGCGCGCTCTAATGCGGTAGTGATAAAATTAAAACTATAGTAAGCAGCAACGAAATAACATCAGGAGTGACAGTGTGAGTGAAATAACCGTAGAAGAAGCAACAAACCTTATTTATGAATCGCTCCAGGCAGATAATTTGGACATCGACTTGCATATTGCGACCCTCAAAGCAGCATTGGCTCGTACGGGTTCGAAAGAAGCCGTCTTCGATCCGGCCAAACTCGTTCAAAATAACCGTTCAGGCAGAAAGCTCATGCAAGCTTATTTTCGCCAGCGCGGCGTAACCGTGAAATATCTGGAATCTTAAATAACTTTTGCTGGCCGGTATCCCTACGAGGACAAATCACACGTGTAGAAAATCGTTTGCAAAGCATTCGACCAGCACACGGCGATTATTGGCAATTGGGATAGGCCAGCATGAGCTTTGCACGCTCAGTCAGACATAAATAAGCGCCAAACAAAAAACTGAAGCATACAGCAATGCGCATATTTCCAATTCCAGAATAATAATGGGATTACTTAGCTTTTTTCGTCAAAATCCATAAAAGATAAAGTCCGCCGAGTAACCCTGTAGTTAGTCCAATCGGCATCTTGATGTTCAATGGAAAATGCTGCGCAAATAAATCAGCTCCAACAAGCAAAACTGCTCCCATAAGCGCACTTGCAATCAAGGGCACTCCCGGCGCGTGTGTCAGTCGACGCACAAGCTGTGGAGCAGCCAGTGCAATAAATGCGATCGGCCCTGTGGCGGCAGTGGCGACTGAGGTGAGCGCAACAGCGACAAGCACCATCGCAAGACGCGTGGTCTCAACAGAAATACCCAATTGACGCGCTGCATCATCGCCCATTTCAAGCAGACTGATGCGTTGAGCAAAATAGATGACAATGGGAACAACAATGAAAAAGCCAATTGCTGCCGGGATCGCGTGTGACCATGTTCTGGTGTTAAGCGATCCTGCGAGCCAGAGCTGAGCGGAAGCGGCCTGATCAATATCTCCGGCGACCAGCAATACGGTATTTACGCCCGAAAGAACGGCGCCAACACCAAGCCCGATCAGAATGAGCCTATAACCGCCGGTCGTCCTGCCTTTCAAAGCCAGTAGGAACACAATCATGGCCGTTCCCAAGCCTGAAAGTACTGCCGCAAGCGCTGTTTCAAAGGGGCCAGCGTTAAAGAGAATGATCTGAACGATAGCTCCGGTCGCAGCACCCGTCGTAAAGCCGATAATGTCGGGCGAACCGAGCGCATTGCGCGAGATTGACTGAAAAATCGATCCCGCCATACCAAGCGATGCCCCCACGAAAATCGCCGTTACAAGCCGGGGCAACCGAACACGCATAATAATACGCTCTGCGGTCGGATTGGTCGCATCTCCAAACAGGCTATTGAAGATTTCGCCGGGCGAGAATGACATCGTTCCGGTGCCTATATGCAATATGCCAAGCGTAACCAAAAAACATATCAGACTAACGCAAACGACCAGCGTGCGTGCTCTCCATTGGATAGAGATATTTCCCAGTCTGAAAACGAATTTGCGTTGATTGCTCATAGTTTTGACAATCGAAACTGGCGCACGATGATGATGAAGAATGGCCCGCCAATCAGCATCGCTATGATCCCTGCCGCGACTTCTGCGGGCGCAGCAACCACGCGCCCCACAATGTCTGCGCCGAGCAACAAAATAGCTGCAAACAATGCCGAATAAGGCAATATCCAGCGATAATTTGGCCCGACAATTGTTCTTGCAAGATGGGGTGCAACCAGACCGACAAATCCAATTGGTCCGGCACCCGCCGTTGCTGATCCTGCAAGAAGCATGACCGAAAGGCATGACAGGAACCATGTGGCATAAACATTGACGCCAAGTGCAGCACCCAGTTCTTTTCCGAGTGCAATCGCATTCAATTTGCCAGCAAGCGAAAAAGCAATCAGCAAGCCAGCTGCCACGGAGACAGCCAGTACCTGAATAACATCATAGCCTCGGCCTTCAACCGAGCCTGCCGACCAGTTTCGGAATTGGTCCAGCACGTCCGTTGGTGCATTGATTATGACAATGCCGGTAATTGATGCCAGCACAACAGAAAGTCCAGCGCCAGCCAACACCAGACGCACAGGATTGGTACCCGTGCCATTGGCTTGTCCCAGAATGAACACGGCCACGCCTGCGAGACCCGCTCCAGCAAAAGCGAACCAGACATATTGCGCCATGCTTGTTAGATTAAATGCCACGATCCCTAAGATCACAGCCACGGCTGCACCCGAATTGATGCCGAGCAGCCCCGGCTCCGCGAGTGGATTACGCGTTACCGCCTGCATGATTGCGCCTGCGACGCCCAGCGCAAGACCTGCAAGAATCGCAACTACCGTGCGTGGAATACGTAGTTCGCGAACGATCAGATGTTGATCATTCTGCAGATCGGGCTTCCATAGAGCTTGCAAACTATCGCCAAGCGGGATCGTGCGGGAGCCGAGCGTAAAGCTCAAAATAATTGCGATAAACAACACCAGCAACCCGACACCCAGCCCCCATACCCGACGCTTGCGCAGATATGTTGCTGTCACCCTAGAGGCGGGAGCGGGAGCGGTGTTTTCGGCGATCATTTACGGAAATTGGCAGCCACAATATCGATCAACTGAATACCAGAATAGTAGTCGATCCGAAATGAGGTCGCGCCAAGCGGATAGACCTGCTTGCTTTTCACAGCATCAAGATTTGCAAGCACTGGGTCTTTCAAAAACGCGCTCACATCGGCATCAAGCCCACGCAACAGGAATACACTTTTGCCGGTAATTGCGGCTGAAAGATTCTCATGCGATATAAAATCGAAGTCCGAGCTGCGTGTCACCTGCCCGGCGAGTGACGCCGAAAGCCCCTCCACCTTAAAGCCAAGAGCCTGAAGAAGCTGCCCCTGCGCACTGTCGGTCTTGCCGATCGAATAGCTGTTGCCGATATTATAGCCCACGATCGTAATGGGCTCGCTGGGAGCTACCATTTCCGAAGCCACTTTGGCGGCATAATCGTCAAAACGCGCAGACGCTGCGATGGCTTCCTGTTCAAGACCAGTCGCTCTGCCGATTTCGGCTGCAATGTCCTGCCAGCTTTGGTTGGAATAATTGACAACCATCGTCGGAATGCCCTGTGCTTTCAGCTCTGGGTAATGCTGCAAAACGCTGTCGGCACCGGTTGCCGATGCAATCACCAGATCAGGCTCAAAGGCAATAATCGCTTCAATATCGAAATCGAGATTAGAATACAGAACCTCAACACCCCGCTCGTCGGCAACTTTAGCCCATTGCGAGAAAAAGCCTTTATCATCACTGAGAATGCTTGGCGTGGTCGCAGTGCTGGCAATCAAAGGCGCATTGATCGCCAGCAGAATGCCTGTCAGGCTTGGTGCGGTCGAGACAATGCGTAAAGGCTTTGACTTTAATGTCAGTTCGCCCGAATAGTGCTTTATGGTTCGGGGCCAACTGTCATCCTGAGCAAGGGCAAGTTTCAACGGCAGCATCAGAGCTGCAAGCACAACGAGAACTGAGGCGATGATTTTCGAGGGTTTCACGACCGATCCTTATCTGAGATCGTTATTCTGCGGTTCTGGCTAAGTGAGGACACTTTGCTAAAATATGAATGTTGCGCTCCATATTGCAGAACGCATTCTACAATGCAATACGGGGCGATAATGACGAGCCGCCGATTTTCTACCTGCTGCCTTTAGGACTCCATATATGACGCATCGCCTTCGCGCCGATACCGTAACGTTGAAATATGATGAGCGCACTGTCGCGCGGGATCTGTCTGTGGCTATTCCAGACGCATCTTTTACGGTGATTGTTGGTCCGAATGCTTGCGGAAAATCAACGTTGTTGCGGGCGCTGTCGCGTCTGTTAAAGCCATCAACTGGCAAGATCGTGCTGGATGGCGGCGACATTGCAAGCCTGCCAGCAAAGGAAACGGCACGTCGTCTTGGGCTATTGCCACAAAGCTCGATTGCGCCGGAAGGGATCACGGTTGCCGATCTCGTTGCACGCGGACGTTATCCGCATCAGTCATTTTTGCGGCAATGGTCGGAGGCCGATGAGGCCGCTGTAGCGCTTGCCATGGCATCAACCAAGATAACCGAACTTGCCAACCGTCCGGTGGATGAGTTGTCTGGCGGCCAACGGCAACGTGTCTGGATCGCACTGGTGCTGGCGCAAGACACGCCAATCCTGCTGCTTGATGAGCCAACGACCTATCTCGACATTGCACATCAGATTGAATTGCTTGATCTTCTGGCTCAGCTTAACAAGCAGGGGCGTACCGTTGTTGCTGTCCTGCATGAGCTCAATCATGCATGCCGCTATGCGTCGCATTTGATCGCTATGCGCGATGGCGCATTGATCGCACAGGGGAAGCCCGCCGATATTGTGACGGAAAAGCTGGTCGAAGAGGTCTTCGGACTGGCTTCGGTTATCATTGCGGACCCTGTTTCCGGCACACCACTTATTGTGCCGAAAAGCAGCGCCTCCATTGACGAAGTGGCCTAACTTTCAGGCATCTCCAGCTTTGTATCGACGAGCAATCCGCCGGTTGATTCATTGACCACACAGGCTTCATGAAAAAGCGCCCGGCGCTCTTCGTCAGTGCGCAACTGGCCAAGATCAGCGACCGTTGTCATCACACATACAATTTCGCCCTGTGCATCGAGCACGGGTGATGCCTGCCCGGTGACGTTTGAAAGAAGGTGACTGGTCATCTCATACCATCGATCTCCACGCACCTTTTCCAGAATGGCTTTCGACGGCGGCGTGCCGCGAAAATTTGCGGGCTGAACCTTGCGCACCGCATCGATGCTGCTCTTTGGCAGAAAAGACTGAAAGACTAATCCGCAAGCCGTGTTATCCACCGGTAGCGTATCACCGAGCGCCAAAGGATTGACCGAGAAATAAGCACTTCGATACCAGCGCACCAAAGTCGGGCCGCGATCTGTCCAGATCGCAACACCGCCACTCATGGCGTGTCGCTGCGCAAGCGCTTTCATATGTTGGGCTGCGATTTCGACAGCATCGACTCGCTTCAATGCACCAATGCCAATGCTCAGAGCTGTTGGCCCAAGATCATAAAAGCCACTGACCGGATCCTGCTTTGCAAGCCCTTCCTTGACGAGGCTCTGCATATAACGATGCGCGGTCGATCCGCCTGTACCTGCACGCTTGGCCACTTCGCCAAGCGGAAGCTCATTTTCGGCATTCGCCAGAATCTTCAGAAATTTCGCGGCAATGGATACCGACTGAATCGTGCCGGAACGCTTATCGCCCGCACTTTCCGTTTCATCGATTGAAACGCCGTCTTGTTCTTTCAAATGCCTAGCCTCCCGCCAGACAGGCGTATGCCCATCCGTAATCCTCTATTCCGCTGGGGCCATGTGTAGCGCGAACCGCGTTGAAAATCATACGCGACACAATGCGCATGCGATCACGACACGCAAAACCCTCTGCCTACTGGCAGTGATAATCCGAAGCGTTGCCAAAGTGCAACAACCTAAATCAGCTTGCATTCATACCGTATTGCGGTATGCATTCCTTATTGCGGAATTACAATAACGCAGATAACAGAACATGAACTACATACTCATGTTTTGGGGCGACCTATGAATATCCATTTTACCCGCGGCTTTCTCTATAGTGTCAGTGCACTGACACTGGTCGCAATTTCTGCAACAACCGCTTTCGCGCAGGATGCCCAGAAGACGACCGAATCCAAAGGATTGGTTCTCGATACTCTGGTCATCACCGGCGAAAAAGTCGCCCGCGACATCAAAAATACGGCTTCTTCGGTGACGGTCATCACCGGCAAAGAAATCAGTCGTCAAAAGACAGGCGACACTTCGGTTTCCGAAGTTGTGCGCGGTACGCCGAATGTCGTTTATACCGATACTGTCAGCGCCCCTGTTATTCGTGGACAAGACGCGCAAGGCCCAAACAATGGTGCAACGGCTTTCTTTTCGGGCACAGTTCCTCGTGCCACGATCAATCTCGATGGTCATTATCTGAACTATAACGAGTTCATTTTTGGCTCCACATCGGTGTGGGATCTCGACAACATCGAAGTTTTCCGCGGCCCGCAAACTACGTCGCAGGGTGCAAATGCGATTGCCGGTGCAATTGTCGTCAACACCAAAGACCCGACCTTCGAACGCGAAGGCGCTTATCAGGTCGAAATTGGAAATTATAATTCCAAGCGCACTTCGATCATGCTCAACAGCCCGCTTTACAAGGACGAGCTCGCTGGGCGCATCGCTGTCGACTATTCAGGTCGCGATACCTTTATCGATTATGTAAATCCCGGTTTTTATTCTTCAGGCACGGATCAGGACTTCAAGTCACTCAATATTCGCTCCAAGCTTCTTTGGCAGCCTGCCGAGCTTCCCGGCTTTGAAGCGAAGTTGACTTACTCCTTCAACAAAAGCAATCGCCCGACCTATGAAGCTGCAACGCCACTCTATTATGAGCTGGACTATAGCGGTGCGACACTGCCAAGCTGGAAGCAGAACACCAATACTGGCATTCTCGATCTGAGCTATGAGTTTGAAAATGGCTTCAAGCTTCATAATCAGACGCAATATTCGGATTCGTCAGTCGAGCGCCGCGTGGGCATGGCGCATAATGGTGACGCTAATATTGATCAGACCAATATTTCAAACGAAACACGCCTGACCTTCGGCAATCAGGAAGATGTCCTGAGCGGTGTGGTGGGTCTTTACTATGCGCATACGAAGACCGATGAATTTCTCGACTTGATAAACAATGCAAAAAGCCCCCCGAACAACTACATCTCAACATTTGACGATGAGAAGACAAATGTTGGCCTGTTTGGTGAATTGAGCTGGCGCATTGATGATCAATGGACGCTAACGAGCGGTGCTCGCTTCCAGCATGACAGCATTCAGCGCGACGGTACATCTGTCTATGCAAATACACCGGTCAAATTCGACGAGTCTTTCTCCGCTTTCCTTCCGAAAGTATCATTGGCTTATGCGATCACTCCTGATCTGACTGTCGGCGGTCTTGTTAGCCGTGGTTACAATCCCGGTGGTGTCTCGCTCTATTTGAACACAGCCAATCCAAGTTTGAGTGCATGGAAGAATTTCGACGAAGAAACACTCTGGAATTATGAGCTGTTTACACGCGCTGAGTTGCTGGACAATAAGCTCGTTATAAACGGCAACATTTTCTACATGGACTTCAAGAATGCTCAGTTCAACATTCCCGTTGTTGTTTCCCCGGGCGTAACACAAGCATATACGGTCAATGCTGAAAAAGCGCATGCTTACGGGCTTGAGCTTGGTGCAGACTATCAGGTCCTTGATAATCTTACGCTTAAGGCCGGCTTGGGCATTATGCGTACAAAAGTCGAGGAAATGTCTTGGAATCCAGCCTACGACGACAATGAATTTGCCAAGTCACCGGGTTATATGCTGAACTTTGGTGCGAGCTGGGATGTCACTGAGAAGCTCAACCTGTCGGGTGATGTGCGTCATATCGATGGTTACTATTCGGATGTTGCGAACACACCGGGATACTGGATTGACTCCTACACACTCGCAGACGCACGCGTCAGCTACGAGTTTAATGAGAAAATTCAGCTCTACGGCTTTGTGAAGAACATCTTCAACGAACGCGTCCCCACCTCCAAACAGGCGACACGCGGCCTGAGCGGAGCAACAACACAGGCAAGCATGACACTGCCACGTACTTTTGGGATTGGCCTCAAAGGCAGTTTCTGATTACCTGCATAATGCTTGATCAACCGCGGGCTTTCGGGTCCGCGGTTTTTGTCTTGAAAAGAAACCGGAATTAAACATGACCACGCGCAAAAAGCTTCATATTGGTATGTCTCTCGCTCCGACCTGGCTGAGCAATGATGGTTGGCGACATGACAACAGCGACATTGAAGGCGTGTTTGGTTCTGATTTTTATGTCGATATTGCGCAGCGCGCTGAAGCAGCCAAACTCGATTTCGTATTTCGGCCTGACAATCTGTTTCTCAACAGCCAAATCATGGAAACAACGCCGGGTTTTGCAAGTCTTGATGCCACTGTGCTGATGGCAGCACTTGCGCGCGAGACTTCAAAAATCGGACTTCTGACCACTGTTTCAACTACCTTTATGCCGCCCTATGTGGTTGCGCGGCAAGTTTTGTCGCTGCATCATCTAAGCAAAGGCCGGGCGGGTTGGAATATTGTTACCGCGCTCGACGGCAATGTAAATTTCGGTCTTGATGAGATGCCAACCTCAGACGAGCGCTATGCGCGCGCCGCAGAGTTTACGCAAATCGTAAAAGAGTTGTGGCAGAGCTTTCCAGGCTCTGCTTTGAAACGCGACCGTGCCACCGGGCATTACGCCGACCCATCGCAAATCAAGCCGATAGATCACGAAGGCGACTTCTTCAAAGTCAAAGGTCCGCTCAATATTCCTTCGCTTGAAGAAGTTCCAATTCCGCTGTTTCAGGCTGGAGCATCGCCAGCGGGACGCAATTTTGCAGCTTCCGTCGCAAATGGCATTTTCTCTGCAACGCCTGATATCGAAGCGGCAATCAGCTTGCGCAATGATTTGCGTTCATTGGCTGAAACGCATGGTCGTCAAGCTGACGATGTTCGCCTGCTTCCCGGTTTGAGCCTGTATCTTGCCGCTTCACGCGCCGAGGCTTGGGAGTTGTTCCACGATACGCATAAGCGCGGCGACCGCACGCGGAAGATTACCTATATCCGGGACATGACAGGGCTTGATCTGACTGACTGGCCCGAAGATCGGCCTATCAGCCCATCCGATTTGCCGCCGCCGCCCGAAAAGACCCGCAGCAAAACTCACGCCGGATTGTTGCAGCGGCTTCTTTTAAAAGAAACGCTCTATATCAATGATCTTTTGCGCCGCCCGGAAGTCATCAGCGCTGCACATTGGCAGGTGATTGGTACGGTCGATGATGCGGTAGAGGAAATCCAGAAATGGTCAGACGCCGGAGCGATCGATGGATTTATCACCGCGCCTGGCGGCTCGACATCGTCAATGCATCTTGCGCTTGATGAGTTGATGCCGCGTTTGTCTGAAGTGGGCCTACTGCGTTCTGAATATGCTGGCGATACATTCGCGCAGCATATTCTACAGGATTAACAAACCCGACATCAGCATGGCATCACAGGCAAGTTGCAACTATTGCGAACTAGAATACGAGCGAGCGATAGCCACCATTGTGATAAACAAGCGGTTCACCAGCGCTTGATACAATCTTCAATGCGCGTCCGATAATAATTGCGTGTGTATGGCGTTCGATCACGTCATCGACTGCGCAGTCAATTGATGACAGCGCGCCAGAAAGTGCGAGTGCCCCGCTTTCCAATTCAAACCACTCTGCGCCTTCATAACGCGCAGCACCTTTAATGCCACCCTTGCCGGCAAAGCGATCCGCAATCTCTTGCTGAGTTGACGACAGAATATTAACGCAAAAATGGTTGTGGCGACTGATAACCGGCCACACGGAAGAGCCACGATTGATGTTGACGATGATCGTGGGTGGATCCATCGACAGTGCGGTCGCGGATGTAACCGTCGCTCCGGATTTATGTTCACCACGCCCTGCAGTCACGACACTCACACCACCTGCTAATTGGCGCATGGCAGTTTTCAGCTCAACCGCTTCAACGGGAGCTGTCAGATCCTCAGATATTTCGGAGCGCGGATTGCGAAGATAGGTCACCGTCGAAGCCATGGGGTCAGCCTTCTAAAACTTCTCAAATTTGCTCATGAGTAGCATGCAAGTCATTAACATCCGAGGATCGGTTTTTCATATTCGACAAAATTAGTAGAAAATTGCCCCACACCAATTTTTGTTATGAAGACCGCTTTTTTTAAGACCGTGATGATAGCGAGCTTCGCATGGTTTCCCGCACGACTAGATAAGCTTGATCTAGAAATTGTTATTTGTGAATCGTCCTCCCCGCAGCGTAGAAGTTTTTGCCAAGCACCGTTATGGTTTGCTCCAAAGAAGTTAGGGAGTATTGCGTTGAAAATTTTTATTTTTGGCAGCGTGAATGTGGATGTCAGCGCCAGAATGGCCGCACTGCCGCGTCCGGGCCAGACAATCAATGCGTCCGGCTATGGCATCGGCCTTGGCGGCAAGGGCGCCAATCAGGCTGTAGCCGCAGCAAAGCTTGGCGGCGACGTTCGTTTTGTCGGTGCCGTCGGCAAAGATGCTTTTGGCGAACTGGCTATCAAAGAAATACAGCAGTTCGGCCTGAATACCAATAGTGTTCGGATGGTTGATGGTGCCGATACCGGCATTGCAATTATTCAGGTTGAAGAGGCCGGGCAGAACACGATTGTTGTTTGCGCTGGCGCCAATGCAAACTGGACTGCTTCAGATGTGAAGGCTTACGAGCCAGATATTGCTAAGGCTAAGATCACGCTTTTGCAGCGTGAAGTCCCGCATGAGGTTAATCTCGCAGTTGCTAAAGCCGTGAAGGCCGCCGGCGGCACTGTCCTGCTCGACCCTGCCCCGGTGGGTGACGCGAGCCACATGGCTGATCTGATTTCATTGAGCGAAATAATCTCCCCCAATGAAACCGAAGCCGCTGAAATTACCGGCATTGAACCAACAGATATTGCGTCGGCGGAAGCCGCTGCGCGCAAGCTTCTCGAACGCGGACCGAAGATCGTAATCGTCAAGCTTGGTGGCCGCGGCTCACTGCTCGTGAGCGCTGATGAGGTTAAGCACTTCGAACCATTCAAGGTGAAAGTGGTCGATACGGTTGCGGCGGGCGACAGCTTCAATGGTGGTTTTGCGGTTGCTTATTCGCAGGGTCAGTCGCTGCATGATTGCGTGCGCTTTGCGTCGGCTTCCGGTGCCATTGCAGTGACGCGCGTGGGTGCTGGATCGGCTGCGCCGACTGCTGAAGAAGTCGCTGAACTTTTACGAAATCAGCACTAAACGCAAAAAATGCAATAAAACGTTGATGCCAAAAAAGCCGCGAGATTGTGAATCTTGCGGCTTTTCGTGGCAATTCTTTGATTTCAGCATTGATAGATGAGTTCAAAGCGTTGCGAGACGTTCGGTCAGCAGCGTGAAGAAGCCATCAGCATCGACATCTTTGATGAAAAGTGCATTCTTCGGACGATCCGTTACGCCCCACCAGTCAACGACCGTTTGTCCCATTGTGAGTTCAGAACTGATCTCGATTTCGACATTGCAATGACGGCCTGCGTAAAGCTCTGGCTTGAGCAAATAGGCGATGACGTTTGGGTCGTGCAGTGGGCCGCCGTCGGTGCCATACTTTGCTTCATCGTAGCGTTCGAAAAACCCCAGCCATGCGGCGACAACTTCTCCGACATGGGTGCCGATGCCACGAATTGCTGCGATGCGCTTCTCGGTGGTCAGAACTTTGTGCGTCACATCGAGCGGCATCATGGTTATCGGGATGTCCGACTTGAAGACGACCGATGCCGCATGGGGATCAACATAGATGTTAAATTCGGCAGATGGCGTAATGTTGCCGCCTTCAAAATACCCGCCGCCCATCAGCACGATTTCTTTCACGCGCTCTGCAATCTTCGGCTCTCGAATGAGAGCAGACGCAATGTTTGTAAGTGGCCCAAGCGGGCAAAGAGTAACAGTGCCCGGCTCCTCTCTCATCAAGGTTTCAATAATGAAATCAACACCATGCTGCGCTTGCAGCGGCATTGTGGGCTGTGGCAGATCATAACCATCCAGACCTGTCTTGCCATGAACCTCCTCAGCCGTAACCAGCGGACGCAGCAGAGGACGGATGGAGCCCGCAAAGATTTTGGTATCTGGCTTTTTTGCCACTTCACAAATGGTGCGGGCATTGACGGCAGTGCGCGCTAACGGGCCATTTCCTGCAACAGTTGTAATACCAAGAATATCGAGTTCAGGACTGGCGAGAGCCAAAAGAATAGCGACTGCATCATCCTGACCGGGATCAGTATCGATAATGATTTTACGGGCCATAGGTGCTTCCTGTTACAATGCCTAGCTATTTCACAAGTGCTTGGCTAGGATGGCGTAAAGTCGGGTCAAAAGGGTTCAGTTTTTCAGAAATTGTCGCTGCTTCACGCTGCAAAAGCTCTGTGATCGTATGCTGACGTTTTTCGGTTAGTCGCGAAGCCAGCGTGCCAATGCTGAGTGCTGCCACCGCTTCGCCATTGCGGTTTAATACTGGAACGCCCAAGCCCGACATGCCGTCAATCATGTTGAAATTGTAGGTGGAGGCACCGGTTTCGCGCACTTCTGCGATCATGATGCGCAGGTCCACTTCGTCAAGCGTTGCCTTGTCCAGAATGCGAGGCATGTTGAAGCGGATGATGGCTTCGCGCTCTTCTTCCGGTAGGAAAGACAGGATTGCGAGGCTGCCCTGACCAATACCGAGCGGCACCTTGCCGCCAATGTCGCCGGTATAAGAGCGGATCGGGAACGGCCCTTCCACGCGATCGAGACAGACGGCATCGAAATTGCTGCGCACCAGCAGAAACACGGTGTCGTTAAACGTTGTCGATAGCCTGAGCAGCGACGGGCGGGCAATGCTTAAAATTCCATCGCGCTGGCGCGCCTGTGCGGCCATGGCGAAAAACTCAAGCGACAGGCGATAAGCTTTCTTGTCGGGAAGCTGCTCGACAAGGTTTTCGGCAATCAGTGTTTTCAACAAACGATGGGTCGAAGGCTGGCTTAATTCCAGATCGCGGGCGAGATCAATCAGGCGGACGCCGTCCTCGTGGCTGGTGGCTAGACCTTTCAAAATATGAATTGCCTTCACCAGACTTGAGTTAAGCGAGGTGCCAGATTTCATATTTTCTGATATATCATCCATTAAATTGCTTCCAAATTTTGTATTTTAAAATAAATATATAATTTCTTCCGGAATTGAAAATTATAATTTGTAATCGTTCAAAATTTTCTGCCATTTAAAATCCGTCGCCAATGGGAAGGTCCGGCAAAGGCATCAGGATAGATGCTATAAGCGGATCGGCGGTTTTATCTTGAAGTACGGGGAACGCTAAGGTCGCAAACCTGACCGGATTGTCATGCGTTCAAACGAACCAAGTCTGATCGGCGCCAAATAAGGCGCGGTCGAGCCGCTCCCGCCAGCCAAGCCCTATCGAAGAGGCGACGTGAGACAACATCACGGCGCTTCCGTTCCCCCAGCCTATGGCGGAGGTCTTGCCGAGAGGGAGACGCAATGAACTTTTTGACCCTTTCCAATATTTCCCGTTATTACGGCAAGTTCGCTGCCGTAAATGACTTCAATCTGGAGATTGAAAAGGGAGAGTTCATCTCGCTTCTCGGACCTTCGGGCTGTGGCAAAACCACGACATTGCAAATGATCGCCGGTCTTGTGCCGCCATCATCGGGCACGATTACGCTTGATAATCGAGACATCACCCGTCTTGCACCAGCCAAGCGCGAACTGGGCGTAGTGTTCCAGAGCTATGCACTCTTCCCGCATATGACAGTGGCGCAGAATGTGAGCTTCGGGCTTGAGATGCGCAAAGTGCCAAAGGCTGAGCGCGAAAAGCGCGTTCGCGATGTGCTGGAACTGGTGCGTCTGAGTGCGCTTGCGGATCGTTATCCGCGTGAAATGTCGGGCGGTCAGCGTCAGCGTGTGGCGATTGCCCGGGCGCTGGTCATCAACCCGCCGGTGCTGTTACTCGATGAGCCGCTTTCCAATCTCGACGCGCAGTTGCGCGAAGAAATGCAGTTTGAACTGCGTCGCATTCAGCGCACGGTTGGCATCACAACTATTATGGTTACGCATGATCAGGCGGAAGCGCTGTCGATTAGCGACCGTGTCGTAGTTATGGAAAAGGGCCTGATTACGCAGGTTGATGCGCCGTATAAGCTCTATGAGCATCCGCATAACCACTTCATTTCCAACTTCGTTGGGAAATCGAACTTCCTCAAAGCCCATGCCGATGGCGAGCATATTACGCTGGCCGATACGCAGATCCGTTTCCCAGCCAAGGATGCATCTGCTTCTGGCGAAGTGTCGGTGTTTATCCGTCCTGAAAAAGTGCATCTGGTGGATGCCGATGAAGGCCATGTCAGCGGTGAAGTCAAAACCCGCTATTTCATGGGCGCGCAGTGGCTGCTCGGCGTCTTAACCCCTGCCGGTATGCTGAATGTAGCCTTGCCAAACCTCGGCAACCCGCCGCCGATTGAAGGCAGCAATGTTGGCCTCAAGTGGAACCATGACGATTGCCGCATCCTGAATAAGGGAGCGCACTGATCATGAGTGTCGCTCACCAAACAGGTGCTCAATCAGTCTCTGGGGAGACGAAAGAACGGCGCAATTGGATGCCGGTCTTTCTGACAGGCCCATCCACTCTGATGTTTTTCGCGCTGGTGCTTTTGCCGCTGGCACTCACCGTCATGCTGTCGTTCAACAGCTACAGCTATGACAAGGGCATCGAAGCCGTCTATACAATCACCAATTATACGCAGGTACTTCAGGACCCTTATTACCTGAACATCTTCTGGCGTACGTTGCGCCTTGCGCTGATTACCACCGTCATTGCGGTTATTATCGGCGTGCCGGAAGCCTATATTCTGTCAAATATGCGCGCGCCATGGCGCTCGATTTTCCTGCTGGTGATTATCGGTCCTCTGCTGGTTTCGGTTGTTGTGCGTACCTTTGGCTGGAGCATGCTTTTAGGCCGCAACGGGCTTGTGAACAGTGCACTGGAATTTGTCGGCCTGCCCGCCCAGCAAATCCTTTATACAGAAACGGCAATCGTGATCGGCCTTGTGCATATCATGCTGCCGTTCATGGTGATCCCGGTCTGGACCGTGCTGCAAAAACTCGATCCGACGGTTGAAGCGGCAGCGCTTACCCTTGGTGCGTCGCGCTTTACGGCGCTGCGCCGCGTAGTGTTCCCGCAGGCGGTTCTCGGCATTCTGTCGGGTAGCCTGATTGTGTTTGCACTCTCGGCAAGCTCATTTGCGATCCCGGGTCTGCTGGGTGGCCGTCGTCTCAAGATGGCAGCCACGGTTGTATATGACGAGTTTCTCATTGAGCTCAACTGGCCGCTCGGTGCCGCGATTGCGATCATCGTTCTCGTCGCCAACCTCTTCATCATGATTGCCTATAATCGCATGCTCGAAGGGCAAGCGAGAAAGAAGCTGGGATAACCGAATGACAAAGAACGGTCCTTTCGCACTCTTCTTTCACACGCTGGTCGTCATTTTCATGCTGGCACCAATGGTCGTGGTTTGTCTTGTGGCTTTCACACCTGAAAACACGCTGACCATGCCATGGAACGGCTTTTCGTTGCGCTGGTTCTATGCCGTATTCGCGCATAACGACTTCATGACGTCGTTCTCGAATTCGCTGAAGCTCGCAATTTTTTCGGCCACGATTTCGACATTGCTTGCCGTGCCGTCAGGCCTTGCGATTGCGCAGTATAATTTCCGTGGCCGCGATGCGCTGAACGCGTTATTTTTGTCCCCGCTGATTATCCCGCATCTGGTGCTGGGTGTCGCCTTCCTGCGTCTCTTCTCGCTGATGGGCTTGACCGGTTCGTTCGGCTGGCTGGTCGCAACCCACGTTATTGTTGTTACACCTTATGCACTGCGCCTCATTCTGGCGTCATTGAGCAGCATGGATCGTAATGCCGAGAACGCAGCGCGTACGCTGGGTGCTGGCGAATGGACCGTGTTCCGCCGCGTGACATTGCCGTTGCTTCTGCCGGGATTGTCGGGTGGCTGGCTGCTTGCTTTCATCAATTCGTTTGATGAACTGACCATGTCGATATTCGTCACTTCGCCATCCACCGTTACGCTGCCTGTGCGCATGTATATGTATGCAAGCGAATCCATCGATCCGATGATGGCGGCCGTTTCGGCGCTGATGATCCTTGTCGCGACTGTGACCATGGTAATTATCGACCGTCTATTTGGTCTCGACCGTGTCCTTGTGGGCAAGGGTTGATAGGGGCATACACATGGCGGTTTCAACCTCGCCTCTCACGCCCCAGTTCCGGAGACGTTATCGTCTGGATGAACAGCCGGTCGGTTTTCTGCTCGACGGCGTCCCTTATCAGGGACGTCGCGGCGATACGGTGCTGACGGCAATTCTCTCGGTACAGAGCAAAGTGCGTCATACTGAATTTACCGGCGAGCCACGGGCAGGGTTTTGTCTGATCGGCGCATGTCAGGATTGCCATGTCATGATGAGCTGCGGCGGGCGCGTGCGCGCCTGCACGACGCTGCTTGAAGAGGGCATGTCCTTTGTGACGGAGCCACTCGCATGAGTACGGTTCTCAATCCGGTAATCGTGGGCGCTGGTCCTGCTGGTATTCGTGCAGCGGAAATGCTGGTCAAAGCCGGTTATCGTCCGATTGTACTGGATGAAGGCATGCGCGCTGGCGGACAGATTTATCGCCGTCCGCCATTTGATGATGGCCGCAGCTATAAAGCGCGTTACGGTTCGGAAGCACATAAGGCGCAAGCGCTGCATCAGACCTTTGATCATTTGCGCGATGCGATTGATTATCGCCCGGAAACGCTGGTCTGGAACATTTCACGCGATCAGACCAATCGTCTTGATCTGATGTCAGCCGGTGCTCATGTGCAATTGCCCTATAGCCACTTGCTGCTTGCAACGGGTGCGACTGACCGCGTGCTGCCATTTTCCGGCTGGACAAAGCCCGGTGTTTATACGCTTGGCGCATCGCAAACGGCATTGAAAGCACAAGGCTGCACGATTGGCGAGCGCGTGGTTTTCATGGGTTCTGGCCCTCTGCTTTATCTGGTGGCATGGCAATATCACCATGCTGGTGCAAAAGTTGCAGCGGTTCTTGATACTGCCTCATTCAGTTCAAAATTTCATCTGGCGCATTTGGCTCTTCACGCACCGCGCATCGTGGCGCTCGGCGCTTATTACGGTTTGCGGCTGAAGCTTGGCGGCGTTCCAATCCATTATAATGTGCGGCCTGATGAAGTGCTTGGCGCGGGTCATGTCGAAGGCATTCGCTATCGCTCCGGCAATCGCCAACGCGAGATCGCATGCGATGCACTGGCCTATGGTTTTGCGCTGCGGCCTGAAACCCAGCTTGCCGATCTCGCAGGTTGTGATTTTGGCTTTAACGAGCGTGACCGTGCTTGGCTGCCGGTGGCGGATACTCTAGGGCGCACAAGCGAGAGCGGCGTTTATGTTGCGGGCGATGGTGCTGGAATTGCCGGTGCGGATGCAGCCGAAATTCGCGGGAAACTGGCGGCAATCGCCATGATCCGCGATCTCGGTGGCACGGCAGATGCAGCGCTTGAACAGCGTCTTCATCGCGAGCTTGATGCGATCTATCGTCAGCGTCTTATCCTTGAAAAGGCATTTCCGTTCCCGCGTGATTGGTTTGAAACCGTCGGTCAGGATGTGACGCTCTGTCGTTGCGAAGAAATCAGCCTTGGTGAAGCGCGCGATGTCATCAGCAATGCGAAGACGCAGGAAATCAATCGGCTCAAAGCTTTGAGTCGTGTCGGCATGGGCCGTTGTCAGGGCCGCATGTGCAGTGCGGCGGCTGCCGAGTTGCTTGCATCCATGCAGGATAAGTCGCCTTCGCAGGCGGGGCGCATTCGTGCGCAGGCACCAGTCAAGCCGATCCCGCTTGGCTTTGGTGCGAAGTCTCAGCACGAGGTGCTGCCATGACAAAACGCCTTCAGGCTGATGCACTGATTATCGGGGGTGGTATTGTCGGCGGCTCAGCAGCGCTTTTCATGCGCAAAGCGGGGCTCTCGGTTATCCTGCTGGATAAAGGCTTTTGCGGTGCGCAGGCAAGCGGCGTCAATTATGGCGGTGTGCGCAGACAGGGCCGTGAGCCGGAGCAGATTCCGCTTGCGCAACGTTCGTTCGATCTTTGGGGACGCCTGCCGGAGCTGATCGGTATTGACGGCGAATATATGCGTAGCGGCCATCTGAAACTGGCGCGCACACCTGAACAATTTGCAAAGCTTGAAGCCTATGCAGCCAAAGTGAAGCCGCTTGGACTGGAGCTTGAGCTGATCGGCGGCAATGCCGTGCGCGAACGCTTTCCATGGCTGCCGGGTGATGTGGCCGGTGCTTCGCTTTGTGCAGAAGATGGCAATGCCAATCCGCGTCTGGTGTCGCCTGCTTTTGCACGCGCTGCAAAAGCGCTTGGCGCAACGGTGCTGGAAAATACGCCTGTGCATGAGGTGCGTTCGACAGGCGACGGGTTCACAGTACTGGCCGGTGACGGCATTGAGATTAATGCAGGCATGGTATTCAACTGTGCGGGTGCGTGGTCGGATAAGTTTGCCGCATCGTTCGGTGAGCAAGTTCCTCTCAAGCGCATTTATCCCACAATGGTTGTGACAGAGCCGATGCCACAGCGTCTGCCGATGAGCCTTGGCGAAGAGGGCGGCGGCTTTTATGGCCGTCAGGTTACGCGCGGCAACTATGTGATGGGCGGCGGGCGCGGAACACCGCTCGAAAACCCGGATTTCTCGCGGCCTTCGGTCAATGCGGCGTCATCGGTGATGCTGCGGGCGATAGAGCTGTTTCCGCATCTCAAACATGCGCAGGTCATTCGCTTCTGGTCGGGCACCGAAGCGGAAATGCCGGATGATAATCCGGTGATCGGCCCAAGTGGCCGTGTCAAAAATCTTTATCACGCCTTTGGTTTTAATGGTGCGGGCTTTCAGACCGGACCCGCTGTGGGCGCAGTTCTGTGCGATCTCGCGACCAAAGGCGAAACAGAAACACCGATCGAAGCCTTTTCGATCAATCGCTTCACTCAAACGAATATCAAGCTTAACATGGAAGGGAACTAAGCATGAAAAATCAACATATTACCGCAATGACGGCAATGGCACTCGGCCTGTCGGTCGCTTTTGTATCGGGCGCGTCGGCTCAGACCAAGACGCTCTATATCGGTATGAATGGCGGCAACATGGAAAAGGCTTACACCGAGAACGTTCTGCCAGAATTCGAGAAGGCAAACGACGTAAAGGTTGTTGTCGTTCCGGGCACTTCGGCTGATATTCTCGCAAAAGCAACTGCACAGAAGGACAACCCTCAGATGCACGTCATGCTGCTTGATGACGGCGTGATGGTCCGTGCGATCAATGGCGGTCTTTGCCATAAAATTACCGATGATGCAGTTCTCGCTGACATTCAGCCAGCAGCGCGTCTGAAGGGCGACATGGCAATCGGCGTCGATATGGGCATGACCGGTATTGCGTATAACAAGAAGCTTTTTGACGAAAAGGGCTGGGCTGCACCAACCTCGTGGATGGATTTTGCAGACGAGAAGTTCAACAAGGCTGTTGTGTTCCAGTCGGCTTCTGCTTCGACCTTTGGTCTGCATGCATTCCTGATGTTCAACCGCATTCAGGGCGGCGACGATAAGAACCTCGAGCCAGGTTTTGAAAAGTTCCCGGACACCATTGGCAAAAACGTTCTGGAATTCATTCCATCATCGGCCAAGATTTCGGAAATGGTTCAGACTGGTGAAGCTGCAATCTTCCCGCTGACACCAACCGGCGTCAACAACCTGAAGGACAAGGGCATTCCGGTTGAATACGCACAGCCAAAGGAAGGCTCGGTTGTTCTCGCAGTGACCGAATGTGTTCTCGCTGGAAACAACGAACCAGAACTCAGTCAGAAGCTTGCACATTATCTGCTTTCGGCTGATGCACAGAGCAAGGCGCTTGATCATGGCAACGTGATCCCGTCGAACCAGAAGGCCAAGGCTGGTACGCCAGAAGCACAGGCCAAGCTTGATGCGTTTAACGGTTACATGAAAACAGCCAACACGCTGGATTGGGATGCCGTGAACGAAGGTCGTCAGCAGCTTAACAGCCGCTGGAACCGCACAATCGAACAATAAGATTTGTTGGTGATTGAAAGAAAAGCCCGCCCTGATTACTCAGGGCGGGCTTTTTGTTACGCTATAACTTTGGCTTTTTGCTTTCGTGCAGATTGCCACACCAGCGGCACAAGAATGAGTGCGACTGCCGGGAAGATTAGCCAGTTGATCGTTTCCCAGCCAGATGAATGCAGCAGTGAGCCGGCAAAGAAAGATGCACAAGCAACTGTTCCGAAAACGAGGAAGTCGTTTGCGCCCTGTGCTTTGCCGCGCTCTTCTGGCCTATGACAATCAGCAACCATAGCCGTTGCACCGATGAAACCAAAGTTCCAGCCAATGCCAAGCAGGATCAGCGAGATCCAGAAATGCGTGAGATCAAGCCCTGATAAGGCAACGATTGCTGAAAGCGCGATGATGAAGAGGCCAATGGCGGTGACGCGCTCTTTGCCAAAACGGGTGATCAGCAGGCCGGTGAAGAAGCTCGGCGCAAACATCGCCAGCACATGCCACTGAATGCCGAGTGCCGCATGATCGATCGAATGACCGTGGCCGACCATGGCAATGGGTGCTGCGGTCATCACGAAGGTCATCAGACCATAGGAAACGACACCCGCAGCAACGGCTAGCATATAGCGCGGGCTACGCAATATTTGCGTCAATGGACGTCCCTTGTTTCCGGATGCCGCTGTTTTTGCGGCCTTTGGCGAGCGAAACAGCATTAGTACAGGAATAGCGAGCAGTGCGAGTGCTGCTTGGCTGATAAAGCTGCCGACATAGGGCGTTTCCGGCAGCGCATCCCGCGTCCAGATAACAAGTTGCGGCCCGATAATCGCTGCTATCAGCCCACCCACCATGACCCAAGAAATGGCACGCGCTTTCAGTGCGCCCGTTGCAGCATCGGTTGCCGCAAAGCGATAGCTTTGCACGTAAGACGCATAAAAGCCTGCGATAAAAGTGCCAAGGCAGAAAATGAGGAACGAGCTTGTGAAGATGCCAAGCGCTGCCACAAGACCTGACGTGATGCCAAAACATGCGCCCAGCAGATAGCCGTTGCGGCGCCCGAATGATCGCATGATGAAGGCGGCAGGCAAGGTGCCAAGCGCTAAGCCAAGGCTAAACAGGCTGACGGGAAGTGTGACCAGCGCCGGATCGGAAGAAAGCTGCTGGCCGACCAGCCCGCCCAGGGAAATGATGATCGGTGGGCTTGCAGCTCCCAGTGCCTGAGCTGCGGTCAACACGAAAATATTGCGTCTGGCGATGGTCTGGTCAGTCATGGTCTTTACTTCTTTATAGTCACTTAAGCAGTTGCCTTCAGTCACCAACTAGCCGTTTGCTGGCATCTGAAAATGTTTGCAAATCACCGCCATCACCTGCTGCGCAATATCGCTTTCAACGCGATACCAAATCGTTTGTCCGTCACGTCGTCCGGCAATAATGCCTTCGCGCCGCAACAATGCCAGATGTTGCGAAACAGTGGAGTCACGCAGGCCGATCAACTCGGCAAGCTGTCCCACTGACTTCTCACCTCCGTGCAGCCGGCAAAGGATCATAAGCCGGTGATTGTTGGCGATTGTTTTGAGAAATTCACTTGCCTTGTCGGCCGCGAGGTGGGTTTTTACACCCGGGTCGATTGGGTTGCTATTGTTCATAGCTACGTATCTACGAAAATATGAAGATATAGTCAATCATTCCCGATGTGCTGTCATATCAGAAAATTTATTTTGGTTCTTTGAGGGTGCGAAAGGGCTTCTGCCTCGTGCCGTGATAATGTAGCGTGCGCACAGTGATTTTGCTGGATTGGCTTGGAGTTCTCGTGCGCATAGCTGTGGTTGGAATTGTTTTCGGTGTTTTGATGTCGGGTCAGGCGCAGGCAGAGGACGACTGGAAAGCCGTTGAAATCATAAAGCCCTACGCGATTAGTGGACATACCGGCATGCAGCTTTATGAATCCATTGGTGAGCGCGGTCCCAAAGCTGGAAAATCCCGCGTGATAGCGCATACGACCTTCGTGCTGACATGGGACCGTAAGTTCGATAATTCCAACAATGGCTGCACGATTGTATCGGCAAAGCCAAAACTCAAAATCACTTATACGCTGCCAAAGCCATCGCAGAAGCTGTCTTCTCCCGTGAAAGAAAATTGGGAGCGGTTCTATGATGGGATCTATAAGCATGAGCTCGTGCATGGCGAAACCGCCAAGGACATGACGCGCGAGATCGTTCGCACGACCGTTGGGCTTTCCATCCCAAACGATCCGAAATGCCAGAAAATGCGTCGCGAGTTGATAAATCGTATCAATGCACTCGTTGCTGTTCAGCGTCAGCAGGGCCGTGATTTTGACCGCGTGGAAATGGGTTCAGGCGGCAATGTCGAACAGCTCGTGCTGTCACTCGTAAATGGCTAATTGGCAGAGTATCGGATATTTACGTTAAATTGCACTCGCAATTTGTCCGGGCTATTCCCATTTGCTGGCTGAAACTCATTATCGAGTTCTCATTCTATTGCCAATTCAGGAGCATTTATGGAACGTTTGATTGAGCGCAGTCTCTTTGCCAGCCGCTGGCTGATGGCGCCTATGTATATAGGGCTGGCTTTAGCGCTGGTCATTCTGGTCTGGGTTTTCATGGTTGAGCTCTGGCATCTTGCCTGGATGATCCCAACCATGACGGTCAACGACGCCGTTCTTGGAGTACTGGCACTCATCGATCTCAGCCTTGCCGCCAATCTTCTGATGATCGTGATTTTTGCAGGCTATGAGAACTTCGTCAGCCGTATGGATCTTGCAGATCACAAGGATCGTCCTGACTGGCAAGGCGAAGTGGATTTCTCGGCGCTCAAGCTCAAGCTGGTTGCCTCTATCGTTGCGATTTCCGGTATCCATCTTCTTAAAGTGTTCATGGATGTGGCAAAATATTCGGCAGACCACATCAAATGGATGGTTGTGATCCATCTGGTTTTCGTCGTCTCGGGCGTACTTCTGGCCGCGATGGACTGGATTGCAAATCACGGCAAGTCACTGAAGAAAAAGGCCGGAAAGGTCTGATACTTTGAAACACATTAAAACACCGGCTTCGCGAACACGAGGCCGGTGTTTTCATTTTTGATATAGCTTATACGACAGGCGGAATAGAATTCTCGCATTTGCATAAACGGCGATATAAGTATGCGCGACATCACAGCCGATTCCGTTTATTTTAATCGGCACAATGTAAAATCCTTAAATTTTGCAGCATTGAAAAGGAACTGACGGTGTTTAGCCGGTTTCGTCTGTTCATACCCATTTTGGCTGGCGCGAATTTACGTGATCGTATGATCGCCTGCTTCGGTGCCTTGCTCGGCATTTGCCTTACAGGTTTCATCACCGCAGCCATTTTGGGCAAATCAATTGCGTTGCCGATAATCGTGGCCCCGATTGGTGCGTCTGCTGTGTTGCTTTTTGCAGTGCCTGCGAGTCCACTGGCGCAACCATGGTCAATCATTGGCGGCAATGTCATTTCGGCGCTGGTCGGCATCACCGTCGTACACTTCATCGATAATCAAGTGTTGGCGATTGGTCTGGGCGTGGGACTCGCCATAGCGGCCATGTCGTTTGGCCGTTGTCTGCATCCGCCTGGTGGTGCGGCAGCACTCACCGCAATTATTGGCGGCCCGGCTGTTACCGACCTCGGCTATCAATTCGCGTTGATACCTGTCGGCTTAAACTCGGCTATGCTGGTTATACTCGGCATCGCGTTTCACAGGCTCACTCGCCGCAAATATCCGCATGTTCCAGCGGCTGCACCTGTGAACACGCATAAGACCAGCGATCTGCCCGCCTCTTTGCGTGTCGGCTTTAATTCGGACGATGTGAGCAAAGCGCTCGCATCAATTGATGAGACATTCGATATTGACCCATCCGATCTTGATCGGTTGCTCCGGCAAGTCGAGTTGCAAGCGCTGGTGCGCACGCAAGGAAAATCGCAGGCCAAAGATATTATGTCGCGTGACGTAATCTCGATCACTGAGAAAGATACGTTGGAAAAAGCGCGTGTGCTTTTGCTTGATCACAACATCCGCACACTGCCGGTGATTGATGAAGCTGGAAAACTGAAAGGCACAGTGGGATTGCGTGAATTGCAGGAAACTGGCTCCGACATTCGCACAATTATGATTGATGCCATCACCGCTTCACCCGACGATCAGGTGGTTGGCCTCGTGCCGCAACTGACCGATGGCCGCGCACATGCGATTATTGTAACGGATAGTGACAATGTCGTGCAGGGTCTGATTTCACAGACGGATCTTCTCAGCGCGCTAGCCCGCTCGCTGCGCTTTCAGGAACCGGAAAAGCCAAAGCAGCGGAAGTCTCCGCTTCACCTTCTGCGCGGCGCAGGAATTTAACCAATTTGAACAAGCTCTCTTGAGAGCTTGTTCATGCTTTCAGCACCGTTTTCAGTGATCAGAAACTGTTCTTCAATCATTAGCGCGCCAAGCCCATTGGCATAAAACGGGGTTTCAAGCGCCAGCACCATGTTTGGCTCAATCAGCATTTCATTGTTGGCAGAGATAAACGGCCATTCTTCAATACCAACGGCAGCCCCCACCGAATGGCCGAAATGACCGCGATAATATTCGCTAAAACCGCGCTTTCGCATCGTTCCAAGCATGGCGGCGTGAATATCGCAAAAGCGTGTACCGGGCCTCAGCAGCGCTTCACCCACCGCAAAACTTTCTTGCAATGCTTTGTAAATCTCAACCGCGAGAGGATCGGGCGTTCCACAGACATAAGTGCGTGCACCGTCCGACGAATAGCCGTTTATCAGGGTGCCAACATCGGCTTTGACGAGATCGCCATCTTTTAACTCGGCTTTTATGTCCTGAAGATCAGGGCCGGCAGAAATATAAGCCCAGTGCCCGGAAAGCCCCTGACCATTCGCGCTAGCAGCCTGTGTGGCACCTTCGAGCCAAGAGGCTGAAAGCACACCGATGCCGGAGCCGCGTCGGGCCTCGCTCAGCATGTTTTCCAGCCCGCTTTCTGCATAACGCGCTGCATCACGCAGATATTCAATTTCGCGGGCATTCTTGATGAGACGCAGGCGCTTCACAAGAATGGAAGCGTCCTGCCAATCAACCAACGGGAGCGCTTTTTTGAGAGCAGTAAAATCAGCCGCTGGCATGAAATCAAGATCAACACCGATACGCGCTTTGGAGAGCCCGCGCTCTGCTAGCAGGTCGCCTAAAAGCCTGAAAGCTGCATCCTGATCAAATGTCTCAGCGCGTGGGCCGACATTGTTTTCCCGCTGATAGGCAACATTAATGTCTTCAATGCTCTTTGCGTTTTCGACACTCACCATATCGATCCAGATGCGATGGGTGCGAAAATCAATCATGTCGCTCAGATGCGCTGCACCCGCATAAGCATGATCACTGATAACCGCTGCAAGCTTTGCATTTTCATCAGCGGGCACCAGCGCAATTGCCGAACCCGCGCGTCCCCACATCGTCGCGACACCAGCAACGGCGCCAGTCGCATAGCGGAAATTTTCCGGCTGAAACAGCGCGAGTGCATCGAGCCCGTCTGCTTTGAGAAGTGACTGTGTTCTGGCGCGATCAATCTGGCTCATCATATTCTCTCGATGCAAGAAGCGAGCTTGTAGCAATCCAGCTGCACAGGCTCTTGGTTTGTTGTCGCTTATATAGAACGCAGCCGCTTGATAACGCAATTTTTGCAGTTCCATGGCTATCAAGCTATCGTGAAGCACAAATCGTCTACCAATTTTGTATATTATAGAATAAACTTCTAAAGAATCCCCGTATGGTCTGACTGCGCCGCTTATCGTTGTTCCAGCGGTCGCTGTATAACCTGTATCAACTGAGGGCTTTATAGCGACCTCGAAGCAGGAGAATAAAATGAGCGGTTTGAATATTCGCAATCGCAAAATGAAGTTGCGCAACTGGGGTCTGACGACAGCGCTGGGCGTTGCGCTCGCATTTGGCGCGTTCTCGCAAGCACATGCGCAGGACAGCAACCCAGACGCGACGATCAATATCGGATCGCTCTACGAGCCGCAAAACCTCGACAATACGGCTGGCGCCGGTCAGGGCATCAATGAGGCTTTCAACGGCAACGTCTATGAAGCACTGTTCCGCCTAGACGATAATGGTACGGTCGAACCTGTTCTCTCAAAGGATTATACGGTCAGCGATGACGGTCTGACCTATACGTTCAAGCTTCAGCCGGGTGTGAAATTCCACTCTGGCGCTCCACTGACTTCGAAGGATGTCAAGTTCTCCATCGAGCGTGTTGCAGCGCCTGAATCCAAAAGCCCGCGCAAGAACAGCCTCAAGACGATCACCGCGATTGAAACACCAGATGATGAAACTGTCATCGTCAAGCTTTCATCGCGCTCGATCTCGCTGCCTTACAATCTCAGCTATGTCTGGGTTGTGAATGACGAAGCAAGCGATCTGCAATCAAAGGAAGACGGCACCGGGCCTTATGCGCTGGAAGACTGGCGTCGCGGTTCATCGCTGGCGATCAAGCGTTTTGATGACTACTGGGGCTCAAAGCCAAAGAATGAAGAAGTTGTCTTCCAGTATTTCACCGACGCAAGCGCGCTTAACAATGCGCTTCTGACGGGTTCGGTAGACATTATCACTTCGGTTCAAAGCCCGGATTCGCTGGCTCAGTTCAAGGACAATCCTGATTTTACCGTCAGCGAAGGCAAGTCCACGACCAAGCTGCTGCTTGCCTATAACGACCGAATTGCGCCCTTCGACAATGTGAAGGTACGCAAGGCACTGGCGCGTGCTATCGACGACAAGAAGCTGCTGAATGCTGTCTGGGGCGATTATGGCACACTGATCGGCTCGTTCGTTCCACCAACAGATCCTTGGTATGTCGATCTGACCGGGGTGGATGCCTATAATCCTGAAAGCGCTAAAGAGCTTTTGAAAGAAGCAGGCTATCCCGATGGCTTTACCTTCACCATTGATACGCCGAACTATGACCCGCACCCGATTGCCGCGCAGTTTATCCAGAGCGAACTGGCCAAAATTGGCGTGAAGGTGAACATCAATGTGATCACGGCTAATGAATGGTACACAAAGGTCTATAAGGCCCATGATTTTCAGGCAACCTTGCAGGAGCATGTGAACCACCGCGATATCGTGTTCTATGGCAATCCGGATTTCTACTGGGGTTATAACAATCCGAAGGTCGTTGATCTCATCAAGGAAGCGGAAGCCAGCACCACAACCGATGAACAGACCGCCAAGCTGACCGAAGCCAACAAGATCATTGCCGAAGACGCAGCCAGCAACTGGTTTTACCTCTACCCGCAGATCGTGGTTTCTAAAAAGTCAGTCAGCGGCTATCCGCTCAATGGTCTGAATTCCCAGTTCTTTGCCTATGATATTACAAAGGCCGCTGAATAATCAGCTGTCCATAATCGAGAACTGATACTCGACACAGAGCGCCGCCTGAATTATTTTCCGGCGGCGTTATCGCATTCTGAGTGGCCAAAAACTGCTCCCTCGTGCCTGAGAGGTATTCGCCATTCTTGCCTATATCCTGCGCCGTTCGGCCATTCTGATCGTTTCGGTATTCATCGCAGCTATCGTTCTGTTTTTGCTGTTGCGCTTGTTGCCGGGCGACCCGGCCAATGCGCTTGTGTCGGTTGGTGCCGATGCGGCACAGATCGAAGCGGCTCGCAAACAGGTCGGTTCCGATCTGCCGCTTTATCAGCAGTTCACGCAATTTATCGGCTCACTTGTGCGCTTTGATCTTGGTAATTCCTTTGTCAGCGGTGCGCCTGTTTTGACCGAAATTGGCAAACGCCTGATCGTGACGTTGCCGCTCACATTAATGGCATTTGTGCTGGCAATTATCATCGCGGTCCCGCTCGGTATCCTGTCGGTTGTGCGTCAGAAAAGCTGGTATGGCTCGATCATTTCCGTTGTTTCGCAGCTTGGCATTGCCGTGCCGGTTTTCTGGATTGGCATTCTGCTGGTCTGGGTCTTTGCAGTAAAATTGCGCATGTTTCCATCGGGCGGCTTTCCATCGCGCGGCTGGCAGTCCGCACCTGCTGCATTTCAATCGCTGACATTGCCCGTCATCACCATCGCGATTGTCATGTCGGCATCGCTCATCCGCTATGTGCGCTCGGCAACGCAGGATGTTTTGGGCAGCGATTATCTACGAACAGCACGCGCGCTGGGTTCCACGTTCTCGCAAGCGTTGATCCGTCACGGCATCCGCAATGGCGCGGTCCCGGTAATTTCAATCCTTGGTATTGAACTCGCCTCGACACTTTTGGGTGCAGTGGTGGTGGAACGTGTTTTCTCGCTTCCGGGCCTTGGTTCGATGCTGCTTTTGGGTATTGAACAGCGCGATTACCCCAATGTGCAGGGCGTTTTGTTTGTCTCGACCCTTCTGGTTTTGCTCGTCGGTTTTGCCGCTGACCTCGCTCAACGCCTGATCGACCCAAGATTGCGCAGTCGTGCGAGCGGAGGCCGAGCATGAGCACGCAAATTAAACAACACGTCCGTTTGCCGTGGCCATTTGTCGTTGGTGGCATTCTCGTCAGCATTCATGTGATCGTTGCTCTGATTACGCTGTTCTGGACGCCTTATGGTGTCGGTGACATGGTCGGCGGGCGACTGGCAGCCCCTTCATGGGCGCATTGGGCAGGCACAGACCGCCTCGGTCGTGATCTGATGACACAGATCATGATCGGCTCGCGCATTGCGCTGATGGTCGGACTCGGCGCTGTTGCGATCAGCGCTGTTATTGGCGTAACACTCGGTATTTTGGCGGCTTTTGCTACGCAAACACTCGACGATATGCTGGCAGCGACACTCGATATTCTGATCGCTTTTCCCACATTGCTGCTCGCTATGCTGATCGTCGCTTCAAGCGATGGCGCCAGCCTATCAACGGCCATTCTCGCAATCGGTATCGCAGGTGCTGCGATTGTCGCGCGACTGACCCGCATTCTCGCCAAACGCGTTCTGGCGATGGATTATGTCACGGCTTCGCGCATTTCTGGCACGTCATGGCTCGGTGTCGTCCGCATTCATGTGTTGCCGAATATCTGGCCGACGCTGATTGTCAATTTTGCGCTGCTATTCGGGCTGGCTGTTATAGCCGAAGCCTCACTGTCCTATCTTGGCCTTGGTGCACCGCCGCCCAATGCTTCATGGGGACGACTTTTGCAGGAGGCGCAGGCTTCCGTTTATACAGCACCTTTTGGCGCGATAGCGCCGGGGCTGGCGTTGGTTTCGCTCGTCATCGGGCTTAACCTCTTTGCCGATGGCTTGCGCGATGTGGCCGACCCAACGCGGAGGAGGCAACGATGAGCTCACTGCTGAACGTTGAAAATCTTGGTATCGAAACAGCAGGACGTGTGCTTGTTTCTGGCGTGTCTTTTTCGGTCGCACAAGGCGAACGCGTCGGGCTTATCGGTGAATCAGGCTCTGGTAAATCACTGACCGCGCTGGCAATCATGGGACTGCTTGCGGATGGAATGAGAGCTAGTGGCTCAATCACATTGGATGGTCATCAGATTATCGGCGCAAGAGACCGGGAACTTGTTCCCCTGCGCGGGCAAAGTGTTGCCGCCGTCTTTCAGGAACCGATGACCGCGCTCGACCCTTTGATGCGTATTGGTAAACAGGTAGCCGAAGTCGTACAGCGCCGTGCATCACGCGATGGTCGCAAGCTTAATAAAGTGGAACTTGATAGCGAAGTAATCAAGCTTCTTGAACGCGTTTCCCTGCCGGAACCGGAGCGCATCGCCCGGGCATGGCCGCATGAAATTTCGGGCGGTCAGCGCCAGCGCGCTGCTATTGCTATGGCGCTCGCCTGTCGGCCCAAACTGCTGATCGCTGATGAACCGACAACTGCGCTTGATGTGACAACGCAGGCGGAAATACTCAAACTTCTTGAGCAACTTGTTCGCGATGAAGGCATGGGGCTTTTGTTCATCAGCCATGATCTGCCGGTCGTCTCGAGCATTGCCGAGCGGGCACTCGTGCTTAGACATGGTGAGTTGATCGAGCAAGGCCCGGTTGGTGAAATCTTTGCTCACCCAGCTGAAGATTATACAAAAGGGCTGGTTGCTGCCGCGCGTGCCTTCGACGCTGCATTGGAGGTGGCGCGATGAGCCTTATCGAACTTTCAAACGTATCGTTTGCCTATAGCGGCGGCAAAACTGTACTGCACGACATTGATCTGAGGCTTGAGAGCGGTAGCAATCTCGGCATTGTGGGTGAATCTGGCTCCGGCAAGACAACCATGCTCAAACTGCTGCTGGGGTTGCAGGTTGCAACATCCGGCAACGTCAATTTTCGCGGCCAAAAACTCAACATCAAAGACCGCAGTTTTATGCGTGGCTTTCGTCGTTCTGTTCAGGCGGTTTTTCAGGACCCATATTCATCGCTTGATCCGCGTCAAAGGGTGTTCAACATCATTGCCGAACCGTTGCGCTCGCTCAAAATCGAAACGGATATTGCGCAGGCTGTCGCTCAGGCACTGGCTGCTGTCGATCTGCCAGAAGATGCGGCCACCCGCTACCCGCACGAGTTTTCCGGCGGTCAGCGTCAGCGTATTGCGATTGCGCGTGCGATTGTCGCCAATCCCGATCTGATTATCGCCGATGAAGTGGTGAGCGCACTCGATCTTACCACGCGGGCACGTATCATCGATCTCATGCGGACATTGTCCGAACGCACCACCTTCGTGGTCGTTTCGCACGACATTGCGCTGGTGGCTTTGCTGTGCGAACAGTTGATTGTGCTCGAAAAAGGCCGGATTGTCGAACAGGGCAATACGCGCGATATTCTTGCCAATCCTCAACATGCCTATACGCAGAAATTGCTGGCAAGCCTGCCGCGCATGCCAAAGAGCGGTACACTGCGAGACCAACTCTAAATTCTATTCAGTCGCCTCTGGAAAGAAACCGCGTTAGTTTCTATCATAGTGCTTAACACGTAACGCTCTGGGGACGACTTTGTTATTTGAAATCATTACAGTGATACTGCTGACTGTCCTCAACGGTGTCCTGGCGATGTCAGAACTCGCAGTTGTTTCATCTCGTCCCGCGCGATTGCGTGTTTTGGCCGATAAAGGCAGTGCGGGCGCGAGCATTGCAATTGAACTCTCCGAAAACCCCGGCCGGTTTCTATCAACCGTTCAGATCGGAATTACACTGGTTGGCGTTCTTTCGGGCGCATTTTCCGGCGCAACACTTGGTGCACGTCTGACCGGCTGGCTACTCAGTCAAGGCGTTTCTCCGACATTCGCCGATGCGCTTGGCGTGGGTTCAGTGGTTGTCGTGATTACCTATTTGTCGCTGATTATCGGTGAGCTGGTTCCAAAACAAATTGCCCTGCGCGAACCAGAAGTAATCGCGAGCCGCGTCGCACCAACAATGAAGATGCTGTCTAAAATAGCAGCACCACTGGTATGGCTATTGGATACATCTGGTCGTCTTGTCCTCAAGCTGCTCGGACAGTCCGGAAAAACCAGCGACGGCGTTACCGATGAAGAAATCAAATCTCTGCTGGCAGAAGCACATAGTACAGGCGTTATTGAAACCGAAGAATCCCGGATGATTGCCGGTGTCATGCGCCTCGCAGATCGCACAGCGCGCGGGTTAATGACCCCGCGCCTTGATGTCGAAATGATCGACATTAATGACAGTTTGGAGGAAATTCGGGATCAATTGCAACAGAGCAGCCGCTCACGCCTGCCGGTGCGCGGCGAAAATTCCGATGAGATCATTGGTGTGTTGCAGGCGCGGGATTTCTTCAACCAGCTGTCATTAAACGGTACCGTCAATATTCGCGAGATCGTGAAAGACGTACCGGTCGTTTCAGACTTTTCCGATGCGCTGGATGTGGTTGAAGCGATCCGTGGCACTCCAACCCACATGGTGTTGGTCTATGATGAATATGGCCATTTCGAAGGTGTAATCACCGCAGGCGACGTAATGGAAGCGATCATCGGCGCTATGCAGGAAGACCACTTTGAAGAAAAAGCAATAGTTCGCCGCGCTGACGGATCATATCTGGTCTCGGGCTGGATGCCTATCGACGAGTTTTCTGCATTTATGAACTTCGAAGTAGAGGAAGACACCGAATATAGCACGGTCGCGGGCCTCGCTCTTGAAGAGTTTAAGCACCTTCCCGAAGTTGGCGAAATGTTCATAAAAAACGGCTGGGTTTTCGAAGTCGTGGATCTGGATGGACGCCGTATCGACAAATTGCTTGTCTCGGCGCAACAACCAGCCAGCGAATGACTTCAAAAAACGCAGAGATTGCCAATCGTGATTATGAGAGCAAATACCAGCGCATAGGCGACCCAAAACAGGTCGCTTTCAACAAAGCGCGTCAATGAAATTCTCTGACTGTTCTTAAAGCGCATAACTTTGCTCGTTACTAAAAGCAGCCCCCGGCGCTCCCAATATTTAATATGAATATAAAAATCAAGTTTAATCGTAATACGTGCAATTATCTTTCTACATTACCAGAGGAAGCAGCCCCAGACATAAATACGCTTAATGCAAAGGCGCGATTAGCATTTGGCTTTGAATTTACCCCAAAGGCCATTGCAGCATGATGCCATTTCGTGAAAAGAGTTGAGTGATAGTAATCTTCCTGCCAAAACTCCTATGAAAAAATCTACAGCTAAGGACCCGTAAATGAACGAGAATTGGGCATCTGTCGATGAAAGTCTGGAACGCGCACGCGTTGCCTGGCTCTATTTCATCGGCGGTCAGACCCAACAGGAAATTGCCCAACAGCTCGATATAACGCGCCTGAAGGTCAACAAGATTATCGGACAGGTCCGAGAGTCGGGGCAAGTGCATGTCAATGTGAGTCTGCCTCTGATTGATTGCATTGAGCTCGCACAAAAAGTTACCTCTCGATATGGCCTTGCTGATGCAGTCGTTGTCCCTGATCTGGACGATTATCTTGACCAAAAACGCGTCATAGGCGAAGCTGCCGGAACCATGACGAGCGAGCTGATCGCTGGCCGCGACATGGGTGTGGGCATCGCATCGGGACGGACATTGAGCTTTGCAGTTCGCAGTCTGCGTGCGCGCCCTAAGCCTGAAAGCTGGGTCGTGGGTTTGACCGGCGGTGTCACCAGCGGTTCATCGACCAATACATTTGAGGTTGCGACAGCATTTGCACGTGCTTTGGGCGTCGAATGCCACTATCTGACCGCTCCCATCTATTGCGCCAATAAAGAAAGCCGCGAAGCAATCCTGTTGAGTGACGAATTAACAGATGTGCTGGCGAGAACTGAAATCGCCGATATCGGACTTGTATCGTGTGGGCCGCTCAACTCTGAGACGTCGCTCACACATATCCGGGTGGTGAAAGATAATCTCGACGCCGTTCTGAAACTGGGAGCTGTTGGTGAGTTTCTCGGATATTTCCTCGACGCTCAAGGCAAGCCTATCGACCATTTTCTCAATGAATCCATCATTGCGCTGCCACCGGATAAGCTAAAGCTAAAGCCCGCCTCAATTCTTGTGTCCGGCGGGCTCAATAAAATTCCTATCATCCGGGCCATTCTGCGCGGTGGTTATGTCAATCGTCTGGTTACAAATGAAGGCGTTGCACGCGCATTGCTGCAAGGCCCCAGATAGGGATCACCCTCGCCCAACAAACGGCATCTTCGTTGCCATGACAGTCATCGTCAGCACATTCGCGTTTAATGGCAGGCCTGCCATATAAACGACAGCATCTGCCACATGCACAGGATCAATTGTGGGCTCGGCAGCCAGGCTACCATTGGCCTGTATAACACCCGTTGCAATTGTCTGCGTCATGTCACTGGCCGCATTGCCAATATCAATCTGTCCGCACGCTATATCGAAATCGCGCCCATCAAGCGCAGTCGATTTGGTAAGGCCGGTGATCGCATGTTTGGTTGCTGTGTAAGGAGCGGAGTTGGGACGCGGGGTCGTCGCAGAAACAGAACCATTGTTAATAATACGACCACCACGCGGGCTTTGCGCTTTCATGATACGAAACGCCTGTTGCGTGCATAAAAATGCGCCAGTCAGATTTGCACCAACGATCATATTCCACTCGTCAACACTTAACTCTTCAAGTGGTACACCACGCACGAACACGCCCGCATTGTTAACAAGCAAATCCAGACGGCCAAATTTGTCTTCAATAAAATCGAACAGTTTCCGCACGGCGATCGGATCGCTTACGTCTGCGGCATATGCATGAAAGCTTCCACCGCCATTCGCAGACATTTCTGCCGCCGCACGCTCCAAAACATCTAGGCGTCGACCTGAAATCACGACCTGATAGCCTTGTGAGCCCAGAGCTTTCGCAATGGCGCGACCAACCCCAGTCCCACCTCCGGTCACAAGGGCAGTGGCGCCTCTCCCTAAATTTGCCGTCTCAACCATAACATCCTCCCACAACAAAAACTTCGCATTAAACGCCTTTGAACTTTATACATATCAAGGTAACTCAGCTCGCGTCACCATCTAGAGCATTTCCAGTTTTGATTGAACCAAAACAAATGCGTTATCTCTTTGCTCTGACGAACATCTTGTTCCGGATACAGTTTCCACTTTTTGGTAAGTTGTTCTGATCACTTTCGTGAAATTAGTCATAATTACAAAGAAAGCGGTGTGCAGCCAGCTCGGTAACGCTTGAATAAGCGAAAGCTGCTATAAAGCTCTTTCTGGAAAAGGGAGGTGATTTCTTATGGTACGTAAAAAGCCGCCAAGTGAACGACGTAAAGAAGAACGCCAGCAAACGCGCTTAAGGTCAGGCAAGATTGTCAGCCTTGAAGGGCGCTTCATTATTGAATGCCAGTTCAGAGATATCGCACCGCATGGTGCGCGTTTAAGCACGGCTGACGTGCCAAACCTGCCAGAGCGCTTTTGGCTGTTTGATGATTTCTATGGGCGAGCTTTGTTGGCGCAAGTCGTCTGGCGTGCAAGCCGGGAAATTGGCGTGCAATTAATCTCTGATGCCACGGTAATACCACTCGATGATGAGCGCCTCAGCCAGCTTGCGGGTAAATACTACTCGCTATGAGCGGACGCTTCCGGTTTTGCCGATGCCTGCTGTCCTGAAGTGGCTGCACCGCCGCGCATATTCATCGCGCGAATCTCAGCAGCAGAAATATAATTAAATTGTTCAACCAGAAGATCCTGGATTACCGGCTCGGGAAACCGCGAGTTAATGTCGGTAATAATTGATGCGCGAACATCTTCAAAACTGACTTTCTCGACCTCTTTCGTATCCGAATAGCTACCATAGAACTTGCGGAATATTTCATCGCTTATAAAAAGCTCAAGCGGCACCGTCAGTTTCTTACGGATATTTGAATCCAGCGTATAAACAAGCTGTGTAACAATATAGCCCGCGACCGAACCATTGGCGATGATCGGCACACTCATCACGTCAGTCTTCACATAATCAAGACCACCAAAGCCAGCCGGAGATGTTGCCACTTCATCAGAAGGCAGCATGCCCTTCTGAAAAGAAAAATACAGCGATCCGAAAGCAACCGCACATATCCAGAGGCCAATGGCGATAATACGGATCATCGAGCGTGACCAAGCCTTGCACTCTGCCTGCTGTAAGTACCATCTGCATCCTGTGTTTCAAGCGCTCCACGAATAAGATCCGCAAGCTCACCAACCGCACGCAAATGAAGTTGCAGCGCTTCGCAGTTCTTTTCCAGCTTCTGCTTGAGGCTATCAAGCAATGGTTGCAGCCCCTTCATCATCGTCGGGCCGGCAATATCTGAAGCTTTGGTCATGGCCTTGTTGAAATCGTAAAGGCCGCGGCTTTTACGGGCGTTAATTTCTGCAAGATCAGGATTTCCGCCTTCAAGCAGAAGCCGGGTCTCGCTATCAATCACATCTTCAAGATGGCGGATTGCCCGTACAACCGGCTTCAGTGCAGCCTCCTGCTCAGCGTCATGCACTGGAGGCAGAACGGTCATACCCTGTTCTGGCTGGCTAATTTCGGAGCTATCGGTCATTGTCGGGTTCCTCAGTCTTTTATCGGCAAATAGTGATCATGCGCAGTTTCAGATGGCCGCACTATTTTTGCCGTCGTTATTTTCAAGTTGTTGCTGAATGAGTTGGCGTTCAAATCCATGAACGATGTCCTTCGATACGGAATTTTCGCTTATTCCACTTCCCAGATCGTTCATGACGCCATTCAATGCCAGCGTCCCTGAATTATCAGCCTGTAATTTGCGTTGTGCCTGATCTTCGAGAATACGTGCAATGCCAACCCCGCCCGTATCCGCCATCTTATTTGCCATGGCCTCCGACATCATCGACTTCCAGTACTCACCAGCAATACCCTTGCCAAAAGTGGCAGATGTATCGCTTGTAAACATCGACTGGACAAAGGATTGCAGCATGAAAGCTTCAAACTTCCGATAGGCCGAGCTTGCCGGGTTCTGTTGCTGTGACCCCATAGTCAGACCAGAGGAAAGGCTCTCAGAGATGCTTGAGAAGCTTCCCTCGGATGAGCCATTAGTTACATTGTTAAACGCAACTTCCGAACCGGCCGTCATGGATTTCAGGCGCTCTGATGCCACGCGATAGGCTTGCGGATCAGCGGCACGCGCTACATCCAGCACCAAATCTGACGGCGGGTTGATCGCCATGCACTAATCCCTCTTCATCTCTTGATTGCACACTAGCTTTTCAATCTTGACTGAAGCTTGCGACACGAATTGAAATGAAAAAACCGCTATTTTGTCTTGAGCGTAGTTGCGCGGCTAATAAATTCTTCGATTTGCATTGAGAACTCTTTGCGTTCGTCTTCAGATCGAACAGTGAGAAGTCGCTTTTCCAGATGCTCGACACGGCGCTGCTCTTTCAACAAGGCATTGCGTGCATTTACAAGCTCCTGCTCAACACGAGCCTGCGCAGATGCATTCGCACTCATGCGCCGGATCAGCAGTGAAGGATCGATGGTAAAAGCGTTGCTGTCGTAATGACGATCCTGCATGGCAATCAACCCTTCGCGCTCTTCATCCAGCGCAGCACGACGCATATTGGTAGCCACGAGTGAGGCTTCCAGCCGCGAAGCGCCTAGCTTTTGCAGTGCCACAAGCTTGCTTAAACTTTTTGCCTTTGTTTGTGCCATCGGTGCCTCAGAACAAATTGCGCAAATTGGCCGCAAGCTCTCCGGTGAAGAAGCGCAGCAATTCGGGAAGAATGAAATAGACTAACAACAATCCGCCGCCCAAAACGAAAGGCATTGAAACGAAGTAAATCGGAATAGTCGGGGTAAGCTTATTGATGAGACCAATCGCAAAATTCACCAGAACCGCAAAAACAATGAACGGGGCCGCAATGCGCAACGTCACCAGAAATGCATCAGACAATGTATCGGTAAAGTCTGTCATTGCTGCATCGGGGCGAAACCGGCCATCAACCGGAATTGCCGTGTAGGAATTGAGCAGTGCACGCAAAATCTCAAGATGCATGTCGGTGACGAAAAACAAAAATAGCGCGCTGAAGGTGACAAGTGTTGCAAGTGCTGCTTGCGGTTCAGGTTCTGTGATCGCATCTCCGGGCGAGCCGGAATAGCCGACGGCCATTGCCATCGTATTGGCCATAAACTGCAATGCCCAGAAATAGATATGCGCCAAGATACCGATGATACCGCCGATAAACATTTCGCTCAGCATCAAGCGAAGCACTGTCCACGGCTGACCGCCGTCAATGCTGGTCGTGATACTACCGATCACGATTGGCAGCACCGCAAACGAGCATGCGAGCGCTATGAACAGACGCACTTGCAAAGGTATACGCGCGCTAGAAATCCCAGGCATCAACATGATGCAGGCACCCACACGGCAGAACGCCAGCATGGCTGCCAGGACGATCTCATTGAGCGGCAACTGCGCTAACATCGGCGACTGGCTCTCTTAGGTCAGGAAATCGCGCCAAGCGATTTCACTTCCACACCGCGCGCAATTTCGACATGCGACAGCACAGGTAGGGTCGCAAACAACCGCTCGATAATCATACGGATATAGGGCCGCGCTTCAGGTGACGAAACCAGTACAAATCGCTCACCGCTATCAAAATGCTGCCGGATAACCGCCGAAGCCTCTGTACCAAACTGCTCAAGCTGACGCGGATCAATATCAAACTCGACAATTTCACCCTTGTTGTCGCGTTTGAGGCTTTGATGGAAAACCAGATCCCAGCGATTACCAAGCCGAAGCACATTCAGCACGCCATTATCCGAAAGATCACCACATATCTGTTGCGCCATACGCATACGCACATGCTCGACAATCATTTCCGGGCGGCGAACCAGCGGCGCAATCTCTGCAATCGATTCAAGAATCAGATGCAGATTGCGGATTGAAACACGTTCTGCAAGCAGCAATTTCAGCACAGCCTGGAGACCGGAATAGGAAATGTTTGCCGGGCAAATATCTTCAAGAAGCTTGCGATATTCCGAACCAAGACGGTCAAGAAGAATACGCATGTCTTTATAGGACAGCAGCTGTGAGAGGTTATTGCGAATGATTTCACTCAAATGCGTCAGCAACACCGAGAGATTATCGACAGTCATATAACCGTCGCGTCGCAGATCAGATGCAAATGTTTCAGGCACAGAATAAGCGCGCATGCCAAATGCCGGCTCACGCATTTCTTCGCCCGGAATTTGCGGGATTGGACGTTCGCCCAGCACGACCAGAATTTCGCCGACGCGCAGTTCATGGTTTGCAACGGCTGTGCCGTGGATTTTGATACGGTAGCTTTTGGGCGGCAGTGAAAGATCGTCTGTCACCTTGATTTCAGGAATGACGAAGCCGTATTCCTGTGCAAATTTCTTGCGCATCTTGGCAACGCGATGCGCCAGTTCCTGCTGCGATGCCATCAAGCGGGCTGAGAGCTGCTTGCCAAGGCAGAGTTCAATCTGGCTTGTTTCCAGCGACGCCTTGACGGAGTTGCGTTCGCTTTCATCCGCTTCGCGCTGTTTAAGTTCCGCTTCCGCAGCTTGCGCATCACGCAGCTTTGCCTGCTTGCGCGGAACTGCAATGCCCACAAAAGCCATCACGCTACCAAGCAAGAAGAATGGGAATGCTGGAAGACCCGGTAAAATGCCCAGCACAAACATCAGGAATGAAGCGATCAAAAGTGCTTTTGGATAAGCACCAAGCTGACCGAAAATCGCCTGATCGGCAGAACCACGCGTCCCGCCTTTGGAAACCAGAAGACCCGCTGCAAGTGACACGATCAGCGCTGGAATTTGCGTCACGAGACCATCGCCAACAGACAGCTTTGTGAAAACGTCCGCCGCTTGCGAAATATCCATTCCGTGACGGGTTACACCGATGATAATGCCACCGAAAATATTGACCGCCGTAATAATCAGACCGGCAATCGCATCACCACGAACAAACTTCGATGCACCATCCATCGAACCGAAAAACGAGCTTTCTTCTTCGAGTTCGCGACGGCGATGCTGCGCTTCTTTTTCATCAATAAGGCCCGACGACAGATCAGCATCAATCGCCATCTGCTTGCCGGGGATAGCATCGAGCGTAAAGCGTGCGCCTACTTCCGCAATACGCGTTGCGCCCTTGGTGATGACGAGAAAATTGACGATGATCAGGATCGTGAAAACAACAAGGCCGATAACGAAGTCGCCGCCCATCACGAATTGCGAAAATCCGTGAATAACATGGCCAGCCGCGAGATAACCCTCATTACCATGGGTGAGGATCACACGCGTCGTCGCAATATTGAGCGACAAGCGCATCATCGTTGCAATTAGCAGCACCGTCGGGAAAGCAGAGAAATCAAGTGGGCGCTGAATCCACAGCGATACCATCAGAATTAGGACAGAGAAGGCGATCGAAAAGGCAAGCCCAATATCCAGAAAGACCGCCGGAACAGGCAAAAAGAGCACCGTCAGAATAATGATAATACCAGCAGCCAGACCCATGTCGCTGCCAGTCAAAATTCCGCGTTTTGTGAAAGGCTTAGCTACTGCCTGCTGCACGTCCGTCTCCTATTGTCAGACGGACCATAGAATGCGAAGCTTGCGCGAGGGCTTCGTCGCGCTCGCAGATTATATCAAAAGCCCTTCTCGATCCTCGAATAGACGAGCAGCGTGAAAGCATTGATTTGTGCGCCTACGAAAGGCGCTGTCAAAGCCAGAACAACGAAAATGACGACAATCTTCGGCACGAAAGTCAGCGTCATTTCCTGAATCTGGGTCAATGCTTGAAACAATGCAATACCAATACCGACCAGCATCGCAGCCAGTACAGCAGGACCACTTGCCATCAACACGGTCCAAACCGCCGAATTGACAATGTCTAGTGCATCCGCTTCGTTCACTTTTTTGCCTTTAGAGCGCATCCCTAAAAACGGGAACCGGTTTTCGGATAAGAAACATGTTCAAACAAACACTTGAGACGTTTCGATCTGATAAATCAGATCAAAACACGCTCTAGCTTACTTTGACGCCCTGCCCGATCAACATGGTTTTGCCGTCTGCGAGTTCAGCAAGCATACCCGTTGACTGGATCGTTACAGACTTTACCACACCCGAAACAGAACCATCGGCATTGGTCAGCGTGCGGCCAATCCAGCCCTCTGCCTGTGACAGTGACGAATTAGCAATCAGCGTTTCAAGCTTGGAGTTCATCTGCACAGACTGCTCTACGCTTGAGAAGGTTGCCAGCTGCGAGACATATTGCGTCGCATCCATCGGAGCCGTTGGATCCTGATTTTGCATCTGGGTGACCAGCAGCTTTAGAAACGAATTATAATCAACACTCGCCTTTGCCGCAGCCGAACTGTTGGAGGAAGTGTTGGTCGTATTTGTCGTGTTGTTTCCGACAGCAGGCGTCGTCGTCATAAGCTTGCCTCCACCGCATTATCTGCTTTGCTGACAGGCACGATTGGTGCCCCGATATTCATAAGTTCTGCTTCGCGCGGGTAATGTGCCCGGATAGATTTCATCGCCTCAAACACACGTCCATTATGGACAAGCTCATCAATTTCTTTGAGAGCTTTGAGAATGGATGCATCGCTGAACGTTGAAAACATACTCTTGAGCATATGCGCAAAGGCATTATGTGCCTGCTCACGCATTGCAGGCTCAATCAGGATCATCTGCGCTGCAAAATAAAGCTGACGCAGCGGTGTCGTTGTATCTTCAGGCTGCAAGACGTGGTTTTCAAGAAGGAATGTCGCATCGTTGAGAAGCTCAAGAGAGACCTTGCGGTCTGCCTTCAAAACTGCGCCATTGATGTAAATTTTCTCGCCTGAGCGAAGCGATAGACGGATTGTTGGCTTGGCGTTATCGACCATTTCACAAACCGTTCCGGATCGAACTGGTGAGTTCAATCACCGTATCATAATCGTCGCTTTCGCCCTGTCGGATTCGCTCGACTTCTTTAATAATAAAAATGCCGACTGAAATAATTGCAGCTTTTAGCTCTTTCGGGAGCGTATTTTCAACAGATCCCAGATCTTCAATAATGACAGTCCAAAGCCGGTTAACGAAATAAGCCGCATCGATGCCTTCGCGTGAGCCCGAACCATTCAGCTTTGCCGCCTCAAGCATGCTAATTGAGCGGTCAAAAAGCATCTGCTCGCGTTCTTTGGCGCTCGCCATATCGTCATTCATGACATCTTCGTAGCGCATCTGATACATGGCATCTCCGCTTATCAATACCCTTACTTGCGGGAGCCTCATGCTCTCACGAAGACCGGGCTTATTTGTCGGCGCTCGCGCGCCTGACATTGATTATTTGAGGTAGTTGAGCAGGCTCATATTCTGCAACTTCACCGTCAGCGCATAGGATGTTTCCATCTGGGTCATCAATGCGTTAACACGCACTGATGCGTCATATGGATCGACCTCTTCAAGATTATTCACTGAATCATTGAGAATTTTCTGCTGCGCGGCAATGCGTGTTATCGCATCCGTTGTGCGCGACTGAGCGAGACCAAGTGTCGTCTGTTCGGAGGTCGTCTGGGTGATTGCCTGCGAGGTCGTCGTCAAAGCCTGAGATGTCAGAGCACCAAATGCGGAACTATTAAGACCGATATTGGCGAATTCTGCAATCATAACCGCTGACATGATTGCCTTACGGAAACCATCGGCATTGGCAGAAATCGATGTTGATGCTGTTTCCGTTGGCGAAATACGGCTCTTGATAACGGTATCAGACGCATTGGACCAATTCAGATCCCAATTGGTGTCGTTGAACTGTTCAGCGAAATCGCCTTCGAGAAAGCTTTTCATCTGATCTGCTGTGATGTCAGCAACGCGGGCATCGTCCATCGCAAAGTTGAAATGATCTGCAAACGCTTTTTGGACAGCCTTCTGAGCGTCTCCACCTTGCGTATAGTCGTTAAGCGGCTTCACATCGGTGTTGACGCCGGAAAAGATATACTCGCCATTATAGCTGGTATTGAGATGTCCGGTGACTGAATCAAGCATAGCGCGTGCCGACTGTGCCGACGTCGCAATGCTTTCAGCGGTGTTACTCGCGCCGGTCAGGTCGCCAAGAAAATTCTGAACCTTCTCGATAATCGCGGTCGTGGTGGTTTGCGTTGTTGTCATGCGCTGCTGAACAAGCTTGTTCATATCGGTGAGCACGTCGAGACGATCATATTCTTTGCGCAAGGATATCGTCTGTCCGGATTTCGCGCCCAGCGACAGGCCTACATCAAAGACGCTCCCGGTCGTCGCTTCCTGACGGGCTTTGACCAGTTCAGCCTTATTCTGGTTCACCAAAGCCCTGAGTGCGGCAGACGCACCATATGTCGAAATCGATTGCGCTTTCATGAAACTCACACCGCGTTGAGAAGGTCATCAAGCATGGAGTTGATGGTCGTCAACACCCGGCTTGAAGCCTGATAAGAATGTTCCAGATCAAGAAGCAACGCCATCTCGGTATCAATATTGACACCATTGGCGTTGGACAAAGCCTGGTCGGCCTGCACTGCAACTGTCTGATTATAAGAAAAATTCGAGTTGGCGGTCTGGCGCTTGCCTTCCAGCCAGCTAATTGATGATGCGCTGTAATCGTTCAGACTGGCGGTCGAATTCAACCCCGTCGAGCCGGTAAACGTCATTGATCCACTGAAAGCTTCATTCAAAGCCCGAAGCCGGTCGCTGAAACCGGCTGCATCATCACTATTATATTTATAATCGGCACCATTCGCACCACCATCGCGCAACAAGAGAGAGCTACCACCTTGCGATGAGATAAAGGCAGACGAAACACTCACTGTACCTGCAAGACCGGATGAAAAGCCCGCGCCAGGCGTCGCTGGAGAACCTGACCAGCTAAACAGACCCGTTTTGCTTAAACCACCCGCGCCACTCTGATCGGTTTCGGCGAACATATTGACCAGACCGCGCGCGATTTCATCAAGCTGCATCTGGTACTGCGGTGCAATCTGATCACGCAGTTGCAGAAGGCCACTCAGCCGCCCCGTACCGAATGGCTGGTCGAATGTCTCATGCGACAACGGTACACCATCGACCAGAACAGCATTGCCCAAAGCACCGGCAGACAGACCGTTCGAAGGCGTAAAACTCACCTTCCGCGCCGAGGTTTCAAACAGTGTCACGCCGTTTTCAGCGAATATGACCATGTCATTATCGCCGCGAGTCATCGTTGTGATGCCGATCTCGCCAGAAAGCTGCTTGAGCAGTGAATCGCGTTGGTCGAGGAAATCTGAAACATCGGTTCCGGCGCGCGTTCCGCCAAGAATTTGCTGATTGACCTTCTCAAATTTAGCCAGCACATCATTGATTGTGGCTACAGAATCCGCAATCTCATTGTCCGCGTCATTGCGCAGTGACTGTATCTGCTTGGTGCCATCGTTCAGCGCATTGGCAAGTGCTTCAGCGGTAGAAACAACGCTGTTACCCAGCGCTGAATTGGACGGTGAAGAGGCATAGGTCTGCAATGCATCGCGCAAATCACCGATCAGCGCTGACGGCGAAGACGAATATTTATCAGCTGAATAAATTGATGAAAGGCGGTCAAGACCGCCTGCAAGAATAGAAGAAGATGATGCCGCACTATTGGATTGAATGTAGCGGTTAAACAACGCCGTATCGGCCGAGCGGCTTATATTGACGTAAAGGGAACCATAGGGCCCAGACACCAATGATGCCGAGCGACGAGAATAGTCAGGATCGTTTACGCCCGCAACATTACGGGAGATAACCGAAGTCTGCTTGGACGTTGCCGCAAGCGAGCTTTTGGCTGTCGATAGAGCAGAACTAAGTGACATTTTTTCCCCATTTACCGGCGGAACGCTTTGTCGCTTGGACAGAGTGAACCGCTATACGTGTTAATTTACTTCGTAGTCGTAGGACCGAAACCCGTTTTACGCGTGTGCCAGAATGGATTCCGACGAAGTCATGACTTGATTTCCCGAATATTTGCCCCGGGAAATCATTTCGATTAGCGCTTGAGATTGACCAGAACATCCATGAGTTCTGAGCCAGTCTGGAAAACTTTGGAATTGGCCGTATAACTCCGCTGGGCTTCGATCATGTCCGTGAGCTCCTGCGCAATATCAGCATTGGACTCTTCAAGCGTTCCCGACATTACCTTGCCAATACCGCTGGTCTGCGGAAAGCCAAGTGTCACTTCGCCAGAGTCAGCGCTGGCGAGAAACACATTACCGCTGACGACTGTCATGCGATCCGGGCTTGCAACCTTGGCAAGCGGAATGCGCCCCAGAACCACCTGTGTTCCGTTTTCATAGATCCCGACAACAGAGCCATCATTGGCGACATCAACGCTCTTCATTGAGGACTTTGCCTGACCGTTAATGACGGCCTGAGAGATTGTATAATCGCCTGAAGCTTCTTTTGACGCCCCAAGGTTGAGACTGAGCGATGAACCATTATAGCCAGTGAGATCAACGGTTGCATTGCCGCCGGTCAGCAAATTGCCGTTGGCTGGATCAAATGTCAGCGTCGTTGCACCGACTTCCACACCATCGGCAGCATTCTTAATCGAGACATCCCACGTATTGTCTGCTGATTTCGAAAAATAGACATCCAGCGTGATTTTTTCGCCCTGAGAATTATAAGAAACGAGCGAAGTCTTATGATTATATGCACCAGCAGCCGGAACTGCGCTACCCGATGGCAGACTAACGGTGAAAGTTCCTGATGTGCTGGCCTCGGCCTTCAGATCAGCCGCATTGGCATTAATCTTTCCAAGCCCTGCCATGGTCAGTCCGCCAGCACTTTCATCAGCACCGGCGCCCAGCAGATAATATCCTGCTGTATTAACGAGAAAACCGTCCTTATCAGGTACAAAGGAACCGGCACGTGTCAGATAGCTTGTACCATCAGCACCTTGCACAACAAAGAAACCATTGCCATCAATGGCTAGATCTGTCGTGGAAGACGTGGACCTAATCCCGCCCTGATCTGAGATACCATAGCGAACATCGGTCATAACGGAGCCGGAGTTATACTGACCAGACGTGCTCGGCAGCACCAGCGAGGAGAACTGCGTATCTGCGCGTTTATAGCCTACAGTACTGGCATTCGCGATATTGTCTGCGACCGCTGACAGGCGATTGGCCTGTGCGTTCATGCCTGAAACACCGGTCCGCATCATACCGTAGAGGCTCATTGGCAGCTCCTGAAAAATCGTAAATCTGCGACAAGGCTAGCGCTCCACGCTTGCGTGAAACTGTCGTCCTGGCATGTTCATGCAAGTTTGGGGGGATATGATACTTATTCTATGTTGATGCTGTAGCCTAAAAAACGCTTGGAATCGATCGGATCGAAACCAAGTTTCTCTCGCAACTTCTTGCGCAGCTTGCTGATATGGCTTTCGACGACGTTTTCTTCGACTTCACTATCGAAAATGCCATAAATCGCGCTGAATATTTGCGATTTGTTCAGACGACGACCACGGTTGGCAATCAGGTATTCCAGAATGCGACGCTCGCGGCGCGGCAAGATAAAATCGGCACCACTAATTTGCGGATCGCGCCCGTCAGAGAAGACGGTGATTGGACCGAGAACTGTGCCATCATTTGTGCTAGAGCCTGACACACCAGCCCGGCGGCGTATGGCATTAATGCGGGCCAATATTTCGCGCACATGAACGGGTTTGCGCACAACATCGTCAACGCCTGATTGAAAAAGCTCTAGCGTATGTTCAAGTGAAGGGCGATCATTGACGGCGATAACGGGCGCTTTGCAACGCTCACGAATGCGGGATGGCAAACCATTTTGTCCAGCACATTCGCCAATCAGAAATGCTTCAACGGCCATGATGTCATGGTGGGGAACTGTTTCTACCCAATCGTTGAAATCAGATGGGCGAAAGCCAGTCGTGGAGATACCTTCACGACCAAACCAAGAGGAGTACCCCTCGGTCACAATATCCCGCTCATCTACAACTACGATCATCGGCCCGCCTTCCGAATCAATATGTTAACCCGTCTTTTACAGACCTAACTGGCGGGGGGAGTCAGCGACAATTACAACTACTAGCTACCAATAAATTGGGAGGTGAATTAGTTAGATTTAATATTGGGGGAATCGCTGAGATTGCATCTCATATGACATTACTGTGCGCAAAGCGTTAACAAATAGTTAACACGTCATTGAGTTTAACGATTCATTACAAGGGCTTGCGAATTTAATCGATATAATTGGACTAAAGGATAAGTGCACTCATAAGTTGTAAGCCTAAAGTTGATGCGATTACCCTGTTTGGTTGAGGCGCCTATTTTTTAGCGACCGCTTATCACCCCGCACAAAATTTTTTCGCCGGTTCTGTCCAGTTGCCGAAGCCTGTCGCGATCATATTCGTCATAACGCGGCAAACATATCGCTTCTGAGCCGGGTCATTATTCGGCCCTGCATGATAGCGCGCAACAGCCATTGTCCAGTTGCCCTCACGTTCGCGAAGGCGTTTTAAAAAACGCGCTGCATAATCGACATTCATTGATGGTTGCAGCATTGCAGCAACCGATGGGAAAGCCTCACTATGATAATAGTGATTGATCTGCATGCACCCCAAATCGATGAGCTTAACGCCGTGTGAATGCACTTCTTCAAAGCGCCTCAACGCAGCCGATTGTGACGTGAAAAATTCAGCACGGCCTTCGATATTCATTGCATAAGGCTGGAGCGAATTTTTTCGTCCCGTTTCCGTCAAACCGACGGCATAGAGTATCCCCAAAGGCACGTCATAACGGGCGGATGCGCGATGCATTTCCTGCTCGCAGACATTCTCAGCACGCGCTTGAGATGCTTCACACAACCAAACCGTTGCGGCGGCCGTTAGTAACAAGACCAGCTTCGTTAGCTGCCTCACTACTCCCACGACGCGCGTCGTAATCGCTACGCTCTTGTTGAGCGGAATGACCATTCTGCCTGCTTTCTCCGCCCAGAAACTGCGCTTGCGAACCACCCTGAGATCCGTTGCGGCCATCCATTCCACTTTGCATACCAAATCCTTGCTGACCCTGTTGGCCCTGGGATTGATTGCTTTGTTGCTGTGCTGCATTCTGGCTTGATGAGGATTGCTGCACATTGACCGCGCCTCGTTCAGCAACGCTGACGGTAATCTTTGAATCATCCGTCACTCCAGCGACTTTAAGTGCCTTTTCTATCATAGAGCGATCAGCAGCCAGCGCTTCAGCAGCGTGCGGCTTATCTGCAATCAAGTGCACTTCAATAGTGTCGGCAACCACGCGAATGCGTGCGGTTACCTGACCAAGATCAACGGGATCAAGCCTGATCTGCAATGTTTTAACCGCGCCAAAGCTTCGCTCAGAAATCACCTGAACATCATCAATGCGAACCGCAGCCTGAGGGCTTGTGGGCGCGGACTTCACCTCAAGCGGAACAGGAGCGCGCGATACCTGCGGCTGTTGTTGCACACCCATACGCTCCGACACGTTGCCCCCATCTGCGAAAGATGCAGCCACAGAGCTATTATCTGGCGCATCCGTTTGCTCTGCTGGCATGCCTTCTATCGGCGAAGCATCATTAAGAGCACCGTTGACTTGAGTTCTGTCTGGCGCACTTTCAGATCCCAACTTGGCATCGGTTTTATTCTGTGTGGCGGCAGCAGTGGCTGACTTTTTGCCAAAATCAGCCGCCAGCGAATTCATGCCAGAAGCAACAGCCTTTTCTTGCATATTCGTATTAGCCACATCAGCTATCGCCGTACCGCGAGACTCGCCTTCTGATCCAGAATGCATCGCCAGGAGAGCGTTAGTCTTGCTATCGCCAACGGCTTGTAACGCAGCGTCTTTGTCAGCATGTGCAGAGAAGTCTTTTGTCAGACTGAAAAGCGGTTGCGATATAAAATAGGTTTGTGACTGACGCGGGCTATCTGGGGAGGCAATATCGCTGTCATCCACCTCGCCTTCGTCATTCTGCTCTGATCGATCGGTCTCTTTGCTGTCTGATTTCTCCAGCAATGCACCAAACAGTTTTGCCGGATCAGACATTTCCTGATCAGCCGTGTCGATTTTACCGCTCTGAGCGGCAGTGCTTTTTGTCGGTGATGATACGCGCCCGCCCGCTCCGGTCAAAATATCCATGCTCATTGAACGTTCTTTCCCAGCAAAGCATCTATTTCTGCAATCTTGTTGCGCGCATCTTCCAAGGTCTTTTGAAGATCATCTTCTGATTGCTTGGGCGCGGGTGCCCAACCCGCATTCGCAGAGGGTGTTGGCTGCGCACGAACCACCGTTTCAGAAGGCAGCTTATCATCAGCAACGGGCATTACGGGAACGGTGGTTAATTTTGTAGTTTCCGCTTCCTCATTATCCGCATCAGGCTTGCGCGTTACCACTGAGCCAATCGCTTTCGCTGCATTTAACAACTTACGGTCTCGCTCCTGCAAACGGTCTGGCGAAATCTGTGAAAGCTCATTCAAGGCGACCCCGGCCTCATTGGAGGCGACCCCACTTGCAGCCGCATAAAGATTAGCCCGGCTCGGGTCGTCCTTGAGCATATCTGCAAATTTCTGTGCCTTTGCCGACATGAACCGCGCACGTTCTGTCTGTCCGTCAACCAGTGCTCCGCGCGCGAGTTGCAGATAAAGCGAATATTGCATAACCGGATCAGCAGTTCCAACCAGCTTGACCAATTCAGCATTGTCGATGCGATCATTCAATTTCAGCGCCGCATCAATAAATTGTTGCATGAAATCGCGCATATAGGGCGAGCGGGGAAAGCGTTGCAGATAGTTCCTCGACAGAAGCCTGACTTTATCGGCATCACCAAGCTTTGCTGCAATCGGCATAGATCTGCGGATCGCAGCCTCTTCAAAGAGCGTCCCGGGGCTGCTAAGCCTCACCTGATCCAATCGCTGTAAAGCCGTGGCAGCATCAAATGCTGCCATCTGATTGGCCGTAACCAAAACGATAGAAGCTTTAAGTTCAACCGGAACATCGGCAGCAAGTGGCACTGAAAAAAGTTTTACCACTTCAATATTTTGCCCGGAAGCATAGGCCAAAGCGCCCTTAACGAGTTCAGCCGGAACCACACCATCCTTCGTACCAGAAAGGACCGTGCGTACAGCGCCCGGATTACCACCATTAAACAGGTAGATAATAGCAGCATAGATATTTTCTGGCTTTTCCCAGAAGGCGTCGGGAGCACGCTGCATATCCGCGCTGACAAAGCTGAGAAGCCTGTTGAGCATCACAACGGCTTCAGGCTTGCCTGTGACAAGCTGATCCTGAAGCATGCGCAGAGAACGAACGAGCTTATAAGGCTCAAGCACCGGAAACTGCGGCTGTTCACCATTGGGCGCGCTTTTTGCCGATGTGATCACTGCGCCAGACAGCAGTGGCAATCCCACAAGCATCGCCAGTCCAGTGCGAACAATGATCTTCTTCATGGATTAGACTTGAGAAAAATATCGATGCGTCGATTTTCAGCGGCGTTCGGGTCGCTCACATTTTTCGGCTGCCGATCAGCATATCCCTCGACACGCAGCACACGTTTCTCATCAAGCCCTCCACGGACCAGCATGTAATAAGCCATTTGTGCCCGTGCTGAAGAAAGCCGCCAGTTATCATAGCTCGCGCTCTTGAACGGTCGTGCATCGGTATGACCGCTGATAATGACCTCACCCGGCTGACGGGAGATCACCTGTGCAATGCGCTCGATTATGGCCACGACGCGTGCATCAGGCTTTGCAGAGCCAATTGTGAACATGCCAAAATCAATCTTGTCAGTCAGCTGGATCATCACGCCACCATCCACTGGCACGACGCTGACATCGGGCATCGGCTCAGTTTTCTGAGTGTCACCCTCCGCTTTTGATGTATCCCCGGTCGCTGCTTGCTTTAATTCGGCAATAAGCTCTTCCTGACTTTCTGCTGGCTTTTCTTCAACCTCTGCATCCGCTGTTTTTTCTGGCGGCGTGGCAGGTGTTGCTTCCGGCTGGGTCAGCGTTTCCGCAGCTTTGCTAGACCAATAATCAGGGCTAAACGGATCTCGATAAGCGTCACCGCCATCCGAGCCAGTTTGTGGTCCGGATTGCGCAATGCCGCCCTCGCCTTTGGCAGACTGATTTTGCAAAACACCCGTTTCATGGGCAAGTTCAGAAAGTACAGCGTAAGGTTCGCGGAACATCCGGCTTTCTTCCTGCTGGCTCACCGCATTTGACGAGGTTTCATTGATAACCTTCGTGCTATCATCCACCTTCTGGTCACTATCGAAACGCACACGGCCTTCCTGTTGGTCAACATCCTGCACGCCTTTCGGGCTGGAATGTCGATCCATCAGCTTAACCGGATTAAAATAGCTGGCGACAGCCGCCTTACTTTCCTCGTTAGCAGCATTGATAAGCCACATAACAAGAAAGAAGGCCATCATAGCCGTCATGAAGTCGGCATAGGCGATTTTCCAGACGCCACCATGATGTCCGTCATCATCGTCCCGATTACCGCGACGCACAATGATGATCTCGCGCTTAGTCTCCGGATCAATGCTCATCGGACGGTTGCCTTTAACTCTTCAAGAATTGGAGCAATACGTGTTTCAAGCACCCGTTCTCCAAATGAAAATGAAACTTCGCTGGATGTGTTCTCAATGAACTGGCAGCCATAAGGCAATAGATCGGCGTGGTGACGCAATGGTTCCAGCAAATGCACGGGACCATGAATTTCAGGCGCTTCGCCTTCGAGTGCAAGCTTACTAATGCGTCGCGCAAATTCCAGAACAGCATCTTGCTCGAGTTTCTCAGCATAAAGAAAACCAAGAATTTCTGACATTTGCTGCGATAAATTACGTTCAAGCAAAGTCATACCTTGCGTCAGCCCAACTGCCAGAAGGGTTGCTTGTTCACGAGAAAATCCGGCGCGCAGTGTTTCAATTTCAGCCTCATGCTCGCGCAGTAGGCGTGCCTTTTCCGCCGCATAAAGCGCTTCCGCCTCCCTGTGTCCGTCTTCACGCCCGCTCTCAAACGCCAAACGCTTTTCTTCCTCAAAAGCGAGGATCTGAGCAATTTCGGCCTGCTCATCTTTAAACGGCTTATCTGCGAGAGGTTTTGACGACAAATCAACGCGCGGGTCTGCAACCAACGGCGCCCTTGCAACCGGGGCCGCGATAATTTCAATCACCTCATCGTCGATATGATGTGTTGAAAAATCAGGCAAATAGCGGCTAAGCGCGAGCGTGTTCATCGTCAGGCTGCCTCAAGCTCCGGCATTGCGGCACGCCCTGTTTGACTGGCTTGCTGATGGGAAGATGTTTCATGAATCCACTGCTTGAGAACAGCTGCCACTCGTTCTTCATCCATTTCAATCATCTGCTCAAGGCGCAGCTTTGCAGGCATACGCATGCGCTGGCGCAGATCACTAAGGCTGCTCTTCATTTGATCGGCGTAGGCTTCTGGCCCACCAATGACAGCCTTTGTCGATTCAGAACTCACGAGATTATGCGTGTCGGCAAAAAAATTCGGGACTGCCACCTCGGCCGGCTCACGGATTGCAACTTCCGTTCCAGCCGGCTTAGCACTTGTTTCACGCAAAAGCGGACGAAGGCCAAACCAGATCAGCAATGCGACTGCACCGAGGATTGCAAGCGCATTCACATAGGACCCGCTTTGACGCAGCAGCGTATCTGACCATGGCGTTGAAACCGGCTCCATATCGGCACCGGAAGCATTCATGAAATTGACCGCCGTAACATTGATAACATCACCGCGATCCAGATTAAGCCCAGCTGCCGTGGCGACCAGATCGCGTATTTTTGTGATCTGCTGGTCAACAAAATCGGCTGGTGGCGGTGTTGTCCCAGCGGTTGCGAGCAAACGCGCCTGATCAATTACGACTGCAATCGAAAGCCGCTTGACGGAATAACCATCGCTGACTGTCGATACAGTCTTGGTGTTCATCTCGTAATTGGTGAGTTCCTCGCGGCGATCCGTCTTCTCAGTCGAACTTTCACCGTTGCGGCTCGCTATTTCCTCCTGCGGAATATTTTGCTCGACGCCAGCGGCATTATCACTACGTGAATTACGGTTATCGCCGCTTTCACGCACAACGCGCACTGAGCGCTCTACACGCGATTCAGGATCAAAGCTCGTTTCATTGGTCTGGCGACGGTCTGTATCAAGCGAAGCCTGAACGCTGGTCTGGAAATGACCAATGCCAAGATAGGGTGCCAACGCTTTGCGGATGCTTTCGTCGACATTGCCCGCAACCTGCTGTTCAAGCGAGGCGGTCATCAATGCTGCACCATTCGCGGCTTCACCCGCAGATGCGAGAAGACGTCCATTGGTATCGAGAACAGTTACATCCGATGCGGCAAGTGCCGGGACAGCCGCAGCCACGAGCTGGCGGATCGACTGTGCGGATTCGGCTGCAAAACCACCCTCCGCACGAATAACAACAGAAGCCGACGGCTTCTGATCACCACGGCGGAACGAACCTTTTTCTGCAAGAACAATATGAACACGTGCGGCCTTCACACCGCGAATAGCCTGAATGGTGCGGGCGATCTCGCCTTCAAGCGCCCGCACATGGGTAATTTCCTGCATAAATGACGTGAGGCCAAGAGACCCCATATTATCAAACAGTTCGTAACCGGCATTGTTCGACGTTGGCAGGCCTTTTTCAGCCAGATACATACGCGCCTGTTCAGCTTTGCCAATTGGCACCAGAATGGATGAGCCGTCCGATTTCACATCAAAGGCAATTCCCGCTTCGCCAAGCGCCAGACCCATACGGTTCACGTCATCACGCGAAAGGCCCACATAAAGCGTCTCATAGGAAGGGCGGCTGAGATAAAAGCTGGTGTAGAGGATCGTGCCCATCAGCGCAGCACCGACAAGTCCGAGCGCTATAAGTTTTCGCGCGCCAAGCTTGCCGAGCGTTCCCCTAAGCTGTTCGATCAATTGTTGGAAATTCTGCTGCATTCACACCACCGCCATCCTGATGAACGCAAAATAGATCGCGAAGCTTGCGCGAAAGTGGCGGCGGGAAATGCAGAGCCGCAAAAGAGAGGGGCGCGGAATAAATCCCGCGCCCCTGACTGTAAATTATATAGACGAGCTGATTAGCCGCGGAACAGCGACATGATCGACTGGCTCGACGAGTTAGCGATCGAGAGAGCCTGCACACCAAGCTGCTGCTGAACCTGAAGAGCCGACAAACGAGCCGATTCCTTGTTCATGTCAGCATCAACCAATGCGCCAACGCCCTTTTCCACCGAGTCAGAAAGCTTCGAAATGAAGCTCTTCTGGGTGTCGATACGTGCCTTAGCAGCACCAAGCGTAGCCGCACCAGTGGTGAGTTCCGACAGAGCCGTTTCAACTGCGTCAAGTGCAGTCTTGATGCCAGCGTCATCGACGCGTGTCGTCGAAGGATCGAAGAAGGTTGTGGCGACCAGACCACCAGCAATACCACCTGTACCGTCGGCAGCTGCAAAAACCTGTACGTCAGCAGCGGCAACGTCAACAGTGTCGATCGTTACAGTGGTGCCAGTACGGTTGTAAGATGCGACAACCTTAAGATCATCCGAACCATCAGTGTTCGCAGCACTTACGAGCAGGTTCGAGCCAGCGTAGTTCGCGTTGCTGGCCGACGACTTGATCTGCGACTGGATGGCTTTAAGTTCCGTTGCGACCTTCTGCTGGTCTTCAAGGCTTGCGCCCTGCGCGCTAACCAGAAGCGACTTCATCTTGTCAACCTGGTCCTTGATGTCGTTGATTGCAGTGTATGCAGTGTCAACCTTGCCAGCGCCGAGGCCGAGAGCGTCCTGAACAGCCGAGTTGGCCTTGTTATCGGACTTCATCGAAGTTGCGATCGACCAGTAAGAAGCGTTGTCAGCAGCTTCACCGATACGAAGGCCGGTCGAGATGCGGTTCTGCGTGGTTTCCAGCGACTTGTTGGTCGACGAAAGTGTCTGGAGAGCGGTCAGAGCCGACGAATTTGTAAGAATGCTAGACATCGTAGTGCCCCTTGTAAAAAAACAGGATGAGGGACAGGCCGGATTCAAAAATTACCGGCATGGTGGAGCGGCATCATGCCTGTCACCGCGAAACGCGCGGGACCCATCATGCCATCACTACTATGCGGCAATTGTTAACAGAATATTAATATGCTGGTCCGCATTTTAACGGATCGCGTATTTTCCCAAAAAAATGCTAGGAAAATGATCGTATCAGGCTTCCGACCAGAATATTCCAGCCATCAATCAACACGAAAAACAGGATTTTAAACGGCAGTGATATAACGGTTGGCGGCAGCATCATCATGCCCATCGACATGGTCAGCGTTGCCACAACAAGATCAATCACAAGAAACGGCAGCACAATCAGGAAGCCGATTTCAAACCCACGGCGTAATTCCGAGATCATGAAAGCCGGAACCAGCACGCGAAAATCAACAATACCATCCTCGCCCGTGCGGAATGAAGGTTCTGCAAGGTCTTCAAATAGCCGCAAGTCCTTGTCGCGGACCTGGCCCATCATGAAATCGCGAAACGGTGACGAAATTTCCTTGAACGCCACTTCCTGCGTAATTTCATTGCGCATCAGCGGCTCAACGCCATTGTTCCACGCCCGGTCAAAAACCGGTGCCATCACATAAAACGTCATGAAAAGCGCAAGCGAAATCATCACCATGCTGGCAGGGGCTGTTTGCAAGCCAAGGCCAGAACGCAATAGTGAGAACGCAATGGCAAAGCGCGTGAAGCTCGTCACCATAATCAGCAGGCCCGGCGCAATTGAAAGCACCGTAAGTAAGCCAAATAGCTGAACGATCTGACCGCTTGCAGCACCACTGCCCGCAGGCAACAGGTTTTCAAGTGACAAGCCCTGCTGAGCATGGGCCGAAACAGTAAAGACAAGCGTCAGGAGAGCGCCAAGACCAAGAGCTTTTTTCATTCAACGACCAATGTCGAAATAAAGATGCGCTCGACTGCGCCTTCGGATCGCAGACGCGCCCGTTCTTCAAGATCGGCGCGCAAATAGGCAAGACCTGCCGCGCCTTGCAATTGCATCAGATTAACACTGCGCAGGAATGCAACAAAATCATCACCGATACTGGCAGCCATGTCCGCCGGAATCTCACGACCAGGCTTAGCAACAAGCGATGCTTCAAGGCGCACCCATGTGTTTTGCGGGATGCCAAGATTGGTGACAATCGGCTGCAATGGCACCACAGTTCCAATGCTGCGCGATTCAAATTCGCCCTGCTTTGGCTTGTCTTCCTTGCCGCTGGCAGGTGCATTTGCCTTCTGTCCGGCAGAAATTATCTCTCCCAGATACCAGCCACCACCGCCCGCAATAGCAGTGAGTATCGCTACCGCAGCCAAAAGGCCCATCATAGACCCTTTTGACTTACTATCTTTCTGAGAGGAGGTGTCGCTCATGCTCATTGGCTTTAGAACGGAGAAATCTGGTCGAGAATTTGCTGACCATAAGGCGGCTGCTGAATTTCGCTCAAGCGTCCGCGACCACCGTAAGAAATGCGTGCCTCAGCGATCTTGTCATACGAGATCGTATTGGAACCCGAAATATCGCGCGGCCGCACAACCCCGACCACGTTGAGCACGCGCAATTCATTGTTCACGCGGACTTCCTGCGAACCGCGAATGATCAGGTTCCCGTTTGGAAGTGTGTCGGTGACAATGGCTGCGATCTGAAGACGAATATCCTCGCTGCGCTCAATCGTGCCCTTACCTTTAGAGGTACTGTTGGAACGTGTGTTGACCGAAGCATCCATTTCACCACCGCCAAAAGCGCCCGACAGGCTGCTGGTATCAAACGATGCGCCAGCGCCATAAAGACCTTTGGAAATGCGCTCGCGATCCGTCTTGTTATCCATATTGGCGCGATCATTGATCGAGATGATCACGGTCAGCACATCGCCGGGTTCCTGCGCGCGCGGATCTTTGAAAAAATTCGTCGAGCGCTGGTCCCATAGCGAATAGGACGCCTTGCTCGGTCGAACCGGATAGCCGCTATATTGCGGATTGTTCTGCACACCAAGATTAGCCGCAACAGGTGAAAGATCAGGCGCACGGCCAATCTCTTCCGGTTTAGTGGCACAACCGGCCACCAGAACCATCAGCAAAGCGGCAAACGGAGCTTTGTTCATGCTTGTTTTCATTGCACGCTACTCCCGTTTTCTGCCTGCGCGCGCTGCTCCCGTTTGGGCGGCGCTGCTACGGCAGTGCGCTGCGATCCAACAATAACGCGCGCAAGTTTAGCAGCCTTTTCTGGCGGCATTTCATTGAGGATAATGCTCGAAACACGCGGATTGAGCTTGAGGATCAATGCCGCCGCCGCTTCATCGCCAATCAGTGACATCTGCGCTGCCGCCGCATCCGGTTTCATTTTCGATATAATATCGACCAGCGAATCCTGCGCCTTGTTTACGAAGTCATCACGGCGCTTAAGCCACATTTCATACTCTTTGCGCTTTTCTTCCAGCGCAAGCATCCGCTTTTCAACGTCTGCCTTCAGTTCTGCAAGTTGCTTAGCTTGAAGCGCATAGCGTGCATCTGAAGCCTGATTATCGAGATTTCCGCAAAACTTGCGAATCTCATCAAGATTCCCGACAGGCGCAGATGCAAGTTGCTGGGTGATCGGAGCCTGCTGCTCAACAGGCTGCGGTGGCAGAGGTTGCTGTGCAAATGCTGCAAAAGCTGAGCCAAAAAGCAGCGTGATCGCAAAACCATAGCGGGTCAGATTTTTTTCCACCATCATTGCACCACCAATTCGGCATGAAGTGCACCCGACGTCTTAATCGCCTGAAGGATTGCTATGATGCCGTTTGGCTTCACACCCATCTGGTTGAGACCCTTCACGAGATTTTCGAGATTGGCTCCCGTCAGGATACCAATCTTAGCATCGGCCTGATTGACGGCGATTTCTGTGTTTGGCTCGACTTCTGTTTCGCCATAGCTGAACGGATCAGGCTGTACCACCATCGGTGTTTCCGTCACACGAACGGTCAGACTGCCATGGCTGATAGCGACTTTGGAGATACGCACTTTGTCACCGATAACCACGGTACCTGTGCGCTCATCGACCACAACGCGCGCAACTTCATCGGTTACAATCGGCAGACCTTCGAGTTCAGCAAGAAACCGAGCAGGCGGCACATTCTTCGGGCGTGTAATGCGGATGGTTTTGGAATCGCGCGCAAGGGCTACGCCGCGTCCATAACGACGCTTTGCAAAAATATTGATCGTGTCAGCCGTGCGCACCGCGGTCGTAAAGTCCGCATCGCGCAGTTCAACAATCATTTCGGCATCCTTGCCGAAATTGCCTGCGACCTCGCGTTCAACCAGCGCACCATTCGGAATACGACCCGATGTCGGCACACCCTGAACAACGCTTGCTGCCTGACCTTCCGCAGAAAAGCCGGAGACAATCATACTGCCCTGAGCGACCGCATAGACCTGATTGTCAGCACCCTGCAACGGCGTCATCACCAGCGTACCGCCCTGAAGCGAGGTCGCATCACCGAGCGAAGATACTGTCACATCAATGCGTGATCCGGCACCGGAGAACGGCGGCAGATTGGCGGTCACAATCACCGCAGCCGTGTTCTTGGCGCGTGTGGAGTTGCGTGGTGCGTTGATGCCAAGATTTTCGAGCATGGCGCGCATCGACTGCTCAGTGAAAGGCGAGTTGCGCAGGCTGTCGCCCGTGCCATTCAGGCCAATAACCAGACCATAGCCTACGAGCTGGTTTTCACGAACGCCTTGAATAGTGGCGATATCTTTCAGGCGTGCAACCGCACTGCCTCGGCCAAGATCGGCATAGGCCATCTTCGATGGATCGCCACCCGAGCCAAGCCAATCCGCATCCGCGTCAACCGCAGAGCCAAATTCACGCGCATTTTTAGAGGCTTCATCGGCAAATACACTCATTGGCTGAACCAAGAGTGTGAGGCAGGCAATCAGTGTGGTGACGTATTTTCTCACTGCATCCCCACTTGAATCCGACCATCTGCAAGCACGGTTCCCGATACAATCAGGCCGCTATCGGCATTGCGAATTTTAATGAAGTCGCCAACAGCACCCGATTCGAGCGGCGTGCCGGTTGCTGTAATGGTCAGCGGGCCGGATGTGAAAACCATCAAGGCTGGTACGCCGCGCGTAACCAGCGACGGCTCTGACAGAGCCGCAATCAAAATAGGCTTGCCGGAAATCAGGGTTCTGCGAGCAACCTTGCCAGTGACTTGCTCAGGCGAGAGCACATATTGTCTGGCGGCAGGCGGACTGATGTAGAATTTCTTCTCCACAAGCGAAACATCGCTTACAACCTGACCGGGATAGACGGTTGTTGACGGCACGAAGAAAGCCATGCGTTCGGCAGCGTTGGCAACCGGAGCGCTCAATATCACAAAAGCGGCGAGGATTGCCGCGCTTGTGTTTCGAATAGCTTGCTTCACGCGCATCATCATCCCACTCACCATCAGCGCATATTCTTGGACACAGTTGCAGCCATTTCGTCCGCAGCCTGAATGACTTTTGAGTTCATTTCATAGGCGCGCTGAGCCGAAATCAGATCGGTGATTTCCTTCACCGGATCGACGTTAGATGCTTCCAGATAACCTTGTTTGACGGTGCCAAAGCCCGGGTCGCCGGGGCTGCCCGCAATCGGTCCGCCCGATGCTTCGGTCTCACGATAGAGATTGCCGCCAAGTGGCTCAAGTCCTGCTTCATTGGTGAAGTTAGCCAGTGCTAAACGACCAATTGCCGGTCCGATTTCAATGCCAGCATTTCCCTGAACCTTGGCAAAAATCTCGCCGGAATCATTGACCACGACTTCAATCGTATTGGCCGGAATGGTAATATCAGGCTGAACGAGATTGCCGTCCATCGTGACCATCTGGCCATCAGCATTTGTATTGAATGCACCCGCGCGCGTATAAAGCGTTTCGCCGGTCGGGCTTTGGATCTGAAACCAGCCTTTACCCGTCAGCGCCAGATCAAGTGGATTGCCTGTCTGGTTGAAGCTGCCCTGCATATGCACATTTCGCACCGCAGCCGTCTGAACGCCAAGACCAACCAGCGCGCCTTCTGGCACAACCGCCTGATTGGCCTGACTGGGAACACCGGCAGAGCGCTCAGCCTGATAAAGCAGATCAGAAAATTCGGCGCGCGCACGCTTAAAACCAGTCGTGTTGATATTGGCAATATTATTGGCAATCACTTCCAGATTAAGCTGCTGGGCATTCATGCCTGTTGCTGCAATCGTCAGGGCTTTCATAGCGCGTCCTTAACTCCGTTATGCTGATCTGATCAGGCTCTGATCAAATTGGCATGCGGTTGATTTCGAGATAGGCCTGTACGATCTTGTCGCGGATCGCGATTGCTGTTTGCAGCGAGCGCTCCGCTTCCATAACCGAGTTTACAACGTCGCTCACAGGTGCATCACCTTTGATGCCCTGAATCGAGGTTGCTTCTGCTGCCTGTAATTTCTGACCGACTGAGTCCGTCATCTGCGAAAGCACATCACCAAAAGATGCACCCGGCGCGGTTGGGACAGCTTGCGGAGCCTGCGTGGAACCGACATTATTCTGCGCAACCGTTTCAGTGAGGCGCGACAGAGCATTGCGTGCCGAAATGCTCATGATTGAGTCGTACATTATGTGTTCCTCATCAGATCGATGGTCATTGAGATCAATTCACGCGCCTGCTTGACGACTTGTAGATTGGCTTCATATGAACGGTTTGCTTCACGCATATCCGCCATTTCGACGACCATATTGACGTTAGGGTATTGGACATAGCCACGTGCATCCGCCGCCGGATGGCTTGGATCATATTGCTCAACAAAGGGCGAAATATCGTGACCGATTTCGGTTACGCGAACCTGCGCCGCACCCGTCGTCTGTTCCAGCTCCGTGCGAAACGAAACTGTTTTACGGCGGTATGGGTCAGCATCGGCGGTCTTTGCCGTTGATTGTGCATTCGCAATATTTTCGGAAACAATGCGCAGTCGGGTCGACTGTGCCGACAGACCGGAGGCGGCAATCTTTAACGTATTTTGCAAAGCGTCAGATGACATGGATTATCCCTTTGCAACCGACAGCATCATGCGATGAAACGCTTTGACGATGCTTGTGTTGAGCGAATAATCCCGCGAGATTTCACCGGCCTTCATCATTTCCTGCTCAACATCAACGGTGTTGCCGGAATGGGTCTGCTCAGTGATGCTTTCAGGACGCAAACGCGCGCCAGCGATGCCGTTGGCTTCGACTTCCAAATGCTGTGCATTGGTTGCAGCCATAGTGAGCTGGGTTTTGCTCAGCACATCCGCGAAAGGCTGGACATCGCGCGCTCGAAAATCCGGAGTATTGGCGTTAGCAACATTTCCAGCAACCGTTGCCTGTCTTACTGACAACCATTGTGCCTGCCTTGCCGCCAAATCTAGCAGATGGATTGAGCTCATGATATTTCCCGCGAGTGTCCCGCATTTACCTTCGATTAACTTAAAGGTCGGAACTTGCGTCAAGCTTGCGCTGAGTAAACTTTAAAAAGATATCCTCTATCGACGCATATCAATCACGCCGCCTGTAGACGTCGTGAGCTGCCAATTGCCGCCGCTCTGGCCGCGCCGGATCGAAACAAGACGGCTCCCATCGGGTAAAAGCGAGCCTTTTTCCACAAACCAATAGCCTGATATGTCCTCGATCATTGCCATACTGCCAACAACTTCGCGTAACGCGAAAACTGGCTTTGGCAATGGCTTGCCCTCACTGCTTCCCTCACCGCCCTGCCCATCAGTAGCGCCCGGCAATCCCTTACCATTCGACATAATCGAACCGGTTTTCATCGTGTCGATGCCCTCATTTGACGCCGCTTCTTCATTTGGGCGAAATGAGGGAAAATGACGAACCGTCTTTTGATCCGTTCTGTTGAGAGGATCGGTAATCTTGGTATCATTCTTCTTTGAAAGACTAAGATCGACACGCTGCAAATAAGTAACCACCGGAAGCATGGCACAGACCACCGCAAGGGCGATTGCACTGACTTTCAGATAGTGGTCCACCTGACTTTGCGGCTTCTTCTCAGTATTTTGCAAGGTCGCAGCTTCCACCTCAGCGGCAAGCTTGGCCAGAACCTGATCCTCTTTATTTTTGTTAAAGCCCTTCATAGCGCCTTATGCCTGCTTCTCGCCGCGCAAAGCAGCGGCAAGGTCTAAATATGGATCATCGGATACGTTTGTTTCTGGCGATTGTTGCAGCGCTTCGTAAACTCTCGGCACCAGATCAACAGCCTGATCAAGCAGGCCGTCATTGCCTTTTTGATAAGCGCCAATCGCGCGAAGATCGCGGGTTTCCTCAAACCGCGCTACCATCGCCCGCAATTGACCTGCAAGCTTGCGCTGGTCGGCAGACCAGTTGTGCTTTGCAAGGCGCGACACCGACGCAGGAATATCGACCGCTGGAAAGCGACCCTGCGCTGCAATAGCCCGGTCAAGCACGATATGGCCATCGAGCGTGCCGCGAATGGTATCGGACACCGGATCATTATGATCATCGCCATCCACCAGCACCGAATAAATGCCGGTTATGCTCCCACCCGCATCGCTCACGCCGGGACCAGCGCGCTCGAGCAGGCGTGGCAACTGACTAAATACGCTTGGCGGATAACCACGCGAAACGGGCGGCTCTTCAGCCGCAATTGCCACCTCACGCGCTGCATGCGCAAAGCGTGTGACGGAATCGACAATCAACAGCACATTCTGACCAAGGTCACGAAAATATTCGGCAATTGCCGTTGCGGTATTGGGTGCAAGTCGACGCATCATTGGGCTTTCATCGCCCGTTGCAACAACCGTTACAGTCTTATCGAGATGCCCGGCCATTGTTTCTTCGAGCATCTCGCGCACTTCGCGACCGCGCTCACCGGTTAGTGCCAGTACTACCGTGTCAAAATCCGCAGCACGCGTCATCATAGCGAGCAGCGTGGATTTACCCACACCTGAACCCGCAAAAATGCCAATACGCTGGCCAAAACAAAGCGGTGTGAAAATATCAATGACATTGACGCCGGTCCGAAGACCACGATCCACACGCGAACGGCGCAAGGCTGCCGGTGCCAGATTTTCGCAAGCCATCGCGTGAGCACCGGGCTGCATAGCCCCTTTTCCATCAACCGCTTCGCCAAGGGCGTTGATCACCCGCCCCCGCCATTCTGGCGAAGGACAAATACGCAGCGGCCCTTCCTCGAAAACAGCTGCTCCCAAAGCAGGTATGATCCGATCATCGAAGGGCTTTACCAGCACTTGACGATCCGCCACGCGAATGATTTCTGCGCGGCTTTGACCGCTATCTGCACGAATGGCAACCACATCACCAAGGTGCGCTTTTCGTGAGAGTCCACGAACCGCAATCGCAGAACGCGACACATCGCTCACCGTACCACCAAGACCGGTAAGTGGTCTCGGTGCAAATGCCTGCTGGCGAACTAAAGCAGCAAGACGTGTGAGCGGCAGATCAGCTATCATCCGTTTTTGGAGCCCAGTGTTTTAATCGCTTCAGCGACGGTGCGTTCTTGCTGGCTCAACAGATTATTGACCTGCTCAAAAGCACGGCTGACACTGATTAATCGAGTCATTTCGGACATGGCATCGACATTGGAGCCTTCAATCATACCCTGCACCAGTCCCACACTGTTACTATCAACAACCGGAACAGCTGGCTTATCTGAAACGACGCCGGAATTGCCCGCATATTTCAGTTCAGCATCTTTAGGAATAGAATAGAGACCAATCTGGCCGATTTGCGCGCCATTCTGATAGATAGCGCCATCGCTTGAAATCTTTGGAGCACCGGCATTCGCGTCGAGCATAATGGGCGCGCCGCCCACATCGAGAACAGCGTTACCCATCACTGAAACGAGTTCGCCCGTCGCCATCATTTTCATGCGACCGTCGCGCGTGTAGACCTGGCCTTGCGGGGTAGAAAGCGCCATCCAGACGTCGCCTTTTACGGCAACATCAAGTGGGTTATCGGTCTTAATCATTGGACCGGCTTCGGTGCGAATATAGCTTTTACCCGCACTTGCAAAACTCACCGCATCATTGGTCTTGCCTGAAACGATCGATTCAAACTTGGTGCCCGCGCCGCGAAAGCCAACAGTAGAGACGTTGGCGACATTATGCGCGATAGCATCCATGCGCCGCTCAAGCGTAACCAGCGAAGACAAGCCAACATAGATCGAGTTATTCTGCATCGGTCAGCGTCCGCCCGGCCTAAAATTTTGCAAGGTGCTTAAAATATCCATCGAAATGCCAACCGATGATGTTCCCCCCAATAGCAGCGAAGCGATCGATGCGGGCGAACTGCTGGTCGGGTTGTTCATTTCATACATAGCCGTGAAACGGGAAATGAACTTTGACACATAATCGGGATCAGACATCTTATCGAAATCGATCCGCTCTTCGATCATCTTTGCCTGTTTATCGATATCCGCATTAGACATAGAAGCAGGCCAGCCAAAAGTTGCCTGCACCATCGACAACAATGCTTTATCGCCAAGGATTTCATAGGCATTGGTCAGGGTCGATGCTTTGCGCTCAAAATACAACGCCAAACGCACGCCTTCGTTCTGGCTACCAGCGTCGCTCTCAAGCGTCTGGCGCATATATTTATCAATGACGCCCTGCTGTGCGGCAGTAGCTTCAGTCGCCTTGTCGCCCTTAGCGGCAAAATCAAAGGTAGTCGCAAATTCCTTGTAGCGCTTATCGGTTAGCTTGTTGGCCATGGCATCATCACTGACAACACCTTCGGTCAGGATTTTGCGAACGAAGGCCTTAGCATAAGCCATATCTTCAAGGCCGTAAGCCTTCATCGCATAATTGAACAATCGTGTATCCGACATGAAATCATCAATCGATTTCACATTGCCAATGTTCTCTTTGTAGTAGGCGGTTTCGCGCTCAACCACAGGTTCTTTCGATACGCGCTGCAATGACCGCGTCATGTCAGACGCTATCAGACGATAACTTGTCATCGTATCGACCATTGGCAAAGACCCCCTGCTGGTGTTTGGCTCTTTATGAAAGCTCAAGCTTGTCCGAAGCTGATTTCACACCGTGCCTGATGGCAAGCTTCGCGCAAGGCGACGACCATAGAGTGCATTTAAAGAAATTTTATTTTGGGGTTTTAAGCTTTGGGTATTCTCATCGGCCTTGCCATCACACTCGGTTGTATGCTGGGCGGCTTTATCGCTATGGGCGGTCACGTCAGTGTGCTTATCCAGCCGTGGGAATTCGTCATCATTCTGGGTGCTGCTCTTGGCACGTTCTTCGTCGCCAATCCTTTATCGCTGGTAAAGGACACAGGCCGTGCCTGTATGGAAGCATTTACCAATAAAGTCCCAAAACAACGCGATTATCTCGACGTTCTTGGTGTGCTCTATAGCCTGATGCGCGAACTGCGCGCTAAATCGCGCAATGAAGTTGAGGTTCATATCGACAACCCAAAAGAATCTCCCATTTTTCAGGCTTACCCCAGCATCATGAAAAATGAAGATCTGATGCATTTCATCTGCGACTATTGCCGTCTGATCATCGTCGGAAATGTTCGTCCGCATGAAATCGAAGCTCTTATGGACGAAGAAATTCACACAATCTCCCGCGACCGCCTCAAGCCCTATCAGGCAATGGTCAGCATTTCCGAAGCGCTGCCAGCTCTTGGTATTGTTGCCGCTGTTCTGGGTGTTATCAAGGCCATGGGCGCGCTCAACCAGTCGCCAGAAGTGCTTGGCGGTCTGATTGGTGCCGCACTTGTTGGTACATTTGCCGGTATCTTCTTTTCTTATGGCGTCGTCACGCCGATTGCTACGAAAATCAAAATGACGCGCGAGAAGAACAATCGGCTCTATGTTGTCGTGAAGCAAACCCTTCTGGCCTACATGAACGGTTCGCTGCCACAAATTGCTCTGGAATATGGTCGCAAGACAATTTCGGCCTATGAGCGTCCAAGCATTGATGTAGTTGAACAAGAAACAATGTCGAGCACACCGCTCCAGCAGGCGGCGTGACATGACGGGCTTCAGCCAAAGCCGCAAGAGTGATGTCCTTGCTGACAACCTGCTCCGAGCAGCAGGACTTTCCGGCGACGATTTAAAGTCACTCGCGCATGTTTTTAAAGATGCATCCCTGCATTTTTGCTCTCACCTTGCAGAAGGCTCGGCTGCCGCATTTTCCTCCGATGCAGGTTCTGTCGACATAACCGACAATGACAGACTAAGCCAGATCCTTGAGCAGGCAGCGATCATCGCGCCTTTGAAAGCCGATAATTGGGGTTGCTCGCTCTTTGTAACAGCGGATTCGACACTGGTCTTTGCGGTTATTGAGGCCATGTTTGGTGCACAGGGCAATCTGGGAAGCACTGACCTTGAACGTCCCTTCGGTATGATGGAGCGCAAGGTTTCGGGTGTTATTGCATCTTACTTCGCTAAGGCTCTCGATCAGGTTTTCACGGGCAATGGCAATTCAGTTTTCACAGCTGGGGAATGTCTTGATACCGCGGATTTCAACCGTGATGATCTGGATCAGTCCCGCCTTTTCAATTGCCAGATAGAAGTGGCTGCGGCAGGCAAGACTGGCTTTATACATCTTTTGCTGCCACGCAGCAGCCATAAGCCGATGCAGGATGCTGTTACAGCGTTTCTGCGCCGCCCGGTCAATCAAGCCGACCCGGCATGGGCAAAGAGGATGCGACAGGAAGTCAGCCGTGCTCGCATTGATCTGGAGGCCTTCATTCAGCAAGGCAGCCTGACCCTTGATGCACTTTCCCGGCTTGAAGTCGGTCAGGTGCTCAAATTGCCAGCCGACGCGATGGAACAAGTGCGCCTGCGTGCGGGCACCCAGCAACTTTTCAAATGCTCACTCGGCAAGTCCGGCATTCATTTTACAGTCAAGATTGGCGATCCTGTCGATCAGGAAGAGGATTTTATCGATGAGCTTGTTGCTGGCTAACATTCTTTCAACACTCATGGCCCTCGCTTCACTTGGTGCGCTGATTGTGGTTGGACGCAAAGCAAACGAAACCATTAAGCTCGGCAAACTGTTGACGCTGCGCGTTGCCGCCGCATCCAACGGGCTTGAGCGGGTCGCAAAATCATTGCGCAGCCAGCGAACAGATCTGACTGACGAAACAGCACGTCTTGAGGCACGCCTTGGCGAAACCGCACGTGTGCGCCGTGAGATGGATGAGGCTATTGAAGAGCTGAACCGCCTGCGCAAGGCGCTGACCCGCGATATTCGACATGCGCGCAATGTTTCAGAGCTATCTATTCGCAAAGAAAATGCGACGCCTGAACACACCACTATGCAGGCACCGATTGAAAAGAAAGCTCTGCCAGTTTTTGTGCGCCGCGCAGTGAAGAAGGCAACCATTGAAATCGCAGGTCAAGCGTGACGAGCAAAAGCATGAATAGCGGCAGCAAGGAACAGAAGATGCAGCACGAACTTGACGAAGCAATTGAAGAGCTGCGCGAAGACAAGCCCCGCGCTGCCAAGGCGGGTGGTTCCAAGCCCAATCTCGAACTCATCATGGGTATTCCCGTCGATGTTCAGGTGGTTCTGGGGGGCACAACCATGCCAGTCGCCAACCTTATGAAACTTGGACGCGGTGCTGTTATCACCCTTGATAAGCAGATCGGTGATCCAGTCGACATCGTCGTCAACGGACGTGTCATTGCGCGCGGCGAAGTGATCGTTCTTGAAGACGATTCTTCACGTTTTGGCGTCAGCCTCACCGAAATTATCGGCAAGTAACGGATTCATCATGGCCGACAATGAACAGCAAAAGTCTTCCGACGATAGCGCAAGCGGACTGATCGATACACTTTCAGGCCCGCAAAAGGCGGCTGCAATTCTTGTCGCCATCGGACGCCCGTCGGCCTCAAAACTGCTCAAGCATTTTAATTCTGATGATCTGCGCAAGCTTGCGGGGCACGCACGGACACTTGATCCAATTGCTCCGGTAGACTTTGAACTGCTGGTCAAGCAGTTTGAAGATTCATTTGCGGAAGGCGCACCGGTATCTGAGGCGGCACAACGCTTTGAAGGGTTGCTGCGCGAAGCGTTGCCGCAGGAAGAAGCGGACGCCGTGTTTGAAGAGCGTGTTCAGCCGCAGCTCGTGCAGGAATCCGTTTGGGTTCAGATCACACGTCTGTCCGTTGAGAACTTACAGGATTATCTTGCGGACCAGCATCCGCAGATCATCGCCTATATCGTTTCCAAACTTCCATCCGACATGGCTGCGCGCATCTTCGTGGGCCTGCCGCCACAATTGCGTGGCGCGGTCGTGCAGCGTTCGCTTCACATTGGCAATGTTGCGCCTGCCGCTTCCGAGCTTCTGGAAGATGTTTTGCGACGCGATCTTCTAGGTCGCAGCGATACTGGACCGGTTAAAGCGCATCACGGACAGATCGCCAATATATTCAATCAGCTCGACCGTCAGGAGATGGAAGAGCTCATGGCAAGCCTTAAAGACCTCAGCCATGACGATGTAGCGCGCATTCAAGCCAAGCTTTTCAGCTTTGAAAATATTGAACGCCTTTCGCAACGTGCCCGGCTTCTGCTGTTTGATGAAGTCCAGACGGAGCAGATCGCGACAGCGCTACGCGGCGCAGATGCGTCACTGCAGGAAACGATCCTCTCGTCATTGTCCGCACGTGGTCGCCGTATGGTCGAAAGCGAGCTCACCACAGAACAAGGCAATATAACGAGCCAAAATATAACCGATGCGCGTCGCGCGATTGCTCGTATCGCAATCGATTTGTCGGAACGCGGCATTATTACGCTTGAATCAGACGAATAAGGCCCACTTAGCCCATGTCTGATGATACCGACAAAGAGAGCAAAACCGAGGAAGCAACCGAGAAGAAAATTCGGGATGCCATTGAAAAAGGCAACATGCCGTTTTCGCGGGAAATCCCCGCTTTTGCCGGTTTTGCCTCATTTCTTGTCATTGCCGTCTTCATAGCCGCTCCCGCGACGGCAAAGCTCACTGCATTTTTGCGTGAACTCATTGATCGTCCGCAGGATTGGCTACTCAACAGTGCAGAAGATGCCAGCCAGCTTTTCACGCTCGCGGCACTGGCTATTGGTCTGGCATTGGTGCCAGTCTTTATTATCATTCCGCTTGCCGGGATAGCCGCTTCCGCTTTTCAGAATGCTCCGAGCATGGTGGGTGAGCGTATTCGCCCGCAGGCCTCACGCATATCGCTTATCAAAGGTTGGCAGCGGATTTTCGGACGATCAGGTCAGGTCGAGTTTCTAAAGTCTCTGGCAAAATTCACCGCAGCAAGCGTAATAGTCTTCTTCGTCTTCTTCAAGGGCAACGATCTCTTCACACAAGCCATCGCGACCGACCCTCGCGGCCTGCCAGAGTTTTTACGCGAAAACCTCGTTCGGTTGCTGGTGGCAAATCTCTTAGCAATTGCAGCGATTGCCGCATTCGACCTTGCATGGTCGCGCATTCATTGGAAACAAGAACTGCGCATGACCAAACAAGAGGTAAAAGACGAACTCAAACAATCCGAAGGCGATCCACTGGTAAAGGGCCGGCTACGCTCGCTCGCTCGTGATCGCGCCCGCCGCCGCATGATAAGCGCTGTACCAACAGCAACGCTGATCGTCGCCAACCCAACGCATTTCTCCGTTGCCTTGCGCTATAAGCCCAATGAAGACGCTGCCCCTATTGTCGTTGCCAAAGGTCAGGACCTGATTGCATTGAAGATTAGAGAAATTGCAACGGCAAATTCTATCCCTGTATTTGAAGACGTTCCGCTGGCGCGTGCTCTTTACAAACAAGTCAATGTTGATCAAATGATTGCACCAGAATTTTATAAGGCCGTCGCTGAACTTATTCGTGTTATAAATACTCGACGAACAATAAATTGAACAATTTTTCAATGAAATCATTATTCACTAATATAGTATATCTCAATTCTTCAATACTGGTGATAACACGATGAAAAGCATGCAGTTTTCAAATGAACGTGAAGCGATAATAGCACGCAATATCCGTGACGTTGTTGCAGATCTTCGTCTTGTTGATCCAGCAGATTATATTGCATTCATCAGATGCGAATTGCTTGCCAATATTGCCGACATCGTCAATTCCGCGACAGAACTTTACTTTTATCCCGGCACGCTCACCCTTGGTCATGGCTGCGACTTTGTTTGCGACTGGTTCAGCAACCCATCCGTTACTCTGGACATGGAATTCCGCAACAAGGGTGTCTATGCTTATTTCCGCCTCACTCTTTCCGGTAAGACCGCAAGCGTAGAACTCAACCATATCGTCTTTGACAACCCGGATGAGAACCCGACGCACAACACAGCCCGACTGGCTGACGCAATCGATGATGCAAAGCTTTCCTTGCGCAAAATTGCCTAGCGATGGCCGATAATAAGCGTAGGCATATCAGAAAAGATGCTGGACTTCAGGCATATCGATAATGCCGAGCGACAACGCCGTTGCAACTGCCGATGTTCTGTTTGAACAATTGAGCTTGATTTTTGCGTTCTGAAGATAGGTCACAACCGTCCAGCGCGCGATGTTCAAAATTTCTGCGATTTCGCCGTCTGTTTTGCCATTTGCAGCCCAGCGCAAACAATCCAACTCACGCTGGGTCAAAAGAGCAACGGCAGCACTCATCTCTCGCCCATCGCAAAGCGTGTGATGAAGATGACCGGCAGCGCTGATCAGCAGTGGCCGCAAATTTGCTATAAATTCTTGACGATCAATAAGCGTATCCAATTGGAAGCTGAATTGAGAACAGCCAGCAATCCCTTTAGGTGTACGGGCAGAAACAGCTACATGGACATTGCCTAAGCCCTGCTTCTCCGCATCGCGAAACATATCCGCTATATGCTTACTTTTATCAGCATCGCGTTTGAGATCATGCACAAGCCCATGGACGTCACTGCGGAAAAAAGGCGCATCTTCCTGAAATAAAGGATCGACGGAAAAATAATTTGTAGCCGCATATTTCACCATCCAACTGGTGGGCGCGGAGGTCACTACGGTTAGATCAGACGAAAAGTTCCGGGAGCTGTTGCTTAACCGATTGCGGTAGGCATGCATGATATGCCGACAACCGATCTCATCACGAATGCGCACCATTCTGGCAAGGATATCAGTCTGATGTGCCGTTCCGAAAAACGTCTTCCTGAAATTTGGAAGATGGATCAAGTTGAGAGTCATGCCTAAAATCCCTGCAATAAAATAAAGAGGGCCTCATTCGAACCGTACATAATCTGAACGGCGAATCAACTCCAACACGCTTTATTAGAGACACCTAGACACATGAAAAACCGACCTGCTGGCAAGCAGCGAATCTGGAATTTTCATGCCTTACACACAGGAAGAATTGGGCAAAGCGTTGACGAAAAAAACGGCTGCGTTCAAGGAGAACACAGCCGACACTCTATCGTGTTGTTTTTATGGAGGAACCTGAATTGCAAGCCAAAAGGTTCCAAAAAACACAGTTTGCCACTGTATCACACAGTTAAACGATTTTTTGTCAGGCGCGGTTCTGCAGCGCTTCGGCCATGGCACGCAACGTTACAAATGTAGACGCTGCACCGGGATCGATATGGCCAATGGATCGCTCGCCAAGCTTGGCTGAACGTCCGCGACGCGATTCCATTGCAGCCGTCGCTTTCATGCCCGCTTCCGCGCCATCGCGCGCCGCAATCAGCACGTCGAGCGTGGATTTTCCAGCCTGTGCCGCCGCTGTTGCAGCCTCAACCGCCGGAACCCAGGCATCGATCATCGTCTTGTCGCCCGGTGCCGCGCGGCCCCGGTCCTGGATGCCTTGCGATGCCGCTGCAAGCCATTCAGCAATACCGGTTCCATCAAGGTTCAAACGGTTGCTGACGGCAGTGCCTGCACGCAAGAATGCTGTCGCATAAAGCGGGCCGGACGAAGCGCCCACCGCGTCCAGAAACGCTTTCGCCATGCGCTTGCAGATGGCTTCAATGGTTTCATCGTCCTGTTCGTCTTCGAGCGCATGCTGAACAGCCTTCCAGCCGATCTCCATGGTGATACCATGATCGCCATCGCCAATCACGCCATCAAGTTCCGAAAGCCAGTTCTTCTCGGCAATGATCTGATTGCCGACATTCATCATCATTGCCTTGAACAGTGCAGGTGTCACATCGCCATCGGTGATGAGCAAGCGGGGCGCGTCTGATGTTGCTTCTTTATGTTCAACAGTGCGTGCTGCCTTGCGGTGTGAAGCTGGTTCACGGTCGCTTGCCTGTACAGCACCGACAGTCAGAGCTGGCGTGTGGCATGGATGATCAAGCAGTGTCTGCAAAGTGGCATCAAGCTTCATCAGCGTTACCGAAGCGCCAGCCATTTCGAGCGATGTCGCATACTCACCGACCCATGAGGCATGGATCTGAATTTCTCGACCATCAAGAATCTGCTTCACGCGGCGGAAGATCAGGTAAAGCTCGATATGCGTGGTTGCGCCAAGGCCGTTGACCAGAACAGCAACGCGATCACCAGCTTTGAGTTCAAGTTCTTTTAAAACGGCTGCTACCAGCTCGTCAGTCACTTCATCGGCAGGTGCAAGCTTCTGGCGGCGGATGCCCGGCTCGCCATGCAAACCCATGCCGATTTCCATCTCGTCGTCGCCGATGGAGAAGTTTGGCTTGCCGGTTTGTGGCAGCGAGCAAGGGCTAAGCGCCACGCCCATCGAGCGGGTCGCCTCATTCGCAGCCTGTGCAAGCGCTTCCACACGCGGCAGGGATTCACCCAGATCAGCGGCAGCACCCGCAACTTTGAATACGAAGAAATCACCGGCAATTCCGCGACGCTCCGACTTGCGATCAAGTGGCGCAGAAGCTACGTCATCCGCTACTGCGACATGACGCACATCCATGCCGTCTTGTGCGAGTTCTTCAGCAGCCATAGTGAAGTTGAGAACGTCGCCTGTGTAATTGCCGTAAAGCATCAGCACGCCAGCACCGCCATCGGCAGCGCGTGCGGCTTCCGCAATATGTGCAGGCGATGGAGAAGCAAACACGTTGCCAACAGCGGCTGCATCCGCAAGACCGCGACCGACATAACCCGCAAAAGCTGGCTCGTGGCCTGAGCCACCGCCCACAACAATACCGACTTTGCCTTCACGCGGCCCATCGACCGCAACAACCGCACGACCTGTCTCGCCTTCGACGCGCAAGATATCAGGATGCGCGCCAACCATGCCTTCGATCATTTCTGCGATGATATTTTCAGGCGCGTTGATCAGCTTCTTCGTTTTGACTTGTTCACTCATAGTTTTGGCTTTCTTAAACTTATTGCCTGATCAGTGCGCATCCCGGCGCAGATAACGACGCGATATAGCATCGAATGAGATGGCCAGCACGACGATTGCACCCGAAACAATGCCCTGCCAATAAGGAGAGACACCGAACAGAACGATAATGTTTTCAATAATAGCGATAATACCCGCACCGAAGATCGCACCAATCGGGCTGCCGATGCCGCCAGTTGTAGCAACACCACCAATAACCGAAGCAGCGATTGGAGCCAGAACCCAGCTATCACCAATCGACGGCTGAGCAGTGCCAAGACGCGCAACCATCAGAACGCCAGCAAGCCCTGCAATGGCACCGGCAAAGCCAAACACCATCAGACGCACGCGATCCACGCGAATGCCCAGCATACGTGCACCGTCGCGGTTGTTACCAATGGCATACATGTAACGTCCGAACGGGGTTTTCAGCATCACGAAAGTAGCGATCAACAGCACCACAAACATGATCAGGAACGGCACAGGAATTCCAAAAAAGTCGCCACGACCAAGGAAGTGAATTTCGCGCGGGATACCGGTGATAGCAACACCCCGCGTCAGCACCAGATTGGCTCCACCAAAGATGCCTGCCGTACCGATGGTTAGCACCAGCGAATGCAACCGCAGGAAGGTGACGAGGAACCCGTTGAACAGGCCGAGGCAAAGTCCAAGCAGGATAGCCAGCAGCATGGCGGAATAAGGCTCGAAGCCCATCCGCATCATCAATATGCCGGAGACGACGCCGCTCAATCCGCCAATAACACCGAGCGACAGATCAAGCTCGCCCAGCACCATCAGCATCGACTGTGCAATGGTAATGAGGCCGACAAAGGCCAAACCGCGCGCCACAACCGACAGATTGTAAGTCGTCAGGAAGTAGGGCGACATGATCGCTGAAAGGGCGAAGATTACCAGCAGAGCCACAAAAACACCGGCCAGCGGCGTGCGGATGAGATTGGAAAGGGGATTAGTTTGCATCGGCTTTTACCTCTGTTCCAAAGATCGCGCCCACGAGTGTTTCATTGTTGGTATCGGTGGTGGAAAACTCACCGGTGATATGGCCGTTATGCATGGTGATGATACGGCTTGCGCATTTCTGCAGTTCGTTGAGTTCGGAAGAAACGAGGATGACACCCACGCCTTCTTCGGCAAGATTTTTCATGATGCGATAAATTTCGGATTTAGTGCGGATATCGATGCCCTTGGTCGGCTCATCGAAGATGAGTACGCGCGGACGAGTAGCCATTGCGCGACCGATAATCGCCTTCTGCTGGTTGCCACCAGAAAGCTGCGAAATGCGCTTACCCATGCCCGACGTGCGGATACCGTAATCATCGATGATCTTCTGCACGATATTGCGTTCGCGACTATCCGAGATGCCCAGCTTTCCGCTGGTCAATGACAAAACCGAAATACCGATATTTTCGCGTAGCGACAGAAGAGGCAGAATGCCGTGATGTTTGCGTTCTTCCGAGAGGTAAAGCATTCCATTGGCAACCGAACGCGACGTGTCATTCAGTGCCCAGCTTTCGCCCTCGACCTTCACCTCGCCTGCTTTGGCTTTCAGAAAGCCAAAGATCGTCTGCATCACTTCGGAGCGCCCAGCGCCCACCAGTCCGGCAAAGCCAAGAATCTCTCCCTTACGCAGATCAAAACTGATGTCTTCAAAGCGAGAGCCGGACAGTCCACGCACTTCCATGATGGTTTCAGTGGTAGGCTTTGACGGGCGGAAATGCTCATCAAAGGAGAGGTCACGGCCAGACATGGCGCGGATCAGATCCGCTTCCGTTACGTCCTTGATGTGACCGCTTTCGATCTTCGTTCCATTGCGCAGAACCGTATAATCATCGCCAATCTGAAAGACTTCTTCCATTTTGTGGCTGATGAAAACAATCGCATGGTCGCGATCAAGCAAGCTGCGGATAACCTTGAAAACACGTTCGACCTCAACCCGCGTCAGCGAGGATGTCGGCTCATCAAGGATCAGCACCTTCATCTGCTCATTTGTGCAGGCGCGTGCAATCTGCAAAAGCTGTTGATCGGACACGGAGATATTGGCAACCAAATCATCTGCCTGCGCTTCGATTCCGAAGCGGTCGAGATAGGATTTCGCTTCTTTCAGCAACGCCTTGCGGTTGACGGTAAAGCCGCCATGGCCGGTTCTGTTGAACGGCATGAACAGATTTTCAGCAACGCTCATCTGCGGGAAAAGTGTAAGTTCCTGCGGAACATAGGCGACGTTTTTATAAAGTGCTGCGTCAGTAACCGGATCGCGGCCATCAATCAGCACCTGACCGCGCGAAGCGCTGTCGGTTCCGGTCAGAATTTTAACGAGTGTAGATTTGCCGGCACCGTTTTCGCCAGCAAGAATATGTGTGCGACCCAGCTCAATTTTCAGGTCAACACCATCCAGCGCGGTTACGCCCGGAAAATCCCGGCCTAATCCGCTTGTTTCAAGATAAGCCATGATGGACACCTTGGAAAACTATCGCTGCGTTTCCGGCAAACTGCCGGTCAAAGTCGATAGGACAGGAAAGAATGGAGCACGGGAGAACCCGTGCTCCTGCAACAAGTCCAGAACGGATTAATTGCCTACATTTTCCTTGGTCAGGAATGCATTGCCGGTGTCGATATAGCCCGGAACCGGAGCGCCAGTTGCCTGTGCCCAAAGTGTCATGACCGACCAGTAACCCTGAAGTTCAGGTTGCGATGCGGACGAGCTGTCAGCAACACCATTGCGGATCATGTCGAGCATTTCTGGCAGATTGTCGAGACCGACCAGCGTAACCTTGCCCTGCTTGCCAGCTTCAACGATCGCCTGACCGATACCGATCGGGCCAGCCGCATCCGAAGCAACCCAGCCCTTAAGGTTTGGGTTGGCCTGCATAATGGCAGCTGCCTGCTGCTGCGCGATTTCGATGCTATCATTGTCGATGCCTTCAGCAACGACCTTGATGCCCGGATGTTCTTTGAACACTTCGCGATGGCAATCCGCGCGGATTGAATGGTTTGGTGCGGTTGGCACGCCCATCATGATCGCGACTTCGCCTTCACCACCGAGCACTTCGACCAGACGACGGGCAGCAATCTTGGCCTGCTCACAGAAATCCGAACCGATATGGGTGATGCTCATGCCTTCAGGCGGCACGGAGTCGAACAGGACCAGCGGAACTTTCTGGTTCTGTGCTTCTTCAAGCGATGCGCGGTTGCCCGATGGATCGAGCAGATCAAGTGCAAGGCCATCCGGACGGGTTGCAAGCGCACTGTCGATGATCTGGTTCTGCTGAACAACGTCTGCGCTCTGTGGTGCGGAGTAGACGATTTCAACATTGGCGCCAGTCTGCGCCTTAAGGGCAGCCGCAGCCTGCTGCGCGCCATCATTCACCTTATCAAACCAAGGATGCACGACCTTTGGCACGATGACAAAGCGATAGCTGTCTTTTTTGACAGTTCCCGGCGCATCCTGCGCCATGACCGAAACAGGTACTGAAAAGGCAGCAACAGCCGCCAGCAAAGCAAGCTTCTTCATAGATTCCTCCCTTGGAAATCAGACGAAACTTCCTCCCGTCTGACTATTAAAAGATCACCCGGGAAGGCTCCTCTGCCTTCGACCCGATAGCGAACTCTCGCTATCAATACATATGTATATTTGAAATTACAAGAGTAAAAATATGTGAGTCGATTGCACGCACGCAGACCGACATGCTGCGAACGCAGTCGTTCCCTGACTGTAGGCCAACTGCAACAGCAGTGCCTTAAGATGAGTGCATCGCTCATATATTATTGCGTTTCGCTTCCCACATCACTATGGTGCCGCCACACACAACCGGTGCCCACCTTGAACCACTCTGATAAATCCAACCTGCCATCAGCTCTCCAATTGCGTGAGATTGTCGACGTCGACTTGGCCATTACCGAATATTACGATGAACTGTGCCGCACGGTTCGTCGACGCGGTCACGCGTCATCAAATGCCAATGAAATTGTTCATGATCTCTACGTAAGGCTGAAAGACCGGAAGACCGATTTAGAAGGCAAATCTTCACTCCGTGCCTTTCTGAAGCGAGCAGCGATCAACTTGGGATTTGATCGGTTTCGACGCGAACAATTTGAAGCTAAAATCTTTTCGGGCACTCAGGAAGAAGCCGCCAACATCATCGGCGCTGAAACCGATCCTGATACCGCTCTTGACATGCCGCAGCGTCTCAACTGCCTGCGAAATGCAATCATGGAACTACCCTATCGTCAGCGCCGAATTTTTATTGCGCACCGCATTGGCAACCTGTCGCCCGACGAAATTGCTCAGCGTTTTGGAATTACGCGCAACATGGTAGACCGGCATCTTCGCAAGGCACTCATTCATTGCCTTTACAGACTCGACGAACTGGATCAGGCATAATGCGTGCATCAAAAACCAAAACGGAAAAGTCTGAACGGCTTATCCGTGAACAGGCTGTCGATTGGCTTATGCAGTTACAGTCATCGCCCAAAGATTTGGTATTGATTGAAGCGTGCGCCGCATGGCGCGCGCAAGATAGCCGTCATGAAATAGCATTTACAAAAGCTTCGCGTGTTTTCAGTGACTCACGTTTCTTGCTGCTTCAGGATACCGATTTTGCAAAAACAGCGGCCAGAAGACCACGTTTCCCTGTTGCAGCAGCGGTCACTTCAATGGTCATATTTGTGGGTATTGCAGGCGGATTCATCGCTTTCGATGGACCGATGCGTCTGCGCGCGGATGTTATGTCCGCAAGCCGCGAAATGCCATTCGTCAAACTCTCTGACGGCTCTACCGTCCAGCTCAATTCAAGATCAGCGATCTCTTTTGACATTACAGAGGAAAGCAGACGCGTTTATCTCCTGCGGGGCGAAGCCTATTTCACCGTTGCACCTGACAAGCAGCGTCCGTTCACCGTTATCGCCGCAAATGGCGAAGTGACAGCGCTCGGCACACAGTTTGATGTTAAGTTGCAAGGTCAGGGCGCCGATGTTGTTGTCACCGAGCATGCTGTTGAAGTGCAGACCAGCGCCGATAAAGCGATGTTCAGTGCTGATCAAAGCCTTCGCCTTGAGCAAGGTCATCGTGTTTTTTACGACAGTGACAGTGGCATCGGAAAAATTACAAAAGTAGACCCGGAACTGGCCGCATCTTGGCGCACAGGACGACTTATCTTCGAAGATCAGCCGCTTGGTCATGTGATCGAGGATATTGCGCGTCATCTTCCCGGTCGCGTGATGATTGCGAGCAATGATCTGGCAGAACGCCGCGTAACCGGCACTTTCGATCTGTCAGCGCCATCAACCGCACTTGATGATTTCATCAATGCATTTGATCTCAAAGCGGTGCGGGTTGGTTCCTTGCTAACAGTGTTGCACAATTAATTTTAAAAAGAATGTCCCAGCCAGCCAATTTCATTCGTCCACTCCATGAAAGGCAGTTTGCGCGGCGAGCGTAACTGCTTCAACATCAAATGTTCAACGCCTTGAACGTTGAGACTGGATACGAAATGAAAAGCTCCGCCTCGTGCATTCTTGCGACCTGCGCACGCACCGTTTTTGCCTCGGTTCTTCTAAGCAGCACAGTTCTGACACCACTTCTGAGCGCGCCCGCCATGGCGCAAGCAACAACGCAGGCTGTTGCAGTCAACGTTCCAGCAGGTACACTTGCAACCGGCCTCAATCGCCTTGCTGTTCAGACAGGCTTGCAAATCGCATTTGATGCTTCCGTTACCAGCGGCCTGAATACATCAGGCGTTCGTGGAACGATGACGCCAGTGGAAGCGCTTTCCACCTTGCTGCGCAATACCGACATCCAATACCGTTTCACTGGCAGCAAAACTGTTCGACTGGAGCGCGAAACCGCTGCAAATAATGCGATTGCCCCTGTCACCGATGGCAGCCTTCAGCTTGATACAATCAACATCGCCCGCATCACTGGCGTAAATTTTTCCGAGCTTGACCCGCGCGTGTCGCAGATCACAACCGAACAGCTTGAGCAGGCACAGGCGTCAACTATTCCAGAACTTGTGAAGAGGACACCCGGTGTTTCGATGCTGGGCGGCGTACGCACAGAAGGTCAATCAATTGCCATCCGCGGCTTTTCACGCCAGACTGACGTTCGTATCTTGCTCGATGGCGCTCCAAAGAACTTTGAGAAATACGATCAGGGTACGATCTTCGTTGAACCTGAACTTCTCAAGCGCATCGAAATCGAAAAGGGCGCGACCACCGTGCGCTACGGCAATGGTGGTTTCGGCGGCACGATCAAGCTTGAGAGCAAAGACGCGGCCGATATGTTGCGTGATGGCGAAAACTGGGGCGCTTGGGCCAAAACCGGCTATCAGACTGCAAACAAACAGTTTCTTGAAACGGGCGCCATATATGGCCGCTCCAATCTTGGAACTGGCATAAATCTTGATGGTCTTGCGAGCCTGACATGGCGCAAGGGCGACAATATGCGCGTCGGCGGTGGTGATGTTTACAACTATTCCAGCTCCGAACTGACATCCTTTTCCGGCAAGCTCAGCGGCGAATATGGTGGCCATGCGGTAAAAGCGTCTGTTCTTTATGGAGAAAGCGCCAACTGGGGCCCACTTGCAGCCATTCGTGGACAGTTTGAGCCAAGCAGCAATGCTTTGGTGCCTGGTACACCAGCATATAAGGCAGCGATCCAAAGGCTCCTTGCTTGGCGCGAACTCAAAGATTTCACCTCCGTTGTGGAACATACCTATGACGGTGACAGCGATCTGGTGAATACGCGCATTATGGCAAGCTATTCATCGACCGACATGCATGCAGAGCGCTTTCCCGGCGTCAATGGCACTGCATCACTCGGCGGCACAGAAAACGATGCCAAATATTCGGACTTTCATATCGAGGCTGAAAACACCTCAAATTTTGAATTGGGTGGAATCGATCACAGCCTGAACTATGGTGTGCAGTATAACCATCACGTTCGTGATGTGACGATGTTCGATAAGGCCAATGCAAAAGATCCGCAGTATAATTACGGTTATTATGCACCATGGATCATGCCTGCTGGCAAACAGGATGTTACATCGTTCTTTGTGCGCGATAAAATGGCAATTACCGACAAGCTGACGATCACGCCCGGTCTTCGTTACGACTATGTGCGCTCGGAAGGCGTTCCGAATGCTGCGCCTCGTTATAATAATCCTGCCGCCGGTCACGATTATTCAGCCACCTCACATCATGGCTTCACGCCGGCGGTCAGCGCATCATACCAGATCACGCCTGCAACGCGTCTGTTTGCAGACTGGGCCTATGCGATGCGCGCGCCCAACATTGATGAAATCTATTCAACGCAGAGCATTCAGACCAAGACATCCGGCACAAGTCGGGATCTGAACGTTGAGCGCAACAACACGATCAATATTGGTGCAGATACGGCGATCAATAGCTTGTTTACCGACGGCGATATGCTGATGGTGCGCGGGTCGTTCTTCAACAACCATATTTCCAACCCGGTTGGACGGCGCGTGGGTAGTAAAAACAATGCGAACTTGAAGGAAGGTGAAGCAGCATTTTACTGGAACATGCCATCCTACTATACACGCGGTATCGAACTTGAAGCACATTATGAAAATAACTTCATGTTTGCCGATACCAGCCTCACCTACATGATTGGAAGGCGCGAAGGCACGCTCAACAACGTCAAAGGTCCAGACAGTTATATCAACGATATCATGCCAACGACGCTGATCACGACACTCGGCTATAAGCTGCCTGATCAGGATATCAATTTCGGCTGGACAGGAACCTTTGTCGACAAGCAGGACAGAACCTCTCATGTCAAAGATGATCTGAGTTATAATCGCCCCAAGGCTCCGGGCTATTCGGTACATGATCTGTTTTTCAACTGGACGCCGACACAGGGTGTTATGAAGGATTCTGAACTACGGCTGGCTCTGGAAAACGTCTTCGACAAAAACTACGAGCCTTATCTGAGCGACGGCATTTCAGCTATGCCGGGACGCAATCTGAAAGTTTCTTTCAGCCGCAAATTTTAAACAGCTGCGGATCTGCTGGAGCGAGTCTCCAGCAGATCCGCGGTAATTTCTGAACAGGGTTAGCATTTAAATAAGCCGCATATGGAGATGAGGCTTTGATCGGCCTTAGAGTCCCGCTTTGATTGTCACTGATCGACCGATTTCATATCACAGGTCGTTTCAGCATTGGAGCAAAGTCCTCTGAACCAGGCTCGGCCAGTCGATTGCTCACCGCTTGAAAGCTCGACAAGCTGCTCACTGGGCAAACGTTTGCGCAACAATGTATAATCCAGCAAGAGCCAATCCTCATGGCAGGCGAGGATATTGTTGATCTGGCCCATTTCCGTCAGCCAGTCGCTGCCGATATCAAGCAGACGCTCGCTCTCAGTTTCAGGCTTCAAAAATCCTCTTGCCGACTGAATGCCGATTGTAGCTTCGTCTGACCTGATCCAGCCCTCGCCCTTATAAATCTTGCGCGGAACATAATCGTCGCTTTCTTCATTATATGCATCGCTCGCATTGGCGATTTTAAGCCAGCCGTCTCGGGTCTCCTTCACATCAAAATAAATGCTGTAGGCATATTGTGGCTCCGCAGTATCTGAAACTGTCGGTATCTGACCGACGATTTCCGCTGCATCGGACGGCTCCCCGCGCACTGCTATGAAAGGCTTTTTATTGCTCGTCCATGCGCTGAATGCACAGGTTGTTGCCTCTTCGGGAACCACTGCCTGAGCACTTGCAGACTGTGCCATATCAAAGGACGTAAATACCGGTAAAGTAAGGGCAAAAGCTGTAAGATATGAACCAAACCGCATTACAATCTCCTAGTGTGGCTGCGAACCCGAAATTCGCTCCAAGGAATGCTTCAAAATGATGCCAATTTTGGCTTCGCCATACTAGGAAATCCCTTCACTCGATGAAAACCTTCACGCTGGCAGCGCGTCCGCCTGCATCAACAACGGTCAGTGTGGAATAGCCGGTGCCATCCGGTAGCCATGTGGCTGTGCGGCGGCGGTTGGGTTCGGCAATGGGTTTGCCGTTGGCAAGCCAGCGAAACGGTGCGCGTCCGCCCTGTAATTTCAGAACCAGCGGCGAGGCATTATCGGTCAGGGCTTTCAGTTCGACATGCGCGCCATCCGGTGGAAAGACAATACGTGGTGCAGGCTCAATCGTGGCTTTGAGAACCGGCAGAGGATCGCTGCTCGATGAAAAGCGTATCTGCGTTACAGGAAGATCGGCGCGTGCTGTGCGAAATGCGCCAACAGGCGCACGCGGCAGAGGCACGGACGCGATGCGCGAACGCACAAAGGCTTCAAACAGGATGGGCGCTGCCGAAACATAACCAGCAAGGCCCGGCACCGAGCCGCCATCGGCACGCCCGACCCAGACACCCAGCACATAACGCCCGTCATAACCGACCGACCAAGCATCACGATAGCCATAGGACGTGCCGGTCTTGTAAGCGAGGCCGAGGCGTTTAGCACCCTGCGGCGGCACGACACCAGCCAGAATATCGCCAATCTGCCACGATGCCTGCTCGCTCAGAATAGGAGCCGATGGTTGAACAGGTTCTGAACCTTCGGTGCCGTCACGAAGCGCTGCCCCTCGCCCGCCATTGGCAAGGCCAGTATAAAGCTGCACCAGATCGCGCAGGCTGATGCCCGCGCCACCAAGGCCGATAGCCAGTCCCGGCGCTTCACCTTTCGGCAATTGCAGATTAACCGCCGCCTGTCGAATACGCGTGGTGAGCCGTGCAGGACCAATTGCATCAAGCAAGCTGATGGTCGGCACATTCAGCGACATTTGCAGCGCCTGACGGATGCTGACATCGCCCTGATAGCTCATATCGAAATTGCGCGGACGATAGCCCGCAAAATCCTGCGGGCGGTCCTCGATGATGGTTTCCTGCGCAATCAGTCCCTGCTCGAAGGCCAGCCCATAGATGAAAGGTTTTAACGTTGAACCGGGCGAGCGCACGGCGCGGGTCATATCGATCCAGCCCTGCCGCTTGCCATCGAAGTAATCAGCGGAGCCAACCTCACCCAGAATATTGCCATTGCGACTGTCGGCCAGCACCATGGCGACCGATACTTTTGGCCCAAGCTTCGCAGCAGCTTTGCGTGCCACAACTTCAAGCCCAGCCTGCACCGACTTTTTAAGCGTCAGCTGATGCCGGGCCTCGGTCGGTGCCTGTTTCAAAGCGAGATCGGCAAAGTGAGCGGCCAATGAAGGCAAGGGATGACGCGTCGCGGATATGCGCTCACGCGATGCACGCTCGGCTTCTTCGCTCGTGAAAACATCAGACGAAACCATGCGTTTTAGAACGCGATCCCGCGCGGCAACAGCATTCTTCATCTCACGATCCGGACGTCGGCGCTCCGGCAATTGCGGCAGGGCCACGAGAAGTGCTGCTTCCGACGTGGTGAGGCGCAGCGGCTCCTTGCCGAAATAGGCAAGTGATGCCGACCGCACACCTTCCAGATTGCCGCCATAGGGCGCAAGCGTTAGATAGCGTTCGAGAATTTCAGACTTGCTCAACCGCCGTTCGATCTGGATCGCTCGCGCCAGCTGTCGGAACTTGGAGCCGAAACTGCGACTTTCGCGCGGCTCGATAAGGCGTGCAAGTTGCATGGAAAGTGTGGAACCGCCGGAAACAATACGGCCGCTCCCTGCAAGCTGATACGCGGCCCGAAGAAGCGCTGTGAAATCAATGCCGCCATGATCGTAAAAACGCTTGTCCTCATAGGCGATCAGCATTTTCACGAATTTCGGATCGACATCCTCAATCCGCGTATTCAAGCGCCAGTAGCCGTCCGGCGTTGCATAGGCACGCAGCAAAGCGCCGTCGCGATCCATAACTTCGGTGGAAATGGTCAGCCGTTCCGGCAAAGGCGGAGGAAAAGCGCGGTCGAGCCAGTCAAGCCCGACCACGGTTCCGATTGCGGCAATGCCGAGAAACGCGGCACCGCCAATTGCTATTTTCCAACGCCTTTTCATTTGTTTAGCCATGAACTTGTCCGAAAACCGGTTCCCACTTTTCGGGATCATGGCTTACGGTGCCGCCACCTCCATCATGCTTGTCGCCGTGCGCGCTGCAAATTGCGGACGATACATATCCTCAACCGTTGCTGCCGGATGGGTGTAAAGACCGGGCGTCACCGCACGCACCACATAAGCGAGCGTAATCGGCTTCTTCTCGCCTGCAGAGCGGTCGAAAGCGGCCACAAAACGATCATTGCGGAATTCGAGATGCGCTGCCTGTGTGCTTTCAAGCCATGGGAAATTGCCAAGATCGGCACTGGAAACAAGGCCCGGATTGTCGATCTCGAAACCAGCTGGCAGCAGATCGGTCACAAGCAGACGCGACTGCCATTCCTGCAGATCGTCGATTTTCAGAACAACAACATAGCGCTCATTCTGATTGACCCCGGTGACATTGGCAGCTCCCCCATCAAGCGTATAATAAGTGCGCTCGATGTTGAAACCTTCTCCACCCGCAGGCAGCGACTGAGCAGGTGCTGCAACAGCCGTGACGACCGCATCAACCGAACCTTGCCCCTTGTTGGTGACGACCAGCTGCTGCGTTTCAAGGGCTGCACCATTGAGACGCTCGGAGAACGCGCCCTGATGCGCTGTGCCATTGATGTCGAGGCTGATTGCGCCATTGTCATCCTGAAGCCCGCGTGCTGCAAGCAGCATCCATGCCTGATCCTGCGTGCTGAGATAACGTGCCTTTTCGCGCTGGAACTCGACCAGCGTAATCAGCGATGGCAGCACTTTCGGCGCAGGCTTGGTTTCCGACGCAAGAGCCAGCATTGCCGCGCCATCACGCAGCGGCGAACCATAATCGGAGCGATTATAGTCATAGCTGGACTGGCTGGTTGCGAGCTGGAGCGACGCATTGAACACGCGTTCCGAACGCGGCTGGTCACCATAAAGCGCTAATGCTGCACCAAGCTGGGCAACGGCCATCGGGCTTGCAAAGTTTTCAAGCTGGGTATCGGCAAAGTAACGCAGATCGCCAACTGAAGCCTTCTTGTTGCGTGCCAGAACATAAAGCGCATAGGCAATGTCGTTGCCGCGTTCCTTGACGTCGGTGGTATAGCCGAGCGCATTTTGCAGATTAGAAAGTGCGGACAGCATCGCCTGCTGCGGCACGTCATAGCCCTTTTCGCGGGCACGCGTCAGAAAGTCGGTCACATAGGCGTCCATCCAGAGATCACCCGATCCCGGCGACCAGAGGCCAAACGAACCGCTTGAAGACTGGTTGTTGAGCACGCGGAAGATGGAATCCTGTACGCGCTTTTTAAGTTCTTCCTGACTTTCCAGACCCGCTGCCGCTTCCGTACCTGCAGCCATTTCGCTCAAATAAAGCAGCGGCAGTGCGCGGCTGGTGGTCTGCTCTGTGCAGCCATAAGGATAGCGGTCGAGCGCCATCAACAATGCTGGCACATCAAATGCGGCACTTCGCGTCACACCAACGCTGACAAAAGCACCATCAAGCAGGCTTTCAGACAGAAGGCCACCATCGACTCTCACACTTCCGCCATTGGCCGTGAGATTGACGACATGGCGGCTTGTGACCGGCAGATCGACCGGACGCACCGGCAATGCCAAAGCCTGCTCAACATTGAGGCCTGCATCGTTGGAAAGCCGGATCGTCACACCACCCGCACCCGTGGCCACAGCATTGAGTGGAACGGTAATCGACTGCCGTTTGCCACCTTTAAGCGCGATGCTTTCAGGATAGGAGCCAACCTCAACACCGAGATTATCAGTGGTCTCAAGGCTCACACGATAATCGCCGTCCGGTGCATCCGTATTGGCAATATCGAAGCGGATATTGGCCTGATCGCCAGGGGCCATGAAGCGTGGCAGACCAGCGGTGATGACCACAGGATCGCGGATGATAACATCCGCAACCGCATGGCCGACTGCCTTCTTGGTCCATGCTACCGCCATGACGCGCGCGGTGCCGTTGAACTGCGGTATGTCGAAAGTAATTGTTGCCTTGCCGTCACTGTCGAGTTCAACCGGACCGGAGAACAGCGCAACCAGTTTTTCGGTGGGCGGGCTGCCTTCCGCTGCCATATTGCCACCATCGCCACCTGTGCGCAGCTTGCCGGTGACGCCGAGCGAACCATCGATCAGGCGACCATACATATCGCGCATTTCAAGGCCCAGCTGACGCTGGCCGAAGAACCAGTTTTCAGGGTTCGGCGGCTGATAGCGTGTCAGATTGAGAATGCCGACATCGACCGCTGCCACCATGACATAGGCCTGCTCGCCACCCGCATTTTCAACCGAAACCGGGATGGAAAGTGTGGAACGCGGTGTGATCTTTTCAGGCGGGGTCAGCTTGACTGCAAGCTGCTTGTCGGCAGGATCGACCTTCAGCCATTTAAGGCCAATCGCACGCGCAGGCATACGGCTTTCAATAGCCTCACCCGGACGGAACAGCGTTACTGTTACATAGGCACCCGCACCCCAATCCTCACCCACCGGAATATCGATGGTCGTGCCACCCTCCGGCACGCTTGCGGTGATTGTCTTAAGCAGCTTTTCCGCACCAATGGTGATGAGCACCTCACCTGCAAAACGCGGGGAGATTTTCAGTTCTGCCGTGTCACCCGCCGCATAATGTTCCTTGTCGAGCGCGATTTCGAGCCCGTCCGGTGTTTCGGTCGAGGTTGAGCTGACAAACCAGCCCGCATCAAATTCATAGCTTGTGACCGGACCCGAAGCATCAGCTGTTTCGATTTCCAGACGGTAGCGACCCCAATCGACCGGCAGACTGATTTCAGCCTCGCTATCGGTTGTAAGGTCAATCTTGCCGTTGGCAATCGCCTTGGTGAAAGTGACCGGCTCATAGTTCCAGCTGTTGCCACTGCGATACCACTGATAATTACGCTCGATCTTGACCAGCGACCATTGTGCGCCATCAAGCGCCTTGCGATCACCCTTGCTGTCAGAGGCGATCATGCTGAACTTTGCAGTTCCGCCCTGCGGAACTTCATCGCCAGCAAAATCCGGGCGAATGCCGATGAGATCGGTTTCCGGCTGAATGGCAACATCGATCTTGCGCTCAACCGCGCGACCGCCGGTTTCGCGCATACGAACGGTCACGGCTGCGTTTACGAGACGCGTTGTTGACGGCATTTCATCGATTGTAACCGGGAAAGTCGCCTTGCCGTTGTCATCGACTTTTGACAGGCCATCGAGCGGCAGGCGTGTGGCTTCGCCCTGTTCTTCATCGGCGAGGCCAAAGTAATAGCCCTTGAAGCGGTCCCACTGACGCTTGGTCGAAAGCGTGACTTCGCCTTCAAGCGCAAGACCGGCGGCAGGCGCACCATAGAGGAAACGACCGTCCACGGTGATATTTGCGGTTTCGCCCACAGCGATTTCCGGCTTGTCAGACGTCAGATCGAACTCGATCCGGTCCGGCACAAAATCTTCAACCAGGAACATCTGCGTGGCAATCGCTGGCTGCTTGGGATCGGTATAGATCGACACCGACCATGTGCCACGCATGGCGTTCGACGGCAAGGTCAGGTCGATGGCATGACCACCGGCCAATTTGCTATCGGAAACGAGACGGCGATCTTCCACGCCATCAGGACGCGAGAAGATGAAGGTGAGCGGCAGATCGTCAATTGCCGTTGCGGTATCGTCACGTGCAAGCGCGCCTACATGCACAACTTCGCCCGCGCGGTAGATACCGCGCTCTGTCCATGCATAAAGATCAAGCGCTTTCGGCACGGCACGGCCCGTCACACCACGATCGGAAAGATCGAAACCGGCGCGAGCCATATCGAGGAATGTGAAATCCTCATCATCGCTACTTGCCATCAGCACCGCTGGCACCATACCGTCTGTGCCGCGTGTCAGTCCCGGCGTAAACGTCGCCCGGCCATCGCTGTCGGTGGTCGCTTCGCCCAGCACTTCATTGTTGCGTGCAAGCAGCGTCAGCTTCACGCCTTTAAGCGGCTCTGCGCTTTCCAGCGAGCGGGCAAACACATTGATGCCGTCCTGTCCGGTATAAGTCGAAAGGCCGATGTCGGAAACGACAAACCACTGCGTTGCCTTAGTGCCATATTCATCATCGGACTTCTGAACCAGCGGCTCAGCAGTCAGCACGTAGACGCCGGGCTTGCGTTCCGGCAGTGCTTCATCAACCGGGAAACTGGTCGTTGCTTCCTTGTTCAGCTCATTGCCTGCAATATCGATTTCGCCTTGCCAGACAGGCGCACCCATCTGTTCGGAAACCGTGCTGATGTCATAGCTGTCCAACTGGCGTAGGAACTGATAGCCGGAGAGAAGCTGTGCCAGCGAACGGTCGCCAACGCGATAAAGCTTGACCTTGGCTGCATTCAAATTGACGCTGACCAACGGAATGCCGCGACGGGCTTTCGCAGGCAGCACAAAACTGTCGCCGGTAAAGCGCACCGATGGTGCACGATCCTGCACATAAATCGACAATGTGACCGGTGCTGGCAGCACTTCACCAACAGCCGATGGCAGACCCTGACGGAACGTCACATTATAATTGCGGCCATGTTCCAAACCCTCGACGCAAATCTGGCGGTCCTTGGCGTCAACGGCTTTTGGCGCGCCATTATCGAGTGTAACGAAGCTCGAATAATCGACACCGCTTTTCACCAGCTCTTCCGAGAATTGCGCGCAGATGCGCGGCGCGGCATTATCATTATCGACCGTATTATTGATGATGCGGAAGCCTTTGCGGGCTTTCAGATCTTCATAAACGGCACGAACCGATGCGGAATTGACGAGATCAAGGCTTGCTTCATAGGCTTGCAAGGCCGGGCGCGATGCATCGCGCTTTTCGAGTGCCTGCGCCATGACGGCAAGCGCCTGTGCGCGGTCATCTTTCGTGCGCGAGGTCTGATAGGCAAACCATGAAGCCGACGTCGCATCGCGCTGGAACTTGGAACGTTCCTGTCCGTTGGACGGTTCAGTCAAAAGCGCTGACAGCGCATATCCAGCCCAGAGCTGGCTTTCATCCGGCGACATGCTGGCAGCCAAACGGAACTTTTCCATTGCGGTGCGTGGATCACCATTCAGGCCAGCAGACCCCGCTTCGTTGCGCAAAGTGCGCAGGCTTTCGGAGCTTTCCAATCCCGCCATTTCGCGCTTGAGGCGACGGGCTTCGTCAACCAGATTAGCGGCGAAGAACGAGATGGCAGGTGCAGCGCCAATATCTTCAACGGCGACCGCTGCGGCTTCAGCAACAGCGGCAGCTTCCTCTGTCACAACCTTGCCAGCAATGGAGCCGACAGATTCATTCAACGTATTGAAATCGGATTTCAGGAAGCACCACTTGACCTTCGGATTATAGGTAAAGGCCAGACAGGCATTATCGCCAAGACAGGTGCTTTTACATTGAGCGAGCGAGACGTTCTTTTCGGTCCGCAGATCAAAGCCGAAATAATCAGCGTCCTGCGTGGTCTCGATTTTCCGGGTTTCTGCGGCATGAGCGCCTAACGATGTCGCAAAGCAGAACGCAGTCGTAAAGGCTAGTAAAAGCCGATTAAACCGAACAGACATGAATGTTACTCTTCTGTAGTTGTCCCTCATCCCGCGCGGTCGTCGTCCACCCGCACGCTCGTAAATCAGACATTACCAATTTATCCGCAAACGGATAGCTGGATTCGTATCTGAGCACTTAGAGTACCTTTGATACAGAACCAAGCTCGTGAAACAAGCCTCTTTTAGTTGCTACTAAATACGAAGTTGCCCAAACAACTGTTGCTCTGCTGTCATAAATTGCCTAGCTGTAAGACAGGTTGCTAAAAAGCGGGAGAGTTTTAGGTGGTCACTGAATGGCTGGCAGATTCCAGTCCGGTAAGCCGGAAAAGTGCTACGGAAATCGTTTTCGAGGATATTCGTTCGGCCATTGCTAATGGACGACTGACCATAGGAACGCGCTTGCCATCAGAAGCCCAACTCGCTGAAAAATACAGTGTAAGCCGCCCGATCGTCCGCGAGGCTCTGCGCTCGCTGCAAACGCTTGGCCTCACTCATACACGCACCGGAAGCGGTACCTATGTTCTTAAAGCATCGCCCGGCCCGGAACTGAGCTATGGCGGCTATTCGGCGCGCGATCTGATCGAGGCCCGCCCCTTCATCGAAGTGCCAGCAGCCGGATGGGCCGCAATCCGCCACACGGATGATCAGATGGCAAAGCTCATTGATCTTTGCGATCGCATGGAAAAGCAGACCGATCCGTATAAATGGGTGCTGCTCGACACCGAATTTCACAGCATGATTGCGGCTGCTTCCGGCAATGCAATGTTTGCGAAAATTGTGGCTGATGCCCGCGTGGCCCTTTCGCGCCAGTCGGAACTTGTCAATCTGATGGCCGGCCGCCGCGAGGCTTCCAACATCGAGCATCGCCAGATTGCCGAGGCGATAAAGAGTGGCTCCGAAGAACAGGCGCGTCTGGCCATGCAGAGCCATCTCGGTCAGGTGAAGCTGGCTGTCACAACCATTATGGCGAAAGAAAAAAGCGCATCAGACTAAATGTCCGATGCGCTTCATTCTCAGGCTTCAATCGCCAGATTGGCAAGGTGCTCAGGCTTCAGCGCCTGCTGCAATTGTTCCACTGTCATATGGCCCTGCGCAAGCACGACCTCCGGCACCGTCTGACCAGTGGCAAGCGCTTCCTGTGCAACTTTGGTCGCCGCATAATAGCCGATCAGCGGATTAAGCGCTGTTGCAAGACCGATGGATTCCTCCACACGCCGCGCCATGATTTCCGGATTGGCGGTTATACCATCCACACAGCGTTCTGCAAGAATGCGGCAGGCAGCACCCAGATGGCTGATACTTTCCGAGAGTGAGCGCACAATAATTGGCTCAAACGCATTCAACTGCAACTGACCGCCTTCGGCTGCCATGGTGATCGTGATGTCGCTGCCGATGACCGCAAAAGCCACCTGATTGACTACTTCCGGGATCACCGGATTGATCTTGCCCGGCATGATGCTGGAGCCTGCCTGAACGGCTGGCAGGTTGATTTCGCCGATACCGGCACGCGGACCGGACGACAAAAGCCGCAGATCGTTGCAGGTCTTGGAAAGCTTGACCGCAACGCGCTTCAAAACACCTGAAAGATGCACAAAAGCGCCCGGATCCTGCGTTGCTTCAATCAGATCGCTGGCGGTGACCAGCGGGCGACCTGTCAGTCGCGAAAGATGCTCACAGGCTAGCGCCGCATAGCCTTTTGGTGCATTAAGCCCGGTGCCGATTGCCGTGGCGCCTAAATTGATTTCGTGCAGAAGCTTTGCCGATTCAAGCAGCCGCAGGCGATCTTCTCCAAGCATCACTGCAAAGGTGCGGAACTCCTGACCAAGTGTCATCGGCACAGCATCCTGAAGCTGTGTGCGCCCAACCTTCAGCATCTTGTCGAATTCGCGCGCTTTACGCTCAAACGATGCCTGAAGAAGTTCCATGCAATCAGCCAGCTCATCAATGGCTTCAATCAGACCGACATTAATTGCGGTCGGATAGGCATCATTGGTCGACTGGCTGAGATTGACATGGTCGTTGGGATGCAGATGCGCGTAATCGCCCTTTTCATGCCCAAGCAATTCCAGCGCACGATTGGCGATAACCTCGTTTGCATTCATGTTGGTGGAAGTGCCCGCACCGCCCTGAATGACATCGACCACGAACTGATCATGCAGCGCACCATCGCGGATTTCGCGGCAGGCGCTTACAATTGCATCCAGATGCTGGCCGCTCAACAGGCCGAGCTCATGATTGGCCAGTGCTGCGGCTTCTTTGACGAAAGTCAGGCCGCGCACGAGATAGGGATAGCGTCCAATGGTGACGCCGGTGATCTGGAAATTATCCACTGCTCGCGCCGTATGGACGCCCCAGTAAGCATCTGCGGGCACCTCCTTTGCACCAAGCAGATCATGTTCAATGCGCGTTCCGACCACTTTGTCCTCCTGAACTCGAAACGATAAATCTGTCTGACAGCATGACAGATTGAAATCGGTTACTCCTCCCTGCGACAATCGTCAACTCACTTGTGAACTTGACTCGCGTTTTCTGATATGCGTTAAGACTTTCATTAAATCTGTCATGCAGCTTTACAGAAAATGCAATGGGAACGAATTGAAGCGTGACAAGAAATCTGCCCATAATGGTGCTGAGGTTTCTTTTCTCAACAATGCTTTCAATTAAAACAAAAGATGCATTGCCGCGCCGCGTGCGCGCTCCATGTATCTGACTGTTTCAACATTACCGTTACTCATTGCGATCACTGCAAAAGCTATAGAACTTGTTCAAAACTGAGCTCTCAGGGAGGAGCGATGACAACGGAAAATTTCAAGGTCACACCAGCCGAACGTGAACTCTTCACAGAAGAGGATCGCGGCTATCACAAGGCGCTGAAGCCGCGTCAGATTCAGATGATTGCCATCGGGGGAGCAATCGGTACGGGTCTGTTTCTCGGTGCCGGCGGACGTCTGGCCCAGGCTGGTCCATCCCTTGTGTTCGTTTATGCTGTCTGTGGCTTTTTCGCATTTCTGGTGCTACGCGCGCTTGGCGAGCTGATCATGCATCGCCCGAGCTCCGGCTCATTTGTCTCCTATGCCCGTGAATTCTACGGCGAGAAAATGGCCTTTGCCGCGGGCTGGATGTACTGGCTCAACTGGGCCATGACATCGATTGCAGACGTGACAGCCGTCGCACTCTACATGAATTTCTTCAAGCATTACGTGCCTTGGCTCGAAGGTATCGACCAGTGGATGTTTGCGATGACCGCACTCATTCTCGTGCTGTCGATGAACCTGCTCTCGGTTAAGGTTTTCGGCGAACTGGAATTCTGGTTCAGTCTTGTCAAAGTGCTATCGCTGGTAATCTTTCTGGTTGTGGGCATTTATTTCGTAGTGTCCGGCACGCCGATTGATGGCCATCAGCCAGGGTTCCACCTCATTCGTGAAAGCGGCGGCTTCTTTCCGAACGGTATTCTACCCGCCCTTGTGATCATACAAGGCGTCGTCTTTGCCTATGCCTCAATCGAGCTGATCGGCACCACCGCTGGCGAAACAGAGGACCCGCGCAAGATCATGCCAGGTGCGATTAAAACAGTCGTCTTCCGCCTGTTGGTCTTCTATGTCGGGTCGGTTCTACTGCTCACCTTGCTGCTGCCGCATACGCTTTATTCGGGTGGCGAAAGCCCGTTCGTAACATTCTTCAGCAAGATTGGCGTTCAGGGTGCGGACGTCATCATGAATCTCGTCGTGCTGACAGCGGTTCTGTCATCGTTGAATGCGGGCCTTTACTCGACCGGACGCATTCTGCATTCGATGGCAGTTTCGGGTTCGGCACCGGCAGCGCTTGCCAAGATGAACAAGAGCGGTGTGCCTTATGGCGGCATTGCTGTCACAGCGGTCGTGACTGCGTTCGGCGTTGTCCTCAATGCCTATGTGCCAGCCGCTGCCTTTGAAATCGCGTTGAACCTCGCTTCGCTCGGTATCATTACGGCATGGGGCGTTATCATTCTTTGCCAGCTCAAACTTTGGCATTTGTCGCGCAAAGGCGAGATTGCACGCCCGGATTTTCGTATGTTTGGCGCACCTTACACCGGCATTCTGACGCTGTTTTTCCTATTCGGCGTTCTGGTTCTGATGGCAGCAGATTATCCTGTTGGCTCTTACACCATAGGTTCGCTTATTATCATTGTGCCCGCGCTTATTATTGGCTGGTATAGTTTGCGTGACCGAATCTATCGTCTGGCGGCAGAACGCGCAGCTGAGACGCAAAAAATAACTGATTGAGGGGCAGAGTGAATAATTCGCAATTCAAACCATTGGTGGCGGTCATCGCCACCGGTGGAACTATTGCAAGCAAGCGTGGGGAAGATGGCGCAAGCACGCCGACGCTCAATGGCGACGATCTGCTTGCAACGCTTGGGCAAGTGGGCGCGCAGCTGCGTCCCATTGATCTGATGGCCAAGGATTCATCCAGCCTGACACTGATCGATATGCAGACAATCTCCGATGCGGTTGCAACCCAGATTGCCGATCCTGAAATTCAAGGTGTTGTTGTGCTGCATGGCACGGATGCTATGGAAGAAACGGCACTGCTTGTTCATTTGCAACGCCATCTTTCCAAGCCGGTGATTTTCACCGGCGCGCAGTTCACTGCCGATCATCCCGATGCGGATGGTCCACACAATCTGACGACTGCAATCAATCTCGCAACAGACCCGGCCAATGCCAAAAGAGGCGTATTGATCTCCTTTGGCGGCAGGATCGTGCCTGCATGGGGCGCATTCAAGTTCAGCAGTGACCACGCCGATGCATTTCGGGAAGTGCGCGATCTGGAAAGACCGGATGCTATCCGCCTGCCCGCATCTGTCAGCACAACACGGGTCGATATTGTTGCCATTCATCCCGGTTGCGACGACCTGCATCTTCGGGCGAGCATTCAGGCTAAAAGCCAAGGCATTGTGCTGGCCGCTTTGGGCTCTGGCAATGCGAACGCAACGATCGTTGCAGCTGTAAAGGAATGCACCGAGCAGAATATCCCGGTGGTGGTTTCAAGCCGTGTTCCAACCGGTGTTCTGGTGCCGGGCTATGGTGGCGGCGGTGGCGGACATGATCTGGTGTCAGCGGGTGCTGTTCATTCGCAGACTTTGCGTCCCGGTCAGGCGCGCATTCTTCTGGCGAGCCTCATTGCAAGCAAAAGCCCAAAAGATGCGATTATCCGGGCGTTTGATGATTTGAGCTTCTGATTAAACGGCCCGGCGCATTATAAAATTAAGAATGTGCCGGGATTTCGCCTTTAACACGGTTCTTTTCTAAAAAATCGCATGACCAACTTGAAACGTCATTTTCACTTACTAATTAACCACTGTGGACCGGGCCCCTCTGGCGGCTTCTTAGAAGCCGTGATGTCGGACCACTTCGAGTAAGCTCGAGGTCAGCCCGGACAAATCCCCGCCGACCTTGTCAGATGAAACAGAGGTCGGAAATGGAAATTTTCACTACACTCTTTATGGGAACACCGGTCTGGATGTGGCTGGTGTTTATCGGCATTGTTCTGGCACTTCTTGTGCTGGATCTTGGTGTCTTCAACAAAGAAGACCACGAGATTGAAATTGGTGAAAGTCTCAAAATGTCAGCGTTTTATATAACGCTGGGACTGGCTTTCTCGGGTTTCGTCTGGTGGCAGATGACCAGTGAGGCAACGGCTCAGTATCTGACAGCCTTCGTTGTTGAGAAGACGCTGGCACTTGATAATATCTTCGTCATTGCGCTCATCTTCAGTTTCTTTGCAATTCCGAGAAAGTATCAGCACCGCGTGCTGTTCTGGGGTATCCTCGGCGTCATTATCCTGCGCGGTATTATGATTGGCCTTGGTGCCACTATTGTCGCGAATTACCACTGGGTGCTTTATATCTTTGCGGTCTTCCTGATCGTAACGGGTATCAAGATGCTGTTCTCCAAGGATGACGAAGAGCCTGATCTGAGCCGCAATCCATTGTTGCGCTTTGCCCGTAAGCATATGCGCGTCACGGATGAGCTGCATGGTAACTCGTTCTTTGTCCGCATCAAAGATGGCAAAACAGGCAAGATGGTTCGTTTTGCGACACCGCTTTTCCTGGCACTGGTAATGATTGAATTTGCTGATCTTATCTTTGCGGTAGACTCGGTGCCTGCTGTCTTCACAATCACGACGGATCCCTTCATCGTTTATACGTCAAATATCTTTGCGATCCTTGGTCTCAGAGCCTTGTTCTTTGCCTTGTCAGCGATCCTTCATCGTTTTGCCTATCTCAAATACGCATTGTCCATTCTGCTGATCTTCATCGGCTCCAAGATGTTCATTGCCGACCTGATGGGTTGGGAGAAGTTCCCACCGGCATGGTCGCTCGGTATTACATTCGCAATCCTTGGTGCAGGCATTGTTGTCTCACTTGTTAAAACCAAGAATGACGATAAGGCGGTCATCGACACTCAGTCGTAAGACCATCGTTATTCAGATTATATAAGGGCGCCAGATGAAAATTCTGGCGTCTATTTTTATGGTCTTTCCTTTCAAGCAAATCCCATACTGAGACCATCATTGTAGGGGCCCATAGGATTGCCTGCGTTTGCCATGAAGAGCGCTGTTCATGAGTGCCTTGACTGAGAAACCATCCTCAGCAGCCTTTTCAACCAGAATACGCATATAGCCGCTTACGGACTTAATATGCTCATAGCGCTGCAAGAGATATGCAATCACGATAGCTGTATTCTCCTGACCTAGGATCTTCAGAGCGAACTGATGAAGTCTGCTGTCGATGCCGATAAAGGTGCATACCTTCTTTGTCGTGTCGATCAGATGTTGCCAGTGTAGGATTGGATAAGATGCGTAGGATGTAATCTCCGGACAGGCTCTGAGGACCAAATCAAGAGAGACAGTGTTTTCAGGCAAGTGCTTTGGCAGCGATGTGTTGAGTGATGGGCGTGTAGCTGTTTCAAGTTCTGCGACGTTACTATCAATATAGGAATCTGGTTTTGATTCATAATAGTGCCGCTCATTTTGAGATTCACTGCCGCTCAATTCTTTGGCTTTTTCGTTATTTTTCAACGTATTATTGATTGATGCATTAATCTGTTCCAGTTTTTGAATTAGAACATTCAATTCTTCTGCATTAGCACGGCGCGGAATAGTGTCGACGACAGTTCTGAAAACTGTACTGATTTCAGCCCATGCTCCTTCAAGATGCTGGTCGAGCGCGTATTCAATTGTCTTTGAAATATCGCGACGTAACAGAGTGAGCTGTTCCCGCACTTCGCGTAACAATGTTTTATCAGCCTTCACCTGCTCTGCTGCTGCTTCAATCTCATTTTTGCGAGCAAGAAGCGGCGCAAGTGAGAAACCGAAAGCGATTTTTACATCGCCAGATTTAGTACGACGCGCATATCGTTTGCCGTTCGGGCTGTCTTGTCGTGCAATGAAACCAGTATCGACCAGCGCAGCCAGATGTCTGCGCAGTGTTGCGTCAGCCATGCCATGGGCACGCAGCGAGAGCTGCTTGTTGGATGGAAATACAACAAGACCATTGCTTTCGCTCAGTATGTTTTCTGGATGAAATGACAGCAATGCCGACAACACAGCAAGCGTACGATCACTGAGATCGAAAACGCTTTTGCCCTCACAAAGCCAGCGATGAAGCTGCCACTTGTCGACAGCCAGCCCTTTCGGAATTTCCCGTGCTTTTTGCTGAACTGTCAGCAAGGCATGAGTCATCCGTTGACGACCGAAGGGCGTCAAACCGATTTGAGACTCCATTTTCTTTCACCTTCCACAAGGCAAAAGAGGTCCAACCGCCAAAATGACGCTAAATACACTTGACAGTGATTCGTAGATTTGCGATTCTCTAGCTGCTAAACCAATGAGAAGGGCTTCCACGCGGCGACGTTTGGGGGCCTTTTTCTTTTGCTTCGATTTCCCTTTTTCTATTGTTCGTGCAAGTGACCGTCACCTGCTCTCGACGTAATTTTTAAAAGCTGACACCGCACCTGAACAAACAGGGCGCTTCAAGCTTCAATTTCAAACTGACCAAGATGCATTTTATGCATCCCGGCAACTCAGATTACGCTTACTGACTTAAGTCTCATCATCTCTAAATGACGCATAGAGCGTATCGAGATTGCGAGAAATCCATTCGGCAAAACGCTGTCCATCTGCAGCACCGAGTGCCATCGTTGCCGTTTTGCCTGTCTTTTTGATCGTGACATTGACGCTTTTGTCTTCTGGCGTCCACGACGTCCCTACTCTTGCGGCAGCTTTCGTTACTGACTTCTTCTGACCAGCGCCTTTTAGATAGCCATAGAGCTGTTCAAAGCGTGTTGCAGATTGCGTCTTACTAAAAGCATCAGTCGCAATCAGTTCACGTGCAGCATCGGCTTTCCCCGGCATTTCAATAAGCTTACGCAGTTCAAGCCAGCGATCACGTCCAATGCCCTTTGCTGGACCAATTGCGACAAGCATATCTTCCGGAATTGCGCGTGGGATTGTCAGCATCTTAGACAGCGTCTGATAATCGACCGAAAGAGCCGCCTGAATGGCTTCGCGGTTAAAGTTCATATCTTCAAGTCGTGCTGCAAACAGAACACGTTCAATAAAGCTCAGATTGGCGCGTGCAGAGTTTTCCTGGCCTTGACTGAGGATATGCTCAAGATCCTCCAGTGGCTTGATAACAGCCTTAACCTTGATGCCGAGTTCGCGGGCAACACTTGCACGGCGATGACCGAACACGATCATATAGCGCCCGCTGGTCTGCGGATGTGGTCGCACCAAAATAGGACTGTCCTGCCCGCGCTCGCGAATAGCGTCGAGTAGCTCGGCATATTCCTGATCATCCGCTTCTGGCAAACGATCAGCGATAAAGGAAACATCGAGAACAGTAGGGTCAAGCTCAACGATGGCCTCACCATCTAGTTTCTGTGACGCTTGCTTTGCGAGTTCATCAATGGATGCAGACAGAGATTTTGCGGCACCGAAACGACGTGTAACGCTTTCAACCGGAGCTGCGGACTGTTCTTCCGCTGCTTCCGGTCTCATAACGCTCTCAAAAATGTTCTTTCGTGCCATTTTCTTATCCTCAAACCAGGCATAAGACTGATTTTATTCCATAATTTCGAAATTAGACCGCAGTCTAATAGAGTTTAGTCTAGCGACCCCAAGCCTCATGAATGAGGCCGCGGATTTCTGAATTGACCAGTTCCATTGATTCCATCGCACGATCGTAAGTCCCGCGGTTCATGGATGAACGTTCAACTTCATATAGCGTCTGCTTGGTAAGACCAGCATCCGAGATAGCTGTCGATTTCAGCATCTGATGCTTGAGCATATGGGATGCCAGCATGCTCTGCATGAAGCCGACCATCTGTGCCTGTGGCACATCGGTTGGCTCATAACGGGTGATGAGATAGCGGAACCAGTCGAGATGCACTGCCCCACCCGCCTGACGAACGGTCTTGAGAATGTCGCCGAGCATTAGCAAAAACTGTGACATAGACATTAGATCAAGCATCTGCGGATGAACGGTTATCAGCACGGATGTTGCAGCTGAAAGAGCCGTCAGCGTCAGATAGCCAAGCTGTGGCGGGCAATCGATGACAACGATATCGTAATCCTGCTCGACCTCGTTCAACGCCATAGCTATACGACTGAAGAAGGTTTTGCCCTCGCCACCATTCTGCATGGCAAGTGGCGTGTCATACTCATATTCCTGTAGCTCAAGCATGGCAGGAATAATGTCGAGGCCCGGAAAGTTAGTCTTGCGGATAACGTCGCGGATAGGCTTGCGCTGGTCGTCATAACGAATGGCTTCGTAAAGCGATGGAAATTCATCAAGCTCCGGCTGAATGCCATGCAGTGCCGACATGGAGGCCTGCGGATCGAGGTCGATTGCCAGAACGCGATGGCCCGTTAGAGCGAGATGCTGCGCAAGGTGCGCAGCAGTTGTTGTCTTACCCGATCCGCCCTTAAAGTTCACAACGCCGATGACCTGAAGCTTTTCATCGCCACGGCGATGCGGCACATAGCGTTTAACCTCGGCGCGGCCATTACGATCAAGCCACTGGCGAAGTTCCTGAACCTGTTCAATAGAATAAGCGCGGCGGCCACCGGAAAGAATGGTTGGCTCAACGCCCTTGCCTTCAAGATGAAGTTTCTTCAAATTGCTGGGGGATACACCAAGGAAATACGCAGCTTCAGCCATCGAAAACTGCCGTAAGGATTTACGGGCATCCGGTGGGAAGTTCTCATGGCGCAGCTGATTGAGCTTGCGCGATATTTCTCGCCCTTGCATCAATATCATGTCGTCAAACGACAAAGTTGCTGTTGAATTTGCGATATTCATTGCCTTAGGATCCCTAGTGACGGCACTGGAACTAATACCGCCTAAATACCGTCATTATGTCCGATTCTTATTTTGCCGCAAGAGGTCTCTATTAACAAAGAGTTACCGGGCTTCTTTCATCTGGCGGCAATTGAGTTCCTAACGAATCGAGTTCAATCTATGGTGCTGAAATTAAAGCGATTTATAGAAAATAGACCGCAGTCTAATGGAATCGCTAGATCAGCTTTTCCTTTATTGCGGTCGATGTGATGGAACCTCAAGGGCATCGCATCTGCTCTTTTGTGGAGGAATCACCTTTTGCCCAGCTTTGATTAAAATCAGGTAGAATCTAGAATTGGGCTTCGCAAACCGTTGCGGTCGTTGTTTTTCGTTAGGTTCGGATAATTGCAGTTGGGCAAGCGTGCTTAAGCTCATATTGTAAGCCCTAACGGCGAAGTGCTCCGTTGGTTTCTTGTGCTACGCAGATGTAGAAACGGGGGAAGGGGGCGGAGATATCGAAGCTGATGTGCATGCGGAGCAATTGGCAAACGCGAATTGCTGTCTGTTGCTACTTATCTCGACAACGAAACTCTTGCTTGAGTTCATGTTGTAGCTAGACAATTTTAACTAAATCGCATTATGATTGAAACAAGATACCCATGACCGAGATGAGCTCGCGGTCAGCGATGATGGATCGCTTGAAGACTTTTTGAAAGAGTCTGAGTAGATAAACAAATCCGGCATTTAAGTTTCAGAAAAAGAATAATCTATTTCTTTATAGATGCTTACATAAGCACTGAATTGGTGCTTGTAGCGTAAGTGAAGGTACGCAGGGCAGATTTGGCAGCAGTGCCATCTTACTGGGCAATCGCGCATTATCACAACCTATCATAATCTGGTTTGCGGTAGAAGACTGCTTCCAATTGCATTTTGAAGAAGGCGCGGATGACTGAGAAAGACATTGATAGTCTGGATGAGGCCCCGACAAAAGCAGGGCAGGTGGTCCCATTCTCATAGCCTGGCCGTCGTAAGTAAGCAGGATCAGGCTTTTGCGATAATGAGGCTTGCGAGTTCCGGGGTCGCTGGCCGTTGAGCGGGCATGCCAAGCGGGTCGCCGAGATAATGCCAGAATGACAGTCCAAGCTTTTTGCATGTCTTCATAAGGCCGAGCATGGTGTCACGGGCGATACGGCCGTCCCGGCTCAAGGTGCCACCGGAGATTTTTCGCTTGGTGACGCAACTGCGCAGATCATTCTCGGACGCATTGGTGTGCAACGGGATTTCCGGGCGTTCAAGAACTTTGAGCAATTCGTGCTTACGGCGCAGTAAGCGCAACAGAAGCTTATCCAGATCTGCATAGCCCGTGCGGATGGAAAATATCCGATCGAACCTGACTTCAAGGGCCTGAGCTGCACGATGGCTGGGACTTCGGGCAAAGTCTTTCAAGAGCTTGTAAAAGAGCCAGATGAGCTTGCGCAGAGTTTCGACATGTCGTGCCTACAGGAGCGTTGCTGGCATCAGCTTGTGCAACACGCGTTCAGCATGGACCCAGCATAGCGCATGGTCCCCCACCCGGAACTGACTCGCATCGTTGTAGACAATGACCGTATTGCCCGCCCATAAGCCCGTGATATCGGATGGTTCCCCACAGTCCGGCTTCTCCGAACATGCGGGCCGTATTGTTGTCGACGATATCAACGCCATTGCTGACAAGATACTCAAGAAACGTCACCTGATTGGGGAAGCGTTTTGGTTGATGGGTCCGCAGCCGCGCAATGAGTGTAGGATCGGCTTTACGCACCAGCGGATAATAGAATGCCGCATCGTTAAGAACATAATCCTGATAATTGCCGCGCAAGAGCGACGGGAAGTTCAGCCGTGACTTGGTCTTCGTGGTGCGGAACACAGTAAAATGGGTGTTGCCGATATGGGTAGTATGGAAGTTATCGCGGGCATGACGGGCACCGGTGTCGTCGACCGTTACATAGGCGGCTGACGCCAGATCAGCATGCAGAACCGCAGCATCTTCAGCGATAAAGCCATCCAGGTTCCCGACCAGCAGACGAACAACCTGCCGTTTCGAGATATCCACGCCGATATCGTTCAACAGCGTCGATAGTCGTTCCATCGTCACCTGGCCCTGTGCATGAAGCATTAAACAGAACCGTCGCAGAATGGGTCCGTAGCATCCGACGATTCCGACCGGCAGCGGCGCAAGAATTGTTTTACCGTCCGGTGTTACCCAGCATTCGCGCCGGTAATGAATAACCTCAGCGCGCAAAACAACATCTCGCACGTAATAGCTTTTGTAGCCCTTAAAGCGTGATCCAGACGGAGCATTGGCATGAAGAACCACGTCACTATCAACGCGCTCGACATCCAGTTTTGGTCCACGCGGCTTCTTCTTGCTGGTCTGCTTATCCTGTGCCTTCGCATCCGTTGCCTTGGCCATCCCTGACGGTTTGAACGGTGGTCGTGGCGGCAGGTTTTTCAGCCTCGCAATTTCATCGCGAAGGAGTTGGTTTTCGACTTTAAGCCGGGTGTTTTCCAGACGGAGCTCGGCATTCTCCTTACGGAGTGCTGCATTCTCAGCTTCCAATTTTTCAAGCCGAGCTTCTGCTCGTTCGGTTTTCTCAACCAAACCCGTGACCAGACTACGCAACGCGTTCAGTGAAAGCGTGTCAGCCTGCTTTGGCGAGGGAAGCGTTCTCTTCGGGATATCAAAAGAGAATCATGATTTACCAAATGCAGGAATCCTCTTGCTGCAAATGATCGACAAACTTCGTTGTTATGTACAAATCGTGAGCAAAAGCATCTCTGACGCCAACTCTAAATCAGAAACATCCCACCGGTTTTGCCCCACATACGTGAGCGAAAGTATGCGGGGCAGATTTGTTGGCAGTGTTATTTTTGCAGTGCAATTTCATGCGCTACTGCAATTTATCATAATCCGTTCTGTGAAATAAGATTGCTTCCAATTGTACATTGAGAAGGCTCGGGTGATTGATATCCGCATTGATGGACTAAATGAGGTTTTGTTGCGAACTATTTGTCCATGGGTGAGTTGATAGTATCTCTGCTTTTAGTCGGCTGAGTTTTTTCAATGTTCAAAGGCCGTCATTCTCTTGTGTGTTCGATGGTACCTGTTGAGCCTTCGCGATCTGAAGGACGTTATGGCGGAAAGCGGCATCAATCTGGACCATTCAACGGTCTATCTCTGCGTCGTCATCTTCAGTTCAAGACTGCTTGAATGTTTGGATCGGAAGAGGACATCGGTGACGAGGAAGTGAAAACTCGATGAGATTTATATCAAAGTCAAAGGCGAGTGGCTGTGCTTATTACCCTTGATAGTAATGGCAATACGGCTGAGTTTTATTTCAGCAAAGTCCCTAATTTGAGCACTGCCAAACGCTTTATACGCAAAGCTCTGACCCGCCACACCAGACCAGAGCGCATTACCATCGATGGAATCGAGACCGGCAGAATAGTTATAGTGCAATGCGATACAGAGAGCAGACATCGCGCTTGCCGTTTTCAAACTCACTCACATGATGCGCAAACAGCGAGGCGTCTTTGAATATCAAAAAGCATCTCTATCAAACAACAGTTAGAAGCACTCGTAGCGTAACAGCGTCCAGAGCATATCCAAGTTCCGTTCAAATCAATTGTTTGTATCACAACCAGCTGCAGCCTTGGTCTCCATCGCAAACATCCGTCTGCTCACCCGGCGTATCGCAAGAGCCTGATATTGATACGTTCATTATGATTCAGTCTCTTAGACGAAATGAGTCAAAAAAGCCAAATACCTGTACTGAAAACCAGTATCCCCCAAAAAAAATCCGGATAAATTTGTTATGCACCGTCAACGAAAGGAAATAACATGACTGATACACCGACTACCGATCCAGATGTATGGACTAGCGTGAGTTACATTTCGACCCACACAGATTCTAATTTTATATACGCCAATGGACTAAATATGATTGCTGTCGACGTTACAATACAGGCAACCAATCAAAAGAATAATAATATGTTGGTTAAACCTGAAGTTTTAGAAAATGCTATTATTCTAATAGACTACTATAAAGATACAGAACTATTTACATTTAGAGATCCTAATGGATTAGTTAATACATTAGGTGATAGCTGGTATTATACGAAAAAGACCAGCATGTATGCTATAAGTAATGAGCTCGACGCGTCAGGTTCTGATAATTCACGTCAAACTATACGATTTTATATATATACTTACAATTCTAATTATATTGGTGGTGGCCCTAAGACAATTGGTGTAATTATAAATCCAAATCCCAATATTGCTAATAAAAGACAAATAGTTTATTCTGCTAATAGCTCTAAATATACAGTAAATCCTGCCACTTTCGAAGTTCGTCAACCAATATATTATGATACTAACAGTATTAGTTTAATTTCAGTCGACTCTAATCAATACACCAATTACTATGTAACTGCAAGAGATCCAAACTTAAGGTTTGTATGTTCAGAAATATTGGGACCTGGTCACGCCATGCAATACAATCAGGTAGCATATAAGGTATATTACTATGGAAACCTAAGATGTATTTATATGTGGAATATTGGCCCACAAAGTACAGAGACTGAATTAGGTTGGGGGCCGTACGTTACAGCAACCGTTAATGACAGACCAGGAGCATTTACGATTACGAGAACTTATCAGAGAGAGAAAGTATGGAATCAAGATAGTGAGTCTGAATACGAATGTGTATTTGTACTATATGACCAATATGGCAATTACGGGAAATTTAAAAATCGCTATAAAACAGGGCTATATGGAGAACAAACAGGTTTCGGAAATCAAAATCCAAATCGGGACAAAGATTTATACGACTTAAAGATAGATAATGCGTAAAATATAAATTATTAATATAGTTAAAATTGCAAAAATTAACATGGATATCGTATATATTACGTTATCAATTTACATCGGAGATTAAATAAATATGTCAGATACATCTAACATAATAGTTTATGATTTTGGTTTCCGTGGCAATCTTTCTCGTGAATCAGTGACAAAAGCCAACAACGATGACACTTATCCAACACAAATTGTTTGTGTTTTACGGCTATGCACCTCTAACGGAGATGTTATAACTCAAGATTTTACAGGTAATATTCGGTTTTCTCTAATAGACTATCACGATAAAAGCCCATTGACGAACGATGCTAATAACGTTTCCAATTGGGTTATTAACAGTAGTCCAGTGGTTACTTTTAATGATAATGATTATAGTTATAGCTGCACATGGGGAATAATAGCGCGATCCAATGTAGCAAAACCAATTACGATTGGATATGAAATTGAACTCAGCAACAACAATTATTCTGGAAAAGCACAGAATACGTCCTCAGATGGCGCGCAGAATCCAATCACACTTGCATATGCAGCTCAGTAAGTTAAACAATAAATTTATGCAGTAAGTAAATTCTGCTGTATAAAAATTTGTATTCGGTAATAACTATTATTCTTCGTTCGAATAAAACTGTCAACGGCTTCGGGATTGAAACCGTGCTAATCTTATTTTGCAATGATCGTACTTAGAACTGGCGTAATGCTCGTAGAAGATCCTTCAAATCGATTATTAGCACTACAGAGCGATTATCTATAACCGCTCTACATCCAGCTATGCGATAAAATACGGCTTCGATTTTTATAAGAGTTACTTCAATCGATACGTAAATTAATATTATTTAATTATACTTATGGGAGCCCAAGATCATGAGTGCCTATTCTCAAATCTTCACGAAAGCGACTGATTTTGTCGGCTCTGTGGCGGGTGGCGTTGATCCCCGCACAGGGCAATTTGTTATTAATATCAACTTTGGGACTTTATCAGCCAATAATGGTTTGGGTCCAGACATACCGCTAATGCTGAGTTATTCACCAATGGCTCGGGCTGATCTTGGTTTTGGCATAGGCTTTGGCTTTGGTTTTACATCGTATGAACAGCGGTCCACGTTGCTGTCGCTTGCAAGCGGATCGAATTACAAGGTTTTAGAAAATTCCAGCAATTTATCTTTGATAGACGCGAAGCTGAAGGAGGTTTCCGTCCAGAAGTTTGAGGATGAATACTACAAGGTTATTTATAAGGATGGCAGTTTTGAATTGCTGTCTAAGCCAAGTACGATGAATTCTTTGAAAGTTCCACTCAAAATTGTATCAGCGAATGGTCATTATGTGAGCTTTGACTGGAAATTTATCAATAATCAGTTTCGACTCATATCCATCACTGACGAAAACGGCGTCGTGATTGCACGAGTGAGCTATCCCGATACGAAGAACCTTGCAACACGGATCGCTATTCTGCCAGATCGCCAGAATGCTACTCAGGGTAAAGAAAACCCTGAAGGATATAATTTCTGCCTTCTGTTTAATGACAGCCGTTACTTAAGCAAAGTTATCTGCGATGTCGCTGACGGCCTTGAATGGAAGATCGGTTACACGAATTTGAGCCAACTTGGCCCGTGGGGACAGGTCGCCAATAGTATTACCCATCCAGGTGGGTTCTGCGAATATGTGGATTATTCGAAGAGTAAGGGCCATCGCTTTGCAGGCATGCGTACTGATATGAAATCCAGTCTGCATCCCTATGTGACGGACTTCACACATGTCCCCGGAGGCGACCAGCCAACCTATTCTGTTCACTATGATTATGGTCTTCGCAACAGTCATAACTTTCTGGGCTATTCAGCAGCGGCCATTCATGCTCGAAACCCAACAGTAGACGCACTTTATAATTGTTCGGACCCCCAATATTCTTATTATACGCGGGAGACCCATACCGATAATGTAGGCGTTCAAACCCGAATTGATCGGCAATTTAATTGTTTTCATCAATTAGTCGGGCAGACGAACAGTAAGAACAATTGTTGTGTCGCAAAGAACACTGTGTATTATTCCAAACCCGGTGGAGGATTTGAAAGCCAGGCAGCGAACTTTGAATGTCCCAAGCAAACGACCGTTTGCTTATATCGGAGGGATATAAACACTGGCCAACTTGCGCAAACCACAGCCACGACATCGTTTACTTATGACAATAATGCAAATATTCTGACAACGTCTGCTTCATATACAGATGGGAACGGATCAACGACCCAATTGGGGACCGTTGTTTACGAATATTATGCAGCCGATCTAGAGACAGATTATGATGCTGCAACAGGCTATGGCTGCCCTGCGGACCCCAATAGCTATAATAGAAACCATCAGATACGGCGTTTCTTAAAATCAAAGACGGTTACACCACGTTCCATTGCTCGAGATGAAAAGCCATCCCAGACACGGTATTCATACACCCAATATTCTATGCCGGATTCCGTGACACAGCTGCTGTCACAGTCAGACCCGGATCGCAATACGTCCTTTGCCGTGTTTATTTCCGAAGAACGCTCCTACGACAACCCTGATAATAACGAGCAGTTGCTCAATACGTTGAATTATAAATATGCCGATAAAACCGCGACGCTAAGCGGCGGCAATGGATCTATGCATGAATTCGGTTTGATGTTTAACACCGTGAATACCCATTATCCGAATGATGGTGTGCCAACAAACAGTGCCGATCCTAAGACCGCGCAGAGTTTCAGTACAACCTCCACAACGTCCCGCGCTCTTAATGGCGACACTCTGGAAACCACTTCGACCGTCACAACCTGGGATAATTTGGCGACATCAAGTTCGCAGAAGTGTTCGCGTTTCAGTGGCTTCGTCACGGAGACAACCAACGCATTAGGCGTTAAACGTCAGGCGACCTATGACATGCTTGGCCGCATCCTGACTGCCACCACCGCAGCTGGCAGAGAATATGCCGACACGCGACAGTTCGAGTATGATATTAGCAATTCCGGTATAGTGAGTACGGTGACCGACAGTCTTGGAAATAAAGCTCGCGTTACGGCCAACGGTGCGGGCAAACCAATACAGGGCGAAGTCAAATTAAACGTTGCATCCTCCCTCTGGCAGGTAATGGGAACGAGGAAATACGATAATGCCGGTCGTCTGGAAAGCAGTACGCTTAAAGATTATTCGGAAAGCACAAATCCAGAGCCATTGTACACAATAACCTCAGCCTATCACTATGATGTTTGGGGGCGAATGGATTGCGTGACATCTCCTGACGGCGTCAAGAATTACAGCATCAACGATCCAATCTTCGGCTGTAAAACGACCTATAGCGAAAGTCCTGGCCCCAACCCTATTCAATCGAGTAAGATCGTGACTACGATCAACATCGCGAATGCCACGCTTACAGCTGAGCTATTTGAACCCGATAGTACATCACCAAATCCATATAGTAAAAAGATACAGACATATGATGGGTGGAAGCAATTACGCACCTCAACCGATGAGTTGATGCGGTCGTTAACTTTTAATTACGACATATTTGGGCGCGCAATTACCACAACATTACCTGCGTGTACAAAACCGGCAAGCATCAGTATTGAAGTCCCCAAAAGTAATGAATATATTGAAATGCCAGCCTACGATCCGGCAAATCCATCAGCGGGTTGCCCTCTCACTGTTTCTGGTACAGCAACTCCCGAAGCCCAACTCAGATTGTTGGTTGATGGCATTGATACCAACGTGCCGGTTCAAGTTCCAATCACAGGAAATTGGTCGCAAGACGTCAGCATAAGTGTCGCTCAAACGGGGGATGATCCTCACACTATTTGTGCAGAAGATGCAACCGACACGAATGACAAGGTAACCGTAACCTTTTATGCGTCTAGAAAACAACCCGTTACACCATCGGCAAATATCAATATTCTTTACCCCCAGAATAACGAAAATGTTGAAATGCCAGCCTACGATCCGACGAATCCATCACAGGATTGCCCTCTCACTGTCACCGGCACGGCTACGCCTGGTATCACTTTTACCCTTTATGCTGATGGCAAACCCGATGCTGGCTATGAAGTTGCTGTTCCAAGCACAGGAAATTGGTCGCAAAATGTTACCATAAGTGTCCCTCAAACAGAATCTTCTTCTCACACCATTCTGGCTGCCGATGTCAATGAGCGCAAAACCGTAAACTTTAGTGCACAGAGAAAACAAGCGGTCGCAATACCAGAAGTCATCAGTATTGGTTACCCCCTCGACGGCGGTACTGTGCAAATGCCAATGTACTCGCCCGCAAATCTATCACAGGCTTGCCCTCTCACTGTTAGCGGCACGGCCAAGCCTAGTAGCGCTCTCGAACTTTATGCTGATGATGCCCCCAATGGCGTGCCGGTTCAAGTTTCAGACACAGGAAATTGGTCGCAAATCATTTCCATAAATGTCCCTCCAACAGGATCTACTTCTCACACTATTCGAGCAGAAAATGTATCTGACTCTAAAGATCAAAAAACCGTCGATTTTACTGCGTACAGAAAACACTCTGTTGGCCTTCTAAAAGATGAAATCAGAGATTCATACAGCAATGTGGATATTACAAGAGGACCAATATTTGCGGATTCAGGTACTACAGGACTTTCATCCCAAAATGATATGATCAAAAGAATTTACGACCGTTCCTCCGCATCGAGTGCTGCTGTCGATATTAAGGTCAATGATGTATCCATGGGCACGCGCGAATTTGACGGGATGGGCCGTGTAACCAGCTTGACGGTTGGCGGCCGCAGTTGGTCCGCAACTTATGATACGGCGCATGGTAGTCTGACTGCGCCAGCCACTGTAACCTCACCGTTCATAACACCGGTCATTGATTTTGAGTATGAGCCAGCACTTGGCGGAGCAATCCTCAAAAAAACAGCAAATGATGACCACGTTGAATTTACCTATAGTGATAAGGCCCAACTGGTGACTGCGACCAGCACTCTTGCCTCCTGTCCTTTAAACCCCGCAGTCATAACAAACGGCTACGATGAAGTTGGGCGGCTGTTAAGCGAGACCTTCTCACAGCAACAAAATCCATCAGGATATAGCTACACAACCGCTGGCCGGGCCAAAAGCTATACAGATGTTATGGGGAAGACATGGGAAGTCGGGGCTTACGATGCCTATGGCCGCCCGACGCAGGCCGCTGACGCAGACGTCAGCTTGTCTCTCAACTATGATGCGCTTGGACGTGTCTACAAATCGACAACGACCGACAAACTCACAAACGCTACACTGACCACAACAATCAGCTGGGATACACTGGGCCGGGAACAAACCCGTCAGGTCGACAGCAGTTCAAATCAAAGCAGCTGGAGGCTTGAACAAGCATATAACCTGAACCATCAACTCAGCAGTAAGGTCATGAAGCGCAATGTTAGCGGAACCTTTGCCGCTGTGCGCACCGAGGCCTATACCTACGACGAGCGCAATCGACTGATTGGCTATACATGCGCTGGCAGCGACTTGATCAAGGACGAAAAAGGCAAAGAAATTACCAGCCAGACATTTACCTATGATGTTTACAGCAATATCACCCAGTCAGTGACAACGTTTCAGGGTGGAGATCCAGACACTGCTACCTATTCATACACCAACATGAATGATCCTTGCCAATTGAGCTCGGTTACGCATTCAAACAGTGATTACCCCACAGAAAACTATCAATATGACGCGGCTGGCAATCTTGTGGCGGACGCATCAGGACGACAGTTTACTTATGATACCGGCATTAACCTTGGTTATCTGCGCTCCGTTGAAAAAGACGGCAAGAAAACCGATTTCTTCTATGATGCGGCAAACAGGATTATATCCGAAGGCGGCACAGTATTCGTTTATCGTGGCTCTTCGCTTGTCAACCAATCACAGGGACTTGACACTGTCCGTTTTGTGGGCGGCGGCGCTGCACAGGTGCGCACAGGAGAAAACGCTGGTGTCTGGCTTTCCGGATCAGAGGCCAATGGTTCTGTCTTAAGCGTCGACAATGCGAATGCTGATACCAAACATTATGACATTGCCTATAGCCCTTACGGTGAAATACCCTCAGACCAAAAAACACCAAGCACAATCGGCTATACCGGGCAGCGCAAGAGCAACTTGCTTGATGGCTATCACTTAGGCAATGGCTACCGCCTGTACCAACCATCACTGCGGCGCTTTACATCGCCAGACAGCATGAGCCCCTTCGGACTAGGCGGCATAAACCCATACGCATATTGTGCCGGTGATCCTATCAATAGCACTGATCCAACGGGGCATTTTGGTGAAGATGAGATGGCTGAGGAGTTAGCCACCATTGAACTGATGCTGGATGAAATGGCTACAGAGGCGGCAATGGAAGCCGATGCGCCTTCAATGAACCAAGCACAAGTAGTTGCTTACAGACAGAAGACTCCAGTATCTGCTCCACAATACAAGTCACCAGATCCGACCCCAACTAGCAAGCCGACCCCAAGTAGCGTTAAAGATAAAATAAAATATTATGAATCACTTTCCACTCCCGATAATAAGAATTCACCGGTATATGCATCTTTGAGTCCGTCCAAAAATACGGGTCCCAGCACTTCATTAAGTTCAGCAATTAATAAAAGTCATGATATACGAATAGGCAAAAATAAATCTTATTTTAATTTTGATTTTGAAGACATGAACGAGCATTCGCTTAGACTTGATGAAGAAGCTAATAAAATAAAAAATACAACAAAGCCAGTGTATAAAACTGAGTTTTCTTCTTACAGGCCTAGAACAAATTATTCTACATGGGTGAAGATTTCAGATTTATCCAAAAGTCGGAGTGTAGCAAAAGCAAGAGTGGATTATTATTTTGATAGAATGAATGAAGATAAATTAATAGATCCTATAGATGTAACAGAACATTATGATGGAAATCATAAACTTAGAAAAATTCGTATCTTTAATGGCAACCATCGCTATGAGGCATCGAGATTGTATGGATTCACATTTATTCCTGCAAATATTTATCAAACTTATTATGACATAGAGCCAAATGTGATAGATGAGCCAATTGTGATAGATGTGTCGAACAGACCAGCATATGTTCCGCCACATCTTCGACCAAAGAAATTATAATTAGAATTTCAATTTGTATTTATTAATAATAAATACAAAATAAATATTAAGATCAATAATCAAATATTATATTTAAAGAAATTGAACAATGATTTACTATAGTAATTTCTCCGTATTTCGGACAAAGCAAGTAAGGATTCGGCTTCGACCCCCAATGCAAGTTTCCAGGCCATTTCTTAAGCATTTTCTGTCATTTTACCGGTAGCGTTCCTGTTTGAAGTAAAATCCTATAAATCTGGCAAATTGATGTTACCTGAACATGACACAAGCAATCACAGCGAAAGGCCTAGCGGCCTTTCGCTTAAACATTTGATTCAAGTGTTTTAGTCTCTCACCACTTTATTAAGAATCCAGCAGATGCTTTGAGAGAATGGCTATTGGGAAAGTTGTTGAGCAATGTGTTGAAAAGCCTTCGTCATAAACGGTTGTTTTACAACCAATTAATTTGGACGGAGTACGGCTTGGCTCTGGACGCGATTATACAGCGAGTGCTTCGAACTGCTGTTTGATAGAAAGAACAGTTGCAGCGACGAAGGGGCCTTGCTGTTTGCGCATCATGTGAATGAGTTCGATGCCTACGAGTGTGATGTCGGCTGCGGTTTCGGACTTGAAACCCCGCATGGGGCGAGTGCGTCGTTTGATACAGCGATGATCTTGCTCAATGGTATTGTTCATATATTTGCTGGAACGAATGGCAATCGGTTTGCCAGTCTGTCTAAATAGGCTCTATGTATCGCATTGCATTATAGCTATTCCGTTGGCCTCATTTCCATAAATGACTATTCGCTCTGGCCTACCGTGTTGGGCCAGAGCTTTGCTTATAAAGCGTTTGGCAGTGCTCAAACTATTGTCTTCGCTGAAATAGAATTCAACCGTATCGCCACTGCTGGCGCACGCACGATATAAGTTCAGCCACCCGCATTTGACCTTGATGTACGTCTCACCGAGATTCCATTTGCGTGTGACCTGACGCTTCTTCCGATAGAAACGCTCAAGCAGTTTGGGGCTGAAACAGATGACCCAACGATGGACAGTTAAATGATCGAGATCAATGTCCCGTTCCGCTAGCATTTCTTTCAGATTGCTCAGGGTCAACAGGTACACTCAAACCCACAAAAGAATGACGGTCTTTGAACATTCAAAAAACTCGGCTGATTAAAAGCCGAAAGACTATGCGCTCATCAATTGACGATAAGTTTGTAACACATCCATATGTTTCGCTAGTTATGGCTGCTGTATGCTCGTTTCGAGGCATTCTGGCGGCGATTGCTAAAAGCTTTGCGGCGTAAAATTGGGGTCGCATGGATCTTCTGTAATGTAGCGCTCAGATCTGTCTCAAAAGCTATTGGGGTGCAACAATAAAGCAACTTGAACCACCATCCGCAGGTCTGGCTCGATCGCGCGTTTCCATATTTGGAGGGCTTTGCCAGATCTCGAAACGTGCGTGATCGGATAGTTGTCAGAGCCATGTCCCAAAGCTTCCGAAAATAGCGGTGGTGATTGAAACGCGATAGGTCGCCCGCATCGGCCAGGACCATCCTCGACATCGGTATGGCATCAGAATCGGGTGCGACAGTAAAGCAAATCTAACGACGAGCCGTTGAGTAAATATCTGATAGCATTCATTCTTTGCCAGATTACGGCCAAACACAGCCTAAACACGGGCGCCATTCCCGAGGTGTTACGGGGCTGAATTCACTATCAACGCTGTTCGCGATGGACGGATTGGACCAAAGTGGATCGTCACTGGATTGCGCTTGGGAAACCTGCCAGGAACCGTTTCATCGAGAGCTCCAATGTCAGCTTCCGCGTCGAGTGCATCGATACACTCGCTCACACTGGTATCAAAATCACCGCATGAACGAAGGGTTATAGCCGCAGCAGACCCCATTCTTCTGCGGGCCACATCACGTTCAACACGTTCGCCATGAAAATCGCGCTAGAAAAATGCGCCTCATAAGGTCAGATCAAAAGCCCCAAACTCCCCCGCGGACTGGGGGAGTTTGGGGCTTAGGGTGACCGTAAACGTTTACTTACGTTAGTGCTGTCTTTATCGCAACAGTGGCGTGATCGACATATTCATGCTGCCAGGTACATGCTGCTGGAAGAGCGTATTTTCCATCAAACCCCTATTGGCCTGTCTACTCGAAAACGATAGGTACACTTCTATACTGCTCATCGTCACCATTTTTGAAAGATACGTAGAGCCTAGAGGTTTTACTTTTTCGAGACGCTAAGCTGACGTTGTAAGGTGTTGAAAGTACCGTTGCCGTCATCTTGTTTGAGTTATTGAGAACAAAATATACGTCTTCGTCTGGGGTAAGAGATTCATCTACAATTGAAAGCTGGACCTGTATCGGATCGTCTCCCGGCGGAAAGCGCGTTAAGTTACAGAGAATTTCTGATCCGACTTTTTCTGGTTCACCTATACTTATTTTGAACGGTGACGAGTTATAGTAAAACAATTTTTTATATTCTGGTAAATTGTCTACATATATTTCCAGATTTGTTACTTCGTTTACCCCTGTATACAATCCTCCGATTTGAACTTGGGCAATGCCGTTGGAGTCTGTCTGTTTTTCTACGGGCTTATCGGTATTGTTGATATAAAAATTCGCATCCGATATGGCGAATATAATATTTTTCCCAATAATTGGCTTACCTTTTGTATCTAAACATTTATAGTATGCCGTTACATTTTCGGTCGAGCGAAAGATGTTATTATCGAACACAAATTGGTTCGGATCATAGTCTATAAAAGTGAAATCTTCACTTTTTTGGGCGTCTGAATTGTAATACCCGAATATTTGAGCGCGAATAGTTACCGTTCCAGGGCTGTAGCTATAAAACCCAGCTTGTACCCACTGATAGGGATCCTTATCATTAATAAATCTAGTCTTGACATATATATCAGTCGGCCTTGATCGGCTTTTATCTATATCGACACCCGCCATATCGAAAAGCACAAAGTCACTATTTTCAGTGTAAAATCGAATTAAGAAAGATTTATTTGGTCCGTTAGGGTCATTTGTTGTTACTTTGGCAACCAAAGAGTTATCACTACCGTCATTTTTCTGATTATCAATTTGTTTTTCCAACTTAAGTATATAGTTTGGTCGAAAAGAAAAAGGTATAGATTGAGGCTTTATTTCTTTCACGCTGGGTACGCTAACCGAAACGTTTACTGAGCAAGGCTTGTCTGCTTTAAAGCCTACTAAACAATCGTTGAAATCGCCTGTATCGTTAGGTCTAGCCTTGATCAGATACTTAGAAGATGTGGAGCCGGGCAGTGCAGCTTTCAGATCGAAAGAAACATCGCTATTATCTAATTCTAACTGGATTATAGGATTTAGGCCCTCTGGTACCGATTTGCCATTCAGGCTTATGTTAACCCCGATAATGTTGGTTTGTATACCATCTGCTTGGGCATAACTGTATGCATCTTTTGCAGTTAGCAGCCATTTGTCACTTTTAAAGCTAAACTGAGCATCCTGCGTTTTGGTTGACTGATTGTCGAGCAGGCTTGCGGTAATCGTAACTGCATCTTCTTCAACAGTGTCAGAGAAATAGGCTAAGGCTTCGAGTTCTCCGTCATCGTTCAATGTTGCATTGACATAGAGCGTGCTACTCGTTGATCTTTTGTCTACGTTACTTTTGCTTACATCGAATTTCGTAGTATTACTCGATGATGTAAATGTAATGATGAATGTTCCGCTGGTAGGCGTATTATTGTTCTTGTCCTTGATGATAACTGATGCGCTGTCTTGTGCGATACCATCGGCTGCAGCGCCATCGCTGATCTTTTTCAGGGTAAGATTGTAAGCAATTTCTTTAAAGCTAAATTGAGCATCCTGCGGTTGGGTAGGCTGGTTGTCGAGGAGACTTGCGGTAATCGTAACTGCATCTTCTTTAACGGTGTCAGAGAAATAGGCTAAGGCTTCTAGGCCTCCGTCATTGTTCAATGTTGCATTGACATAGAGCGTGCTACTCGTTGATCTTTTGTCTACGTTACTTTTGCTTACATCGAATTTCGTAGTATTACTCGATGATGTAAATGTA
>NZ_JBBGYW010000011.1:0-126122 GCF_037479515.1 Ochrobactrum sp. MYb379
GCGGCGTTTTCTTTTGCTTGCACGGTCATAAAAATCTGCTATGCACGTTTTTACCGATTTATGCATGTTTGTGCATAGTAGTAGGAACGAGCGATGACAGAGCTATTATTGGACGAAAGGCAGGCGCGCATTCAGCAACTGCTTGAGCAGTCGGGGCGCGTATTGGCGACCGAGCTCGCTGAATCCTTTGGTGTTTCGGAAGATACAATCCGACGTGACCTTCGCGAGATGGCGGCGGCAGGTCTTTGCAAGCGTGTCTATGGCGGTGCTTTGAAGGCCGCTCCTTCCTACGCGCCACTTGCTGAACGTGATACGGAAAGACCAGAGGCCAAGACGACGCTTGCCGCTGCGCTGGCTGGTCTGATCGAGCCGAACATGACAGTGTTTCTCGATTCCTCCTCGACGAACTTAGCGCTTGCGCGTCTGCTCGTGGATCGCGGTGATGCGATCACGGTTGTCACCAACACGCCGTCGATTGCAGCAATCGTTCTGCAGTCCGACAAGATTGACGTCGTGATGATTGGCGGCCCTATTGATCGTCGCGTGAGTGCGGCGGTTGGTGCGCGTGCTTTGCGCGATGCGGAACTGGTGCGGCCTGATCTTTGTATGCTCGGAGTATGCGGCTTTTCTGCCGAAACAGGCATTACAGCACTTCATCTGGAAGATGCGGAATTCAAACGGGTTATTGCGGGCCGTAGTCGTAAGGTTGTGCTGGCAATCACCAGCGACAAGCTCGGCACCGTTGCTGCGCACGATGTCATACCCATAAAGGCGGTCAATGTTATGGCTGTCGAACACGATACAAAGGAAGATGTGCTTGCGCCTTATCGGGCATCAGGCATGACGATTATACACGCCTAGAGCATTTCTAGACTGAGTTTAATCAGAAGAAATGCTCTATCTATTTGTTTTTACGCACATCTTACTCCGAAAACCGGTTCCCCCGTTTCGGGATGTGCTTTAGAAAGTCGTGACTGAGGAAGCCATGGAACAGACTGCCGGACGAAATGATGCGCTCAATGATCGTGCGCCAATCGTAACCAGAGAGCGTATTGCGGTGGCACTGCTCTTTCTGATGAATGGATATATTTTTGGTGGCTGGGCACCAAAAATACCCGAATTTGCAGGGCGTCTCGGGCTTGATACCAGTGGCATGGGCCTGATGATCCTCGTCTTTGGTATTGGTTCGCTTTCGATGATGCCGGTGGCAGGCGCGCTGTCCGCACATCGCGGTTCTGGCGCCGTTGTGAAAATGTTTGCAATCGGTCTGGTCCCGGCTTTGCTCGTCATTGCGCTGGTGCCCAATATCGTCACAGCCGTGATTGTTATGTTCTATTTTGGTGGCATGATCGGCGCGATGGACGTTGCAATGAACGCGAATGCGGTTGGTGTTGAAAAACACATGCGTCGGGCAATCATGTCGTCCTGTCATGCATTCTGGAGCCTTGGCGGTCTGATTGGCGCCGCGACTGGTGGTTTTCTCATCGCGCATCTTGGCTCAACTATTCATGCGCTGATTGCAACTGTCGTTGCCGCAGGCGTGCTTGCCTTCGCTTGGCCTTCAATCATTGCCGATAAGCATTATCATCCAAGTGGTGAAAAGCAGAAGCTGACTTTACCACGCACCGCACTGCCATGGTTGGTGGGTATTATTGCTCTGTTCTCGATGATTCCAGAAGGCGCAATTCTCGATTGGGGCGCTTATTATCTGCGTGATGAACTGGGCGCGTCCGTGACCGTTGCTGGCTTTGGTTTTGCTGCCTTCTCCATGACCATGGCGATCATGCGCTTTGCTGGCGACGTTGTACGCGACCGTTTCGGTGCGATTAACACGCTGCGATTCTGTACGTCGATTGCGATTGTCGGTATGGTTATCGTCGGTATTTCAAGCCACCCTTATGCCGTGATCTTTGGCTTTGCTATCTGCGGTATCGGCATCTCTAACATGGTGCCGATTGCCTTCTCGATTGGCGGCAATATACCGGGCATCAACCCAAGTGTTGGCCTGTCGATTGCCACGACGATGGGCTATTCGGGGATGCTGGTTGCACCTTCGCTGATTGGTTTTGTTGCCAAGCATAGCGGCTTTAGCGTGGTGTTCTTGTCGCTGCCTGTTCTGTTGCTGGTCGTGCTGGCGTTTTCAGGACTGGCAAAATACGCGGATAGTTCGCACTAATTACTCTAATTATTCGGCGGTCCAGCCGCCCTCGACTGGCAGGGCGGCACCATTGATCTGCGCTGCGGCATCCGTTGCAAGGAAGGCCGCAAGCGCACCAATTTGAGCAGTGGTCACGAATTCCTTCGTCGGCTGTTTATCGAGCATGACTTCGCGGATGACTGTTTCGCGATCCATATTATGCGCTTTCATCTGATCGGGTATTTGTGCTTCGACAAGCGGGGTCAATACATAGCCGGGGCAAATGGCATTGGCCGTTATCTTTGCGGTTGCCAGTTCAAGCGCCAGTGTTTTTGTGAAGCCGACAATGCCATGTTTGGCTGCGACATAGGCCGACTTGAACGGTGATGCGACAAGACCATGCGCTGACGCGATGTTGATGATACGACCCCAGCCAGCTTTTTTCATATGTGGGATCGCTGCGGCTGAGGTGTGAAACGCCGATGTCAGGTTGATCGCAATAATCCGGTCCCATTGTTCGGTCGGAAATTCTTCGACGGGGGCGACATGCTGGATGCCAGCATTATTGACGATAATGTCTGCGCTGCCAAAGGCATCGACGCTTTTTGTAATCAACGCGCGGCAATCGTCGGGCTTTGACATATCAGCGGCAATATAGATCACGCTTACGCCATGTTCTTTGGCGATTGCTTGTGCCAGATCGTGGTCTTCGCTGCGGTCTGTGAAGGAGTTGATCACAACATTGTGCCCGGAACCGGCCAACGCATGGGCGATGCCAAGACCAATGCCCGAATTGGAACCCGTGACAATCGCGGTTTTGCGGGCCTTAGCATTTGCCATGTTTCATCTCCTCCTCTGGAATCATTGCATAATGAGGAGGCGACAAGCCGTCGGCAAGTGATTATATAACAAGAAAACGATGCAGGCAGGCGTTGACAATTGCGCCTTGCTACGCCACCTGAAAACAGGCCCGTACGAAGAGCGGTTCCCGACACGCGAATTATGTTTTGCGTCGGCAATTGCAGCAGGACAAAAGAACAGAGCACAATGTCTTCCGAGACCGTCAGCTATTTTTCGCATCCTTTTCCCCGTCGCCGATCCGTTGGCGTGAGTGTCGGTGGTGTTATCGTTGGCGGCAGCGAGCCTGTTGTTGTGCAGTCGATGACCAATACCGATACGGCGGATATTGATGGAACTGTTGCGCAGGTTGCAGCTTTGCATCGCGCGGGTTCCGAGATCGTGCGTATTACAGTGGATCGGGACGAATCGGCTGCGGCTGTGCCGAAGATTCGTGAGCGTCTTGAACGCCTCGGCATGAATGTTCCGCTGGTCGGCGATTTTCATTATATCGGTCACAAGCTTTTGGCCGATCATCCAGCCTGCGCGGAAGCGCTTGCGAAGTATCGCATCAATCCGGGCAATGTCGGTTTCAAGGACAAAAAAGACAAGCAGTTCGCTGACATCGTTGAAATGGCGATCCGTTATGACAAACCGGTGCGCATTGGCGTGAACTGGGGTTCGCTTGATCAGGAATTGCTGACCACGCTGATGGATCGCAATCAGGCGGAAGGTGCACCTTTGAGCGCGCAAGAAGTCATGCGCGAAGCCATTGTGCAGTCGGCGCTGATTTCGGCAAATCTTGCCGAAGAGATTGGTTTGAGCCGCGACAAGATCATCCTGTCGGCCAAAGTTAGTCAGGTGCAGGATCTGATTGCCGTTTATACGATGCTCGCTAACCGTTGCGATCATGCACTGCATCTGGGTCTCACCGAAGCCGGAATGGGCACCAAGGGCGTTGTCGCGTCATCCGCTGCTATGGGTATTCTGCTTCAGCAGGGCATTGGCGATACAATTCGCATTTCGCTCACACCAGAGCCGGGTGGCGATCGCACACGCGAAGTTCAGGTGTCGCAGGAATTGTTGCAGACCATGGGCTTTCGCCAGTTTATTCCAATTGTTGCAGCGTGTCCGGGTTGCGGACGCACGACGTCAACGGTGTTTCAGGAACTGGCGCAGAATATTCAGGACGATATTCGCCGCAGCATGCCAGTCTGGCGCGAGAAATATCCCGGTGTGGAAGGGCTCTCGGTCGCGGTTATGGGGTGCATCGTCAATGGTCCGGGCGAATCGAAACATGCCGATATTGGCATTTCGCTTCCCGGCACGGGCGAAACGCCATCCGCACCAGTCTTTGTCGATGGCAAGAAGGTGACGACGCTGCGCGGACCTGAGATTGCCGCTGATTTCCAGAAGATGGTTGCCGAATATATCGAGAACCGTTTCGGGCTTGGTCAGAAGGTTGCTTCCTAATCAGCCCGTAGTTAGCTCTGGCGTTCTGCGATGAAGCGCGCGGCCTGTTTGAGAATAGTTGCATCGTCGCCAAATGGCTCAAGAAGGCTTTCAGCCTGTTCAACAAGTCCTGAGAGTTGCTTGCGGGTCCAGTCGATGCCATGAAGCGACACGAGCGTGGCTTTGCCTGCGGCTGCATCTTTTCCAGTTGCTTTGCCCATTATGGCTGCATCAGCAGTCACGTCCAGAAGATCGTCTGCAAGCTGGAAGGCGAGGCCGATGGCTGAGCCAAACTCCGCCATGCGCTCGCGATCTTCACGTGACGCGCCTGCAATGATCGCACCCGCTTCACAGGCAAAGCGTATCAACGCACCGGTCTTCATTGCTTGCAGCGTGATAATGCCTGCTTCATCCGGTTTGTTATCTTCTGCCATCAGATCAAGTGCCTGACCACCTGCCATACCACCAATGCCCGATGCGCGCGCAAGCGCCGATACGAGTTCGATGCGGATACTGGCGGGCAGATCGGTCTCGTCTGAGGCGACGATATCGAAAGCATAGGTTAGCAGGCTATCGCCTGCGAGAATTGCTGCGGCTTCATCAAAAGCCTTATGCACGGTTGGCTGACCGCGTCGCATATCGTCATTGTCCATCGCAGGCAGATCATCATGCACAAGCGAATAGCAGTGAATACATTCCAGTGCCGCTGCCACGCGCAGTACAGAATCGCTGTGCTGGCCGAACATCGCGGCACTCTCAACAACAAGGAAGGGGCGCAGTCTTTTGCCGCCGTTCAATACGCCATGGCGCATAGCAGCAAGTAATCGCTCGGGGCGCGCCACTTCACCGGTACGTAAACGAAGATCCAGAAGCCCGACCAGCATTGTCTCGACTTCGAGAGCGTGCAGATGCAGGGATTGAGCAAAATCGACAGACACGTTTTCCATATCCAAGGGGATGGACGAAAGTGCAGATTTGGTCAACTGGGCACAACGATCAGCACAGGTTTTTTCATCAAGCGGTCATCAAACAGTTTGTTTCTTGTCAGAAGCTTTATGGAATCAGGTTCATTATTGTTAAGGAATAGTTTATGTCGCTTGATATGGAATAACGGGCGGTGGATGTGGCAAAAATCATTCTCAGGAGCAAAGATGGTCGCAATTACTTGGCTGATCCCGTTTGGGGTGGCAGGATTGCCCTTATGCTCAAGATTTTGCTCGGTCTCGCCATTGTTCCGCTTTTTCTGATTCTGCTCTATTCACTTCCCTTTGTGCGCCCGATTTCAACTTTGATGGTTAAGGACTACGTTCTCTTTCAAGGTGTTGATCGACAGTGGGTCAGTATCGACGATGTCGCACCTGTTCTGGTGAATTCGGTGATGATGGCCGAGGATGGACAGTTTTGCAGCCATGGCGGCGTGGACTGGCACCAGCTCAGTCTCGTGCTCGACAGCGATGGTGCGCCTAGTCGCGGTGCTTCGACCATTACCATGCAAACAGTGAAGAACCTTTTTCTCTGGAATGGTCGGTCTTACGTGCGAAAAGGACTGGAGTTTCCGCTGGCACTGGCTGCCGATGCCGTATTGTCAAAGCGACGTATTATGGAGATCTATCTCAATATTGCTGAGTGGGGTCCGGGTATCTACGGCATTGAAGCTGCGGCTCAGCATTATTTCAAACGACCCGCATCGCGGCTGAATGCACAGCAATCCGCGTTGCTCGCGGTGACGCTTCCCAATCCAACGCTTCGCAATCCAGCAAAGCCCACGCGCAACATGCAACGTATCTCGCGTATTGTTGCTGGACGCGCTTCACGCGCCGGACCTTACGTCGCTTGTGTTCAATAGCTGGAAAAAAGATAAGACTCCGCTGGTCAAATGCCGCGAGAGCGTGTATAGGCACGTGACTTTCCGGAATTTTGTCCGATGTGACAGGCTCCTCGGGGCCGTGCCGGACGTTTATTGATCGATCAGTGGAGCTGAATCCATGGCAGTACCTAAACGCAAAACGTCTCCGTCGAAGCGCGGCATGCGCCGTTCGGCAGACGCACTCAAGGCCCCGACTTACGTCGAGGACAAGAACTCGGGCGAACTTCGTCGTCCACATCATATCGACCTTAAGAGCGGTATGTATCGTGGCCGTCAGGTCCTCGAAGCTAAGGAATAGTCTTAGGCTGCTTTGCAGCTGAAAGGTGATTTTCAAAAACGCCGTTTCCGGTTTCCGGAAGCGGCGTTTTTTATTAATATTTTACAGCTGTCTGAATTCATATTTTTACCGTAAGGTAAAAAATCATAATTAAAACATGATTTTTGATACTATTTATAATTGTTATTTTAGATAATTTTAAAAAATGGGTTTATTCATGGACGGTATTTTTAATATACTGATACATAATGGAGATCTGTCATTAAATTCATCAATTTTCTTATTAGATGTATTTAAAAGTACAGATGTTAATGAAGGTGTATCTAAATTTATATCAGATACACCGTGTCAGGTGGGGAGTTCTGATAGCCTTACGCCCGCAGCAATTACGAGTTTCGCTGATAAAAACTTGAGATAGGATTACCCTTAGTGGGGATGCAAACGCCACATATCTTGAATGATACGTGGCGTTTATCACGCTAGCCAGCGTCAGCGACAAAATTGCTGGCTTCAATTCCCGAAACAGCGGCGATTTCATCATTATCCGAAGTGTCGCCGGAAATACCAACCGCACCGATTATTTCGTTGTTGGAACCCTTGATGAGAACGCCGCCCGGCACTGGTACGATTCTACCCCCGGAAACGTTGGACAGACCTTCAAGGAAATGCGGCCGTTCTTTTGCTTGATTGTTAAGCCAGCGTGATCCAGCGCCGACAGCGAGAGCGCCGAAAGCTTTTCCGGATGCGATTTCAAAACGCAGAATCGATGCACCGTCCTGTTTTTGAAAAGCCTTCAGATGACCGCCGGCATCAAAAACTGATACGGCCAATGGCTTTAGCTTCAGTTCAGTTGCCTTCGCAAAGGCGGCTGTGATGATGGCATTGGCTTTTTCTAGGGTGAGCGCGGACATAGTGATCTCCTTGGTTTCCGTCATCTCAACTTAACGCGTGTTGCGCGAGGCGTGTGGCTTTAACTGCGCGCTGAATGACGAAACAGATTATTGATTTGAGCAAAAATACTTCGCATCGCCGTATTCCACGGAACTTGCAAAGCGATGCGTTTTGGTCTTTCTCTGTCGGTAATTTTCAAGGAGGAAAGAATGACTGCATCACATGCCCAGAAAGCAATCGTTATCGCCAGTGCCGCGCGTACCGCTGTGGGGGCGTTTAATGGCGCCTTCGCTAATGTACCCGCACATGAACTCGGAGCCGTTGCAATCAAGGCAGCGCTTGAGCGCGCCGGTGTTGATGCAGCGGACGTTGATGAAGTTATTCTCGGGCAGGTGCTGACGGCAGGTGAGGGGCAGAACCCCGCCCGTCAGTCCGCTATGGCCGCTGGTTGTCCGGTTGAGGCGACCGCGTTTTCAATCAATCAGCTTTGCGGTTCCGGTCTGCGCGCCGTGGCGCTTGGCATGCAGCAGATTCTTTCGGGTGATGCGAAAATCATTGTGGCAGGTGGCCAGGAATCCATGTCGATGGCGCCGCATTGCGCGCATCTGCGCAGTGGCGTGAAGATGGGCGACTTTAAGATGATCGATACGATGATCAAGGACGGCCTGACCGATGCTTTCCACGGTTATCATATGGGTATCACCGCCGAAAACATCGCAACACAATGGCATCTCAGTCGTGATGAGCAAGACAGTTTCGCGCTTGCTTCGCAGAACAAGGCAGAGGCCGCGCAAAAGGCCGGGCGTTTCGATGATGAAATTGTTCCGTTTGCTGTGAAAAGCCGAAAAGGTGAAACCATTGTGTCTGCTGACGAATATATTCGTGCAGGGACGACCATTGAAGCGCTGGCCAAGCTGAAGCCTGCTTTTGATAAAGAAGGCACTGTAACGGCTGGCAACGCGTCCGGCATTAATGACGGTGCTGCGGCGGTTGTTCTGATGGAAGCGGATGAAGCTGCAAAGCGCGGTGTCGAGCCGCTTGCGCGGATTGTTTCCTGGGCAACAGCCGGTGTCGATCCATCGATCATGGGAACCGGACCAATTCCTGCTACGCGCAAAGCGCTCGAAAAGGCTGGCTGGACAGTTGCTGATCTTGATCTGGTCGAAGCGAATGAGGCCTTTGCCGCGCAATCCTGTGCTGTGGTGCGTGATCTAGGGATTAATCCAGAGATCGTCAATGTGAATGGCGGGGCGATCGCTATCGGTCATCCGATAGGCGCATCAGGTGCACGCGTGCTGACAACGCTTCTTTATGAGATGAAACGTCGTGGCGCAAAGCGCGGTCTTGCTACGCTTTGCATAGGTGGCGGCATGGGTGTGGCCATGTGCGTGGAACGGCCTTAAACAGCCTAAAAGTTAACGCCGATACGCGTTGGAACGAGAATAGGGCAGCCACTATGCGCTGCCCTATGGGGATTCCAGCGACAGAGCCACTACATATTGTGAGAACAAAAACAGAAAATCGATTGATCAGCGATTCGTCGCCGATTCGTTCTGGCTTTGAACTGAAGGTTAATGAAAAGACGCTTTTAACCGGCTTGAGTTGAGCTAAGGCTCGGAAAAAAATGATAATTTAGAAACTGGTGATTTAATCGCGTTCTGCGGATTTTGCCGATTAGACGCAAAGGTTAACAGAATCGCAGTTTCATACTCGAAAAGTCTCGCCCATTAATAATTGCGATTCAGCATATAGTAGCAAGATACGCGTAAGCATCTATATGTTGCCGTGAACAAAAGGCGAAGAACGCAGAGTCAGCGATTCGTCGCTGATTCGTTCCAGAGTCGTTCCATTCGTTAAAAGGCACATTCGTTAAGATGTTCGGGCATCTAAAACCCAGCGTGAATCATGTGTATTGAGGCGCAGTGCCATGGATAAGCCGTTTTGTTTTTTTGAGGGTGCATGAAGCAAGAGTTCCGGCTAGAACAGTCGCGGCTTTGACCGCGCCGGAATTGCTTTAAGAACATAGGTCTAAACTTAACAGGAGCGCTTTCGGCTCAAGTCATATAGTGCTATCGCATAGCTTTATGTATGGCATTTGTTCCGGGAATTCTACAATTGGCATGAACCAACTCCCTGCCCATGATCTGCCGCTAACCTTAAGCGGCCGCGGTGTGACTGCGGTGCTTGGGCCGACGAATACCGGCAAGACGCATCTCGCGATTGAGCGGATGTTGTCACATGGCAGTGGCATGATTGGTCTTCCGCTGCGCTTGCTTGCGCGCGAGGTTTACAATCGTGTGGTCGAGAGAGTGGGCGCGGCCAATGTTTCGCTGATCACCGGCGAAGAAAAAATAACGCCACCCAATTCGCGCTATTCTGTTTGCACTGTTGAGGCCATGCCGCGCCGAACGGATATGCCTTTTGTGGCTATCGATGAAGTGCAGCTCGCTGGCGATCTTGAACGCGGGCATATTTTTACGGATCGTATTTTGCATCTGCGCGGGCGGCAGGAAACGCTGTTGCTCGGCGCTGGCACCATGCGCGGTATTTTGGAAAAGCTGCTGCGTGGCATCACAGTGGTGACGCGTCCGCGTTTGTCACATCTAACTTATGCCGGTTCCAAGAAGATTATCCGTCTGCCAAACCGTTCGGCCATTGTCGCTTTTTCGAGTGACGAAGTTTATGCGATTGCTGAACTGATCCGCCGCCAGCGTGGTGGTGCGGCCGTGGTGATGGGTTCACTGAGCCCGCGTACCCGCAATGCGCAGGTCGAGCTTTATCAATCGGGTGATGTCGATTTTCTGGTTGCGACCGATGCCATTGGCATGGGGCTTAATCTCGATGTCGATCACGTCGCTTTTGCGCAGAACCGCAAGTTTGATGGTTATCAGTTCCGAGATCTGACACCTGCCGAGGTTGGGCAGATTGCTGGTCGCGCTGGTCGTCATTTGCGCGATGGCACTTTTGGTGTGACGGGTCAGGTTCAACCACTGGATGACGAATTGGTTGAGCGGGTCGAAGCCCATAGTTTTGATCCGGTAAAAGTTTTACAATGGCGAACGGGTCGTTTCGACTTTTCTTCGCTGAATGCCTTGCTCTATTCTTTGGATACACCAACGCCGGTCGTCGGTTTGACCAAAGCTCTGCCCGCTGTTGATCAGCAGGCTCTTGAAAATTTGTCGAAAGACGAAGACATTGTGCGGCTTGCAACGACGCCTGCGCGGATTGAACTTTTGTGGGATACCTGTGCGCTCCCAGATTATCGTAAGATTGCGCCGGCTCAACATGCCGATATCATAGCAACCATTTATCAGGATCTGGTCCGCCGAGGGAGCGTTGATGAAGATTATATGAGCGAACAGGTGCGCCGCGCCGATAGTACAGAGGGGGAAATCGACACTCTGTCTCATCGCGTCGCGCAAATCCGTACCTGGACTTTTGTGTCGCACAGGCCCGGTTGGCTTGCCGATCCGACACACTGGCAGGAAAAGACGCGCGAAATTGAGGACAGATTGTCCGACGCGCTGCATGAAAGGTTGACGAAACGCTTTGTAGACCGCAGGACAAGCGTGCTTATGAGGCGCCTGAGAGAGAATGCTATGCTAGAAGCAGAAATCAGCTCGACCGGAGACGTAAATGTCGAAGGCCATAATGTCGGGCAACTGGAAGGATTCCGTTTTACCGCTGACGTTCAGTCCGATGGACCGGATGCGAAGGCAGTAAAGACGGCTGCACAAAAGGCGCTTGCCGCCGAATTTGACCGTCGTGCGGAGCGTTTTGCTGCTGCTCCCAACGGTGATTTTGCGCTCGGTTCAGACGGTGTTCTGCGCTGGGTTGGTGCGACTGTCGCCACGCTTGTTGCGGGCGATGATGTGCTGAAGCCGCGCGCGGTCATTTTGGCTGATGAACAGCTGACTGGCCCAGCACGCGATAAGGTCGCGGCACGGATTGAACGTTTTGTCGCTCACCACATTGAAACCGTTCTGAAGCCTTTGACGGATCTCAATGCCGCTGATGCGCTGACCGGCATGACACGCGGTCTGGCTTTCCAGATCGTCGAAGGTCTTGGTGTTCTTCAGCGCCGCGATGTGAGCGAAGAAGTACGCGGCCTTGATCAGGATTCGCGCGCAGCGCTTCGTCGTCTTGGCGTGCGTTTTGGTGCCTATCATGTTTTTATGCCAATGCTGCTCAAGCCTGCTCCTGCTGGCCTGATCACACTGCTTTGGGCATTGAAGAACGAAGGTAAAGAACGCGCGGGCTACGGCGATGTCGTCAATGTGCTGGCCGCTGGCCGTACATCGGTTGTCGTTGATCCGGCTTTTGATCAGCAGTTCTATCGTCTTGCAGGCTATCGCGTGCTGGGCCGTCGTGCTGTTCGTATCGATATTCTGGAACGTTTGGCTGATCTCATCCGTCCAGCGCTCGCTTGGCGTCCGGGTACTGGCACGCGTGCGGAAGGCGCATTTGATGGCGGTCGCTTTATTGTGACGCCAGCGATGATGTCTATTCTGGGCGCGACTGCTGAGGACATGGAAGAGATTCTAAAAAGCCTCGGTTATCGTCAGGAAGCTATGGATGCGGCTGCCGTCACAGCAAAGCTAGCCGAGCTTGATGCATTTGCGGCTGCTGCTGCAATTGCTGCTAAAGTTGAGGTTGTTGAAGAAGAAACCGTCTTCAAAGCAGCTGTTCCAGCTTCTGCACCTGTTAGCGAAGTTAAGCCTGCTATTCCTGCCGCAGAGCCTGTTCCAGCGCCTGTTGCGGTCGAACCTGCTCAGGTTGTTGCGCAAGCAAAGCCAGTTTCAGAAGCGGTTGAAGCTCCAGCTGAAGAGCCAAAGCCAATTCTTCTTTGGCGTCAGGGTCGCTTTGAAGGTCGCACTCGCAATCAGGATCAGAACCAGAATCGTCAGCGCAACAATCGCCCACAGCAGGGTGAAGCGCGGAAATCGGATGCTGGTACTGAAGGTGGTGATGCGCAGGCTCCACGCGATAATCGTGGTGGTGCAAAGCGCTTTGACAAGAACCGTCGTAATGATGGTGAAGGTCAGGATCGTGGCCAGAACAAGCGTGAAGGCTTTAAAGGCAAGCCTCGCGATGGCAATCGCGATCATCGCCAGCCAAATCGTGACCCAAAACGTGATAATGTGAGCCCGCAGGCAAACAAGCGCGTCGAGCAGGAACGTCCGGTTCGTATTGACCCCGATTCGCCATTTGCCAAGCTTCTTGCTCTTAAGGAGCAGATGAAGAAGTAAAATGGTAACCGAAGCGATTGCAAGACAGCGCATTGATAAGTGGCTGTTCTTTGCACGCGTGGTTAAATCAAGATCGCTGGCGGCGAAACTCGCCGCTGGCGGTAAAGTCCGGGTTAATAGCGGAAAGATCGATCAGGCTGCCTATCAAGTAAAGATTGGCGATGTTCTGACTATCACGCTTGATCGGCATATTCTGGTCTACAAGGTTTTGGTTCCCGGAGAACGGCGTGGCCCAGCCCCCGAAGCGCAGCTTCTTTATGAAGATATGACGCCCAAACCAACGCAACAATCCAAAACTATCGAAGCGGTGAAGCCACAGCGCGAAAGCGGTGCGGGGCGACCGACAAAGAAAGAACGCCGGGAAACGGACCGTTTGCGCGGTCAATGATGCGGACGCAATGACGCAGTTTGATGCTCTTTGACGAATGAAATTGCGTGTTAAGCGTCTAAAACAAAAGCATTTTCTGAATTTTCACGCACAAAAGAAATGCCATTTCAGATGTTCGTGACATAGTGATATTGCGGCGTTTGGACCCTTGTCATGGCGAGATAAAGTCGTTACCTCACCGTTGGCGATTGCATAGGCATGAGCTGGCAAGCAAGCCACACGCCGTAGCACCATATGCGTGACACATATGACGTGACCGGAGCGAAAACATTCAGATGTTCGATCTGCGTGTTTAACTGCCAGTTCACTAGAGATAAGCCGTCTCTTCAAATGGAAGAGTGGCAACAGGAGTTGGACAATGACGTATGTCGTGACCGATAATTGCATTCGTTGCAAATATACGGACTGCGTCGAGGTTTGTCCTGTCGACTGTTTCTATGAAGGCGAGAATATGCTCGTCATCAATCCGGACGAGTGCATCGATTGCGGCGTCTGTGAGCCAGAATGTCCTGCTGAAGCCATCAGCCCTGATACTGAGCCGGGCCTCGACAAGTGGCTGGAGCTGAATGCCGAATATGCGGCGAAGTGGCCAAACCTGACCGCCAAAAAAGATGAGCTTCCTGAAGCGAAAGAAATGGACGGCGTGTCTGGCAAGCTGGAGCAGTTCTTCTCGGCTGAAGCCGGACCGGGCGATTGATCGTTCGCCAGAGCTTTTTTCGGTTAATTTTGATAAAAATAGTTGCCTCAAAAATGCGTTCTGAATCGTGGAACGCGACATATTTGGCAATTTGTTGATTCTTGCGCGAAATTGTGTTACCTTGCGTAAATAATTTCGGTGACTGGACGTCAACACGTGGCGCAAATGCGTTAATCTCTGAAAGGGCTAATCTTTTTTACTGGGCTGTATGGCACCGGGATGGATTATTGCGATTGCAGCAACCGTTCCTCACCAAACTCTCCCGGTGAATAAATTTGTGCCTGAGACGCGCTTCCAGTTCAAAACCGCAACGACTTCCGTACTTCTCCCAAGAAGTGCGGTCGAAATCATGTGTTAACCGGCGAGTTGTGCCGGGCACAACAGGGAGTATTAGAGCGTATGACATCCCAGCAGAAGAAGACGCCGGCTCGTCAAGGTTTCAAGACCGGTGAATCCATTGTTTACCCAGCTCACGGCGTTGGTCAAATCGTAGCCATCGAAGAGCAGGAAGTTGCCGGCCACAAGCTTGAGCTTTTTGTAATCGACTTTGAAAAAGACAAGATGCGCCTGAAAGTTCCAGTCGCTAAGGCTGTTACGATCGGTATGCGCAAGCTGTCGGAAACCGATTATGTCGAACGCGCATTGAAGGTCGTACAGGGCCGTGCACGCGTGAAGCGCACCATGTGGTCGCGCCGCGCACAGGAATATGATGCAAAGATCAATTCCGGCGACCTGATTATGATTTCTGAAGTTGTTCGTGATCTGCATCGCGCTGAAAATCAGCCAGAGCAGTCCTATTCGGAGCGTCAGCTTTATGAAGCAGCGCTTGACCGTATGGCTCGCGAAATCGCTGCCGTGAACAAGCTTTCTGATACAGAAGCTGTTCGTCTCATCGAAGCAAATCTTGCCAAGAGCCCGAAGCGTACCAAGGCTGATATTGAAGCCGAAGGCGATGCTGAAGGTGACGAAGTCGAAGCAGCATAATAAATCGCTGCATTTTTCTTTAAAAAGCCCGGTTCAGCCGGGCTTTTTATTTGCCGGAAAATAGTTTCTGGCCTTGCCCAACTGAACCTGAACTCTATTTTCTTGAGTATTCGAAGATTTATCGTGTTCCGTATGGAACCGCAGAGCTTTGTTCGCGTTGTAATCAGACCAGTTCGTAAACGGGTTTGTTTTGCGGCGTACCAATCTGGCCTCAAAGCAGGTCTGTCATAGGGTTTTTGAACGAATACAAGTTGTTCATTCAATTGTTCTTCGCAGAGCTGATTTATCTTTTGTCTTGCCCTTCAGAGTTCTTTTGAAGGCTTTGCACTAAGAACAGGAGAACCAGATGAGCATGTTGTCGATAAGCAGTTCCTCCCCAGTTCCGACCCAAGCTTCAGCCTCAGTTCCTTCGGTGCGGTTGCCTAAGGCATCGCGCAGCATGGTGCCTGCACCGTCTTCCTCCCCACAATCGATGATCCGCAACGCGATGTCAGCGCCATACCTTGAGCGTGAAGAAGAGCGTTCGCTGGCAATAGCCTGGAAAGAAAATAAGGATCAGGAAGCCCTGCATCGCATTACCGCATCGCATATGCGGTTGGTCATTTCGATGGCGGGACGTTTCCGCAAGTTCAAACTGCCGATGAGTGATCTCATTCAGGAAGGCTATGTGGGTCTTCTTGAAGCAGCGGCTCGCTTTGATCCTGAGCGTGAGGTTCGTTTCTCGACTTATGCCTCATGGTGGATCCGCGCTTCGATGCAGGATTACATTTTGCGTAACTGGTCGATCGTTCGCGGTGGCACCAGCTCGGCACAAAAGTCGCTGTTCTTTAACCTTCGCCGCCTGCGCTCGAAGCTTGCGCAAGAAGATGAAACACTGACGAAGGCAGAAATCTATCGCCAGATTTCATCCCAGCTCGGCGTTTCGGCGAGCGATGTTGAAGTTATGGATAGCAGGCTCTCCGGCTCTGACAGTTCGCTTTCAGCGTCGATGAGCAATGACGAATCTGGCACGTCCACGCGCATGGACTTTCTTGTCGATGATCATCCTTTGCAGGATGAGGTAGTGGAAGGCACAATCGATACCGAACGTCGTGTCGGCTGGCTTCATACAGCGCTTCATGCGCTCAATGAACGCGAGTTGCATATCATTCGCGAGCGTCGTCTTGATGATGATGGCGTAACGTTGGAAGCGCTTGGCGAAAAGCTTGGCATTTCAAAAGAGCGTGTCAGGCAGATCGAAAGCAGGGCAATGGAAAAGCTCAAGATCGCATTGCTGGATCAGCACGAAATGGCGGCTTATCAGGCCTGATATTTAGTCCTGACTGCCTTTTAATCGGGCTGACCAGTCTTCGACTTTACGGTTTTCAAGGCGGCGGAGGGCATAGCGCTTCCAGCCGTCGGCGAGATGGGCGATATCGGCCATCTGCGCTAGTTCGTCATAATTGAGCATATCGACATAAAGCAGATGCCAGAGACGGTGTAAGGTCCATTGCGGCGATAGACGCTCGATGAGCGTCATTGAATCGTTCTGAGCAACGACGCCTTCTTCCAAAACACGATAATACCAGCCGGTGCGTCCTGTCTTCTGAACACGGACGGCCATATCTGCGACATTGAAACGTGCGTTGAGCTTCCAGCACGGCTGTCGGCCTTGAGAAACTTCAATGATTGCCGTGCCTATGCGAAAGCGATCACCCACGGCAACGTTATGCTCAGTAAGCCCATTGGTGGAAATATTCTCACCAAAGGCACCCGCATTGTTCAGCTGCTGATTTTCGCCCACATCGTTCAGCCAGTCCGCATAATGATCGCGGGGATAGTGATGGACGGCCTTTTCAGGTCCGCCATGCACTTTTCTGTCGCCTTGCTCATCACATTCCAATCCGTCGCGTAGAAGGCGCACAGGGCCAAAAACTGGCTTTTTATCAATGCCGCTTGGCGCTTGCCGCTCTCCTAAGGGGGCGATCTTACCAGCGAGCAATGATTCGACGATCACTTCCATTGAGACTTACTCGCTGATGAGCTTGACGCGGTCGCCGACAGATACAGTGGCACCGGCTGGCATGGCATTGAGCAGGCGGAAGAGTTCAAGTTTGCGCGTGGTGCCTTGCATGCGTGCGGACAAGCTTGCCATCGTGTCACCCGGCTTCACAGCGACCACACGAATGCGCAATGGCTTGATCGCTTCCTGTTCAGCGGGTGAAAGCAGGCGGAACGACTGCGTCACGGTTTGTGATGCAGGCATCAAAGCATTGCTGGCTTTTGGCGCTGCCGTGAGGAAGCGATAAACCTTGTTATTAGCGGCTATAACCACAATGTCGAACTGCCAGCGGTCTGCGCTTGCTCGAGCGGTTGCAGCGGGCAGGCCGTTGATGGTGATTGGACGGATCGAACTTTCGTCCAGGCCTGTTACCCAACCCGATTTGATGTAATCGGTAAGGTTTGAGCCTGAAGGCAGCGATGCGCCATCGAAGCGAATGGCCACTTCGCCGGGGCCGCTTGCCATGACGGCTGTCGCTGAATTGTCGATGGTGAAACCAGCGGGAGCGGTAAAGGTCACACCAAGCTTTGGATGAATAAATGTCTGCTCGCGGACATAGCCTTCGCTAGGAGAGTCGCCATAAAGCAGCCCATCAATACCATTGAGGAAAGAATCGCGATCCGTGGTGCCAACGCCTGGTGCACCAATGCGGCGCGCATGGCCGAGTGCCAGTTGAATGCGTTGCGGCGTTGCAGGGTGGCTTGCAAGGAAGTCGAGGCTTGCATCGGTCGCACCTGATACCGAACGGAAATCCGTATAGGCTTCCATCGATTGCAGGAAGCGTGCGGAAGCAAACGGGTCATAACCCGCTTCTCCGATCATCTTGATGCCAATTGCATCTGCTTGCAGTTCCTGATTGCGTGAGAACTGCGCAAGACGCAGCTTGCCGCGAATATCTGCTTCACGGCTTGCGCTCTCATTGTGCAGCACTTCGGTTGCAACGCGTCCGGCGATTGCCGTCTCAGCTTCTTTTTCCTGACGCAGAATACCGTGATTGGCGACCACATGGCCCATTTCGTGTGCGATGACGGCTGCAACTTCTGACGAGTCGTTGGCGAGCGCCAGCAGACCACGCGTCACGTAAAGAAATCCACCTGGCAGTGCGAAAGCATTGATATTCGGGCTATCAAGAATCGTGATGCGATAGGTTTGATCCGGCTTGTCAGAAACGGTTGTGAGGTTACCCACAATCTTCGCGACCATGCGCTCGAGCTTCGCGTCCTTATACTCGCCGCCATAGGTGGCAAGAATACGCGGATGCTGCTGTGCGCCGATCTGCGCAAGGCGGTCGTTTCGCGTCACGTTTTCAACAGTTACCGGATTGGAAGACGGCTGAAGGCCAAGATCCTTGCTTGAATTGATCGACTGACAGCCCGAAATCAGGGCAACAGAAAGCAAGCCAAAGGCGATGGCTGGTTTCCGCCAATTGTGCTGTGCCCATTCTGGCAGGGAAAGGGGGAGACACAGGGAGGCCCGAAGACGGGTCGTATGACGGAACAGTATTTTACCCTCGCAATTGAATCAGTACCGATCACTCTGGCACAAATCTAGCTACTGACTGAAGCACCTACAAGAAGTAGTTCGGTCATCAAAGCCGTTGTTCAAGGCGAATGCGAACAAAATATGTCCGCGACGGTAACTCTATTTGAGTTGGAAAGACTGATCGCCGATATAGCGCTTCAAAGCGTCCGGTCCAGATGATGAAAGCAAATCACTTGCCGGTCCCTGCGCGGTAATGTGACCATTTTCTAAAAATAGCAGCAAAGCATTCAGATAAAGCGCGTCTTCTGGCGTGTGCGTGACCATGAGTACGGTCATGGCATTTTCCTGATGCAGTTCTCGTACCAGATCGAGCATCTGATGTCGTAGAGCAGGTCCGAGGGAGGCAAAAGCTTCATCGAGTAGCAGGACTGGGCGTTGGCGCACGAGTGCTCGTGCAATCGCCACCCGCTGGCGTTCGCCGCCGGAAAGTGCTTCGGGTTTGCGCTGTTCTTTGCCGGTTAAGCCCACGCGCTGCAATGCTGTGGTGACTGCGGCGCGATCCTGTTGCGTAAGCTTGAGATTGGGCGAACGTCCGAGGCCAACATTTTGTTCAACGGTCAAGTGAGCAAAGAGATTGTTTTCCTGAAACACCATTGATACGGGACGGGCAGCAGGCGGCAGGCCGGTGACCTCGACATTACCAATGCTGATCTCGCCCGATTGCGGCGCTTCAAAACCGGCAATGAGGTTAAGCAGGGTAGATTTCCCCGAACCGCTGGGGCCGACAATAGCCACAATCACGCCGCCCGGTATGGGCGCGTCGAAATACATGGTGGTTTCGCCATAGCTGAAATGCACATCGCGAAGCCTGATGTCGGCTGTAACAGTCATGAAAGCGGCGTTTCCTTTCGCGATGCTGTGCGGTCTGCAAGCATCATCAGGCAAAGACATAAGATTCCGAGGATAAGCGCAAGGCCTGCCGCGTCGAAAGTGCGATAGCTGCCCATGCGCTGAAACAGCAGATAGGGCAGTGTTAGAAGCGCATCGCTGCCAAAGAGCGCAATTGTACCGAGGTCACCCAGCGACAATGCCATGGCGAAAGCAAAGGCCATGCCGAAAGGCTTGCGGATGGATGGCCAGTCGATCAGCCGCAAGCGGTTGAGGCCGGTGATACCAAGCTGTGCGCAGAGCTTGTTGTGACGCGCAGCCGATGTGTCCCACGCCGGGCGCAAGAGGCGCACAGCGAATGGCATAGCCATGGCTGCATTAACCGTCACCACCATGAATGGTGCCATAGTAAATGGGTCAGTGAAGTTTCTGAGCAGAATGAACCAGCCTGCGCCAAGCACAATAGGCGGCATCACCAGAATGAGGCTTGAGCCCGTATCGAATAGACTCGAAAGCCGTGCACTTCGTGTTGCCTCGCGGGCGATGACAAGTGAAAGTGAGAGAATGACGGACAGAAGGGCTGCGGAAAAGCCGAGAGTTATGCTGGTGCTGATGGCCCGCCAGACGGTCCGTTCGCTTAATAAACGAATGAGATCGGCAGCAAGCCCGGAAATAACAACGCCAGTAACCGGCAAGGCCACATAGAGAAAGCCTAGGGCGATGGCTGTGATATTGAAGATGCGTTCAGGTGCAGTGGGCTTGCCATAACGTCTTGCGGTGTTTGTAAGTGTCAAACCTTCTTCTGATGGACGTCCGGTCAGCCGCAAAGCAAGCAGTATTGCGAGCGTAAGCCCGAGTTGTGCCAGTGTAAGCGCAACAGCCCGTGCCGGATCGAAATCGAAGTGCAGGCTCTGGTAGATCGCGACTTCCAGCGTTGTTGCACGTGGTCCACCACCGAGCGTCAGAACAGTGGTAAAGCTTGTCACGCAGAGCATGAAGATGAGGCCGATTATGCCTGGGAGATTGCGGCGGATGACTGGCCATTCAATCAGGCGGAAGCGCGCAGCGTTTCCCATGCCAAGTTGTGCGGAGAGTTTCCAGTAATCAGCAGGGATCGATTCATAAGCTGCCAGAATGAGCCGCACTGCCAAAGGCATGTTGAAAAACACATGCGCGATCAAAATGCCTGTTAAGCCGTAAATGTCGGGCGAGACCGGATAGCCCGCCGATTGCGACAGCTGTGCGATGAAGCCGTTGCGTCCGTAAATGCCGGTGATGCCAAGCACTGTCACAAGTGCTGGCAGTGCAAGCGGCAGCGCAAAAAGGCGAAGAAACAAGCTGCGTCCCGGAAAGCTCGTTTCCGAATAAAGTGCACGCGCCACAGGAATAGCGAACAGCACCGACAAAAGAGCGGATGCTGCCGCTTGCAGGACGGTAAACCGCGCAACGCGCAGCAGGTAAGCATCGAAATAAACGTCGGTATTAAAGCCGCTCGCCTCAAATGCCAAAGCTATCAAAGAGCCGCCGACCAGAACCGCTAAAAAGCCAAGCGCCAGTACGCCTGCGAGTTGCTTCATCGCAGGCATATTTCTGGCAAGTTTGTTGGTCGGCGATGTTATCATTTGCTGGAAGCAGCCAACCATTCATCAACCCATGCTTTGCGGTTTTTCGCAACGTCATTGGCTGGGATCAGCAGTGTCTTTTCAGGTTTCGGCAATTTGTCGAAAGCCGGAGCAAGCGGTGCGGACGTTTTACCCGCTGGATACATCCAGTTGGTTTCGGGGATTACGTCCTGAAAGCCGGGTCCGGTCATGAAAGCCAGAAATTTTTGCGCAAGTGGGTTCTTCGCACCGGTCGTGGTCTGGGCTGCAAGCTCGATTTGAAGGTAGTTTCCTTCAGGAAAGGCCAGCGCTTTGTAACGCTCGGTGTTTTCCGCAATCATGTGATAGGCAGGCGAGGTCGTGTAAGAAAGCACCATCGGCGCTTCGCCCTTTGTGAAGAGGCCGTAGGCTTCTGACCAACCCGGCGTGACCGTGAGAATGCGCTTTTGCAGCTTTGCCCATGCTTCACCCGCCTGATCGCCATAGACCGACTTGACCCAGAGCAGGATGCCAAGCCCCGGTGTCGATGTGCGCGGATCCTGAATGACAATCTTTTGTGATGGGTCGCCTTCGACCAGCTCTTTCAGGCTTTGCGGTGGGTTTGGCAGCTTTTCTGAATCATAAACGACAGCGAAATAGCCGTAATCATAAGGCACGAAAACATCGTCCTTAAACTCGCCTGGTACTTTCACATTCGCAAGATCGATACCGCTTGGCGCGAAATAGCCGGTGGCGCGTGCTTCCGTCGTCAAATTGGTATCGAGGCCAAGCACGATGTCGGCTTTGGTATTGCCGCCTTCAAGCTTGAGGCGGTTGAGAAGGGCAACGCCATCCGCCGATGCCACCCATTCCAACTCGCAATCACACTCTTTTTCAAACTTCTCTTTCACTTTGGGACCGGGGCCCCATTCGGAAACAAAACTGTCGTAGGTATAAATGGTGAGTTTATCTTTAGCCTGCGCTGAGAAAGCGAAAGCCGCAGTGAATGACAAGGTCAGCAGAGATAAAAGCCGCATAACGGCATTCCTTTCTTTTGTTCGAAAAGATTGTGCGCCGTTATCAAAATCGGTCAGCATCTAATCCCTCCGCCGGTACAAACCGGATCAGGTTCAGCGGGTTAGCCGGAGTGCGGCCTCTCAGCCATTCAGTGATTGAATGGCACCCCGTTAGAGCAAGGTCGATAATAGTGCTTCACGCGTCCGAGAGCAAGCGATGAAGATGCGGGCTTTCGGGGATAATTTCCGCATGTTATGAGCGACTTATGAGTACATTTGTCATTCTTCTCGGCGGTGATCTTGTTGTCACAGAGCGCCTGAAACGTCAGATAGCCGGCGCAAGAGTTTTGGCGGCTGATGGTGGTATGCGTCACGCACAGGCGCTCGGTGTTGAACCGGAGCTTTGGCTGGGCGATTTTGATTCGACGTCTGAAGACTTGCTCGCGCAATATGCGCATGTGCCGAAAAAAACATTCCCCGCTGCCAAGGATATGACCGACGGAGAGCTGGCGCTCGAGGCAGCTTACGAACGAGGTGCTGAGCGCGTCATTCTTTGCGGGGCTTTTGGTGGTCCGCGTACCGATCACACGCTGCTGCATTTGACGATGGCGACGGCACAGGCAGCCAAAGGCCGTGATATTTTGCTCTCCAGCGGCGTTGAAGAAGCTTGGCCGCTGGTTGCCGGAGACTATGTTTATGATTTCCCAAATGGCACATCATTCAGCGTTGTAAATTTCTGCACCGTTGAAGGACTTTCGATCACAAATGCGGAGTGGCCGTTAGACAACGTGACCCTGCCTTTTGGTTCTTCATGGACAGTATCCAATATTGTACGTGGAACCCTTTGCATTTCTGCGCGTTCTGGTCTTGCGATACTTGTAGCGAGCTTAGATGAGCAGGCTCATCCTTAGGGTCGCCGCTAACCTTAATAATTGAAACCGCTTGACGCTGAGCGTCGAAACGTATTGTAAATATGTCAAGCGGGACGCCGAATTTGGGGACGCAACGTCGGTGTTAGTGTAACTCTAATAGGAGATTGTTTCATGAAATCACGTCTTTCCATGATCGCAATCGTCGGCGCGCTTGCGTTTTCAACAGCAGCATGCACGACGGGTGAACAGCGTACAGCCGGTTACGGCGTTGGCGGCGCAGCGCTTGGTGCGCTCGCAGGTGGCGCTATCGGCGGTAACGGTCGCGGTGCTTTGACTGGCGCTGCAATTGGTGCTGTTGGCGGTACGTTGCTCGGTGCAGCGACGACCCGTAACAATGTTCAATATTGCCGTTACCGCGATAATTACGGTCGCGTTTACGAAGCGCCTTGTAACTAAGACGCTTAAGCTATTTAAGTTTGAAAATAGGCCGGAGAAATCCGGCCTATTTGTTTTTCCGGGCCATATCATTTGACAGAACGCGTTTTGTCCCCGACAAGCAGGGCACAAATTTCAACGGCAGTTTTCAAAGAGAACCATGGCACCTCCGCTTCTTCGCCTCGACCAGATCAAGCTCACCTTTGGCGGCACACCGCTTCTGGAAGAAGCCGTCCTATCCGTGAGTGAGGGCGACCGCATTGCGTTGGTCGGCCGCAATGGTTCCGGCAAATCCACATTGCTAAAAATCGCAGCCGGGATGGTCGAAGCAACATCCGGTGAGATATTCAAACATCCGGGCGCGACTATTCGTTATCTGCCGCAGGTGCCGGACCTTGATGGTTATGCCAATGTGCGCGCTTATGTGGAGGCGGGTCTTGGACCGGCAGATGATCCGCATCGTGTGACCTATCTGCTTGAGCATCTTGGCCTGACCGGTGAAGAGAAGCCTGATCATTTATCGGGCGGTGAAGCGCGCCGTGCAGCCCTTGCACGCGTTATTGCTCCGCAACCTGACGTATTGCTGCTTGATGAGCCGACCAACCATCTTGATCTCAATACGATTGAATGGCTGGAAGATGAATTGCGTCAAATCCGGTCGGCCATTGTGCTGATCTCGCATGATCGTCGTTTCCTTGAAAATGTCAGCCGTTCGACTGTCTGGCTTGATCGCGGCATCACCCGTCGTATCGATCAGGGCTTTGGCCATTTTGAAGAATGGCGCGACAAGGTTCTGGAAGAAGAAGAGCGCGATCATCACAAGCTTGGTCGTCAGATTGCGCGCGAAGAGCATTGGCTGCGTTATGGCGTAACCGCGCGCCGTAAGCGCAATATGCGCCGTCTTGGCGAATTGCATTCGATGCGTTCCGATTTCCGCAATCATCGCAAAGCTCAAGGCACGGCCGTGCTGGCAGCAAGTGATTCCAAGGAATCCGGCAAGCTGGTGATTGAAGCCAAAAAGCTCAATAAGGCTTATGGTGAGCGCGTTCTCGTTCATGATTTCTCGACCCGCGTGCAACGCGGTGATCGTATCGGTCTTGTTGGTCCGAACGGAGCCGGAAAAACCACGCTCCTCTCGATTCTCACTGGCAAGCTTGCGCCTGATTCAGGCACTTTGCGCCTTGGTGTCAATCTGGAAATGGCTGAGCTAGACCAGAAGCGCGAAAGCCTCAATTTGGATGATACGCTGGCGCATTATCTCACCGATGGCCGTGGCGAAAGCCTCGTCGTCAATGGTGAGCAGCGTCATGTTGTTTCCTACATGAAGGACTTTCTTTTCCAGCCGGAACAGATTCGCACCCCGATCCGCGAGCTTTCCGGTGGTGAACGCGCGCGTCTTATGCTTGCGCGTGTTTTGGCACGCCCTGCCAATTTGCTGATCCTCGATGAGCCGACCAACGATCTCGATATGGAAACGCTCGATCTGTTACAGGAACTGGTTTCGGGTTTTCCCGGAACGGTTATCCTTGTGAGCCACGATCGCGATTTCCTTGATCGCACGGTGACGTCGGTGATAGCTCCGGAAGGCGATGGCAACTGGCTCGAATATGCTGGTGGTTATGCCGATATGATGGCGCAGCGTAAGGAGCAGGCGTTAGCGAAACGCAACCTCAATACGGCTACCGCTCGCTCTGGTGACAAGAGCGACGCAGCTGCTCAGCCTAAGCGTGAAGAAAAGCGCAAGCTTTCCTATAAGCAGAAATTTGCGCTGGAAACTCTGCCGGGCAAGATGGATGCACTGACAAAGGAAATGTCTGTGCTTGAAGGTAAGCTTGCTGATCCGCAGCTTTATGCAAAAGACCCGACACTGTTTGCCAAGACCGCCGATCTTCTCGATAAGAAGCGTTCCGAGCATTCTGCCATGGAAGAAGAGTGGTTGGAGCTGGAGATGCTGCGGGAAGAACTGGAAGGGTAGTTTACCCTTCCGTTTCGTTTTTGGTTAAGCGCTTGCCTTGTCGAGCAGGGCAATCGCTTCATCGTCCAGCTTGATCTGTGCTGCATCAATCAACTCATTGAGCTGGGTGAGACGAGTTGCACTGGCAATCGGTGAGGTGACAGCGGGTCGGGCAATCAGCCAGGCAATTGCAATCTGAGCGGATGTCGCATCATTGGCGCGGGCAACCTGATCGAGTGCTGCTATAATTCGCGATCCGCGATCAGTCAGATATTTTTCCACTGTTTGACCGCGCGCGCTCTGACCAAGGTCATCTTTCGAACGGTATTTGCCGGTTAGAAAGCCGGAAGCAAGCGAGTAATAGTTGATAACGCCGAGTTCGTTGTCACGGCAGATGGCTTCAAGTCCGTCTTCAAACCCTGCACGATCATAGAGATTATAGAGCGGCTGCAATGTTTCGTAGCGCGGCAGGCTGTGCTGCTTTGCGATATTAAGCGATTCTGTAAGCCGTTCTGGCGTCAGGTTTGATGCGCCAATTGCGCGAACCTTGCCCGCTTTGATCAGGTCGTGATAGGTGCCAAGAACATCTTCAAACGGCGTTTCTGGATCATCCCAATGCGATTGATAAAGATCGATATAGTCTGTTTGCAGCCGCTTGAGGGAGGCATCAACGGCTTTGCGAATATAGGCGGGAGAAAGACCCTTTTCGTCAGGCCCCATTTCTGATCCGACTTTGGTTGCGATCACAACCTTGTGACGAAGGCCGCGGGATTTCAGCCAATTGCCAATGATGGTTTCGGATTCGCCGCCGAAATTTCCCGGCGCCCATGCGGAGTAAACGTCCGCCGTATCAATGAAATTCAAACCTGCATCGACAAAACGGTCGAGAAGCGAGAACGATGTTGCTTCATCGACCGTCCAGCCAAATACGTTGCCGCCAAAACACAGCGGCGAAACCTCGAGTTCAGTACGTCCGAGTTTTCTAAACTCCATGGACCCTATCCTCTTCCTTTGCCTGCGGCCCCATTCGGAGCCGCAGCGTTATGATTTCAGGAAGAAGGAATTTGGGTCCAAGAATCAACCCATGCCAAGTGCATCCATATAAAGCTGGAGCATGGCTTCTTCTTCCTGACGCTCATGGTCTTCTTTTTTACGCAGACGAATAATGGTCCTTACGACCTTGCTGTCAAACCCCGAACCCTTCAATTCCGCGTAAACTTCCTTGATATCGTCGCCAATGGTCTTTTTTTCTTCTTCAAGGCGCTCAATGCGCTCGATGAAAGCACGCAACTGGCCAACAGCAATGGTCTGGGCTTCGCTGGTAATGTCGTCGCTCACGCGTTTCTCCAATTCAAAGTCGATTATGAATGCGGGTCAAAGGTCATCCGTTACAGGAACAGGACCGTTGCCGAAAGTCGGACTTAGTTTTTCTGCGAGTCGCAGGCAAAATTAAGAGCCATCGGGCTTAGAAATGCGCTTTTTATCGCTGATGGGCTGTGGATAGCGGGCAAAGGATCAGCCAACCAAGCCAGATCGCGAGCCGAAATGCCGGATTTCGTGGATCTCAGGCATCGCGTTGATCTTTGCCAGCATCGGCGCCAGCAGTTCTGCCCATTGTGTTGACCCGGTTTTGTCAGCAATCAAATCCTGCCGCACTTCAATAAGCACGTTCGCATAGCCTCTGGCTGTTGCATGGCGATACAGCGCATCGTTCTTAAGCGCGCCATCATAAGGTTCGTTATCGCCGACGACCAATCCGGCCTCATTGCGCAGCATGGACAGAAAAGGCGTAACGCCACGCGGGTCGGAATCCCACAAAAGCCCGATATGCCACGGACGGTCTTTGCCACGCCAGTTTGGCGTAAAGGAATGGATGGCGACGATAAACGGTGCTTTGCCACTTTCGGCAGCAACCCGCGTGCTCATCGAGGCAATGGCGTCGTGATAGGGGCGATAGAAACGGTCGAGGCGATTTTCGCGTTCTTCCGGTGTCATTGGATAGTTACCGGAAATCACCGCCCCGTCTGACAATTGCATGACGAGTGTCGGGTCGTCTTCGCCGCGATTGGGATCAATCAGTAATCGAGAAAAGCCACCCATGACCGCCGGTGCGTTAAGCTTGGCTGCGAGCTGCCGTGTCAGTTCCTCTACGCCGATATCATAGGCGATATGCCGTTCAAACTCACTCTCCGCGAGACCCAGATTGCCATATTCAGCAGGCAAATCACGGCGGGCATGATCAGCAGTCAGAAGCAGACCAAGGCTAAGGTTGCCATCGACCTGATGGACGGGTGAAAATGACGGATCAAATGACATGGATGCAGCTTCTTGGGTGGGATTTCTGTCATAAATCGCAAGTAGTTTCAGCTCTGTCATGAGAAAGTCGGTATTGCAACGATCATTCTCAAAAGAAAGGTGAAGGAGTTTCCGGATTGAGGCAAGGCAGGAATCTAATCGTTTAAATTGAGCGAAAATCGCTATGCAGTTTGATTGGAAATGCTGTAACTGATTTGTTCTCTCCGGGATTGCGTTGACATCAAAGGCGAAACTGCCGAAAAGAGATCGACCGAAAGAGGATTTCCTTGCGTGAGACAAAAGCGATTGCGGACTGAAGGAGTTCGGCGAATGCGACTTCCAGTGTTTTTGGGTTTGTTTTCCAGTGTGCTTGTGGGCGCTCTGGGTCTGACATCCATGGAAGCGCGCGCTGATTTTCGAGTATGTAACTCAACTCAGAATCTGGTTGGTGTTTCCATTGGCTACAGAGCCAAAGCCGGCTGGGTGACTGAGGGCTGGTGGCATATTGATGGCTCCACCTGCAAGACGCTGATCGAGGGGCCGTTGACCTCCCGATATTATTATCTTTTCGCAGAAGATTCTCAGAGCGGCGGTCGCTGGGAAGGCAAAGTGAACATGTGTGTTGCGGAAAAAGAATTCCGCATCACGGGTGTTCAGGACTGTTTTGCCCGTGGTTTCCAGCGCAATGGCTTTCAGGAATACGATACCGGGGAACAATCGAGCTGGATGGTACAGCTCACGGACGAAACGCCGTTAGAAAACTCCACAGTTACAGGAACGAATAACCCATGAAGCGCAACCGCAAGGTCAAGATTCTCGCCACACTCGGCCCGGCGTCTGGCGAGGAATCCGTTATCCGTCAGCTTTTTGAAGCAGGCGCAGACGTTTTCCGTATCAATATGAGTCATGCCGATCATGACATGATGCGTACGCTTGTGAAGCGCATCCGCAATGTAGAAAAAGAACTTGGTCGTCCGATCGGCATTCTGGCCGATCTTCAGGGTCCAAAGCTTCGCGTTGGCAAGTTCAAAGATACCAAAGTCACATTGACAGTTGGTCAGACTTTTACGCTAGACAACAATCAAGAGCCGGGCGACGAAACCCGCGTTTATCTTCCGCATCCCGAAATTCTGGAAGCTGTGGAAGCTGGTCATCGTCTTCTGATCGATGACGGCAAGCTGGAACTGATTGCAGAATCAAGCGACGGTAAGTCGATTGTTTGTAAGGTTGTTGCTGGAACCAGCATTTCCGATCGTAAGGGCGTAAGCCTGCCGGATACCACGTTGGGTGTCGGCGCTCTGACCGAAAAAGATTACAAGGATTTCGACGCGGTTCTGAAGGAAGACATCGACTGGGTTGCCCTGTCGTTCATTCAACGTCCGGAAGATCTGATCGAAGCACGCAAGATTTCAGGTGGCAAGGTCGGCCTGATGTCGAAGATCGAAAAGCCGCAGGCTGTCACCCGTCTTGACGAGATCATTGAACTCTCCGACGCTATCATGGTTGCCCGTGGTGATCTTGGCGTTGAAATGCCACTGGAAAGCGTTCCGGGCATTCAGAAGCAGATGATCCGCAAGGCACGCCGCGCTGGTAAGCCGGTTGTGGTTGCCACGCAGATGCTCGAATCAATGATCACCGCACCAGTTCCAACCCGCGCTGAAGTGTCGGACGTTGCGACAGCTGTGTTTGAAGGTGCAGACGCGGTTATGCTTTCGGCAGAATCGGCTTCCGGTCAGTATCCGGTTGAAGCTGTTGCCACGATGAACCGCATTGCGGAAAAGGTTGAACGCGAGCCGACCTATCCGGGCATTCTGGATGCGCAGCGCGCAATTCCTGAGCCAACGGGTTCTGATGCAATTGCTTTGGCTGCACGTCAGATCGCAGAAACGCTGAACCTTTCGGCAATCGTCACGTACACGGCTTCGGGTGCAACCGGTCTTCGTGCGGCGCGCGAGCGTCCTCGTACACCAATCATCGCGCTGTCGCCAATTGTTGAAACCGCACGTCGTCTGTCGGTTGTCTGGGGTCTGCATTGCGTTGTCACAGAAGACGCGCATGATCTGGAAGACATGGTCGATCACGCTTGTCAGGTCGTATTCAAGGAAGAGTTCGGTAAAGCTGGTGATCGTCTGATCGTTACCGCTGGCGTGCCATTTGGAACACCGGGTGCAACCAACCTTCTTCGCATCGCCTACATTGGAGCCGACGGTCAGTCTTCTACTGACTAAAACCGGCGGCATTCGGTTTTTAGAGCGCCGTGCGTCCTATTGGACGCACAAAGGACGCTCTAAATTATTGAAACTACGCATCGTGCCTTCCAAAAATCATTTCCGATTTTTGGGCAGATGCCGGAGTGGCCTGCAAATGGTGTGTTTTTTCGCTTCCGGTGCTCACGTACGTTAAGTACGCTGCGCGCCGGTTCTCAAATCCCACCATTTTCGGCTCACCATAATTCCGAATTCCATCCAGTTTTGGGTGGGCTTCACAGATAAGAAAAAACGCGCTCCTTTCGGGGCGCGTTTTTGTTTGTATCGCTTTGAGAGAATCAGGTGCGGGTGTCGCTCAGCTCTTCCGTGAGATCGAGCAGGTTCTTCTGCGCATCACGCATCATCGGATTAACCTCGAGCGCTTTCTCATAGGCCTTCAGAGCTTGTTCCTTGAGGCCACGAGCGCGCAGAATGTCCGCCATGCCGGTTAGCGCACCATAATGGCGCGGCTCAAGCTCTAGCGTGCGATTGATGTCAAACATGGCATGCGCATAATCATTGCGCAGGTAATACACCGTCGCACGACGATTCCATGCTTCTGCGTAATCGGGATTGATCGCGATGGCTTCATTGAGAAAATCGAGCGCTGATGTATAGCGCTTTTCAAGCATCGCTGAATTGGCCCATTGCACCAGAAGGTCCACCGTGGCGCTGCCAGATTGCTGCCAGATTTGATTGATCTGAATCGTCAGGCGACGAGCCTTAGTCGCATCCGATGTGCGCTTGAGATCAGCAAAAAGCTTATCGAGACGCTCTTCAGGCGTCTGGTCAGCTTGATCTTGAGGCTTGGGAGCAGGCTTTTGTTCGCTGTCGGCACCGGTCTGCACAGGCAGGATAGGGGCGGTCAGCTGAGGCTTCGTATCGGCGAGGGCAGGGCTTGTGATAAGCAAAGCTGCGCTAAAGACCGATAGGAGCGTGATATGTATTGGATAAGCAAAAACGTTCCGCATACGCATAATGTTGATTATACGTAGCGAAACGTCAAATGCAAAATCAGAAATAAGATTAGCCCTGACGTGCCTTGAAGCGCGGAGCAGTCTTATTGATGATGTATACGCGGCCCTTACGACGAACGAGCTGGCAGTCACGATGACGGCCCTTGAGCGCCTTGAGCGAATTCTTGATCTTCATGTCAATCACCGGTCTTGGTTGGGCCCATCGACAGCACGTGTCGCGGGGCGGCATAAAAACAGGCGCCCAAGGCGCCAATTGGTTACAGGCAGTATTCCTGCCCGAAGGGTTGGCCGAAATACACAATATTTCAGCTGAATGTCAACTCCTGCGCCGCAGATTCACGAAGACTGGTCCCGAAAATCTTGCCGCAGGGCCTACAAACGCAGGAATCTGATGGATTCCTGCGTAATGCTTAGCGTGCGCGGGTGCGAATGCGGGTCACATGACCCATTTTGCGGCCCGGGCGGGCTTCTTTCTTGCCGTAGAGATGCAGCACAGCATTCGATTCTGCGAGAATCGCCGGAACCTGCTCAATATCGTCGCCGATCAGGTTTTCCATCACGCAATCGGAATGACGCATAGTGTCGCCAAGAGGCAGGCCTGCGACGGCACGAATATGTTGTTCAAACTGCGAGATCGCGCAGGCAGCCTCCGTCCAGTGGCCGGAATTGTGCACGCGTGGCGCAAACTCATTGGCAAGCAATGTGCCGTCAGCAAGAACGAAGAACTCAAGTCCAAGGACGCCGACATAATCAAGCGCATGAAGAAGCTTCTCAGCGGCCTTGCTAGCGGTTTCGGCAGTTTGGGTTGAGATTGCTGCAGGAACTGTCGAAGTCGACAGAATGCCGTCCTTATGGACGTTTTCTGAAATATCGAAGATCGCAACATTGCCTTGGCGGTCGCGCGCTGCAATCACAGAAACTTCGCGCTCAAAAGCGACAAAGCCTTCAAGGATTGCCGGTGCGTGCTTGATCGCGTGAAGCGCGTTTTTCGCTTCGCTTTCGTCAAGCGATGTGAGGCGGACTTGTCCCTTGCCATCATAGCCAAGGCGACGGGTTTTCAGAATACCGCGTTCGCCAAGTGCTGCGAGTGCTGCAATGAGCGATTCTTCATCGTCGACAAGGCGCCACGGGGCGGTTTCGATGCCGCTTTCATTGAGGAATTGCTTTTCGGTAAAGCGGTCCTGTGAAATCTCAAGTGCGGCTGGTGGTGGAAACACGAGCGCCGATTCCGCAAGCTTGTCAGCTGCTGATACCGGAACGTTCTCAAATTCATAGGTGATGACGTCAGACGCCGCAGCGAGCTGTGCAAGCGCTGCTGGGTCATCGTAGGCCGCAATAATCTGACGGTTGGCCACCTGTGCTGCCGGGCAATCTGCCTGCGGCTCGAGAATGATGGTCTCATAACCAAGGCGTGCCGCTGCCATAGCGAGCATACGCGCCAACTGGCCGCCGCCGATGATGCCGATTGTAGAACCGGCCTTCAACGCTGAAACTGTCATATCAGACCTCATCAGATGGGCGTTCTGCAACGCTTTCGGTCTGTGCAGTGCGCCATTCGTCAAGACGTGCGGCCAGCGCGTCGTCATAAAGGGCAAGTACGGCCGCTGATAGAAGCGCTGCGTTGACAGCGCCCGCGCGACCAATGGCGAGTGTGCCTACCGGGATACCCGCGGGCATCTGCACGATGGACAGAAGTGAGTCTTGACCAGAAAGTGCTTTCGACTGAACTGGCACACCAAAAACCGGGAGCGGGGTCATCGCTGCTGCCATGCCGGGGAGGTGGGCCGCGCCGCCAGCACCGGCAATCACAACTTTGAAGCCTTCAGCCTTTGCGCCTTTGGCAAAAGAAACGAGGCGATCAGGAGTACGATGTGCCGAGACGATGCGCGCATCGAAAGATATACCCAATGCATCAAGCGTATCAGCGGCATGGCGCATTGTTTCCCAATCGGATTGGCTTCCCATGATGATTGCGACATCTGCACTTCTGCTCATTGATCCGTCCTGCTTCTTTAGATCATGGATTGAAAAACAAAGCCGGGCGAACCCCGGCTATGAAACGTCTTTTATGTTATGCTCAGGCGATGATGTCAGGGATGACCTGATCTTCCAGTTCCTGAAGCTTGTCTTTGATTGCGAGTTTTTTCTTTTTCATGCGCTGGATGCGCAGCTGATCGCAGCCGACCTGCATCATGGCATTTATAGCTGCATCGAAATCCGCGTGTTCCTGTTTCAGACGTGCGACGACCAATCTAACTTCGGCCTGATCCTGATCGGACATGCGGCTTGCCCCATTTCTTAAAAATAATATTACGGGCCGCTCCAGAGTGGTGCAGACCCGTTTCAGGCGAAGCCTTTATCACATTTTTCGTGATTGGAAAATCCTACCAAAACAAATTCGACTTTGCATCAAACTCATGCCACAGTGTCATTGTTCTGTCATGAACAACGGTTGCTGAATGAACTGTTGAATGGCAGCCGGGACTGCGTAACTGGCCCGGATAGCAGGAGGTGTACTACCGGGCGTTTGCGCAGGTGAGAGCGGATGGAGCCATTTGTTGGCAAAAGCTGCAACATGGCCCTGTCCTTTGGTAAATCAATCAAAGGAGAATTGATGATGGCTATCGAGTCCCATCTTGCCACGCTTGAACAGAAGCACGGCGCTTTGGAAGAGGAAATCTCCGAAGCTTTAGCGTCACCGGCAATTGATGACCTGCATGTTACGTCTCTCAAGCGCAAGAAGCTGGCTCTCAAAGAGCAGATTGAAAAGCTAAAAATTCAAGTGACGCGTCACTGATCCCCAAGCACGGTGTTCAACGCCCTTAACTGTTGATATTGCATCGTTTTTATAGGCTTATGATAGAGCGCGTTTCGATCTGATTAAATCAGATCGGCGCGCTGAATATTCGTTTTAATGAGCATCTTGTCAGAAAATGGAAACCCACTTTCGGGGATGCGCTCTAAATAAGCGATGTCGAGCAATTATTCTTTAAATATTGGCGGCTGCGTTACAGCCGCCGAACATCTTTATTTAATTGGCTTCGCTTTCCGCCCGTGGGTCGAGATTCATCCCCTCAGGCGTTGCACTCTTCACCGATGGCATGCTCTTAAACTGCTCTTTTTCTGATTTCGGTATCGATGCCCGTCTGCGGGAGCGAAACAGCGCGTAGCCCGTTATCGAAATATGCGCGAGCGCTGTGATGGCAAACAGGCCTGATGGCCAGAAAATATCCATCGCAGCCGCAGCCAGCAAGGGTCCGAGCATGGTGCCGAAGCCATATAGCAACAGCAGCCCACTCGATACTTTCACGAAGCTTTCAGATGTAGCGTGGTCATTCGCATGGGCTACTGCGACAGGATAAAGTGCATAGGCAAGTGCCCCATAACAGCCGGTCATGATGATGATAACCTTGCCGTTGGATGGACCGATAATAAAGGCTGCAAGGCCAACAAGGGCTGCAAGTGAAGCCACGCCAGCCAGCACATAACGGCGGTCAATCAGATCGGAAATGCGACCCACGGGTATTTGCATTAAAGCGCCAGCGGCAATTGTCACACTGACCATGAGCGCGATTTCCGGGGTCGAAATGCCTGATTTTGCGCCGAAAACTGCGCCAAGTGTGCCCCATGCACCGTTTGCAATGCCGATCAGGATACAGCCGACAAATGCGGCGGGTGAGTTGCGATAAAGTGCCTTCAGGTCAAGCTGCACTTCGGTCAGTGGCTTAGGGCTGACGGCAGTGGACATGGCGGTTGGTATAAGAGCCAAGCAGAAAAGAATGCCGGTGATCATAAAAAGGTGATCAGAACGAATATCGCCATTCGCCACCATCATCTGACCGCTCATGGTCGCACCGTAGTTGACCATCATATAGAGGCCGAAAATCTTGCCGCGCGATTCATTGGTGGCGCGCTCGTTGAGCCAGCTTTCAATGACCATGAAAGCGCCTGCCATTGAGAAGCCGGTAAATGTGCGCAGAATGATCCAGGACACCGCATCGATATAGATGCCAGATAAAAGTGCGATGATGGCCGCAGAGGCAGCGAAACAGCCAAAAGCACGCACATGGCCGACACGCCGCACAAGACGCGGTGCAAACAGACAGCCAGCAACGAATCCACCTGCCCATGTGGTGCCGAGCAAACCAAGCGATGCGACGGAGAAGCCTTCTAGCCCGCCGCGCAACGGCAGAAGCAGACCATGGAGGCCCGAGGCCATCAACAGAAAGGCTGTGCCGCAGAGCAGCGCCAGAACCTGAATATAAATGCGCAAGATCACGTTCCCGGGATTTTATGAAGTCGCTTTAATGCCACTTCGCTTTATCATTGATGACGAAACAGGGCAGTCTTAGAGCGTGTCGCACTTATTCGTATCCATAGCGCTCGCTCTAACTCCTGGTTCTTACGCATGTCGTTATCGGAAAAACGGTTCCCACTTTTCCGCGACATGCTTTAGCGGAAAAGGGCTTCAGCCGCAGCGCGACTGTCTCCCTTCTTAAGTCTCTCGGCTTTTAGGCGTTCTATTTCGGACTGGAGCAAAGCGATGTGCTGGTCGATTTCGATAACCGACAGCAGCGATAATTCTTCATCGCTAAGAACCACACTGTTGCGTGGTTTTGTAACATCTTCGTCAAAACCGCTCATGGCCTTCCTCCGGAGTCTATGATGGGCTTATAAAGAGAGAAAAGATTTAACACCTTGAATCTTCGCATATATATTTCCAGAAATCGATGATGATTTCTCTGAATTTGCCCAGCATGCCGATATGTGCGGCAAATATGCGACGATAGGACAAAACAGGAGCTTTGATCATGACGGCTGAATTGCCTTCCCAAATGACTGCAATCGAAATCGCGCAGCCGGGTGATGCGAATGTATTGCAACCTGTTGAGCGCGCAGTACCTCAGCCAAAAGTTGGCGAAATACTGGTGCGGGTTCGCGCTGCGGGCGTGAACCGTCCTGATGTATTGCAGCGACAAGGCAGTTATGCCCCACCAGCCGGAGCGTCAGACATTCCGGGATTGGAAATTGCGGGTGATGTTGTAGCAATTGGTGAAGGCGTTAAGCGTTATCGTATCGATGATGCGGTTGTCGCGCTTCTCGCTGGTGGCGGTTATGCAGAATATGCGACGGTGCATGAAAGCACTGCTCTGCCGTTGCTATCTGGCTATAGCTACAGTGAAGCGGCCGCAATTCCGGAGACTTTCTTTACCGTCTGGCACAATGTGTTTGAACGCGGCGGCTTGAAAGAAGGCGAAACGCTGCTGATCCATGGCGGATCATCTGGCATTGGCACCACGGCCATTCAGCTTGCGAAGGCTTTTGGTGCGAAGGTGATCATTACAGCTGGCTCCACTGACAAATGCGAAGCCTGTCTGAAGCTCGGTGCTGACCGCGCGGTGAATTATCGTGATGAAGATTTTGTCACTGTGGTGAAGGAGTTCACCGGCGGCAAGGGCGCTGATGTTATTCTTGATATGGTTGGCGGCGATTATGTTGATCGCAACTACAAGGCTGCGGCTGAAGATGGTCGCATTGTGCAGATCGCTTTTCTAAATGGTGCTAAGGCTACGGCGAATTTTGCAATCCTGATGACCAAGCGTCTCACCCATACTGGTTCGACATTGCGATCGCGTTCTGTGGAGTTCAAAGCAGGTATCGCGCGTGAATTGGAAGCAAAAGTTTGGCCGCTTCTGGCGGAACGTAAGGTTGCGCCGGTGATGGATATGACGTTCCCACTGAAAGATGCGTGCAAAGCGCATGAGCGCATGGAAGGCAGTCAGCATATCGGCAAGATCGTGCTCGAAGTTGCCTGATTTTATTCAATGAAAAGAGAACATGGGATGGGATGGCAGCAGTTTCTTGCTCTGCGCTTAAAAAAAATATATACAGACCGTGATTTCCCGGAATTTGTGGTTTTTCCCACGGCCCGCCCTACCGGAGCGGACGAACAAGAGGATTATATCTAATGGCCACCCAGCTTCTTATGCCGAAGGCAACGGCAGTCTGGCTCGTTGATAATACGGCTCTGTCCTTTGATCAGATCGCTGGCTTGTGCAAGCTGCATCCGCTCGAAGTGAAGGCGATTGCGGACGGCGAGGCCTCGCAGGGCATTAAGGGCCTGGACCCGGTTATCTCTGGCCAGCTTTCGCGCGAAGAAATCGCGAAGGGCGAAAAGGATCCATACCATCGCTTGAAGCTTTCCGAGCCAAAGGTTCGCGTACCGGAAGCCAAGCGTAAAGGTCCACGTTATACCCCGCTTTCAAAGCGTCAGGATCGTCCGAATGCGATTCTTTGGCTGGTTCGCAATCATCCAGAATTGAAGGATGCACAGGTTTCGCGTTTGGTTGGAACGACAAAGTCGACCATCGAACAGATTCGCAACCGTACGCATTGGAATTCGGCAACTTTGACCGCAATGGACCCGGTAACGCTTGGTCTTTGCACGCAGATTGATCTCGATCTTGAAGTTGATCGTGCAGCACGCAGCCGTCCTGTTGTCGAAGCCGACAGCACATTGCTGCCAGCATCGGCGACCGAAAACTTCGATTTCCGCGATGTGGCTCCTGAAGAAGAAGAGCTGGATGCGGAAAAGGTTTTCGCAAAGCTTTCTTCACTGAAGAGCACAAACACCGACGAAGACGAAGAATAAGATCGTCTTCGATGAACATAGAAAACCCGCCGGTCAGGCGGGTTTTTCATTTTAAGCTGGATGGCGTTTCAATCTTTAAAGGAATTCCATTCGCTTAATTCCATGAGTCGATAAAAGTCAGCCAGTGTTTTGCCGCGTTCTGAGCGGAATGTGCGACCAGCTTTGTCAGCAGCTATAATCCGATCCGTGCGAAACGTGCGGAAAGCATTGCGCAGCTCGCACCAGCCGATCACTGTCCAGACCTTACCCCAGAACCAAAGGCCGAGCGGACGGATATCGCGCTCACTCTCACGCGCTTCAAGATCACGATAGCGGATATTAAGCACCGTGCCTTCATCGACCGCGCGTTCAACGGCATCGATGATGCGCCGCTCATCCACACTGATAGATGTAGACGGTGCATGAATTTGCGTGCTGGTGATGCGCGCGCGTTCTTCCTTCGGCAGAACGGCTTCAATCTTCACCAATGCTTCTTCTGCACCGCGTGCCATAGAAACACCGCCCCATGCGCGGATCAGGCGTGCGCCCGCTACCAGTGCCACAATTTCATCGCGGGTAAACATCAGCGGCGGTAGCTCAAAGCCCTGACGCAGAATATAGCCGACACCAGCCTCCCCATCGATAGGAACGCCAGTTGATTGAAGATCGGCTATGTCGCGATAGATGGTGCGTTCGGAGACTTCCAGCCGTTCGGCCAGCTGGCGCGCAGTGACAAGCCTGCCACCGCGCAGGTGCTGAACAATCTGGAAAAGGCGGTCTGCTCGGCGCATGGTGATCTCAAGTATATTCGCGTGCAAAGAGCGCGCGCATTTGGCCAATACGTTCCCGTTCGGTTGGAAACAGCGTTTCTAGAAAAACAGCAGCGAAGGTGCCGGGTGCTGTACCCGGTGCCGAAACGATGCGTTTGTCCGCAACAGCATTCGGCACATCCTCATAGCGATCAGCACCCGCATATTGCGGTGCGCGCTCCGCGATCCATTCGCGGCCATTGCTGGTGTGATTGACGCCATTGAATATACCCGCGCGGGCTAGTGCAAGTGTTGCGCCGCAAATGCCACCAACTACACCGGATCTTTCGGCAATGGCGCGCAAGAGCGCCGTCATATCAGGAGCCTGTGGCGTCGCCCATAGATCGGAGCCGATAACGGCAATAGCGTCGAGATCAGCATTTTCTTGCAGGTCCGTGCTGCGATCGGGTGTTAGCCGAAAGCCGCTGAGCGAACGGACTTCCAAACCTGCGGGCGCAAGTGAAACGGTGTTTACGCCGAACCATTCGCGTGCTGATGCCGATAAAAATCCATATTCCCAATCAGCAAAGCCCTCAACGAAGACAAAACCGATCGTTTTGGTTTTCGCCATGGTGTTATTTCCTCTCATCGGCAGCGTTACGGCGCTGTTCGAGATAACGGTCCGGCCAGCCCATGTCCTTGCGCAGCTCGCTTGGAAGATTGTCGAGTGCGCGCTGTGTCAGCACAAAGCGCCGACGTTCATTTTGTCTGCGCCTGTATTCCTTCAGAATTGCCAGCAGTGGTGCGATTGCGAGTGCCATGGTGAATCCCTCATCTGTAAGAATGCACTATGACACAGTGCTCCTGACAACTCTCTGTCAGGAGTGAGCGTGATTTTCACGGTTTAAAACGCGGGTCTGCCGTGTAGCTGAGCGGTAGGCGTCCGCCGTCAGCATAAATGGTCTGGCCGGTGATGAAACTCGAATCGTTTGAGGCCAGAAATGAAGCAATTGCTGCAATTTCAGCGGCTTGACCGATTCGACCCAATGGTGTGCGGTCGAGTATTTTCTTGCGTGCCTCTTTGTCTGTATTCACCGCAGCAAGCATATCGGTTTCAATCGAACCGGGGCCAATCGCATTGACGCGGATACCCCATTTGGCAAGTGCCACTGCCATTGTGCGTGTCAGCTGGTTCATGCCGCCCTTGGAGACAGAATAAGCGAGCTGTTCCGGCAGGCCATAAATGGCATTGATCGACGACATGTTGATGATTTTGCCAGCGTCGCCACCGGCTTCCACGCGTGCGACCATGCGTTTTGCAACAGACTGCCCGCAGAGAAATGCACCTTTAAGATTGACGCGCATCACCCGGTCGAAATCATCTTCTTTCAGGTCTAGAAAATCGGACTGATGCACAATACCGGCATTGTTGACGAGAATATCGATCTCGCCAAGATTGGTCGTGGCATAGGTCAGCAGATTATGAATGTCGAGCTTGTCACCGACATCGCATGCAATCGACAGAACCTTGCCAAATTGCTCCAGATCTTTCATGGCTTTTGTGGCGGCTGTACCGTCAATATCCGATAAAACAACGCTTGCACCATCCATCAGGAAGCGTTTGGCGATGGCATAGCCGATGCCCCGCGCAGCCCCTGTGATGATTGCGACCTTGCCTTCTAACTGCATTCATCATTCTCCGAATTTTGCCGGAGAGTGGACCGGCGAGTTTCGCCGGTCAATGCATGATAAATAAATTAGACAAACGCTAGACCGATGTGGCGCTCTCGCAGAACAGTGCTTATCTCGTCCAGAATTGCCGGGTCATCGATGGTGGCGGGCATTTTCCATTCCGCACCATCAGCGATTTTTTGGATCGTTGAGCGTAAAATTTTGCCGGAGCGGGTCTTGGGCAAGCGCTTTACCGTGAGAGCCAGCCGGAAAGCTGCAATCGGACCGATGGCATCGCGAATCATGCTGACGCATTCCTTTTCGACTTCCTGAATATCGCGGTGGATATTGGATTTGAGGACGAGAAATCCGCAAGGCACCTGACCTTTGACAGAATCGGAAATGCCAAGCACCGCGCATTCTGCAACATCCGGATGGCTGGAAAGCACTTCTTCCATGGCGCCCGTCGAGAGACGGTGGCCAGCGACGTTGATGATATCGTCGGTGCGGCTCATGATGTAGAGATAGCCGTCTTCATCCATATAGCCCGCATCGGCAGTCTTATAATAGCCGGGAAATTCGTTGAGATAGGCTTTGCGGAAGCGCTCATCGGCGTTCCACAGGGTTGGCAAGCAACCGGGCGGCAAGGGCAACTTAATCAGGATGTTTCCAAGCTGGCCGCGTTCGACTTCATGACCTGCATCGTCAAGCACTTGAATGTCATAGCCGGGCAGGCAAACCGCGGGTGAGCCATATTTGGTTTCAAGCAGGCCGAGACCAAGCGGATTTGCGACCATCGGCCAGCCGCTTTCTGTTTGCCACCAATGGTCAATCACGGGACAGCCGAGCAGATTTTCAGCCCAGTGGATAGTGTCGGGATCGGCACGTTCACCGGCGAGATAGAGTGCGCGGAATTTGGAAAGATCGTGTTTGCGTACGAAATTGCCGTCCGCATCGTCTTTTTTGATGGCACGCAAAGCCGTTGGCGCGGTGAACATCACTTCCACATTGTGTTCAGCGATGATGCGCCAATAGGTGCCTGCATCTGGCGTGCCAACGGGCTTGCCTTCAAAAAGGATGCTGGTGGCACCGGCAATGAGTGGTGCATAGACAATATAGGAATGGCCGACGACCCAGCCGACATCAGATGCCGCCCAGAACACTTGTCCTGGTTCAACGCCGAAGACATTTTTCATCGACCAGGTAAGCGCCACCATATGCCCGCCATTGTCGCGCACAACACCTTTCGGTTCGCCAGTGGTGCCGGATGTATAAAGCACATAAAGTGGATCAATAGCATCAACCGGCGTACAGAGAACGTGACGACCGCGGGCAGCATCGACGGATGTGCGGTAATCGATGTCGCGGCCTGCAACGGGATTATGCGGATGCTGCTCGCGCTGAAGGATGATGCAATGTTCGACCTTATGACGGGCCGTGGCAATCGCCTTGTCGAGCATCGCCTGATAGGGCACGACGCGGGTGGGCTCAATCCCACAGGAACCGGCGATAATCATCACCGGCTTTGCATCATCAATACGGGTTGCTAGTTCATTGGCGGCAAAGCCACCAAACACAACGGAATGCACGGCACCAATGCGCGCTGAGGCCAGCATTGCGATCGCTGCTTCAGGCACCATTGGCATGTAGATAAGCACGCGGTCGCCTTTGCTCACGTTATTGTCGAGCATGACAGACGAAAGCGCTTCGACCTCTTCGAGCAATTGGCGATAGGTGAACTTGCGCACGGAACCCGTCACCGGGCTTTCATAGATGAGTGCCACCTGATCGCCGCGCCCATTGGCGACATGACGGTCGAGCGCATTATAGCACGTGTTGCATTCAGCGCCTTTAAACCAGCGCCCATAGACGCCTTCATCGCTCGCAAAAACCTGATCCCATGGCTTGAACCAGTCAATGGCTTTAGCCGCCTCGGCCCAGAAGCCCTCTGGGTCTTTCTGCCATGCAGCATAGGTTTGCGCATATTTCGATGTCATGCCGTTCCTCCCAGACGCACGCTCTGACCGGCCTATAGCCTGTAAAAGCGTTGCGATAACATGCTGGATGAAAGCGCAAGATTTGGCTCGTTGGCCTTATCTCCTCCACACGCTTTTCATCTCCTCCGGGGATGAGTGTAAGCCGATGAGCGAAGTTTCGTCCATCAAACTAAAGATGAATAAACATATCAAAGTCGGGAATGCAGTGATCAGACTTGCAGCAGGCCTGTTGCTACGTCACAAGGAAGAATGAGAGGTGCTTCGTGACCAAAATTTTGCCGGTGCTGCTTATGGCCCTCATGGCGTTGCATATTATCAAGCCGCTGGGCTGGCCGGGACTGAAAAAGCGCGGTGATTTTTGGAAGATTGCGGTGTTTGCAATTTTCGCTATGGCGCTAGTCGTCGGGTTTCATTTCGCTGAAAGCTAAAATTATCAATTAGCGCACGATTTTATTGATATTTTCGCGGCTTAACAGCCATTTTAGCCATAATTGGGTTTTGAAATGGCGGTGAAAAATCCCATCTAAAGGCGACTAGAGCATTTCCAGTTTTCATTGAATCATTAGAAATGCTCTATCTATTTGTTTTTTTACGCGCGTCTTGTTCCGAAAACCGTTTCACACTTTTCGGGATGCGCTCGAGTTATAGGAGGAGAGATGCGACGTGCCCTGTTAAGCCTGCCATTCATGCTGGCTGCATCGATGATCGCCGTTCCGATGCAAACCGCATTCGCGGAAAGTATCAATGCAGGAAGCAGGCAAGCCACCACTGAGTTGCCTTTCAATATAGCGCCAGTGGCGGAATTCGACACACCATGGGCGATTGCATTTTTGCCGGGCGGAAAACTAATCCTCACCGAAAAGGGTGGCAAAGCTTTTGTCGTAACCCAAAAGGGTGAAAAGACTGAAATTTCTGGTCTTCCGGAAGTTCTCTATAGCGGCCAGAACGGATTGCTGGACATTGTGCCAGCACCTGATTTTGCTAAGAGCAAGGCGATTTATTTCACCTATGTCATGCCGGAAAATGGTGGCGGCAGCCTTGTGCTGGCGCGTGCGACTTTGTCTGAAGGCAAAGGCAAGGCTGAGTTCAAGAACCTTGAGGCAATCTGGAGGCAGTCGGCGGTTGCCAAGGGTGGACAACCCGGCGGCAAGATCGCATTCTCGCCCGATAAAAAGCATCTGTTTCTGTCCGTTGGCGATCGCATGATCCCGGCCACTGCGCAGGATGAGAACTCCCCGATGGGCAAGGTTCTGCGTATGAACCTTGATGGTTCTGTTCCGAAAGACAATCCTCATGCATCAGAAGAGGGTGTTAAAGCGCTGACATGGAGCATGGGGCATCGCAATCCCTATGGGCTTGCTTTCGCACCTGATGGCAAGCTCTGGGAACATGAGATGGGACCGCGCGGTGGCGATGAATTCAATCTCATTAAGCCGGGTTTGAACTATGGTTGGCCGGTTGTTTCCAATGGCGACAATTATAGTGGACGGCCTATTCCACGGCATAGCACACGACCGGAATTTGAAGCGCCGATGCTGTTCTGGACGCCGGTGATTTCACCGGGTGGACTTGCTTTTTACAAGGGTAAGCAGTTTTCGGACTGGAACGGTTCTGCGCTGATCGCAGGCCTTTCATCGCAGGCATTGATCCGCGTCACGATTAACAGTGACGGTCAGCCGAATGAAGCAGAGCGCTTTGCGATGGAAAATCGTATCCGCGATGTGGCGGTTGCGCCTGATGGTGCGATCTGGGTGATCGAGGATGATAATCCGGGCCGGTTGTTAAAACTGACGCCTAAGCCATGAAGAAAAAGCCCCGGTTTCCCGGGGCTTTCTTTTTTACTTCTTTAAGACATCAACGCCTGGAAGCGGCTTGCCTTCCATCCACTCAAGGAATGCGCCGCCCGCGGTCGAGATATAGGTGAAGTCGTCGGCAACGCCTGCATGATTAAGCGCTGCAACCGTATCGCCGCCGCCGCCGACCGAAACAAGCTTGCCAGCTTTCGTGCGGGCTGCAACATGCTTTGCAGTCTTTACGGTTGCCGCATCGAACGGGCGCAGCTCAAATGCACCGAGCGGGCCGTTCCAGATGAGCGTTGCTGCATCATCAATGGCCGAAGCGATCAGATCAGTTGAAAGCGCGCCTGCATCAAGAATCATGCCGTCGCTTGGTACACCATCAACGCCGTAGGTCTGGTTTGGTGTGTCGGCAGCAAAGTGCCAGCCCACAACCGCATCAACCGGCAGAATGATCGCGCATTTGGTCTTTTCAGCCTTAGCCATGATTTCGCGTGCGGTATGTGCAAGATCATGTTCGCAAAGCGATTTGCCAACATCGTGGCCCTGTGCAGCGAGGAAAGTATTGGCCATGCCGCCGCCGATGACGAGCGCATCGACCTTTTCAATCAGGTTTGAAAGCAGGTCGAGCTTGGTGGAAACCTTGGCACCGCCAACGATTGCAACAACCGGACGTGCTGGCTGGCCGAGGCCTTTTTCAAGCGCTTCAAGTTCAGCCTGCATGCCACGGCCTGCATAGGCTGGCAGCACGTGTGCCAAACCTTCGGTCGAGGCATGAGCGCGGTGTGCAGCCGAGAATGCATCGTTGACGAAGATGTCGCCGTTTGCAGCAAGTGCCGCCACAAATTCAGGATCGTTCTTTTCTTCGCCCTTGTGGAAGCGGGTGTTTTCGAGAAGCAGGACGTCGCCGTCTTTCAGTGCATCGACTGCGGCTTTGGCTTTTTCGCCAATGCTGTCTTCCGCAAAATGCACACCATGACCAAGAACCTTGGCGAGCGGCTTTACGACATGCTTCAGCGAGTTTTCATCAGACGCCACACCCTTCGGACGACCGAAATGGGCGAGCAGGATAACCTTTGCACCCTTCTTCGAGAGTTCCGCAATGGTTGGAACAATACGTTCGATACGGGTGAGGTCTGTTACCTCGCCGTTTGCCATTGGCACGTTGAGGTCTACGCGAACCAGAACGCGCTTTGATTTGACGTCGACATCATCAAGGGTGCGGAAAGCCATTTTTCTTCTCTCGGTTTTGAATATGTAATTGAAAACGCCCCTTCGTGATTGAAGGGGCGTTGTCAGTTATTAGATCAGCTTGCCCATAGCGACTGCGGTGTCGCTCATGCGGCTGGAGAAGCCCCATTCATTGTCGTACCACGACAGGATACGAACCATCGTGCCGTCCATAACCTTGGTCTGGTCGGTGTGGAAGATCGACGAATGCGGATCGTGGTTGAAGTCGTGCGATACCAGCGGTTCATCGGTGTAACCGAGGATACCCTTGAGGCGGGCATTGGCAGCTTCGCGGATCGCATTGTTGATTTCTTCAACAGTGGTGGTGCGCTTTGCAATGAAAGTCAGGTCAACAACCGAAACATTCGGGGTTGGAACGCGGATTGCAACGCCGTCGAGCTTGCCTTTCAGTTCTGGCAGAACCAAACCAACAGCCTTTGCAGCGCCCGTCGAAGTTGGGATCATCGAAAGAGCTGCTGCGCGTGCGCGGTAGAGATCCTTATGCATGGTGTCCAGCGTTGGCTGGTCGCCCGTGTAAGAATGGATCGTGGTCATGAAGCCCTTTTCGATGCCGATGGCATCGTTAAGAACCTGTGCCACTGGCGCAAGGCAGTTGGTGGTGCAAGAAGCGTTGGAAATGACCAAATGGTCTTTCGTCAGCTTGTCGTGGTTGACGCCGTAAACGACAGTCAGGTCAGCGCCGTCGGCAGGTGCCGAAACGATAACGCGCTTTGCGCCGGCTTCAAGATGAAGGGCTGCTTTGTCGCGCGATGTGAAAATGCCGGTGCATTCCAGAGCGATGTCGACGTTTTCTTCTTTCCACGGCAGTTCAGCCGGGTTGCGAACAGCGTGAACCTTGATCGGACCGTAGCCAACGTCGATGGTGTCTCCAACGACTTTTACTTCCTTTGGAAAACGACCGTGAACGCTGTCATAGCGCAGCAGATGCGCATTTGTTTCGACCGGACCAAGATCGTTGATTGCAACGACCTGAATGTCGGTGCGGCCCGATTCGACGATAGCGCGAAGGACATTACGGCCGATGCGGCCAAAACCGTTGATTGCGACGCGAACTGTCATTTTCTCTAATTCTCCCAAAAGGGTTCTGCATATGCAGTGACTTGATAAAACAGCTAAGGCCTTAAGCCCTAACTGGAAACTTAAACGCCGGCGTGTTTAGCGCCGGCGTTTGAACATTATGCGGCGTTGAGCTTCTTTTCCGCAGCTTCAGCAGCGTGTTCTGCTGTGATGCCGAAGTGCTTGTAAAGATCGTTGATCTCGCCCGAAGCGCCGAAGCCCTTCATGCCGATGAACACGCCGTTTTCGCCGATGAAGCGTTCCCAGCCCATCGAAAGACCAGCTTCGATTGCGACCTTAACGGAAGCATCGCCGAGCGTTGCCTGCTTGTAAGCGTCGCTCTGTTCTTCAAACAGCTCGAAGCATGGAACCGAAACAACGCGGGTTGCAATGCCCTTGGCTTCGAGAAGGTCACGAGCCTTAAGCGCGATTTCTACTTCGGAACCAGTTGCGAAGATCGAAACCTTTGCATCGCCCTTTGCAGCTGCAAGTTCGTAAGCGCCGAATGCGGAGAGGTTTTCTTCGCGGTGATCGGTACGAACGACAGGCAGGTTCTGACGGGTCAGAGCGAGCGTCGAAGGGGTGCCCTTCGAATGCAGAGCAATCTGCCAGCATTCTGCAACTTCCACAGCGTCTGCCGGACGGAAGACATTGTGGTTTGGAATAGCGCGCAGAGCTGCAAGATGCTCAACCGGCTGGTGGGTCGGGCCGTCTTCGCCAAGACCAATCGAATCATGGGTCATGACGTAAACAACGCGGATGCCCATCAGCGACGACAGACGCATTGCCGGACGGCAATAATCCGAGAAGCACATGAAAGTGCCGGAGTAAGGGATCAGACCGCCATGCAGCGTGATGCCGTTCATGGCAGCAGCCATGCCGTGTTCGCGGATACCATAGTGGATGTAACGACCACCGTAGTTTTCTGGCGTAACAGCCTTGGTCTGGCTGGTCTTGGTGTTGTTGGAACCGGTCAGGTCGGCAGAGCCGCCCAGCGTTTCAGGCACAACGCCGTTGATCACTTCCAGAGCCATTTCGGACGACTTGCGGGTCGCTACCTTTGGCTTTTCAGCGGAAAGCTTCTTCTTGTATTCGTTGATCGCGTCATCGAAGTTTGCAGGCAGGTCGCCACGCATACGGCGTTCGAATTCAGCGCGGGTTTCCGCATCGACATTCGCCAGACGCTTTTCCCATTCCAGACGCTTCTTCGCAGCGTTCAGACCAGCAACGCGCCATGCATCGAGAACTTCAGCAGGAACAACGAAAGGTTCAGCCGACCAGCCAAGTGCCTTGCGTGTTGCAGCGATTTCTTCTGCACCGAGCGGCGAACCGTGGACCTTGTTGGTGCCAGCCTTGTTTGGCGAACCAAAACCGATAGTGGTCTTGCACGCGATGAAGGTTGGCTTTTCCGAAACCTTGGCAAGCTCAATTGCCTTGGCAATCGCGTCCTGATCGTGACCATCAACAGCAATGGTGTTCCAGCCCGAAGCGGCGAAACGTGCTGGCTGATCGGTGTTGTCGGACAGCGAGATCGGGCCGTCGATGGAGATGTTGTTGTCATCCCAAAGAACGATCAGCTTGTTAAGCTTCAGGTGGCCGGCAAGCGAGAGAGCTTCCTGGCTGATGCCTTCCATGAGGCAGCCGTCACCAACAACCGCATAGGTGTAGTGGTCAACAAGGCTGTCACCGAACTGTGCATTCAGAACGCGTTCGGAAAGCGCCATGCCAACAGCATTGGCAATGCCCTGTCCGAGCGGACCAGTTGTGGTTTCGATACCAGCGGCATGACCGTATTCTGGGTGACCAGCAGTACGTGCGCCGAGCTGACGGAAATTCTTGATTTCCTCAATCGAGATGTCTTCGTAGCCCGAAAGGAAGAGCAGCGAATAAAGAAGCATCGAGCCGTGACCTGCGGAAAGCACGAAGCGGTCGCGATCTGGCCAATGTGGGTTCTGTGGGTCATGCGACAGGAAGCGCGTGTAAAGCGCGGTCGCAATATCGGCTGCACCCATCGGGAGTCCGGGATGGCCGGAGTTGGCTTTTTCAACCGCATCAATCGAGAGGAAGCGGATTGCATTGGCCAACTGATTTTGTTTATCGGAATTCGTCATGGTCTCAGCCGTCTTTCCAGAGTGGTTTGAACGGGGTTGCGGCGATGCCTCGGGACTGAAGCACGAATTTCTTATACTAAACGATTTAATCTATTTAAACCGATTAAATGCATGAGATGCTCGCGCTGCAGAAGGCTTTGGGACACATAGCACCTGCGACCAAGGAGTCAACAAAACGATAGCTTTTCGACAATAAACACTCCGCGATCAGGCGCGAAATGCGGGCAATTGTTGGGGCGGCTAACACTGAAAAGCCTTTTTTGCGCTGATAACGGTGCATGAACGGGGTCAAAGCCCCCTCATTTGTTGCTTATCGGGCTCACGATTATTACAGTCTTTTTAAAGATGCCCGTCCGGCAGGCGCGATTCGAAGTCTGTAATCTGCGTCTGTGATCTGGCATTGGAAAGGATATGGATGGCACCCGATACGACCCTCAGGCAAGTCCTCGAACGGCTGGACAAAGCACTCAACACGCTTGAACAAGCAGTTGATCTGCGGCTGGACAAGGAAGGCGACTTCGCCGAAGCCGAGGAAGAGGTGCAGCGTATGAACGCTGACCGTAGCAAACTTGCTCAGGAACTTGATCAATCTGAGGCGCGCGCAGAGCGGCTTGAAGCTGCGAACCGCGAAGTGTCACGTCGTCTTGTGACCGCTATGGAAACCATCCGCGCCGTTCTGGATCGATAAAGGACACAAGCATGGCGACTGTAACCGTTACCATCGATGGCAAAGCTTATCGGATGGCCTGTGACGAAGGGCAAGAAGAGCATCTCTCTGGCCTTGCGGATCGTTTCGACCAGTATGTTACTCATCTGAAATCTTCTTTTGGCGAAATCGGCGATCTGCGCCTCACTGTTATGTCCGGCATTATGGTGATGGATGAGCTGGCTGAGACGCAAAAGCGCGTTAAAGCGCTTGAAAAAGAGGTTGAAAACCTGCGCCACTCGCATGACGAAGCGCTGACAAGTGCCGACAAGAATGATGCTGCCGTAACGGGAATGCTCGCAGATGTCGCGACGCGTCTTGAACAGGTTGCTGCGCGTATCTCACCGCGTCGCGGTTCTGCCTGATTTTTCTAAAAGATTTCTGTATCTGTCTTAACGCCTCTGGCGCTTAAGCGTGAGTGCGCCTATATGTGTTGTCGGCGTACTGCGCTTCCCGACAGGTGTAACAGCATCCCCGGGGCCTTATTGATCTCTAAGGGAGCTGTCCCTGTGAAGGCCTGTGGGCTTTCGCATATGGCGCCCACCTACGTTGTAGGTTCCCGGGATCAAACACTACCATCGGTCGTCGTGGTCGCCACTTTCTTTCGCTTCGTGCCTTTTTGAGCCAAGCGGTTTGTTATTTAAGATAAGTATGTTCTAACGCGCCTTATCCCTTCAAAGATATGTGCGTTTGCTGATGACTTATACTCCCCCTGATTTGCCTCCAGTGTCTGAACGTCTGCGCGTCGCTGTTCCGATTGCGATGGTCTACGGGCTGTTGCTCTATATGCTGATCTGGCTGACGCCCATTTCGGATATGATGCCCTTCATTGGTGGGCTGATGCTTTTGCCGATGGGAATTGCGAGCCTTGCATCGAGTATCAGCGATCCGCGTGCACTAAAGCCCCTTTGGAACCACGTGAAAATGGGCTGGATGATTATCGGCGGCCTCGTTGTTATCAGCATGGTTTTCTTTCGCGAGGGCGGGATTTGCGTGATTATGGCTGCGCCGTTTTTCGCAGTTTTCTCGGCGATTGGATCTTGGGTGACGCTTTCCCTCATTCAGCGGTTTCGTTCGCCGCGTTCGACAATGCTGGTGATTGCACTTCCGTTGATGTTTTATCCGTTAGAGCCGTTGCTGAAATATGAGCCGCATGAGGGGGCGGTTACGACTGTTATCGATATTGCAGCTTCGCCTGACATTGTGTGGCAGCAGACGGCTGAAATCCGCAATGTGCGCCCGGATGAACTGTCTTGGACATTCAGTCATGGCATCGTCGGAGTTCCGCAGCCAGTGGATGCGCGGCTTGAAGGCGAGGGTGTCGGCGCTGTACGCCAGCTTGAATGGACACGCGGTGTAAAATTTCAGGAAATCATAACGCAGTGGGAAGAGAATCGACATCTCGCATGGGATTTCAATTTTGGGCCGGAATCGATACCTGCAGCTGTTGAAGCGCATATCGATGTGGATAGCTCCTATCTCAAGCTGACCAATGGCGATTATCAGCTTGAAACACTTCCGAATGGTCACACACGCCTGACGCTGACCACGCGCTACCGCATTGCGACGCCAATCAATTTCTACTGCGATCTCTGGGGTAAGGTTTTCCTGAATGATTTCCATGGCGTTGTGCTGAAAGTTATTCGTGAGCGCTCGGAGAGATTAGCAACTGACCCTTGACGGAGAAGCGCATTCCGGTTCCACTATCAGCAATTGGTGGAGGCGTTTGATGAATGATACCGGGCAGCCGCAGAGCGGCGATAAGCAGCATTTGAGGCGAACAGTGCTTTCGCGCCGCGATGCGCTTGATCCGCGGTTTCGTTACGAAGCCTCTTTGTCGGCAGCTAAAAAGGCAGAAGCCGCTCTTCATATTCCCAAGGGAGCAATGATCGCGGGTTATTGGCCTATCCGGTCGGAGATTGATCCACGCCCGCTATTGTCGTTTATGCGCGATAAGGGTGTGCGGCTTTGTTTGCCGGTAGTGCTTGATAAAGAGACAATAGCATTTCGCGAATTTCTGCCAGATGCGGAATTGGTGCAGACAGGCTTTGGTACGATGGGTCCAGATAAAAATGCGCCGCTGGTCGACCCGGCGATTCTGTTGATGCCGCTTGCAGGTTTTGACAAACGTGGCCACAGGCTTGGCTATGGGGCAGGGCATTATGATCGCGCTCTTTCGCGATTCAGGGGTCGGGGTCTGGAGCCGCTGCTGATCGGTATGGCATTTGATTGTCAGGAAGTGCCACATGTGCCCAATGAGTCGCACGATATTGCTCTTCACCAGATACTGACCGAGACTGGCTTGCGCTCCTTCGATCAGGGCTGATAAAGACGGATTTATGAGATTACTTTTTCTTGGTGATATGGTGGGCCGGTCGGGGCGCACGGCAGTCTATGACAAGCTGCCGGGCTTAATTTCCGATCTGAAGCTGGATTTCGTGATCGTCAACGGTGAAAACGCCGCTGGCGGCTTCGGTATTACCGAAGAGATTTTTCACGACACAATCCGCGCGGGTGCTGATGTTGTGACGACCGGCAATCACGTATGGGATCAGCGCGAGGCGCTTGATTTCTCCAAGCGTGAAGATCGTTTTCTGCGTCCTGCAAATTTTCCGAAAGGAACTGCGGGTAAGGGGGAAGGGCTTTACATTGCAAAGAACGGTGCGCGGGTGCTGGTCTCCAATGTGATGGGCCGCGTTTTCATGCATCCCGACCTCAATGATCCGTTCATCGCGGCCGAGAAAATTCTTGAAGCTTGTCCGCTTGGTGAACAGGCCGATGCCGTGTTCTTCGATTTTCATGCGGAGGCCACAAGCGAAAAGCAGTGCTTCGGTCATTTCGTCGATGGTCGTGCCAGTGCTGTGGTTGGAACGCATACCCATGTGCCGACTGCTGACTATCAAATCCTGCGCAACGGCACGGCTTATATGTCGGATGCTGGCATGTGCGGCGATTATGATTCGTCGCTGGGCATGGAAAAGGAAGAGCCGCTTAATCGGTTCCTGTCGAAAGTACCGAAAGGTCGCTTTGAGGCCGCCAGCGGTCCTGCCACTGTCTGCGGCGTGGGGATCGAGATTTCTGACCGCACTGGGCTTGCTGAAAAAATTGCACCGTTGCGTATTGGCGCACGGCTGGAAGAGAATATTCCAGAATTCTGGAAATAGTCTGCGCTATAATCTGATTTGAACACCCGCATAATCGTCGTTGACGGCGATGCGGGTACAGAGATCTGACCACTCGCAAGACTGACAGGCTTTGCGGATGGTTCCTGCTACAAAGGCCGACCGCATCAATGCAAGTCGCGCCGCATCGAGCTCGAAATCTGAGCCTGCGGCGACTGTGGTTTTGAATAAATCTGAGATGGAGTTCAGCGCCAGCCGGTCGCGCACGATCACGCTTTCATTTAAGCAATGACAATCGCCATCACAAAGCAGCGGCTGACAAATATCGTCCGGCCCATCGATGATCTCGATGTCTTCTCCATCAGACAAGCGCCCGGCAATCGTGTCATAATTGTCCACGAATGCCGGGCTGTAGCCCTTGCCGATATAAGTCAGCATGCAGAGAAGATGATGGCCGCGTAAGCGTACCGTCATTTTTTGCTTATCGATTTGCTGCTTTAAGGATTGCTGCACCCAGTGCCGACTTGATCACTGCACCGACTAGGAATGGTGTAACACCGAAGGCAACGGCCTTTTCAATGCCGATCGCGCCCGAAAGCCATAGTGCGCCGAGAGCCAGACAGATCGCGTTGGCGGCAAGGAACGACGTGAAGCTCAGAACAATGCTCTTATTCCACCCGCGTTCAGCAAGATAGCCGGTCAGCGCTGCGATAATCGGGAAGGCTGCGAGATAGCCAGCCGTTGCGCCTGCAAAGTGATGGATACCGCCAGCACCGCCTGCAAGAACAGGAAGGCCGATCATCGCCTGACCCAGCCATGCAAGAACCGTGGCTGCACCCAGGCGCCAGCCATAGAGCGCGCCGATCAATGGTACGATCAGCGTCTGAAGCGTGATTGGAACGGGGATCATCGGAACTTCGATCTGTGACGAGATTGCCAGAACCAGTGTACCAAATGCGACGGCTGCGATGCGCAGGGCAGGGGAGCGGGACTCAAGATCAAGCGGGCTGAAAGATACGCTCTTCTGGGTGATGTAGGCCATGGCTTCCTCAAATTATAGATAAAATTACGACTCGATCTATTTAAAATCTCCGGATTGATGAATTTTGGCAAGTGAGAAATAGATAAAATATATAAAAATGTAAAAATTGTTTAAAATCAAGACAATAAAGCCCGTTCGAAATCTGCTGAAGCGGCAGATCACGTCGCAGCAAAAAACTGATCGTTGAAACTGCTGTCTAGCCGACGATTGCGAAGGAATCGCGTGTCTTGCCAGATGCCGTTTTGATCGGGCGATGGCCGATCCATTGCACATGCCGGGCGAGGATGGTCGTTGCGGCTTCAATGTCATTCTGACGAAGGGCGGTTAAAATAGCCCGGTGGTCATGATCGGTGCGAGTTTCCCATTCCGACCGCCATGTGGCGAACAAAAAGCGCGCACTGGCTGCATGCAGATCGTCAATGGTCGCAAGTAAGCGTGGCATGTTGCAGGGTTCGAGAATCAGCCGGTGAAAGCGACGATTGGCTTCTTCCCAGCTTCTGACGTCGCGTGATTTATCACCTTCGACTGTGGCTTGTTCTGCTGCATCCAGTGTAGCGCGTGTGATGTGCGGTGCCGCATGGCGCAATGCCAGCACTTCAAGAGCCGCGCGCATTTCCGCCACTTCACGAATTTCTTTGATGTCGAAAGAAGCAACCCGAACACCGCGCCTTGGCTCTGAAATTGCAAGCCCTTGTGCTTCCAGCCGTCGAAACGCTTCGCGGACAGGCACATGGCTTGTTTCGAACTCTTCAGCAATATGATCCTGCCGCAACTTAACACCCGGCTCGATCTCGCCGGCAATGATGCGGTCGGCGAGTATGCGGCTGATACGGGTAGCAATTGTTTCGCTGGTGGTATTGCTGGAATGCTGTTTCATGGCTTTATAGATAAAGCTGTTTGGGTCCGGGCGTCGACAGCTAATCGCATAATTGACAGAGGAATTTGTAATTTGGCGCTTTTGCTGGACGAATGGGCCTCAATTCCTTATAACGCGCCCATTCTGCACGGAAAGCACGCTGGCCCGAGCTGTGGCCTGCCCTCTTCTCAAGTGACGCTTTCTCCGTGCGCTTCATTTGAACCGAACAGGGGTGCCATGGCTGGCCATTCACAGTTTAAGAATATCATGCACCGCAAAGGCCGTCAGGATGCCGTGCGGTCGAAAATGTTTTCCAAGCTCGGACGCGAAATTACCGTTGCGGCCAAGCAGGGTCTGCCTGACCCATTGATGAACCCGCGCCTGCGTCTGGCTATCCAGAATGCCAAAGCGCAGTCCATGCCGAAAGACAATATTGAACGCGCCATTAAGAAGGCCGCTGGCAATGACGGCGAAAACTACGATGAAGTGCGTTACGAGGGCCGTGGCCCCGGTGGCGTTATGGTTATCGTTGAAGCCCTGACCGACAACCGCAATCGAACAGCCTCCAATGTCCGCGCAGCTTTCACCAAGTCCGGTGGCGCGCTGGGCGAAACCGGATCGGCTGCGTTCATGTTCGATCGCGTTGGCGAAATCGTCTACAAGATTGCCGTTGGCGACGCCGATACCGTCATGGAAGCGGCGATTGAAGCCGGTGCTGACGATGTTCAGACAGGCGAAGAGGAGCATGTGATCCTCTGCGCCTTTGAAGACATTGGCGACGTTTCGAAAGCGCTGGAAACAGCGCTTGGTGAAGCCGAATCGATCAAGACGATCTGGAAGCCACAGACCAACACTGAACTGGATGAAGAAAAGGCACGCTCCGTGCTGAAGCTTCTCAACGTGCTTGAAGATGATGATGACGTTCAGAACGTCTACAGCAACTTCGAAGTCAGCGATGAAGTGATGGAAAAGCTGAGCGCCTAAGTTCCGGTCTCAGTTCTAAATCTTGAAACTCCCGGCTCGTCCGGGAGTTTTTTATTGGGTCTTCGCTTGAAATGCAGACAACAAAAAACCCCGCCGGAGCGAGGTTTTTCGTAATCTCATCAATGACGGTATTAGATACCGAGATTGCCGAAACGGTTCTTGAACTTGGAAACGCGGCCACCGCGATCAAGCATGGTCTGCGAACCACCGGTCCAAGCTGGGTGCGTCGATGGATCGATATCGAGATTCATCGTATCGCCTTCTTTGCCCCATGTGGAACGGGTTGTGTATTCCGAACCATCGGTCATCACGACCTTGATGGTGTGGTAGTCGGGATGGATATCAGCTTTCATCTTCTCAATCCTGAAAGTCTGGGAAGAAAAGCCCAGCTCTAGTGTTTAAAACTGCGGCACTTTCGCCCGATGGTCAATATGAAGACCCGTTACCAACGGCAACGGCTTCCAAAAGGGTTGGCGAGCCTATACATCAGGCGCACGGCAATAACAAGGGCGCAATCTCAAGAATGGCCAGCACAGACAGTCAAATTCGCATGAATCCTGATTTCAATACGCAAGAAGATCGGAAACGCCGCTCGCTCAAGCCTTTGAAGCGGATGATCCCATTTCTCTCGCGTTATAAGAGTCTGGTCGTTGGCGCGCTTTTTTCGCTGGTCCTTGCTGCTGCCACCACCCTCGCAGTTCCTGTTGCCGTTCGCCGGATGATTGATCACGGTTTCTCAGGCGCTGATGCGATCTTCGTCAATAATTACTTCGTCATGCTGGTGGCACTGGCGCTTGTGCTGGCGCTGGCGTCCGGGCTTCGCTATTTCTTTGTGATCTCGCTTGGCGAGCGTGTTGTGGCTGATCTGCGCAATGCCGTGTTTTCGCATGTGACCAGCCTTTCGACCGAGTTCTTTGACCGCTCGCAGTCTGGCGAAATCGTTTCGCGACTGTCAGTCGATACCACGCAGATTAAGTCGGTTGTGGGTGCGACGGCCTCTGTTGCTTTGCGCAACATGATTCTCGGTATTGGTGCGTTGATCATGATGGTCGTCACCAGCCCCAAGCTATCCATGTTGGTGATTGCCGCCATTCCGCTGATTGTTATTCCGCTGATTGCGTTTGGCCGCTCGGTACGTCGTCGCTCGCGAATGACGCAGGATATGCTGGCCCATGCCAATGCCTATGCCAGCGAACAGATTGGTGCCATGCGCACTTTGCAGGCTTTCACCAATGAAAATATGGTTGTGGGGCGCTTTGCAGGTGCCGTTGAAAAAGCTTATCAAGCCGCACGTTCATCCATCAAAGCACGCGCTATTCTCACCGGCTTTGCGATCTTTCTGATCTTTGCCAGTGTTGTTGCGGTGCTGTGGTTTGGCTCGCGCGATGTCCTGTCGGGCACAATGAGCGCCGGTACGTTGGGCCAGTTTGTTCTTTACGCTGTGTTTGCAGCCAGTGCATTCGGTGCGCTTTCCGAAGTCGGTGGCGAACTTGCGCAAGCCGCTGGTGCTACTGAGCGTCTTGCTGAGATCCTCGATGAAAATCCGGGCATCGCGGCACCTTTGAAACCTGTTGCTCTTCCAGAGCCTGCACGTGGTGAAATCAGCTTCGATAATGTGCATTTTTCTTATCCGACGCGTCCTGACGCTCCATCGCTCAATGGCGTCAGCTTCACTGTAAAGCCCGGTGAGACGGTTGCGATTGTCGGGCCATCTGGCGCTGGCAAAAGCACGATCTTCTCGCTGGTGATGCGTTATTACGATCCTCAGACGGGTTCTGTGCTGATGGACGGTGTAGCTTTGCCAAATGCTGATCCGGCTAAGGTGCGCGAACGCATTGCAGTCGTGCCGCAAGACGTTGTGATCTTTGCTACGAGCATTCGTGAAAATATCGGCTTTGGTAAGCCGGGTGCGAGTGATGCGGACATTGAAGCTGCAGCTAAAGCAGCACTCGCGCATGATTTTATTTTGGCACTCGATAAGGGCTATGACACGGAAGTCGGCGAACGCGGCGTGACGCTTTCAGGCGGTCAGCGTCAGCGTATAGCGATTGCGCGCGCGATTCTGCGGGCGGCACCTGTTCTGCTGCTGGATGAGGCAACCTCGGCACTTGATGCAGAAAGCGAAATGCTGGTGCAGAAAGCACTGGATAGCTTGATGGATAATCGCACCACGCTGGTTGTGGCGCATCGTCTGGCTACGGTTCTGAAAGCCGACCGCATTCTCGTGCTCGATAAAGGGCAGATTGTCGAAGAGGGCACTCATCAGACGCTGGTTGAAAAGGGCGGGATTTATGCCCGTCTGGCCAAGCTTCAGTTTGAAGCCGGTTCCGGCGTTTTCGGAAAATAAAAAAGGGGCTAAGCGCCCCTTTATTTATTTTGCGCGCATCTTATCCGAAAACCGCTTCACACTTTTCGGGACGCGCTAAATTATCTCTCAGTCAGTTTCAACTCAATGCGGCGATTTCTGGCACGGGCATCGGGCGCATCGGAGCTGTCAAGCGGCTGATACTCGCCAAAGCCTGCCGCGACCAGACGATTGGGCGGAACACCATTGGCGATCAAGTCTTTCACCACAGCTGTTGCACGCGCCGAGGAAAGCTCCCAGTTGTCGCGGAAACGACCAGTTCCTGCGAGTGGCACATTGTCGGTATGACCATCCACACGCAGCACCCAGTTGATGTCATCCGGGATTTCCTGATTGAGCGTGATGACTGCCTCGGCGAGCTTCTTCATTTCATCCAGGCCGGCGGGATTGAGATCAGACGAGCCGGTCGGGAAAAGAACTTCCGACTGAAAGACGAAGCGGTCTCCGACAATGCGGATGTTTTCCTTGTCGGACAGAATCGCGCGCAGACGACCAAAGAAGTCAGAACGATAGCGGTTCAACTCCTGCACACGCTGTGCAAGTGCCACATTCAGGCGGCGACCAAGATCGGCAATTTTAGCGTTGGATTCGCGATCACGCGATTCGGACGCATTGAGTGCATCTTCCAGTGCGCCAATCTGACGACGAAGTGCTGAAATCTGCTGGTTGAGCAATTCAACCTGTGAAAGCGCACGTACGCTAACCTGCTTTTCCGCATCAAGGCTCTGGCCCAGCTCACCAGCGCGCTTTTCAGCGGCAGCACCTGCGCCGGTTCCTTCATTGAGTAGCGCTTGCAAGCGGGAACGCTCGCTCTCGGCACCTGACAAGGATGCTTGCAGATCTGCAATTGTATCCTGCATGTCCTGTGAGTTGCTTTTTTCGAGTGAGAGAAGCTGTGTCAGTTCCTGTATCTGGCTGTTAAGGCGAGCGAGAGCGGTGTCTTTGGTATCGACATCGCGGCTTAATAGAAACTGCCCCAGCACGAACACTGTGAGTAGGAACATGATGGCCAGCAGCAATGTCGTCAGCGCATCGACGAAGCCGGGCCAATAATCGACATGACGTTGCGGGCGGCGGTTACGGCCTAGAGCCATGCTGCTTACTCCGGCCGTTTGCTGTCAGTGGGGCGACCCGGAGCGCGCTCGGCAGGGGCTCTGGAAGCAATGGCCTCGTTGAGACGTCCAAGCGTTTCGCGAATGGCCTTTTGCTCATCCGTCTGCTTCTCAACCCAATCGCGCATCAACTGCTGTTCGCTGCGCATGCTTTTGACAAGCCCCTGAATGCCTTCTGCAAGATTGGCAAGCGCTGCCGTTGTGCGCTGGCTTGAAGCCTCGCCACCTTGCAGGTTTTGCACATGCTCGGCGAGATTGCGGATGCCGCCGAGATGTTCATCGGTGCTGAGATCCGAACCGAGATCGGTCACGGATGAGAGCCAATTTTCAAGCTCGGTATAGAAACGATTCTGCGCACGGCCCGACTGCAAGTCGAGGAAGCCAAGAATCAACGAACCCGAAAGACCAAACAGTGAGGACGAGAACGCCGTTCCCATACCCGACAGCGGTGCTTGCAAACCAGCTTTGAGCGAATCAAGCACATCGGTTGTGCTGCCCGAACTCGGGTCCAGTGATTGGATGGTCTGGCCAATAGAGCCTACCGTTTCGAGCAGCCCCCAGAACGTGCCAAGCAGACCCAGAAAGACCAGCAAGCCGATCAGATAGCGCGAAATATCGCGGCTTTCATCAAGGCGCGAGGCAATCGAGTCGAGAATGGTTCGGGTGGATGTTGTGGTCAGCGCCATCGACTGTCTGCGACCGATCAGAGCGCGCATTGGTGCAAGAAGCACAGGCGGACGTGTAGTGCCGTCGCGCTCGCCGTCGCGGAATGAATTGACCCAGCGGATTTCTGGCAGCAACCGCAGCACCTGTCCAAATGCCAGCAGAATACCGATGAGCAGCACGCCGAAGATCAGTCCATTCAGGCCGGGATTGGTGACGAAAAATGTATGGATCTGCCGCATCAGGACTGCTGCAAGGAATGCAACAATGATGAGAAAGATCACCATGGATAGAATGACAATTCTCGGGCTGCTCAGGCGGTAGGGGTCGTAGTCCCGTGTATCGTCGAGGCGTTCCCGTGAAAGTCTCAGATCGCTCATGCGTTTGGCTCCATGGATATCCATTGGGATAATCTGTCGCGGGGGAGCCTACTGCATAATTTAGCGAAGCGGAATCGCTTAAACACAAAAAATAATGCGCCCCGGTTGGAATACCGGAGCGCAGTAAAACATAAAAATAGGAAGCTGATCAGATTGGCTTGTTGACCGTCTTGAGCAACGCCTTCTGAATGATTTCGTTGCCCGCAACGATGGTCTTCGTGTCAAAAATGTCCTGACCACCCTTTTTGTCGGATACAAAACCACCGGCTTCGCGGATCATCAGGATGCCTGCGCCGAGATCCCACGGATGCATGCCGTCTTCCCAGAAACCATCAAGGCGACCTGCTGCGACATAAGCGAGATCAAGAGCAACGGCACCCATGCGGCGGATACCCGATGTTTCAGCCATGACATTGCGCAGTTCGACAAGGTATTGGCCGTGGCCGGGGCGACCAAGATGCGGAATGCCGGTGCCGATCACGCAATCAACCAGCTTGTTGCGGGCAGCAACGCGCAGACGACGATCATTGAGGAACGCGCCGCCGCCGCGTTCAGCGGTGTAAAGCTCGTCCATAGCCGGATTGTAAATTACGCCGGCAACGATCTGTCCCTGACGCTCAAGAGCGATAGAGACTGCGAAAACAGGAATACCATGAAGGAAGTTTGTGGTGCCGTCGAGCGGATCGACCAGCCAGCGATGCTGTCCGTCTTTCGATTCAACCTCGCCCGATTCTTCCATCAGGAAGCCAAAATCCGGGCGGGCGCGGCTCAGTTCTGTGTAGATAACTTTTTCCGCTTTGCGGTCAGCCTGGCTGACATAATCGCCGGGGCCTTTGAGAGAAACCTGAAGGTTCTGCACTTCGCCGAAATCGCGCGCAAGGCCGCGTCCGGCTTTCATAGCGGCCTGAACCATAACATTGAGAAGGGCTGAACGCGCCATCTGATCGTCCTTTTAGAAGCGCATTCCGAAACCTGTGAGCTGGCTTTCGAAAAAGATGCGCGTTGATAAATCACAGAGCGCCGATCTGATGAGATCAAACCTATGGCACTCAGAACTGAGCAAGCTGAGAAAGAACTGTCGCATTCCTCTTAAAAGAGGATGGACTGCGGCGCCGGTTCTAAAGGCGCCGCATGATTTTAAATATTCGATTATGCGCGGCTGATATAGGTCAGTTCGCTTGTATCAACGATCACGCGTTCACCCGAAGCGATGAATGGTGGAACGAGGATACGAATACCATTTTCAAGAACAGCTGGCTTGTAAGAAGAAGCAGCAGTCTGGCCCTTAACGACCGGATCAGCTTCAACGATTGCAAGTGTAACCTGTTCTGGAAGACGAATGCCGATTGGCTTTTCTTCGTAGAGTTCAACGGTAACCATCATGCCGTCCTGAAGGAAGGCTGCGCGGTCGCCAACGAAATCTTTCAGAAGTTCAAGCTGTTCGTAGGTTTCGGTGTCCATGAAAACCAGAGCTTCGCCCTGTTCGTAAAGGAACGAGAAGTCCTTCTGTTCCAGACGAACGCGCTCTACGGTTTCAGCTGCGCGGAAACGTTCGTTAAGCTTGGTGCCGGTGATGAGGTTCTTCAGTTCAACCTGATTGTAAGCGCCGCCTTTACCAGGCTTGACTGCATTGGTCTTAACCGCTGCCCACAGGCCGCCATCATGTTCGATAACATTGCCTGGGCGGATTTCGTTACCATTGATCTTCATAAGATTAATCCGGGAGTAAATGTGAAACTGTTGCGGCCCGGCGCATCACGACAGAAAGGCAATCTCTCGCTTGTTTGCAGGGATTGCGTCCATCTTTAACTCGAACCACGATAATCGGGCTCTCCAAGACCATAAAATAGCGCTTTGTGCAAGCCTGAGCCGTAAATCAGCGGGTCAGCTCATCAAAAAACTGTCTGGTTTTATCGAACACGCAGATTGTTTGCGATCTGGATTGCCTGCTTAAGCTGATCATCAGCCAACCCATCCATCATGTCATTGAGGTCTGGTGAGCGATAACCGGCGCGCTGAGCAACGATATACCACGCAGCTGATTTGACCGTATCACCATCTGTGCCGATACCGTCGCGATAAAGTCTTGCAAGCCAGGCTTGAGCCAGAACCATGCCGCGCTGTGCTGCAATCTGCATCCAGCCAAAGCCCTGCTCGTAATTGCGATCACCGCCCCGGCCCTCAACCAGCCAACGGCCCAGATCATATTGTGCCGTGTCATAGCCCTTGCGCGCAGCGCGCAGCAGATATTCACGCGCTTTCTTGTCGTCATGCGGGATTTTGTCAGTGCCGTTGGCGTAAATCTGGCTCAAGGCATATTCTGCATCGGCGAGCTGCGCGTTGGCAGCTTTCTCAAACCACGGGAAAGCTGCATCAATGCCAGAAGCTGTTGTCGCTTTCATCATGACCAGCTGACCGTAATTGAACTGCGCCATGGCATTGCCGCTTTCGGCAGCCTTTTGCATCAGTTCTGTCGCCTTGGCTGTGTCTTTTTTGACGTACTGGCCTTGAAGCAGCAAGGCGGCATAGCGAAACTGCGCTTCATGCACACCCTTATCCGCGGCTTTGGCATACCATTCGGCGGCTTTTTTCTGATCCGCAGGTACACCCAGACCACGCGCATAGATTTCTGCCACAAGTGTCTGTGAAGCTGGATCGCCTTGCTCAGCCTTTGGTTTCGCCAGATTAAATGCGGTCAGATAAAGCCCACGCTGATAGGCACCGAAGGCTTCATCCGCTGGTTTGTCGCCAAACCTGCTTGGGTCAATTGCAGGCAAAGCACTGGTTGATGCCGGTTGCGGCAGCATCTTGGGCTTGTCAGCAGGCTTATCGCTTTTCTTGTCGTGTTTCTTTTGCACGCCTGCGGGTTCGCCAGCAGTTCCGGCAGCATGGGCAACCGGAAAAGATGCAGCGAATATCAAAGCTGTGGCGAGAAGAATTTTGCTCTTCATGGGGCGTACAAAACCTTGGGCGTTATTTCTCGAAACGAGGTGCGTGTTCGTCGAGAAGCCGGTTGGCTTCCGCAACAGCTTCCGCAGGGTTTTCTGCTTCAAATATGGCACTACCAAGGGCGACGAAATCTGCACCGGTTTCTGCGGCGGCGATGACGCTTTCCAACGTGTTGCCAGCTTGTGCGACGCTCGGAATTTCAACGAGTTCGGACCACCATTCAGCCAAAGACAGATTGCGCGGATGCGCATCGGGCTTTTTGTCAGCGCCAATCTTGCCGAAGAAAACGTAGTCAGGCTGCAGTTCGCCGATTTCCATAGCACTATGGCGATCACGCAGATTGCCCGTGCCAACGATGAATTTCGGTGTGTGCTTTTCGATTGCTTCAGCAAGCTCAGCTGCTTTTCCTTCAATGTGGATGCCATCGGCACCAACACGGCCCGCAATGCGCGTATCATTTAGGATGATCGCGGCAGCACCTTTTTCCTGAATGACGGCAACGGCCTTCTGGGCCGATGCCTGAAATGTGGCTTCATCCAGATCAGTGCCATCGAGAATCACACTTGCAACGTCGCCGCCTGACAAGGCTGCCGATAACAGTTTTGCGAGTGCATCCCCATTTGCGATGGGTGGTGCAACCAGCAAAAGGCGGCAGCGATCATTGTTTTGTTTAGCAGTTGGCGCGTTCATAAACCAAACCTAGCGAAAAATGTTGATGGAATTCGGGCATAAAGTAAGAGGCGTTGCTTGAACAGCCCCTTTGCATTTTAACGCTTTTGTTGCGGGAGCGGGAAACCCCTGTGTTGGCATAATGTTATCCACTGGAACGAAAGTTGATTGGAACCAACCGCGTTCTCACCGAATTACCAGTTATATAGGCGGCAATGAGTGCTGCGCTATCGCAGACTGAAATATAAACAGCAGGCAGGCGAAATGACGAATGAAACGGCGAAAATAGTGCCAAAGGTCCGCGACACACGCATTGATGTGTTTCGCGCGCTGGCACTGCTTACGATTTTCATCAATCATGTGCCCGGAACCTTTTTCGAGCATTTCACGCATAAGAATCTCGGCTTTTCGGATTCGGCAGAAGCTTTTGTTCTGATTTCAGGCATGGCAGTGGCACTGGCCTATGGATCGAAGTTTGCTCCGGGCAATCGTCTTATGCTGACGTTGAAAATGTGGCGTCGCGCCTGTGTGCTTTATACGGCGCACATTATGACGACGCTCGCGACGATTGGCATTTTTGCCTCTGCCGCGATTTTCCTCAAGCATCGTGAACTTCTGACACAGATCAATATTGGCCCACTGGTCAAGCAGCCGGTTGAGGCACTTCTCGGTCTGGTTACGCTTGGTCACCAGCTCGGCTACAATAATATTCTCTCGATGTATGCGGTTGTGCTTCTACTTACACCACTGTTGCTTTTGCTCGCTCGTATCAGCCTGTCGCTGATGCTCGGTGTGTCGGGCATGGTGTGGTTGCTTGCGGGTCTCTATCATGTGGCTCCGGTGAACTACCCGACAGAGGGCGTCTGGTTCCTTAATCCGCTATCATGGCAGTTCCTGTTTGCTATCGGTATTGCTGGCACCATCCATGTGCGTCGTGGCGGCAAGCTGCCGACCAATCCAGCATTGATTGCTGCTTCCGTTGGCTATCTGGTTCTTTCGCTGGCTTGGGTCCGTATTCCGCTTTGGGGTATTGATGTTTCAATGGGCATGCCTGCGGTTCTGACTGGCTTCGACAAGACGTTTTTGTCGGCTCCACGTCTTTTGCATGTGCTCGCCATGGCTTATCTGATCGCCGTTGTGCCAACGCTTAACAGCATCGCGCGTACCTCGCCGGATAACCCACTCGCGATTCTCGGCAAGCATTCGCTGCCGGTGTTTATTGCCGGTACGTTGTTGGCGATGGTTGCGCAGGTCATGAAGCTCGTTAATCCGGGTGGCCTTCCATACGACGCTTTGCTTATTGCGACGGGTGTAGTGATGCAGTTTGCGCTGGCTTATTATCTGGAATGGCTCCCAACCATTGGCTGGGGCAAGAAGCCTGCCGCAAAACCGGCCGCGGAAGGTTCAAAGGCTTCGCTTGGAGCCAATCCAAAACCCGCACTTCAGAGAATGTAATTAAAAGCCGCCTTCGGGCGGCTTTTATGTTTGCGGATTATTCCACAGCTGGCGCTCAGAATTAACCAATCATTAATCTTAACGGCGTTTAATGGTTTACATCCAGTTCGGCTGGATTCTTACCGAGTGGTGAAGCCACTTTGTTTGACGCCTCCCTGTTAAACTCCTGAGAGCCGCCTTTGCGGCTCTTTTTTTTATGGTTTTGTGGGAATCGCCTGTTTTCTGGCGAAACTGGCGTCAATGCCTTTCAGAGTTTATTCAAAAGCATTTTAAAAAATTAACCGAATGTTAAACATAAACTTGCGCGGCGGTGCATGAAGGTGCAGTTTATCGTGGACTTGCCCGATCAAGCTGTTCCGTCCCAGCTCTCCCCATGATCGAACAGCAGTTCATTCTATTATTTCACGCACATTTTGACAGTGCGCGAGCAACAAAATAATCGCAGATGCGTTTATGTAAGGTGGCAGAGCAGTGATTAGCGAACAGGGACAGATGCCGGGCAATATGATCAGCCTCGCTGAGCGCATGGTTTTCTCAGATTCGTTCAAGCCGATTTACAGTGAAGGCATGGACATGGTTGAGGAAGCCGCCAGCTATCTCGACGGCGAAGGCCGTGAGGAAGCGCGCAATCTCTCGCGTGTTGCCGCAACCCTTTATGCTGCCGAATCGATGCGTCTGACCACACGTCTTATGCAGGTTGCTTCATGGCTGTTGCTGCAGCGAGCAGCGCGTAATGGCGAAATGTCCCGCAAGCAGGTTGAAGCTGAAAAGGCCAAAGTTCGTCTTGATACGCCGTCTGCCGGTGATCTCGCGACAGGTTGGAACGAGTTGCCATTCGCTTTCATCGAACTCATCGAACGTTCTATCCGCTTACAGGCACGCGTTCGCCGTATGGATCGCAACGTTTATGGTGAAGTTGTCGCTTTGCAGAGTGCGCCGCGGGGCAATCCGGTTTCCGATCAGATTGTGCTGCTGAAGACTGCTTTCGGCGCGTCTTAAGTAAAATCTGCGCAGTCTTATTGCGTCTGCGGATGCAATGTTTCTCTTTTGTTCACATTTGTGCTGTCAAGTGAACCTGTCTGAGGATAGGGTTCACTTATGAAAGAAACGATTCGCATCATTGGTATTGATCCGGGGCTCCGCCGTACCGGCTGGGGCGTTGTGGAATCGCTTGGAAATTCCCTGCATTTTATCGGCTCCGGCACTGTGACCTCGAATGCTGAGATGGATCTCGCTTCAAGGCTTTGCCAGTTGCATGAAGGACTGTCTAAAGTCCTGCATGAATTCATGCCGCATGAAGCAGCCGTTGAACATACATTCGTCAATAAGGATGCGACGGCGACGCTGAAGCTTGGTCAGGCGCGTGGTATTGCACTTCTGGCACCTGCACAGGCTGGGCTCCCGGTTGCGGAATATGCGCCGAATGCTGTCAAGAAGGCGGTCATTGGCGTGGGCCATGGTGAAAAGCAGCAAATTCATATGATGGTGAAGGTTTTGATGCCGCGCGCAACGTTCGATACGAGCGATGCTGCCGATGCGCTTGCCATTGCTATTTGCCATGCGCATCATCGTCAGAGCATTGTCAGCGCACGCAGAATGCAGGCGTTATTAGCGGGATAAAACCAGAATGATCGGCAAGCTTAAAGGCGTGATCGATGAAATTGCTGATGATCATGCCGTCATTGACGTGCATGGTGTTGGCTATGTTGTCTTCTGTTCTTCTCGCACGCTCGGTAATCTGGGCGGAGAAGGCGAGGCGGCGGTGTTGCTGATCGAAACCTATGTGCGAGAGGATATGATCCGCCTTTATGGTTTCGGATCACAGCTTGAACGCGAATGGTTCCGCCTGTTGCAGAATGTGCAGGGCGTGGGTGCCAAGGTTGCGCTCGCGGTGCTTGGCACTTTGACGCCACCTGAACTTGCAAACGCAATTGCGCTTCGTGATCTCGCTATGGTTTCGCGTGCGCCGGGTGTTGGTAAAAAAGTTGCCGAACGTATTGTTACGGAGTTGAAGAACAAGGCACCGGCCTTTGCAGGGGACGCCAGCGGCACCATCGGGCTTAAGCAGGAACTCGGCGAGGGCGTTGCATCAGCGCCGGTTAGCGATGCAGTCTCGGCTCTCTCCAATCTTGGTTATTCGCGCGATCAGGCGGCAAATGCTGTGGCCGCGGCTCTCAGAGAAGCTGGGGAAGATGCCGATTCGGCCAAGCTTATTCGTCTTGGTTTGAAGGAACTGTCGCGTTGAGTGACTTGTCTCAAGTGAACGTTCATGCGAGAGGACTGGCATGAGCGACCGCAATCCTCTTATTGATGCTGATCTGCGTGGTGACGACGCCGACAGAACTTTACGCCCGCAAACACTGGATGATTTTGTGGGGCAGGCCGCTGCGCGCGCCAATCTCAAAGTATTTATCGAGGCTGCAAAAGTGCGCGGTGAAGCGCTGGATCATGTCCTGTTTGTCGGCCCTCCGGGATTGGGAAAGACCACGCTTGCGCAGATCATGTCGAAAGAGCTGGGTGTTAATTTCCGTTCGACCTCTGGTCCGGTGATTGCCAAGGCAGGTGATCTTGCAGCTCTGCTGACCAATCTTGAAGACCGCGATGTGCTGTTTATTGATGAAATCCATCGTCTCAGCCCGGCTGTTGAAGAAATTCTCTACCCGGCGATGGAAGACTTTCAGCTTGATCTCATCATTGGTGAAGGGCCGGCGGCCCGTTCGGTGAAGATTGATCTTGCGAAATTTACGCTGGTCGCAGCAACGACGCGTCTTGGGCTTCTGACGACGCCGTTGCGGGATCGTTTCGGCATTCCGGTCCGGCTCAATTTTTATACGGTCGAAGAACTTGAATATATTGTGCGCCGTGGTGCGCGCATCATGCAGATGGGCATTTCACCGGATGGTGCGTTAGAAGTTGCGCGTCGTTCACGTGGTACACCGCGTATTGCAGGCCGTTTGTTGCGGCGCGTGCGCGATTTCGCGCTGGTCGCAGGTGTTGATGTTATTGATCGTAAGATCGCCGATGAAGCTCTCTCGCGGCTGGAAGTCGATAATCGTGGTTTCGATCAGCTTGACCGGCGTTATCTCGATATGATTGCACGCAATTTTGGTGGCGGACCAGTCGGTATCGAAACCATTGCAGCGGGCCTGTCGGAACCGCGTGATGCGATTGAAGATATTATTGAACCCTATATGATTCAGCAGGGCTTTTTGCAGCGCACACCACGGGGTCGCGTTTTAACAGCGTTGGCGTGGCAACATATGGGCCTGACAGCGCCCACTGAGGTTACGCAGCAATCGCAGTTTGGCCTTTTCACGGAAGACGAATAGATATGAACCATGCACAGGTTGCGGGCGAACTCAAAGACGGCACGCATCATCTCTATGCACGCATCTATTATGCCGACACCGATTTTTCAGGTTTCGTCTATCACGGTCGTTATCTCGAATTTTATGAGCGTGGCCGCACGGATTTCCTGCGGCTTCAGGATGTTCATCATATTGAGCTTGCCGAAGGTTCGCTTGGCGAAGAGATGGTTTGGGTCGTCCGCCGTATGGAGATCGACTATAAATCACCTGCAAAAATGGACGATCTTATTTTGATCGAAACGCGTGTCAGCGAAATTCGTGGCGCACGTGTCATCATGGCGCAAAAAATCACCTGTGGTGAGCGACTGCTTTCGGAAGCAAAAGTCGAGGCCGTGATGATCACGAAAGAAGGCCAGCCGCGCCGAATACCCGATGAATGGCGTGACGCTTTCACAAAAGCTGGCTGATTTTTAGAGATGCCCTGCAATATTTTACGGGCAAGCTCGTCTTGTCAGCAAATGCTAACGCATATTTAACCATAATATCGGATTAATCACGCTGACGGATTCGGTTGAGAGGCTCGTTACGGTGTAACGCCTTCCTTTCACCAAAATTAACCATGACAAGCGCTTGAGGATTTAAAGCTAAAATCCGGTTATGGCGGTTGGGGCGTTCGGCAGCGGACGTTTTTCGAGTAATTTGCAATGCCGCCCGGTCACAATGCCGGGCGTTTGGATTCGAGGACGGTAGATCGATGGAAAATATTGCGCTCGCGGCCCCTGCCGCCGATATTACCCTCTGGGGCCTGTTTATGCATGCGGGCTGGGTGGTCAAGCTTGTGATGCTCGGCCTGATAGGTGCATCGGTCTGGACCTGGGCAATCATCGTCGACAAGATTGTTTCCTATCGTCGCGCTCGCGGCGCGATGGAGCGTTTTGAGCAGGCGTTCTGGTCAGGACAGTCGCTGGAAGAACTCTACCGCACGCTCAATGAACGCCGTACCACCGGCATGGCCTCCATTTTTATTGCCGCGATGCGTGAATGGAAAAAGTCGTTTGAGAAAGGTGCGCGCTCGCCGATTGGTTTGCAGATGCGTATCGATAAAGCGATGGATGTGGCGCTGGCGCGTGAGGGCGAAAAGCTCGATTCCCGCCTTGGCTTCCTTGCAACGACGGGTTCTGCTGCACCATTCGTCGGTCTGTTCGGAACGGTTGTGGGTATCATGACCTCGTTCCAGGCGATTGCCGCTTCCAAGAATACAAGCCTTGCAGTTGTGGCACCGGGTATCGCGGAAGCACTGCTTGCAACGGCGATTGGTCTGCTCGCCGCTATCCCTGCGGTTATCGCTTATAACAAGCTTTCAGCAGATGCGGGCAAGATCAGCGGACGCCTCGAAGGCTTTGCCGATGAGTTCTCCGCCATACTGTCGCGCCAAATTGATGAGAAGCTGACGCCGCGCAGCTAAGCATGTCGCGGAAAAGTAGGAACCGGTTTTCCGATAACGACATACGTGAAAACAAAAAATAAAGCGTTCCAGCAAAAACAGTTGAAATCGAGCCTTCGGGAAACTTGCAATGGGCATGTCAGTTGGAAATCAGGGAATGCAGTCGGGTGGTCGCCGCAGGCGTGGCCGCAAGAAGGCATTGATGAGCGAAATCAACGTTACGCCATTCGTGGACGTGATGCTGGTTCTGCTGATCATCTTCATGGTTTCCGCACCGCTTCTGACTGTTGGTGTGCCAATTGATCTGCCGGATACGCAGGCAAAATCGATGAACGCCGACACGCAGCCGATCACTGTCTCGGTGAACAACGAAGGCAAGATCTATCTTCAGGAAACTGAAATTCCGATTGATGAAGTTGTCGCTAAACTTCAGGCGATTGCCAAGACTGGCTACGAAGAGCGCATCTTCGTGCGCGGTGACAAGGCTGCCGATTACGGCACTGTCATGAAGGTCATGGCTCGCATTTCCGCCGCCGGTTTCAAGAATATCGGCCTTGTGACCCTCCAGGAGCAGGATAGCTGACGCCATTATGAAGGCTGGCCTTACATCTTCTGTTGTGTTCCATGTCGTGTTGATCGGGATGGGAATCTTCTCTTTTTCCTCACCGAAGTCATTCGAAGTGCAGGATTCAGAGTCGTTTCCGGTCGACATCGTGCCAATTGAATCGATCACGCAAATTCAGCAGGGCGATAAAAAAGCGCCGATGAAGGAAAAGTCGGCACCTATTCCGACCACAAAGCCGCAGACCGTGCCAGATGCGCAGGAGTTTGGTGATCAAAGCGTTGATAGCCAGACACCGCCTACACCTGACACCAAGGCAAAACCGCTTGAAGCCGCTGAAGAGCCAAAGGCGCAGCCAGAGCCGGTAAAAAAGCCAGAGCCTAAACCCGATCCAAAGCCTGAACCTAAACCGCAGGATAAGCCGACGCCGGTTCCTGCTACCGAAGTTCAGACCAAGCCGGAAGAAAAACAGGAAGTGAAGCCTGACCCGGTCGCGGAAGCGATTGAGAAGCAGGTCGAAGCTCCTGATCAGGCTGCACCGAAATTGCCGGATAATGTTCCTGCACCGCAGGAAAAGCCAAAGCCTCCGCAGGCGCAGACGGCCAAGACACCGGACCGCAAGCCTGTTGAAGAGAAGAAGCCGACGCAGTCAGCTTCGCAGACGTCGCAGTCTAAGAATGATGCTATTGCTGACGAAGTGGCAGCACTGCTTAATAAGCAGAAGGCTTCCGGCGGTGGTGCAAAGCGTTCGACCGATCAGGCATCGCTGGGCGGCAAAAAGAATACGGGTGGCTCGAAACTGAGCCAGAATGAAATGGATGCGCTTCGTGGCGCAATCTCGAAGTGCTGGAACGTGCCAGCGGGTGTTGCAGATGCGCCCGGACTGGTTGTGACAGTTAAGATGAAACTCAATCAGGATGGCTCTATTCAGGGCTCGCCTGAAGTGACATCCGGTGGTGGTGGCGATGGTGTTGGCCGAGCCGCAGCAGAAAGCGCTCGTCGCGCAGTGGCACGTTGCGCACCGTACAATCTGCCAGCAGATAAATATGACAATTGGTCGGAAGTGATTGTTAACTTCGACCCAAGCGAAATGTTCTGACCGGGTTCCGGTTGCAGTTAAGTTCCATGCCAAGGACAAAAGAGGTCCCCGAAGACATGAAAATGGGCATTATGAAAACGAAGATCCGAGCAGCCCTTTCGGCTTTGGCCTGTGTCATTGCCGCAAGTTTTGTTGCAACCGCTCCTGCGCATGCCGTGGTCGAAATCAACATCAACAAGGGTGTTGTCGAACCATTGCCGATTGCGATCACCGATTTCCTTTCTGGCGATCAACTTGGTGCCAATATCAGTTCCGTGATTGCAGCAGATCTTGAACGATCTGGCCTGTTTGCGCCGATCAGCAAAAGCGCATTTATCGAACAGATTTCCAATCCTGATGCGTCTCCGCGTTTTGAAGACTGGAAGGTCATCAATGCGCAGGCGCTGGTGACCGGTCGCATTACCAAGCAGCCAGATGGCCGCCTGAAGGCGGAGTTCCGTCTCTGGGATACGTTTGGTGGACAACAGCTGATTGGTCAGCAGTTCTTTACCACGCCTGATAACTGGCGTCGTGTTGCGCACATTATCGCTGATGCGATTTATGAGCGCCTGACCGGTGAAAAAGGTTACTTCGATACCCGCGTCGTTTTTGTTGATGAATCTGGTCCAGCTCAGAAGCGCGTCAAGCGTTTGGCGATCATGGATCAGGATGGTGCCAATATTCGTTACCTTTCCGATGGCCGCGACATGGCGTTGACCCCGCGTTTTTCGCCAAACCGTCAGGAAGTGACTTATATGTCCTTTGCTGGTGGCCAGCCGCGCGTTTACCTGTTGCAGCTTGAAACCGGCCAGCGCGAGCTGGTTGGCAACTTCCCCGGCATGTCGATTGCACCGCGCTTTTCGCCCGATGGCCAGAAGGTTGTCATGAGCCTTCTTCAGGATGACGGCAGCGCGAATATCTACACTATGGATCTGCGTAACCGCACCACGACACGTCTGACCAACAGTCAGGCAATCGATACCAGTGCGTCTTACTCGCCGGATGGTTCGCAGATTGTGTTCTCGTCTGATCGTGGCGGACGTCCGCAGCTCTACGTGATGGGCGCTGATGGCTCCAATCCACGCCGTATCTCGTCGGGTGATGGCAGCTACTCGACCCCGGTTTGGTCCCCACGTGGTGATCTCATCGCCTTCACCAAGCAGTCGCAAGGCCAATTCTCGATTGGCGTTATGAAGACTGATGGTACGGGTGAGCGACTGCTGACCTCCGGCTTCCACAATGAAGGTCCGACCTGGGCACCAAATGGCCGCGTGCTGATGTTCTTCCGCAAGGCATCGGGTGCCGGTGGTCCGAAGCTCTTCAGTATCGATCTGACGGGACGTAATGAACGCCAAATCCAGACACCGAACTTCGGTTCTGATCCGGCCTGGTCGCCATTGCTTGAGTAGTTTTGGTGTGAGTTGGAATGAGTTTAGGGCGCGAGGCATCGGTTTCGCGCCTTTTTCATGGCAAAATGCCACAATTATAGCCTTGGAGCCGTGTTTCTGCCTCATTTAGCCCTCAAGGGCTAAAAGCAGAATTGCAACCGGATAAAAACGGTTCGCAGATGGTCGCAAGAAATTATTAACCATACTTCTTGAGCCTGTTTTAACCTAAATATGATTATTGGTTGGTTACGCAGGAACATCAAATCTTAAGGAGCTCCGGCCCATGCGCCGTATCCAGTCGATTGCACGTAGCCCGATCGCTATTGCCCTTTTCATGTCGCTCGCCGTTGTTGGTTGTGCGTCGAAAAAGAACCTTCCGAACAATGCCGGTGATCTTGGCTTGGCTGGTGGCGCTTCAACGCCCGGCTCCGCTCAGGACTTCACTGTAAATGTCGGTGACCGCATTCTGTTTGACCTCGATTCGTCGCTGATCCGTTCGGATGCGCAGCAGACATTGTCGAAGCAGGCACAGTGGTTGCAGCGTTACCCACAGTACTCCATCACTGTCGAAGGTCATGCCGACGAACGTGGTACACGTGAGTACAACCTTGCACTCGGCCAGCGTCGTGCTGCTGCAACCCGTGACTTCCTTGCAGCCCGTGGCGTTCCAACCAGCCGTATGCGTACCGTTTCCTACGGCAACGAGCGTCCAATCGCTGTTTGCGATAACAACTCTTGCTGGTCGCAGAACCGTCGTGCCGTTACCGTTCTTAACGGTGCTGGCAGCTAAGTTTCAGAAAATAGTCTGAACCTAATCAGAGAAAAGCGGTCTTCGGGCCGCTTTTTTCTGTTCAGACGTCAGGTAATTGTCTTTTCGACAAATTTTGGCCGAACTCACCTGTGTCATAGGGAAAGCATCTATGCTTTTTAAGGTTTTTCTCTAATAACTGAAAAGAACCGCGGAAATTCAGGTGTTCAGAAAATGTTCAGGCATCGTGTTTGATTGTTTATCCAGACCTTGGTGGTCGCGGTTTATAGTTTCAGGGCACCATCATTTTTCGACAATGAGCGATAGGGGCAAAAAGGGAATGAGGAAACCAATGAGGAAAGTGACGCTGGCAATTGCCATGCTGCCGCTTTTGGCGAGTGCGCCGGTTCTGGCAGCATCTGGTTTTTCGCAGCAGGGGAATATCCAACTCGCGCAAGCTGGAACTCCCGGTGGCGATCAGTTTTCGCAGCAGGTCTGTAATCTGGCGCATCAGAATGCACAGTCCTATGCCCGCATCATGCAATTGCGCGACAATATGCTGAAAATTCAGCGTGATAATGAAACCCGTTTTCGTGCGCTGGAAAAGGGCAATGGTGGTGGGCAGAATCACGCAAATGTCGGCTCGACCGCAATTCTCGACGATGCCATGCGCGACAACGGCAGCGCAGGTGGTCAGGGTGGCTATCAGCAAAGCCCCGGCTTGCAGCAAGAGCTGATCCGTAACCTCACGGGTAAGGTTGAGGATGTTGATGCGCAGATTTCGTTTACGAACGAGCTGCTACAGAAGACACAAGACGACAATGATTTCCGATTTGAAGAGCTGGAAAAGAAGCAGGGTGTAACCGCTCCTGCAAAGTCTGATCTGTCTCAGAATGCTCAGGTCAGTGCACCTCCCGGCAGCGATCTTTGTTCGCAGGGTATGGGCAATCCTGTGGGCACCGCTGATACGCTCAGCAATCGTGCCGAAGCCATGAACTTCCAGGTCCTTGAATTGCAGGACCAGATGCAGAAAATGCAGGAAGACAATGAACGCCGCTTCCAGAAGCTGGAAGGTGGCCGCGCTGATGCAGGCAATGCGCCCGGCGATACGTCGCTCGCAGATGCGACACCGGCTGGAAACCCCGATGATGGGGTTTCTGGCAACACGGCACAGAGCGGCAATATCGGTTCAGATACACAAACGGCGACCAATGATTCATCGGGCGCCGATTCCATGGCTATTGGTTCGGGTGCTGCCGCGCAGGGTGGCCCACAGCGTGGGGAGCCGCCGCAATCGCTTGGCTCAATCCGCTTTGATAACAATGGCAATGTAATCGGCGAAACCATGAATGCGCAGCCACGTCCGGTTGAACAGGGTGCTGCATTGCCAGCTGGTCAGGCTGCAGGGCAGGCAGTGGCATCGCTGCCGACTGATGATAATCCAAATTCACTCTATCAGGCCGCGTATCAATATGTGATGTCGGGCGATTATAAAGCGGCGGAGACTGGTTTCCGCGAGCACATCAAGCGATATCCGGCTGATCCGACCACGGCTGAAGCACGCTATTGGCTGGGCGAATCGCTTTATGGTCAGGCGCGGTATCCAGAAGCTGCAACTGTTTTCATTGATACGCAGCGAGATTACCCCGATTCCAAACGCGCAGCGGAGAATATGTTCAAGCTGGGTATGACGCTTGAAAAGATGGATAATCACGACGTCGCTTGTGCAACTTTTAAGCAGATTCCAGAGCGCTATCCGAAGGCTGCACCCGCCGTTTTGAAGCGGGTGAGCGATGAGCGCACGCGTATCAAGTGTTGATTTTGGAGATTATGTGTGGGGCTTTCCCCGAAAGATATTTTTGAGCCTTTCAGAATAGAAAATGCAAAAGGAATCATTGCTGCCGTTTCCGGTGGCAGCGATTCTCTGGCTCTTCTTTTCCTCTTGAAAGACTATCTCGCGACGCTGGATAACCCGCCACCGCTGACGGCTGTTACCATTGATCACCGTTTGCGTGCGGAATCGACGCAAGAGGCCGATAATGTAGGCGCGCTTTGCCATCAACACGGCATCGCTCACCGTGTTCTTTCGTGGGACGAAGCCAAGCCGAAGACTGGTCTCGCTGCCGCTGCTCGCTCTGCCCGCTATCGGTTGCTGGTGCAGGCGGCGCATGAGGCGGGCGCGGATTTTATTGCGACGGGACATACGCGCGACGATCAGATTGAAACATTCCTGATGCGCAAGGAGCGGAGTTCCCACTCGGAAGCACGTGGACTTGCCGCTATGGCACCGCAGTCATGGCTTGAAAATTCGGTCGTCTTGGTAAGACCGCTGCTGGAAACATCCCGCTTAAATCTGCGTCAGGAACTCACTGAGAAAGCGGTGGTCTGGATTGATGATCCCAGCAACGTCAACACCAGCTATGAGCGTCCGCGCGTGCGGCTGACATCGGCTACAGAAGTCGATCCGGATCGCGTGATGGCCCAAGTCGCACTGGCATCAGCGGCGCGAAAACGCGATAATGCGGCGCTTGTTGCAGCATTGTCTGATCCGGTCTACCTGCAAATGAATGCGTTTGGCACGATCCTGGTCGACGCGTCCATTTATGCGAAGCTTCCAGAAACTGTTCGGCGCTTGTTTTCGGGTCTTCTTGCATCGATTGCGGGCGGGCGGCGTTTTCTCCCCGGTGATGCTGAACGCGCACGTATTGAAAAGCTTTTGTCCGGTCAGGAGAAAGTTGGGCGTCTGACAGTGTTTGGTGCGCTCGTCGAGCTTGGCAAAAATGGTGAGCCGCATAAGTTTCGTCGCGAACGTCGTAACCTGCCAACGTTGCAACTTCATCCCGGCCAAACGATCATCTGGGATGGGCGCTACCGCCTGACAAATCACACTCAAACAACCTTCGAGGTGGCCGCACCTGATCGGCAGGAACTGGCTGATTTCATTGAAGTGCATCAGATTGATGTCGATTTTGTACAACGCGAAGCGCTGCTGGTGCTGCCCGCGATCTATGAAAACGGCAAATTGCTGCAAGTTCCGGCAGTTAACGGTCAGCAGTTGCCTTCAGGAATCACTGTCGAAAAGCACTTCGCAATCTTTGATCATGTGCTTCCGGGCTATGATTTTGCGCTTGCAAAAGCCATTGAAACGCAGTTTGGGCGCGAATGTCCTAATTTTTATAAACCAGTTTGATAAGAATCGAAGATGAGGCGGCTCTCGCGCCTTGGCAACGCCGTTCTTCGATCCTATGTTAAGTCGAAACATCGTACCGCCCTTGTCGGGTGGCTGTGGTATCGATAGGACCCGATATGAATCCGAACTATCGCAACTTCGCCCTCTGGGCGATCATTGCTCTACTTTTGATAGCGCTGTTCAACCTGTTCCAGAGTCCTGGCCAGCGCTCGAATTCCCGTGAAGTTTCCTACTCCCAGTTTATCGATGACGTTTCCAATGGACGCGTTAAGTCGGTCACTATTACTGGTGAGAAGATCAGCGGTACATTTGCCGATAATGGATCGACCTTCCAGACCTATTCGCCGGGCGATACGGGACTGGTTTCTCGTCTTGAGGAAAAGGGCGTTGCAATCACCGCTCGTCCTGAAAATGACGGCTCCGGTTCGCTTCTTGGTATCCTGCTTTCATGGTTGCCGATGATCCTAATTTTGGGTGTGTGGATTTTCTTCATGCGCCAGATGCAGGGTGGTTCACGCGGTGCGATGGGCTTTGGCAAGTCGAAGGCGAAGCTTTTGACCGAAGCGCATGGCCGTATCACCTTTCAGGATGTCGCTGGCGTTGAAGAAGCCAAGCAGGATCTGGAGGAAATCGTAGAATTCCTGCGTGATCCGCAGAAGTTCCAGCGTCTGGGCGGTAAGATTCCGCGCGGCGTGCTGCTCGTTGGCCCTCCCGGAACCGGTAAAACTTTGCTCGCGCGCTCTGTTGCAGGCGAAGCTAATGTGCCGTTCTTCACGATTTCTGGTTCTGACTTCGTTGAAATGTTTGTTGGTGTTGGTGCAAGCCGCGTCCGCGATATGTTCGAACAGGCTAAGAAGAATGCACCTTGCATTATCTTCATCGACGAAATCGATGCTGTTGGTCGTCATCGTGGTGCCGGTCTTGGCGGCGGTAACGACGAACGCGAACAGACGCTCAACCAGCTTCTGGTCGAAATGGATGGTTTTGAAGCAAACGAATCAATCATTCTGATTGCTGCGACCAACCGTCCTGACGTTCTTGATCCAGCACTTCTTCGTCCGGGCCGTTTTGACCGTCAGGTCGTTGTTCCGAACCCGGATATTGTTGGCCGTGAACAGATCCTCAAAGTGCATGTGCGCAATGTGCCGCTTGCTCCGAATGTCGATCTTAAGATTGTAGCACGCGGTACGCCGGGCTTCTCTGGTGCCGATCTTGCCAACCTCGTCAACGAATCTGCTCTGATGGCAGCGCGTCGCAACAAGCGTCTCGTGACCATGCAGGAATTTGAAGACGCTAAGGACAAGATCATGATGGGTGCGGAGCGCCGCTCCGCCATGACGCCGGAAGAAAAGGCCAACACGGCCTATCACGAAGCAGGTCACGCTATTCTGGCAATCAATGTGCCGAGTTCCGATCCCGTTCATAAGGCAACCATCATTCCGCGCGGTCGTGCGCTTGGCATGGTTATGCAGCTGCCAGAAGGTGATCGTTATTCGGCAACTTATACCTGGATGGTGTCGCGCCTAGCGATCCTGATGGGCGGTCGTGTTGCGGAAGAGCTGAAATTTGGTAAGGAAAACATCACATCTGGTGCGTCTTCCGATATTCAGCAGGCAACCAAGCTGGCGCGTTCGATGGTGACCCAGTGGGGTTATTCCGACAAGCTCGGTCGCGTGGCTTACGGTGACAATCAGGAAGAAGTGTTCCTTGGTCATTCGGTTTCACGCACGCAGAATATTTCGGAAGCAACCGCGCAGATCATCGATGCTGAAGTGCGACGTCTTGTGGATGAAGCCTATGCCGAAGCAACCCGTATCCTGACCGAAAAGCGTGAGGATTGGATTGCGCTTGCTGAAGGTCTGCTTGAATATGAAACTTTGAGCGGCGATGAAATCAAGGAACTGATTGCGGGCAACAAGCCATCGCGTGATCAGGGCAATGATACGCCATCGCGCGGTTCAGGCGTTCCCAAAGCGGGCAGCCCACGCAAGCGTAAGGGTGAAGAACCCGGCAGTGAGCCTGGCATTGAGCCAAACCCACAGCCGCAGTAGGCATCTGTAAGAACTATGAAAAGCCGGGCATTTTGTCCGGCTTTTCTGCTTCTGAAGCGTCTTTCGTTTGAAAGGCTCGGTTAAGGATTTCGGCGCATCATGGGACAAGTTCGGAAATTGATGCTTTGATACGATCTGTTTCGTCGAAAGTTGAAATTGCAATGACAGGTGGTTTTGCGCTATTAACGCAGACAATCGATTGCCGGGCTAACAATCCCGGATGCCATTGCCGTCTCACAGATTAACAGCGACTGATATTTTATTGCTTCGAGACAGCTTTATGGCGCAACGCAAGGCTAAGAATATGACACGTAAATATTTTGGAACTGATGGTATTCGCGGCAAGGCAAACAGCTTTCCGATGACGCCAGATATTGCCATGAAAGTCGGTATGGCGGTGGGGCATATTTTCCGTCGTCACGGCCAAGCCTCGCGCGTTGTGATCGGTAAGGATACGCGCCGTTCTGGTTATATGCTGGAAAACGCGCTTGTTGCAGGTTTCACTGCTGCGGGTATGGATGTGTTCCTGCTCGGCCCAATTCCGACGCCAGCTGTTGCCATGCTTTGCCGTTCATTGCGTGCAGACATTGGCGTGATGATCTCGGCTTCGCACAATCCATTCTATGACAACGGCATCAAGCTGTTTGGTCCTGATGGCTTCAAGCTGTCAGACGAAATCGAATTGAAGATTGAGAGCCTCATCGACAGTGATCTCTCCGCGCATCTTGCGACCCATGGCGAAGTCGGGAAGGCCAAGCGCGTTGACGGTGATATCTATCGATATATCGAATTTGCTAAGCGCACTTTGCCACGCAATATCTCGCTCAAGGGGCTGCGCATCGTGGTCGATTGCGCGAATGGTGCTGGCTATAAGGTGGCACCTGCTGCACTTTGGGAGCTCGGTGCAGAAGTCATCACCATCAATGACGAGCCAAACGGCATCAACATCAATGAGGATTGTGGCTCGACCCATCCGATTGGCCTGATGAAGAAGGTCCATGAAGTGCGCGCCGATGTCGGCATTGCGCTTGATGGTGATGCGGACCGCGTTTTGTTGGTCGATGAAAACGGCACAGTCATCGATGGCGATCAGCTTCTGGCAGTCATTGCCGAATCATGGGCCAAATCAGATCGCCTTCAGGGCGGCGGTATCGTCGCAACGATCATGTCCAATCTCGGTCTTGAGCGTTACTTGCATGACCACAATATGACGCTGGCCCGCACCAAGGTTGGTGACCGCTATGTGGTTGAACACATGCGTGAGTATGGCTTCAATGTGGGCGGCGAACAGTCGGGTCACATTGTTCTGTCAGATTTTGCGACGACCGGCGATGGGCTGGTTTCCGCATTGCAGATTCTTGCGGTCGCGCAGGAAGAGAACAAGCCACTGAGCGAGCTTTGCCGCAAGTTTGAGCCGGTGCCACAGTTGCTCAAGAATGTGCGTACTTCTGGCGGAAAACCGCTTGAAAACAAGAAGGTTAAGAGCGCGATTGACGAGGCGACTGATCGTTTGGGCGCGCAGGGACGTCTGGTTATCCGCCCATCGGGAACAGAGCCGCTGATCCGCGTTATGGCAGAAGGTGACGACCGTGCACTCGTTGAGAAGGTCGTCAACGACATCATTAATGTGATCTCGTCGGAAAGCGCTGCTGCCTGAGTTGACGGACTAAAATTCACAAAGAGCGCGGGTTTTCCGCGCTTTTTTGTTTGTTCCAAAAGACTTCCGCTTTGAAAAAGCATGGATAAAAAACGATTAAAAAATAAGGTTAATTAGTATTTAATTTTTGATCCCTATTTTGATCCCAAGTTTCTGGTTTCGGCGTGTTTGCTGCGTCACTGATTGATGGGACAAATAAATGAATGGTCTGATTAAGACTTTTGGTGCCGGCCTTGTTTTATCCGCTGCACTGACTGGCTTTTCGTCTGTGGCATTTGCCGCTGATGATATGGAATCAGTGCCGGAAGTCATTGTTACGCCGTCCGCCACTGGCGGTTGGTATCTGCGTGGTGATATTGGTTATTCCTTCAATCGCTTCAAAAGAGCAGATTTTGATGGCACTCGATTTGATGGTGATCTGAAAGATTCCTTCGTCTTTGGCGGTGGCGTTGGCTATCAGATTACGGATTATTTCCGTACTGATTTGACGCTTGACTATTCAACGCGCTCAAAATTCACCACCGATTACGATAACAGCAAGATGTCCGGTTTGTCGGCTCTGGCAAATGCTTATGTCGATCTGGCCAATTTTGGCGGTGTGACACCTTATGTCGGTGCAGGGCTCGGAGGTATGCGTGTGAAGTGGGACGATATGGCCCTTACAACTGATGGTAACGAATTATCAGGTGAAACCGATTGGCGCTTTACCTATGCATTGATGGCCGGTGCATCGGTCGATCTCACGCATAATCTTAAGCTGGATGCTGGCTATCGCTTCCGCCATGTTAATGGTGGCAAAATGTTTGAGGGTGATACAGATATTGGTGCAGTCCGCGATAAGGGCATGAACATCCACGATATCCGCGTCGGCCTTCGCTATATGTTTGGCGGCTGATCGCATAGATCAATGAATTTCAAGGCCCGGTTTTCCGGGCCTTTTTGTTTTATGTCCCAAAACATCGTGCTGAAAGTGCATAAGTTAGCAAAAACTCTATTTTTTGTATCATATATTTCAAATAGCGCATAGAAACCCGCATGAAACAGGCATGGCCTGTGTTTTATGAACTTCGGTTTGCTTAAAAGGAATTGAAATGAAAGCCATTGCAGCTTTTTCAGATTTTGTCGGGCGGTCATTTGCCGTCTGGGTTATCGTTTTCGCTGTGCTGGGTTTCCTGTTGCCATCGGCATTCAGTATTTTTGCGCCGTGGATCGTTGTGCTGCTCGGCATCATCATGTTCGGTATGGGCCTGACAATTTCGACCAAGGATTTTGCCGAAGTTGCGCGCCGTCCTTTTGACGTATTGATTGGCGTATTGGCGCAATTCATCATCATGCCGCTGCTGGCTGTTTTGCTGACGCGTGTAATTCCTATGTCACCGGAAGTCGCTGCCGGCGTTATTCTGGTCGGCTGTTGCCCCGGTGGTACGGCCAGTAACGTGATGACTTATCTCAGCAAGGGCGATGTTGCTTTGAGTGTTGCCTGCACAAGCGTTACGACATTGCTGGCTCCTCTCGTTACGCCGTTTCTGGTCTGGTTCTTCGCCAGCCAGTATTTGCCAGTGGATGCAATGAGCATGTTTATCAGCATTATCAAGGTCATTCTGGTGCCGCTGGCACTTGGATTTATTTTGCAGAAGCTGATGCCCGGCCTTGTAAAAGCAGCTGTTCCAATGTTGCCTCTCGTTTCGGTTATCGGCATTGTGCTTATTGTCTCTGCTGTTGTCGCGGTCAACAAGACAGCAATTGCTCAGTCAGGCTTGCTGATATTTGCTGTTGTATTTTTGCATAATGGTTTGGGCTTGTTGCTCGGTTATTTTGCGGCACGGTTCGCAGGATTGTCGCTGGCCAAGCGTAAGGCAATCAGTATTGAAGTTGGTATGCAGAACAGCGGCCTTGGTGCGGCCCTTGCAAATGCACATTTTTCGCCATTGGCAGCGGTGCCAAGTGCGGTTTTCAGTGTCTGGCACAATGTCTCTGGTGCACTGATTGCGAGCTACTACGCACGTATGAAAGACGAGACTTCAAAATAACATCAGCAATGCACTTTAACCCGCCGCCAGTTACTGCGGCGGGTTTTGCAAAATATATTTCCAACCACCTTGTGAAATTTTTGCTTTCCGATATTTTCATCAGTGGGCCACGCTTCCCCAACGAGGCGCGTGCTATCTGTGAGGATAGGAAACAAAATGACGACGATTGCGAAGCCGGCAGTTCGCCCGGCTAACCCTAATTTTTCTTCAGGTCCCTGTGCAAAACGCCCCGGTTGGTCGCTTCAAGCGCTCGCCGATGCGCCGCTTGGCCGTTCGCACCGTGCGAAAATCGGCAAAAACAAGCTGAAAGAAGCCATCGACCTTACCCGCGAAATTCTTGGCGTTCCAGCTGACTACCGAATTGGCATTGTCCCGGCATCCGATACGGGTGCGGTCGAAATGGCTTTGTGGTCGCTGCTTGGTGAACGCGGCGTTGATATGGTCGCATGGGAAAGCTTCGGCTCCGGCTGGGTCACAGATGTGATCAAGCAGCTCAAACTCGAAGACACCCGCACCTTTGTTGCGCCTTATGGCGAACTGGTCGATTTCGCTGAAGTCGATTTCAACCGTGACGTTGTTTTCACATGGAATGGCACGACGTCTGGCGTTCGCGTGCCTAATGCGGATTTCATTCCGGCAAACCGTGAAGGCCTGACCATTTGCGATGCAACATCGGCTGCATTTGCGCAGCGTCTTGATTTTGCAAAGCTCGATGTCGTTACTTTCTCATGGCAGAAAGTTCTAGGCGGCGAGGGTGCACACGGCATTCTCATTCTTTCGCCGCGCGCCGTCGCGCGTCTGGAAAGCTATAAGCCAGCATGGCCGCTGCCAAAGATTTTCCGCCTGACTTCGGGCGGCAAGCTGATCGAAGGCATCTTCGTCGGCGAAACCATCAACACCCCTTCGATGCTCTGCGTTGAAGATTATCTCGACGCGCTGAGCTGGGCGCGTTCGGTCGGTGGTCTCGACGGCTTGGTCGGTCGTGCAGATGCGAATTTTGCCGTGCTTGATGCTTTCATCGAAAAAACGCCTTGGATTGCCAATCTGGCGCAAAAGCCAGAAACACGCTCGAACACATCGGTCTGCGTGACGATTGTTGATCCTGACGTGACTGCTTTGTCCACTGATCAACAGGCCGCTTTTGCCAAGGGCATAGTCTCTGCGCTCGAAAAAGAGGGCGTTGCCTTCGATATTGGTGCTTATCGCGATGCACCTTCGGGATTGCGTATCTGGGCGGGTGCGACGGTAGAGGCTTCTGATCTTGAAGCTTTGACTGCATGGCTCGACTGGGCTTTTGCAGCACAGAAAGCAGCACTCAAAGCCGCAGCATAAAAGCAAGCGATGACAGCGTTGTGGACGAAGTTGGGACGGCCACAGCCTGCGTCTTATTATCGTACAATCCGAAGGAGGCCCTTATGGCACCTCGCGTACTCGTATCCGATAAATTGTCGCCGACCGCCGTTCAGATTTTCAAAGACCGCGGCGTTGAAGTTGATTATCTGCCAGATCTTGGCAAGGACAAAGAAAAGCTGCTCGAAGTCATCGGCCAATATGATGGTCTTGCTATCCGCTCTGCCACCAAGGCAACAGAAAAGCTGATTGCAGCAGCAACGAAGCTCAAGGTCATTGGTCGCGCAGGTATTGGTGTGGACAATGTCGATATTCCGGCAGCATCGCGCCGTGGTATCATTGTGATGAATACGCCTTTCGGCAATTCGATCACCACGGCAGAACATGCAATTGCACTGATGTTTGCAGTTGCGCGTCAGTTGCCGGAAGCTGATGTTTCCACGCGTGCTGGCAAGTGGGAAAAGAACCGCTTCATGGGTGTGGAAATTACCGGCAAGACGCTTGGTGTTGTCGGTTGCGGCAATATCGGCGCTGTGGTTGCTGCGCGCGGTATTGGTCTCAAGATGCATGTTGTTGCGTTTGATCCGTTTCTATCGGAAGCGCGGGCGCAGGAACTCGGCGTCGAAAAGCTTGAGCTGGATGAACTTCTGGCGCGTGCCGATTTCATCACCTTGCATACGCCATTAACCGACAAGACACGTGGCATTATTAATGCGGAAGCGCTGGCTAAGACGAAGCCGGGCGTTCGTATTATCAACTGCGCACGCGGCGGATTGATCGTTGAAAAAGATCTGGTTGAGGCATTGAAATCGGGTCATGTTGCTGGTGCTGGTATCGACGTGTTCGAAACCGAGCCTGCAACAGAGAACGAATTGTTCAATCTGCCCAACGTGGTCTGCACACCGCATCTCGGTGCGTCTACGTCAGAAGCGCAGGAAAATGTCGCCATTCAGGTCGCCGAACAAATGTCGGATTATCTGGTCAAGGGTGCGGTTTCCAACGCCATTAATATGCCTTCGATCACGGCAGAAGAAGCACCACGTCTGAGGCCTTTCGTGAAGCTTGCAGAGGTTCTGGGTGCTTTTGTCGGTCAGGTGACAGATGAGCCTATTCAGGAAGTAGAAGTGCTTTTTGATGGTGCGACTGCTGCTATGAATACGCGCGCTTTGATCAGTGCAGCACTTGCTGGTCTGATCCGCCCGCAGGTTGCTGATGTGAACATGGTTTCCGCCCCGATTATGGTGAAAGAGCGTGGAATCATCGTTTCTGAAATCAAGCGTGACAAGTCCGGGATTTTCGATGGCTATATCAAGCTGATCGTCAAAACGACTGAACGTGAGCGTTCGGTTGCCGGTACATGCTTCTCGGATGGCAAGGCACGTTTCATCCAGATCAAGGGAATCAACCTTGATGCGGAAGTCGGTCCGCACATGCTTTATGTCACCAATGTCGACATTCCGGGCATGATTGGTCTGCTGGGAACGATCTGCGGTAAGCATGATATCAACATCGCAAACTTTGCTCTCGGACGTGATCATCCGGGCGGTGATGCCATTGCGATGCTTTACGTCGATGACAGGATTCCACAGGCAGCACTTGACGAACTGATCGCACAAGAGGCAATCAAGGCGGCAAGACCTTTGGAATTTAACGTCGAGGAAGCTTAAACGACATGACAGACGGGATTGAACAGGCAGAATGGCGGCGGATGCAGGCGCAGGATTTTGCAGGCGTTACTGCGGTCGCTAACATTGTTCATCCCGACTTCTTCGAGGATGAGGCGGTCTTTCGGGACCGCTTCAACATTTATCCTGCTGGTTGTTTCGTGTTGGCAAAGGGCAGTGAAATCGTCGGTTATGGCATCAGTCATCCGTGGAAACTCGATTCGGTTCCTGCACTGAATTCGGTTCTTGGCGAACTGCCAAAAGATATCAGCACCTATTATATCCACGATATTGCGCTTTTGCCGGAAGTGCGTTCTGGCGGGCAAGCATCGCGTGTTGTCGAGCTGATGGGCGCACAGGCAGAGCGGGACGGTTTTGCGACCATGGCACTTGTTGCGGTGAATGGTTCGCAGGGGTTCTGGGAGAAAAAGGGCTTCGTTACCCGTGATGTGCCTGCGCTTGAAGACAAGCTGAAAGGCTATTCGGACGAGGCTCTATATATGGTCCGCGCCGGCTGAATGTCTGATGTCATGATGAAGCATGAATTGATACATGAAGTTTGGCTCAATCCTGAACTTGATGGACAGATGCTCCCCGGCATGTGTCTTGTCGGCCCCATGGGAGATAGTTTTAGGCAACTTCTCAATGAGGGAGCTGAAAAAATTGCAGAGATAACCGGCCATAGTCATTTTCATGTCATGACTAAATATTGGGCGCTTCAAGGCTGGGGGAAATATCATGCCCTGGATCAACAGGACTACGAACCTTATCCGAGTGAATGGATTTCAGTACAGCGCATATTTTTAGATAGCGTTTAAACTCACTATTTCTCCCTTAATCCGCTGCCTTTCCACGTCTTCGTGAAAATATTCGTATTTTTTGCATGTAAAGAGTCGCGTAAGCACGATTCAGTCTGTATAGAGACGAGGGATCGGCACCTCGCGTCAAACTGTCGGGGCTGCTTGCGATCCTTGGGTTATATTTACGGCTGAGATGCCGGACCGAGGAGTTTTCTCAATGGCTAATGTGGTTGTCGTCGGGTCGCAATGGGGCGACGAGGGCAAGGGAAAGATCGTGGACTGGTTGTCCGAACGCGCCGATGTGATCGTGCGCTATCAGGGCGGTCATAACGCGGGTCATACACTTGTTATCGATGGCGTCAGCTACAAGCTTTCGCTTCTTCCATCTGGTCTCGTGCGCGGTAAGCTGAGTGTGATTGGCAATGGTGTTGTGGTTGACCCGCATCATTTCGTCATGGAAGTCGAAAAGCTGCGCGGGCAGGGCATCGATATTAATCCGGATGTTCTGCGTATTGCTGAAAACGCTCCGTTGATTCTCTCGGTTCATCGTGAGCTCGATGCGATGCGCGAAGGCGCTACCGAAGGTCTCAAGATTGGTACCACCAAGCGCGGCATCGGCCCTGCTTATGAAGATAAGGTTGGCCGTCGCGCAATCCGCGTGATCGACCTGACCGAGCCAGACACCCTTGAACCGAAGGTTGAGCGTCTGCTTGCGCATCACAATCTGCTGCGTCGTGGCATGGGCCTTGAAGAAATCGCGGTTGCGACTATTCTCGAAGAGCTGACCTCGGTTGCTGACAAGATCCTTCCTTATATCGATCAGGTCTGGCGCGTTCTCGATGAACGCCGCAAGTCAGGTGCTCGTATTCTGTTTGAAGGTGCGCAGGGCGCGCTTCTTGATAACGATCATGGCACCTATCCGTTCGTAACGTCGTCCAACACTGTTGCCGGTCAGGCTGCTGCTGGATCTGGCCTTGGTCCGACAGCGATCGGTTATGTTCTCGGCATTACCAAGGCTTACACCACCCGCGTTGGTGAAGGTCCGTTCCCGACCGAACTCAATGATGAGATCGGCGAATTCCTCGGCACCAAGGGCCATGAATTTGGCGTGGTGACAGGTCGCAAGCGTCGTTGTGGCTGGTTTGATGCGGTCATCGTTCGCCAGACTGTTCGCACGTCGGGCATTACCGGTATTGCATTGACTAAGCTTGACGTTCTCGACGGTCTTGAAGAAATCAAGATCTGCGTGGCTTACGAGCTTGATGGCAAGCGTATCGACTATCTGCCATCCTCGATGGGTGCGCAGGCTCGCGTGAAGCCGATTTATGAAACGCTGCCGGGTTGGTCAGAGACGACTGCCGGTGCACGTTCATGGAACGATCTTCCAGCGCAGGCTGTCAAATATGTTCGCCATATTGAAGAGCTGATCGGTGCACCTGTATCGATGCTTTCGACCAGCCCGGAACGCGAAGACACAATCCTTGTAACTGATCCGTTTCAGGATTAGTCGATAGGGCCTTTGGTTCTTAAGAATAAAAACCCGGTTTACCTTTATGGCTGACCGGGTATTTTTTTGAGGTTTTTTCGCGATCTGATTGAAAGGGTTGACGTAATCAACGCCGCAACCTTTGCTTTCTAACGATTATTGTGATTATTGAGGTATTTACTGCATTTCGAACGCGCGGAAACTGGGTAACACGTATGGCTGATTTTGTAGCGGTTCTGAAAAAGACAATCGATGCTCAGGCGGATAAATCGCCTGAACTGCGCGAGCGTGTCTATGCAAAGGCACGTGCGACGATTGAACAGAAGCTTGTGACAGCAAATGCTTCGCAAGTTGTGGCGGTTCGCCAACGCAAAATACTTGAAGATGCCATCAAAGAAGTCGAAGCCTTTTATGCGCCGCCGGCTGCTGCACCTGTTGTTGATGAACCGTTGCATGATCCGCTCGAAGATTTTCTCGCCGAATCAACGCAAGCCTCTGCTTCACCATCCTATGATGATGCGCCTTTCGCTGCTGGCAATCGGTCCTATTCCGATCATGATGTCGATACTGACGAAGACGCAGCACCCGTGCATGTGCGTCGTCAGGATGAATGGTCGGCAGAGCGCGAACAGGATCGCACGGAAGACAAGCCAGCTTACGCCCGTCGTGGGGAATATACTGACCCGGTTCGCTTCAAAGAAAAGCGTTCTTACAAGGGTCTAATCATTGGCCTTATTGCTGTCCTTGCTTTGGGCGGAGCCGGTTACGGCGTTTGGGCGAATAAAGACAAGTTGCAGGAACTGGCTTCAAGCCTGGGTCGCAGCGATGCACCAGCAAGCGGTGATGCAGGAACAACGCAGCCAGAGGCCGGACAGACCGCTGGTTCTGAACAACCACAAACTGGCCAGCCAGCGACGCCATCTGAAGAACAGAAAATGACGCAGCGTCTGATGGAAGATGGCAGCGAAAAGGACGAAGGTCCGGCGGGTGGTCAGGCAGGTCTTGGCGAAGGTAAGTCGACGGCGGCTTCAACGCCGGGCGCGGAACAGACCAATACACCAAACCAGCCACAAGCTCAGCAAGCTGTTGCTGTTGGCCAGCAGGCACTTCTTTATGAAGAGCGTGGTGGAACAGAAACTGGCTCGGTTGAGCGTGGAACGGTTGTCTGGTCTGAAATCCAGGAAAGCCCGAGCGAGGGTGAACCTGCGGCTCCGGCAATTCGTGGCACGATCACGATGCCTGACACCAAAGCTGAACTTAAGTTGACCATTCGCAAGAATACGGACCAGTCCATTCCTGCAAGCCATCTGATCGAAATGGTATTTACTTTACCGGATGATTTTGTTGGCGGTGCTGTCGATAATGTTCAGCGCATCACGTTCAAAGATACGGAACAGGCAGCGGGCAATCCGCTGATCGCTGTGCCCTCAAAGATTGCAGATAACTTCTTCATTATCTGGCTCAATGACGCAACAACGGCACAGGACACCAACTTGTCCCTCATGCGTCGTTTGCAGTGGATCGATATTCCGATCTCATACCGCAATGGTCGCCGTGCTCTGATCAGCCTTGAAAAAGGCGTGCCCGGTGAAAAAGTCTTTAACGATGTTCTTGGCGCAGGTTGATAGCGATAGAACCTATTAAAATTTGGAATGAGATAAATTGAACCCCGCGAAAGCGGGGTTCATCGTTTTAATTATGAGATAATTGGCTTAAAAACTGCCGTGTTATTGGCCACCATTGTCGCCGCCATTGCCATTGCTGCCGTTGGTGCCACCAGTGTCCCCGCCGCCGGTGTCGGCCCCACCATTGTTGCCGCCGTTACCGTTGCTACCGTTATTACCACCAGTATCACCACCTCCGGAATCGTCGCCGCCATTGTTGCCGCCATTCCCATTGCTGCCGTTGCTGCCACCGGTGTCGCTGCCACCGGAATCGTCTCCACCGTTGTTGCCGCCATTACCGTTGCTGCCGCCAGTATCACTGCCCCCGGTATCAGTTCCGCCGTTGTTGCCACCGTTGCCATTACTTGCGCCGGTGCCAGTATCGGTGCCGCCGTTATTGCCACCAGTGCCATTGCTTGCATCAGTGCCGGTATCTGTTCCACTGTTGTTGCCGCTATTTCCATTGCCCCCATTTGATGGCGGGACTGGAATGGTTGGGACTTTACAGCCATGACGCTTTAGCAGGGCCGTATTGGATTTGGTTCGCGGCTTTTTAACGAGTGCCGCACAATTTACGTGTGAGCTTTGCTCTGATCTCAGTTCGCGCAAGCCTGCTTCCGACATGTCTGCTGAGAATGCAGAACTACCGTAGAGGGCAGTAGTAACCAGCACGATTATACTTGGAATTTTACGCATCTTTCCCCCATTGATTCAGATGTCTAAATTAAACAATGGCTAATTTTGCATGCAACTATATAGTGTGTCTAGTAATCAAGAATTACAGATTTTTATCATTTAGTGTTTCGTCGAAAACCATAAAGGCGCCGATCTGACGAAATCAGACCAACGCCCTTATCTGTTATGGGTGAACTATCCGTGCATTTTGTAGGATGTGTTACGCAGAGCCCGTGTTTTCAATGCCTTGTGCGATAGCTAAAGTGGGTTACTTCTTTTCTGAGAAAGCCTTGATCGCCTTTGCCACTTCAGAAGCCGCGGTTTCGGCAGTATCAAAGCCGTTGAGCTCTACAGTCTTGCGGCCTTCTGGAAGCTGCTTGTAAACGCGGAAGAAGGCTTCCAGACGCTGCTGTTCAATCTTCGGCAGGTCGGAAAGTTCTTTGATGTTGTCATAGGTTGGGTCGATTTTGGAGGTTGGCACAGCGACGATCTTGTCGTCCTGCTCGCCACCATCGATCATCTTCAAAACGCCGATTGGGCGAACCTTGATGATCGCGCCCGGTACGATTGGCTCACGTGTGTAAACAAGTGCATCCAGCGGATCGCCATCGCCTGCGAGCGTGCTTGTGATCGAGCCGTAATTGGCTGGGTAAACAACCGGCATCGACTGATAGCGATCAACGATGATATGGCCGGTCTTGTCGTTGATTTCGTATTTGGTAAAGCTGCCCTGTGGGATTTCAATGGCAGTGAAGAACTCTTTTCCGTCCTGCTCTTTCTGCGGATAGTCGAGATAAGAGACATATTCAGACGCAGATACAGCAGTAGCAGCAGTAAGAGCGAGCGTTGCGGCAAGCAGGAGCTTTTTCATATCATGACCTTTAGGGCTTCGGTGAAATACGACCTGTTGCCTAAAGACATTGCATTACAGATATTTGACGGTTTTTTATCAGTTGGATGACGCTTAACGAAACTGCCGCAAATGGTTTCCCAATCGCGGCAGTAGAATGGTATCAAAATAGATAGATTTATGCGTTGGCTTCCTCGACATGGGTCAATGCCTTGTGCTGTTTGAAAGCTGCTGCCTTGACCGCAGCCTGAACCTTTTCAAAGGCACGGACCTCAATCTGGCGTACACGTTCGCGGCTGATACCAAATTCACCGGAAAGGTCTTCCAGTGTCATTGGGTCTTCCGACAGACGGCGTGCCACAAAGATACGGCGCTCGCGTTCATTGAGCGAATCCATAGCCTGTTCGAGCAGTGAGCGGCGGCTTTCCAGTTCATCCTGTTCAATCAGAACCTGTTCCTGACTGCTGCTGTCATCGACCAGCCAGTCCTGCCATTCACCGGATTCACCTTCGGCTGCACGCAGCGGTGCGTTCAGCGAGGCATCGCCTGACAGACGGCGGTTCATGGAAACCACTTCGTCTTCGCTGACCTTTAGCTTGGTCGCGATCTGCTTGACCTGATCAGGGTTAAGATCACCATCATCCAGTGCCTGGATCTTGCTCTTCATCTTGCGCAGATTAAAGAACAGGCGTTTCTGATTGGCAGTCGTGCCCATTTTCACGAGGCTCCACGAGCGCAGGATATATTCCTGGATCGAAGCCTTGATCCACCACATTGCATATGTGGCTAGGCGGAAGCCGCGTTCTGGTTCAAAGCGCTTCACCGCCTGCATCAGGCCGACATTGCCTTCGGAGATAACTTCACCAATTGGCAAGCCATAACCGCGATAACCCATGGCGATCTTCGCCACAAGACGAAGATGGCTCGTCACCAACTTATGCGCAGCCTTCGGATCAGTATGTTCATGATAACGCTTCGCCAGCATGTATTCTTCCTGCGGCTGAAGCATTGGAAAGCGGCGAATTTCTTCCATGTAACGGGTTAGGCCACCGTCACCGGATGTAATACTTGGAAGACTAGAACGGGCCATTGAGCACCCTCCTTTATAGTTTCAGGTTCCCGTATGGCAAACCTGTCGCGCTGGCTGCCTCCTGCACTTCCCTCGCGAACTTACATATATAGGCACGATTTTGGCGAAAACACGATCTCTAACCTCATGAAACAATGTGTCACTAGAATGTGAACACTCGCCATTCTTAAGAGGCTGCATCAATCGAGGTTACAGCCTTGTTTCGAGATCGCGTTTTCGCGCTCAAAGCATAATCTTTACAGACCTCTTCGCGGGATCTGAAACTGTGAGAACTTACAGCTTTATGTAGAGTGCTTGCGGAAATTTTCCAGCAATTGCTCCATATCTTCAGGCAGATCAGCCTCAAAACGCATGATTTCGTCGGTCGTGGGATGCGTGAAAGCCAAAAGCCAAGCATGTAGCGCCTGACGCTGGAAACCATTCACGGCGTTTTTCAATGGCTCGGGCAGCTTGTTTGCTTTGGTTTTATAAGCACCACCATAATCCATGTCGCCGACAAGCGGATGACCGATATGGGCCATGTGAACGCGAATCTGATGTGTGCGCCCTGTTTCAAGGCGACATTCCACCAATGAAGCAAGCGATGTTGCATCTTCTTGCGGCGCGAATTTTTCGAGTGTTGAATAATGCGTAATGGCGTGGCGTGCGTCTTCGCGGTCTTCTTTAACGACCGCTTGCTTGGTGCGGTCGCGATGTGAGCGGCCAAGATGGGCGTCGATATAGCCCTGCGGACGTTCGGTCATGCCCCAGACGAGCGCTTTGTAAGCGCGTTCGAGATCGCCGGTGCGTCCATGATCGGCAAACTGGTCGCTTAAGTGGCGATGTGAGTGGTCGTTTTTGGCCACAACCATGACGCCGCTGGTGTCTTTGTCGAGACGATGGACAATGCCCGGACGACGCACGCCGCCAATGCCCGACAAGCTATCGCCACAATGATAGATGAGAGCATTTACAAGCGTTCCCGTCCAGTTGCCGTTGCCCGGATGGACAACCAGGCCTGCGGGCTTGTTGATGACGATGAGATCATCATCTTCATAGAGAATATCCAGCGGGATGTTCTCGCCTTGCGGGTCGGCAGGTTCAGGCTCTGGCAGCACGATGGTAATCTTCATGCCTTCGCGCAGCTTTTGCTTTGCGCCACTGGCAGGAACATCATCGATGGTCACATGACCATCAGCAATCAGGGACTGGACGCGACTGCGGGAGAGTTCCGGCCCCAATGCTGCGGCCAGCCACTGGTCTAATCTTTTGCCCGCAGCGTCTAGGTCGGCAATTAGTTCTTTCAATTGTCTCTTCCCTTCGTTATCACGCGCCCACGCGGGTGCATGAACCGGAGTCATTTAATGCAGGATCCACACTATCCGAAATATCAGAATCAACAGGATTCTGGATATCAGGACTATCAGCAGGGCTATTACCCGGACCAACAACAACCGGAACCCCCGCTTGATCCAGCGATGGAGAAAGTCCGTCGTAAGATGGTGCGGCTGCTTGCAGTTTCCATCGGTGTTATGTTGATTGGTCTTATGGCTGTGCTTGTCGCCGTTGTCTACAAGATCAATCGCGCACCGGATGCTTCCGAGACAGAAGTTGCGCGTTCAGACATTCCGGGACAGGTTTCTGCACCTATCAAGGTGGAGCCGCCGAAGCTGATCGAATCGCAGATCGATTTGACGCCGGGTACGCGTCTTCTATCGCAGAGCCTGTCTGGTGATCAGCTTTCGCTGGAAACGCTTTTGCCAGATGGCGGCACGGAACTTATCATTTATGATTACCGTGAATCGCGCATTCTCGGGCGTATCAAGCTCGGTAATGTTGAATAGTTTTGGATGCGGGCGGCAGATTTGCCGCCCTTTTCTTTGCGTGCGGCTCGTCTTATATTAGCAAGCACTGCTTGCGCCCATCGTCTAGCGGTTAGGACGGCGCCCTCTCACGGCGCAAACAGGGGTTCGATTCCCCTTGGGCGTACCAACAATTTCCATGATTGATGGTGATGTTCGACAACAAGGGAAGCCTCTTTGTCGAACATCATATTCCCTTATTGCAATACCAACTACCTGTAGAATCTTGACAACATTTAATTCGCTGCCCGTCCAAATAGTAATATTGGCAGCTTTCATCAAGCGGCAAGTAGGCTTTGGCTCCGGCGTTGCTGATGTTGCCCAATACGATCAGACTGAAAATGATAAATAGTAATACGGTTTTTTTCATATCGTTTTCGTTATAAAAACTTCATCATATTCTTAAAAACACGCAGTGAAATATATACCTAGTGTTGCGCAACGGGTAGAGCACTCAAGTGGGTTTCCTCCTCGTTCCATGCAGGCCATAGAATTTGCATTCTTGTTTTTTATTGAATCCTTCGCTTCTGCGAAGCCAACATACGAAATACATAAAGAACTCAATATTGCTGCAAACATAATAAATTTACGCATTATAGCATCCTCTCATTCGTGAAGTCATTGCTAAACCGTATATTGTAAGCCTCTTAAATCAATTCCAACTTTTGATGACCAAATAAAAGGGATGAATTCCGACGATTTTACTTGTTGTTCACCGCGGAACCTTTCAGGTGCTATCTAAAAGGTTCAAGCGTTTTGTATATGTCGGGGGAGGGTGGAATGATCGCGGCCTATATCGGATCAGCCGTATTCAGTGCTGGCGTTTATCTCGTGTTGAGGCGCACGGCGCGAAAGAAGCGTCTTCTGATCGCGATAAGTATCTTCCTGTTGTTAGGCGCCGCCTTTACTGTGTGGTTTATCAACACAGGTGGCTATTATGGGATCATGGGCACAAATGGCATTGATCCTGATTGGGCTCGCAAATAGAGTGATGATGAAGACATAGTTTTCGTGTTGTGTTGCTATCCCAATTTCACCGATAGAAATATCCTATCAATTGATGAATAGGTGTCCAAGATGTCCCGCTTCACACGTGTACTTGCCGCGTTGACCGCAGCAACTGCGTTAATGACGGCTGAAGTTCAGGCCTGCACCCGAATTGTTTATCATGGAGAGCAGGGGCGCGTGCTTACTGGCCGAAATATGGATTTCAGGGATCCGATGGTCAGCAATTTTTGGGTCTTTCCGCGTGGCATGAAGCGCAGTGGCGAAGCCGGCTCACGCTCAAAGGAGTGGACTTCGAAATATGGAAGCCTCGCAGTGTCGGGCTATGATATTTCCACCGTTGACGGCATGAATGAGGCTGGCCTCAATGCAAGCTTGCTATGGTTGAACGCAACGCAATTCCCAAAAGATGATGATGCGACACCGCGTATGTCTCTGGCAATATGGGCGCAATTCTATCTGGATCAGTTCGCGACTGTTGCCGAGGCCGTAGAATATACCCGCAATCAGCCGTTTGATGTGGTGAGCGGGGAAGTTCCCGGTCGTCCGGGCAGTCTCGCACCCCTGCATCTGACCCTCTCGGATGCTTCAGGTGACAGCGCTGTATTAGAGTGGATCGATGGAAAGCTTAAAATCCATCATGATCGCTCATATCAGGTGGTCACAAATGATCCGCCATTTGATTTCCAGCTTGCCAATCAGAAATACTGGAGCGCTCTCAATTTGCTGAACTTCCTTCCGGGGAGTGGTCGATCGGAAGATCGGTTTGTGCGTGCAGGATTTTACGTCAATGCCGTAACGCAAACCGAAGATCCAAGGATTGCCGCTTCTGCGGTCTTTAGTGTGATCCGCAATGCTTCGGTGCCTTATGGTGTCAGCCTGCCTGATGCGCCCAATCTATCGACAACCCGCTGGCGTGTTGTTGCAGATCAGAAGAGTCTGACATTTCACGCAGAATCGGCAACATCGCCAAACGTCTTTTGGGTTGATCTGAAGAAGCTCGATTTTTCAGAGGCTGCCAAAGTACGAAAGCTTGATCTTGGTGTTGATATGAGCCGTGTGTTTGTTGGAGAAACGTCGGATCAATTCGTCGATGCCGAGCCATTTGCGTTTGAACCAGCTCAATAGGCTTTTACCTGCATGCGTTAATTAATGGCGGCGGCGTATTTACGTCAGCCTCGCCAAGTTTCAGCTGCTTGTTCATTGCTTGATTGCATGTGGCCAAACAGTCCAAGGGGATTATTTTATGAACTACTCTGTCATTTTCAGTCTGGCTTTGGGTGTCTGCGCTTTGTCTCCCGTTGCAGCCTTCGCCCAGGCTGGTTTTGATTGCGCAAAAGCCTCTACAGATACTGAGAAGGCGATTTGCTCTGACAAAGATATCGCAGAAGCGGATCGGGCGATGTCGATAGCCTATACTGCGCTTGTCGAGAGAGCTTCTCCCGATTTGAAAGAAGCACTTCGTAACGATCAGGCTGGCTTTCTGAAGCAACGCTCAGAGGCTTTTGAAAGTCATTTATCCAATGCTGCAATGCGACTGGAAGGTTTAAGTTACCGGACTGAAGCGCGCGCAGAACTGTTAAACTGGGTTTCAGTTGAGGAGAGTTCTTCCCTTGAAGGAAATTGGCAGAATGCCTGGGGTAGTATCAAAGTCGAGAAAAAATCACCTGATAAACTCTCGGTTCAGGTTGATGTTTCGGATCAGGCCAATGGAAGCTGGATATGCAGCTTTGAAGGTGTGTTGAACCAGAAGAGTGCTGGTGAAGCGGAGTTTGAAAGCAAGAGCGGGCCGTTGATCCTGAAGCTCGAGGGAGCTGCACTCAAAATCCCCACTCCTTTTTGTGATGAATCAACATCTGGTGGATTTGGTTCAGCTGCCGGTACGTATTTCCGGGTTGGTGCTGAGTAGGTGGATGCCTCAATTCTATAGCTTTTAACAAAAGCTGTGGGAGATGCTAAGTGCTCCAGTTGCGAAAATTTGCAACTGGAGCATTGTAAGTGCATAATCGGTGTATGAGTGAATCGAACAAGAAACCCGATTATGAGCAGGAACTGCGAAATGCTGGCGTGCGTATCACGCGGCCTCGCCGTATTATCCTGAACATTCTGACCGAGACCGAAGATCATCCAGATGCATTGGAAATCTTCAGGCGTGCGGTTGTGATTGACAGCAGTATTTCACTGTCGACTGTCTACCGCACGATGAAGCTGCTTGAAGAGCTGGGTGCTATTCATCGCCATGCATTTGCCGGCGGACCGTCGCGGTTTGAGCAGGCAAGTGGCTCTCATCATGATCATATCATCGATATGGACTCGGGTGATGTGGTTGAATTTCGTTCAGACAAAATCGAAAAACTTCAGGAAGAGATCGCCCGCGAACTCGGCTACGAGATTGTGCATCACCGGCTCGAACTTTATTGTAAAAAAATCGAACCCTGACGGAACCAAACAAGTTCAGTCGCGTTTCTAATATGAAGGTTGCAACCCGCCCCGCAGCGGCCTTCACAGTTCACTCCAACTTCCCCGTATGGAGCGGACAGCGAGAATGCCGCACATTTATCCCCGTTTTTGCTGCTGGCGTTCCGCATTATTAAAAAGCCGTTATGGTCCAAATCCATGACGGCTTTTTGCTGCATCAAAGAGAATTGCTCTTTTTCGATGCGGTGGGTCAGGAATCGAATTGTTCTGCGGGCACAATCAGGGAATAAACGGCGCCTGAGCCATCAACGCGATATTCTGCGTGACCACCAACTGCGGATGGAACGATACGTTGTAACACTGCGCTGCCGAAGCGCGGGTCATGTTTCACTTCTGGCATTGATGGATTTGTTTCGTTCCAATGGAAGGTCAACTCATCATCGCCATTGTTGTTTTTCTGGATTTTTGCAGAGACGATTACGCGTCCATATGGAATGGACAGTCCACCAAATGATGTTGCATTGATGATGAGCTCATGCAGAGCCAGCCCGACATGCAATGCTGCCCCGGGGAAGAGATAGGGATTGTCGCCTTCGATTGTCAGGCGTTCATCCTGCATATCGATATATTTCTCAATTTGCGAATGCACGAGATCAAGAAATAGCGCGCCATGCCAGTTTGAATCGGTTACCAGATCCTGCGAATAGGAAAGCGACTGGATCCGTCCGCGAAACTTCAACAGAAAATCATCTACCGAATCTGTGAAGCGTGCGGTCTGTGTCGCAATGCTTTGCACGATAGCGAGCAGATTTTTTGAACGGTGACTGACTTCACGCAACAGCGTTTTAAGGACCTGTTCACGGCGCTTAAGTTCGCTGATTTCAAGGGCTGTCGTCACAATTCCTATTATTTTACGATCATCATCGTGATCACAATCGATGTGAAACTCTATCCAGCGGAGCTTATCGCCATCATTGATAGCGAGTTCGACATTCTGCGCTGTTCCTGTTTCAAGCGCTGTACGCTTTGCATGTTCGAGCCGTGACATTGAGGTGGAAAAAATGAAGTCACAGTCCTGACCGCCGGCTTTCCATTTTTCCTGCCAGTAAGCGGGGATATTTTCTCCCCACGCGTAGATAAGATCGGGTGTCTGATAAAGAACGCAAACATTACTGTTTCGCACCGCGCGCAACAAAGAACGCAAACGTGAGGCATCTGGCTCTGTTTCAGTGAGGTATGAGTTTGACTCTGTCATGAATGCCTCAACTGCAGTTCGGTATGGATTGAAGTAGGCCGCTTGGTACTGAAAGAGCTATTATAAAATCGTTTCTTTTTAAGCGAATTGATCGCGTCGCTGGCGGAAAATATAAACAGGTGCAATCTTTTTAGCGGATCACCGAACGAGAGATTATTACCTCGTTCGGTGATCAGTGATGTTTTCTCTATGCCTTGCGCAGAACAGATGCGATCAGTGAGATCACCAGAAGCGCAAGGAACACGAAGAACAGAATCTGTGCTATGCCAGCCGACGCGCCAGCAATTCCACCAAAGCCTAGTGCGCCTGCAACCAAAGCGACCACCAGAAAAACGAGAGCATAATACAGCATTTTTAATCTCCTCTTTGACTATTGAAAGAGAAACGGCTGATCTATGCTTTTGGTTCCGTAGAATAGACAAGTTTCGTGTCCAGACAGCGAAAATATCATGCTTTTTCAAGCGGATATTGTTTAAAAGACAAAAGCCTCCGGGGATTTTTCATCCCCGAAGGTCAGCGGCTTGTGGCCTGTATGTATTTTTCTAAGCTGCAACCTGAGCGGCTTCCTCAAAGAAAAGTGCCTGACTGATCAGCGCTTTGACCATATCCGGATTGAACGGCTTTGTAACAAGGAAGGTTGGCTCCGGGCGTTCGCCCGTCAGGAGCCGTTCGGGGAAAGCGGTAATAAAGATTACAGGGATGGTTTGATCCTGCAAAATTTCATTAACAGCATCAATCCCGGAACTGCCGTCTGCGAGCTGAATATCGGCAAGGACCATGCGTGGCTTCGCACTGTTATAGAGTGCCAGCGCTTCATCTTTTGTGCGGGCGATGCCAACAACTTCATGGCCAAGACTTTCGACCATTTGCTCGATGTCCATAGCAATCAATGGCTCATCTTCGATAATCATGATGCGGGTTGCAACCTGCTTCGAGATTTCTGTTGATGCGTCTACAAGGATTTTGCCGAACTCAACTTCGCTGAGTTCAAGAATTTCAGCGGCTTCCCGATCATTAAAACCTTCAACAGCGACCAGCAAAAAAGCCTGTCTTGGAATCGGTGCGATGTGAGCCAGATTGCGGGCAGCCTGCTTTTCCCATGCAAATTCTGATGATGGTTCTGGTACCTGAACCGCAGCAGTTTTAAACAGATTGCAGAAGAGCCTATAGAGGGCAATTCGGTCAGCCGATGCCGGTGGGAAAATACTTATATCTGCGATCAAGGCTTCCAATGTGGCGGCCACATAGGCATCGCCAGATGCTTGTGAGCCCGTGAGTGCGCGTGAGAAACGGCGAAGATAGGGAAGGTGCGGCGCAATTCGCGTCGATAACGTCATGGTTTTTGGACTCCTCATTGCCGCAATTTTATCTTTACAAACTTCTAATCGACTCTTGAGAGGCGTTGAAAGTCTTATAGAGCGCAGCATTATCCTACCCAAAACGTCGGTGATTGGAAAAAGTTCCACTTGTTTGTCGTATTTCAGGGAACTTTTTGAGATCGTATGCATTCTACCTGACAAGCAGGGGCTTGGTTTAGTTAGAAATGGCGAATGCCTGGAATGATTAAGAGATGACAGAGAAGAAAAACCTTCATGCGAACGGGGCCGGAATACGGCTTGGCGGGCGCGTCCGGAAGGACATTTTAGGGCCGAATTGCGAGGTCGGCCTTAAATTAAAGGCGCTTTATAGCTCAATACAGGATGAGAGCATTCCAGATCGTTTTCTCGATCTGCTGGAAAAACTCGATCAGGCCGAACAGGAGAGTACGCGTGAGCACAGCACTGGTTCCGTCGGCTGAAGATTTAGCGCAGTTCAAGCGCGAGCTTCTGGCGTCTTTGCCAAGCCTGCGTGCGTTCGCCGTGTCGCTTATTGGTCAGCCTGACCGCGCAGATGATCTCGTTCAGGACACGATTATGAAGGCATGGGCCAAACAGGATTCCTTTGAATTGGGAACCAATATCAAGGCTTGGCTTTTTACGATCCTTCGCAATGAGTTTTATACGCAGATGCGCAAACGTGGCCGTGAGGTGCAGGATACAGATGGCGTATTCAGTGAGCAGCTCGCTGTTCACCCTTCGCAATACGGTACGCTCGACTTGCAGGACTTTAAGGCTGCGCTGGAGCAATTGCCGGATGATCAGCGTGAAGCCATTATCCTTATTGGCGCATCCGGCTTTGCCTATGAAGAAGCTGCCGAAATCTGCGGATGTGCGGTTGGTACGATTAAAAGTCGTGTCAGTCGTGCGCGTACACGTCTGCAAGAAATTTTGCAGATAGAGGGCGATGGCGATTACGGACCAGACGCTAATTCCACTCGCGCGACACTACGAAGCTTCGCTTGAGGCTTTTTTATATCGTGTGATGTCTGACACTTGAATAATTCTTTGGATTAATATTTCCTTGTCAAACCAGCGCTGGAAGCAATCATAGTTCCAGTGCTGGTCTGTCAGGGCGAATTACTATGTGGCGGAGTCTTTTGTTCGAGTATTTATACAGCGCTCAGGCGTAATGTTTTGGTGTGGGATTGCCGTTGTTATCAATGCTGTTGAACCGTTTATATAGACCTACAATGCGTCCGATTGCTTTTATCGTGTCGCTCAGTCTGGTGTTGTTGTCTGCATTAATAACGCTGTTTCTTTCGAATGGGGTCAACAAGCAAGTTATTGATATTTCTAAAAATTTCGAACTCCGTGAACAAGTAAACACGATCACGCGTATTGCATATAATATTGAAATGAGCCGTCGTGGCTTTCTGCTAACACTCGATAAAGAATATATCGACCGTTATGAACAGGCGATCATCGATATTGATGAGACATTGTCTAACCTCGCTCTGATGACACAAGATAACCCGCAACAACATGAGCGGGTTATTGAGATTAAATCGCTGGTCGAACGGGGGCAGAAGGATATTCGTGAAACGATAAACCTAGCCCGATCAGGACAAATTAGCGAGGCAACAGCTCAGCTACGTGGAAACGCGGGCAAGGTTTTGCGGGAGCAACTCGCTACAACCGTAGCGCAGTTTGTTGCCACGGAAGGTGCGGAACTTGAGCAGCGTAATGCCTATATCGATCATATGCGTTTTATGTTGACCGTGACGTCTATCGTGGCGCTTGCATCGGCAGCAATGCTAACTCTCTTACTTTTGACGAGTGTTCAACGCGCAACGCGCGCACTCTTTGAAGGACAATCCGTTCTGCTAACGGAGAAGCAACTTCTTGAGCAGCGCGTACAAGAACGCACAGCCGAGCTCGAGAAAGAACGGGCAATTGCCGAGAAGGAGCGCAATCGCGTTGAGGTGCTCTTACAAGATTCCAATCACCGGATAGGCAATTCACTGGCAACCGTATCGTCTCTGCTTGGGTTGCAATTGCGACAAACCCGCAGTGAAGAAGCGCGTGCAGCGCTCATTGCGGCTCGTGATCGGGTGCAAACCGTTTCTACAGCTCATCGAAGGCTTCGTCTTGGCGAGGATATGGAATCGACTCGTATTGATGAGTTTTTAGAGACTGTCATCGAAGATATTCAGGAAGGAATTAGTGAGGATCGTAAGATCACCTTCAAAACTGATTTTGCGCCATATGATTTTAAATCACGTGACGTCACGACCATCGGTATTATTTTGGGTGAACTCATCACCAACGCTGTCAAACATGCCTTCGTCGGACGCGAGGGGGGCGAGATTTGTGTCAGCTTGAAAAATGATGAAGACGCCGGATCGCTGGCGCTGGTTGTGGAAGATAACGGTATTGGCTGGAAGAGCAGCGATTTCGATGGGGAGCGAGAGCAGAATGGTCTTGGCACTTTGGTTGTTGAACAGCTTTGCATGCAGTTTGGCGACAAGCCCATCTATAAGAAGTCGTTAAATGGTACTGGCACGCGCGTCATTATTCGGTTGTCGTCACTAACGAATCTAGACCCTCATCAAGAAAACGGCCCCGGTGAGAGTTCACAGGAGCCGACGTAATAGGAATTAATAAACTGATATCTTATCGTTTTTTCTTATCAGAAAGCAGGCTAACCAGTGCGATGCCAGCCAAAGGCAACGCTACGGCAAGAATGGGACGCTTTAAGATAGAAGGAACGGTTGCGATTGCCGCCGTTGCCATGAGTGCGGATTTATCAGCAGCGATACGAGCTTTGCGCTTCTTTTCTTCAGCGGCGGCTTGAATCTTCAACACCGCAAGAATGAGCAACGCCACAATCAGGGCTAATCCTGAAAGAATGAGTGCTGCAACTGGGCCGCTATAGTTTTCACTCAGAGCGAGGAAAGCTGCGACGCAAAGAAACACGATCGCTATTAGCCCGAATATGGCTACTGCTATCGCAAAAATTGCAGCACGTTTTGCGCGTCCGGTGAAGAGTTTTAACTCATCACCTGCAAGCGTTGCCACGACTGGGGCCAAAAGTTTTAGCATGGCAGGAATCAGCGGCGCGAAAGAAGGGCGAGCAAATAGCCAACGCCGACTGCGGTAGCCAAAGAAGCAATTGGTCGAGCACGAATTGTCTCAGTTAATTGTGCTTCGACGTCCTGTGCCTTGTTCTTGAGATCATCGACGACGTCCTCACCCTGAACATAAGCGCTTCTATATGTATCTTTGGCGGTACGCTTTGCATCTCGCACGGTTTGCGAGCCAAGACTTGTGAGAGTTGCAGCGATGGCAGCAATATCTTCTTTAAGCTGCTCGACCTGAGCCTGAAGATCTTCGGTTGTCGAATCCGTCAAAGCTTCTTCGATCTCTTTTCCGATCTTCGCCGTATTGCTTGCTGCGCGCGCCATATCTGGTCTCCTATACGTTCAGTGGTTCGCAACCTATGTTGCTCGACTTTGATAACGTTGTTTGGGCCTAATGGTTGCATGGCGAACACCAATTCAGCAACTCAATCCGTTGCTGATTGTATGTCATGGTAAACGTCTGCCGGATTGTTCGTCGTGAAGCGGTTTAATTTTAAGCGAGTAACAAATAAGCAGCGCCAACAATTGCTAATAGGGCCAGACCGTAATGCGATGGTTTTAATGCACGTGCACGAATAGGCAGTGGATCATCATTGCCTGCCATGGCGGTGCGAGCGGCATTTTCGAGCGCCTGGATGTCCTTAAACATCATGAGCATATCCTCCCAAGTTCCAAGCGGCCCTTCCGTAAGGCATTTGCTACGTTAGGTTCGCCATCCATATTATCACGCCTGATTTGAAGGTTTTATGCAATAGGCCACATTTTACGCTACGCATATTGAAATGAAGAACTGATCGGTTATGTCGCGCTGTTTAGGAAGACAGACAGGAGCGCAGTCCCTGCGTTCTTTGCTGTTTTCACTGAATTATTGGGTCGTGAGCAAGGACTATATCAGCGCGTAGAAGTTGCATTATTTGCCCATAATGATCAGGAAAATGCTTTTAATTTCAAAACATGACTTGCAACATCAGGTTAATGAGAGTTAAGAAAAGCCCTTAAGCGGCGTGGCAGTTTGCACGGTCGATCTGTTGTGCGCGCACGGAAGAGAAAAATCAAAAGGCGATCACAATGACTGGTTTCTGGCGAAAAGGCTTCATGGCTACGGTGATGGGCATGGGGTTACTGGCATTTGCAGGTTCTGCACTTGCACAGGAGGCGCAGGAGCCTGCTACCAATAATCCGGCAGTATCAAGTCCCGCACCAGCGGCGGCGCCGGTTGCGCCTGCTGCGCAGCAACCTGCTGTAGGGCCAGTTGCAGAGCAGCCTGTTGTAGCGCCTGCCACTACGCCTGTTACCGCACCAGTCAATGAGCCTGTGGTTGCCGGCGATGCGAAGCCTGCTTTTGTATTGCCGCATGACCTTTCGCCTTGGGGCATGTTCATGGCTGCCGATTGGGTGGTCAAGAGCGTGATGATTGGCCTTGCCATTGCATCACTTTTAACCTGGACGATCTGGATCGCGAAATCACTTGAACTCGCTGGCGCACGAAGCCGCGCTAAGCGTGCTTTGAAGGTGATCGGCCATTCCGCGACGCTTGCTGAAGCGGTTCGTTCGCTTGATGGTGTTAAAGGTCCAGCTTCAATTCTTGTGCGTGCAGCAGAAGATGAAGTTCGTCTATCTGGACCGGCATTGTCACGCGCTGGTGGCGATGGCCTTAAGGAACGTGTGTCCTCGCGTCTGTCACGTATTGAAGCAAAAGCCGGACGCCGTCTTTCCAAGGGTACCGGCATTCTGGCAACCATCGGTTCTGTCGCACCATTCGTTGGTCTGTTCGGCACCGTTTGGGGTATTATGAACTCGTTCATCGGTATCAGTCAGGCGCAGACGACCAATCTTGCAGTTGTCGCTCCTGGTATCGCCGAAGCACTGCTCGCAACGGCTATCGGCCTTGTTGCGGCTATTCCGGCGGTTGTTATCTATAACGTTTTTGCACGCTCGATTACTGGATATCGTTCGTTGCTTGCAGATGCTGGCGCTGGTGTTGAACGCCTTGTGAGCCGTGATTTCGACTTCAGAACCGCTGGTGTATCTGAAGGCAAGCTACACGCTGCGGAGTAAGCAAAATGGCTGGCAAAATTCGCGAAGGTGGTGGTGACGATCTGGAGCTTAATCACGAAATCAACGTGACGCCATTTATTGACGTTATGCTGGTTCTGCTGATTATCTTCATGGTTGCCGCCCCACTGGCAACGGTTGATATCAATGTTGATCTTCCTGCGTCGAGTGCAACGCCTGCACCTCGTCCCGACAAGCCTATCTATGTAACGCTTAAAGACGACCTTACCGTTAGTGTCGGCAATGATACAGTCGTGCGCGAGGCTCTTGGCCCGAAGCTTGATGGTGTTTCTGAAAACAACAAGGAAGCACGCGTGTTTCTCCGCGCCGACAAAACAGTTGGCTATGGCGAACTGATGCGCGTGATGAATTTGTTGCGCGAAGCTGGATACCTCAAGATAGCGCTGGTTGGCCTTGAAACTATCAGTGCTGCACCTGCTGCCGATGGATCCGCACCTGCTCCTGCGTCAACACCTTCCTCAACAGCTCTACCTGTTGAGCAGGGGGCTCAGTAATGAACAGATTGCCGCCCGAACATCCGCCTATCAAACATGTGGCATCAACTGATAGCCATCATCATTCCTTCTGGCATGATGCAGGGCGTTGGCTTGGTGCGGGGATTATTGTTCTAAGCGTACACGCTGCTGGCGCTTATGCTGTAAGCATGAACCAGGATGAAGACCAACCGGATGGCACTGAGGTTGCTGCCATGGTGGTGGAGTTTGCTCCTGAGCCAGAAGCACCGATGGAAGAGGCTGTTTCGGAGGCTCCGCAGCAGGAAGCTGCCGTTGAGCCTATTGAGGAAGAGCAACCGGAACCTGTTATCGAGGAAGTTAAGGAACCGGAGCCAGAGCCGGAGCCTGAACCAGTTGAAGAACCGGAAGAGGTCATCCCAGATATCGTTGAGGCTCCAAAGCCGGAGGTGGCTATGCCGCTTCCTGTTGAAAAGCCTGAGCCAAAGATCGAGAAGCCAAAAGTTGAAAAACCAAAGGTTGAAAAGCCAAAGCCGGTAAAAAAGGTTGAAAAGCCGAAGCCGAAAAAGGCTGAAAAGGCTGTAGAAACCCGTACGGCAAGCGCTCCACGTATGGACGTTGATTCTGGATCCAAGGCTGTTGCAAGTCGCCGTGGCGATAACAATGCGTCTCCAGGTGTGAGTTCGAACAAATGGCAGTCGAAACTGTATTCGCATTTGTTGCGCCGAACACGTTCTTTGCAGCGTCAGGCTGGAAAAGGCGTTAAGGGTACAGCGCAGGTAACTTTCGTCGTTGATCCGTCGGGCAACATTCTGTCTGTTAGTCTGGCACGGTCATCGGGTAATCCGACGGTGGATGAACTCGCAGTTCAGGCAACGCGCAATTCATCGCCTGTGCCTGCACCGCCAGCAGCAATTGCCAAACCACGTATGCCGATCACGGTGCCTATTCAGTTTAAGTAAGTTCTACAAAGCAATTTTAAAAAGCTGGCCTGTGAAAACGGGCCAGCTTTTTTCTTTGTGAGATGAGCGACTTATTCGGATGAGAGCGCTACTGCTGGCAACAGACGTGATGCCTTGCGGGCTGGTAGAAAGCCAAAAACAAGTCCCGTTGCGAATGCGCATGTAAAGGCGAGCAAGACAGGACCGGCGCTGAAGGCCACGGCCACGCCTGCAAAGGATATGAGTGTCGCTGCTCCCACACCAAGTATCACGCCGAATGCACCGCCGATTGCAGATACCGTCAGAGCTTCCGTGATGAACTGAAGGAGAATATCTCGCCGTCTCGCCCCTGTTGCCATACGAACTCCGATTTCACGGGTGCGCTCGGTTACGCTGACGAGCATGATATTCATCACGCCAATGCCACCGACCAGAAGCGAGATTGCGGCTACCGATCCCAGAAACAGCGTCAGGGTCGAACCCATGGCCGCCGCATCGTCACGGATAGACGACATGTTGGTGATCATGGTGTCACGCTGCTTGTGGCGGTGATCAAGTAATTCTTGAATCTGATCCTGCGTCGTATCGATCAGGTCGGCATCCTTGACCTTAACGGTGATGGTGCGGACATATTTCTGGCCAAAGAGCCGCAGGTTCCCTGTCGAGAGCGGTACGACAACCACATCATCCTGATCGGAGCCACCAAAGCCTGCGCCCTTTGATTCCAGAGCGCCGATCACCTGAAACGGGATTTTCTGGATTAAGATATATTGGCCAATGGGGTTGGAGCCATCTGGGAACAGTGTTTTGACCACAGTGGAACCAAGCACTGCAACCGGCGCATAGGATTCCATGTCATGCGGTGTAATAAAATCGCCAGTGTCGATCTTCCACGATTTGGCTTCAGAAAAAGCCGCGACCGTGCCATTGGCTTGTGACTGATAATCGACATTGCCCCGCCTTAGCGTAACGCTGCCAGTGACTTCGGGCACGGCGGTTTTCACATTGGGCAATTGAAGGATTGCGTCTGCATCTTCAGGGACAAGCGTTGCCACAGAGCCTGAGCCACGGAATCCGGGCATAGAGGGACGAATCAAAACAAGGTCGGTGCCCATCGCATTGATGCGATCAAGAATCGAATTTTGCGCGCCGGTACCGATTGCCAGCATTGTCACAACAGAACTCACGCCGATGATGATGCCGAGCAAGGTCAAAACCGTGCGGAAGATGTTGGCACGTAACGCGCGCATTGCCATTTTGACCGCTTCGGAAATATCGGCGATATGCGCCGCACCGCTTTGCGTCACCTGCTGGAGGTTTTTGGGTGCCTCGATGTCTGGGATTTCATGCTTGGTCGTATCGGACAGAATCTGGCCGTCGCGAATTTCAATCAGACGGTCAGCACGTTCTGCGACTTCGCGAGCGTGGGTGATGACGATGATCGTATGACCTTGCTCATGCATCGAACGCAAAAGCGCCATAACGTCTTCGCCGCTCTGGCTATCGAGCGCGCCAGTTGGTTCGTCCGCAAGGATGATCCGGCCACCATTCATCAGTGCGCGCGCAATGGAAACGCGCTGCTGCTGACCACCGGAAAGTTGGTTGGGGCGATGGTCCAAACGGTCGCCGAGTTTAAGCGTATCAAGAAGTGCTGCCGCGCGTTCGTGACGCTCAGCAGCTGGCATGCCTGCATAGATCGCGGGAACTTCGACATTCTCAAGTGCGGTCGATGTGGCAATCAGATTATAGCTTTGAAACACAAAACCGAAAGTGCGGCGGCGCAGGCCTGCCAGTTCATCAGCATCAAGTGTCGAGACATCCTCGCCATCAAGCAGATATTCACCGCCGCTAGGACTATCCAGACAGCCCAGAATATTCATCAGGGTTGACTTGCCAGAACCAGACGCACCTTTAATGGCAACGAACTCGCCGGCGCGAATATCAAGCGTGATCCCATGAAGAACCTCAACCGCGAGATCGCCATTGTGATAGGTCTTGCGAATATCCTGCAATCTTATGAGCGGAGCATCGGTCATGGTTTGCTCCATCAGAAGAACATACCGCCGGGCCTGCGACCGCGCTGGCTGGAACCCGCAGTTGCCGATGCAGAGGTGACAACGACTTTGTCACCTTCTTCAAGACCGCTTTTGATTTCCGCCTGCACACGGTTGCGCACGCCAACTTCAACAGCACGTTCTGTCGTCGCACCACTTTTATCCACGACCTGCACAGTGGTTTGCGGCTTACCGTCCTTGTCAGATTTTGTATTCAATGCAGCTGTTGGAACAACGAGCACATTCTCGGCATTGTCGAGAACGAAATAGACCTGAGCGCTCATATTGATCATGAGTTCGCCGGTCGGGTTGGGAACGTCGAACAGCGCATAATAGAGGACAACATTGTTGTCGGTTTGGGGCGTTGGTTTGATCTGGCGGAGCGTTCCGGTAAAGCGCTTTTCAGGTTGGCCGAGTAGCGTGAAATAAACCGGCATGCCGGGTTTTAGCTTGCTGATGTCGGCTTCCGAAACCTGTGCTTCGACTGTCATCACCGTAAGGTCTGCCACGGTTACGACCGTCGGCGCGCTTTGTACGGCGTTGAGCGTTTCACCTTCTTTAGAAGTCTGATCGACAACTGTGCCGGCCATTGGGCTGTAGATCGTCGTGTAGCCAAGATCGACCTTGTCGCTGGCAAGCTGGGCTTCCTGTTGACGAATCTGTGCGCTCAGCGCTTTCACATCGGCGTCGGCCACGGCAAGATCTGCGTCGGCCTGATCAATGGTTGATTGCGATGCATTTTTAGTGGCCAGCAGAGAGCGTTGGCGGGCAGCATTGGACTTTTTGAGTGTAAGCTGTGCCTGCTTGCTTAAAAGCTGCGCTTTAAGATTATCGAGCTGCGCGCTGGCGATTTCCATCTTCTTTTCGAAAGGCGAGGGGTCGATCTCAGCCAGAAGATCACCTTGTTTTACAGTGTCGCCGATTTCAACTTTTACGCTTTTCAGCTGCCCCGAAACCTGCGCACCAACATTAACGCTGCGTAGCGCACTCAATGTTCCAACGGCGGTGATTGAGTTTTCGATATTTCCGCGTTCGACTGTCTCAGCGAGATAGGTGCTTTTCTGGCCGCTTGCTTCTTTGCCACTGAGGAAATACCAGCCTGCGCCCAAGGCAATGGCCACAACAGCCAAGCCGATCCACAAAGGATTGCGTTTGCGTTTAGCAGTCCTTTTTCGTCCTGCGGCAAGTGTATCAGTGGATTTAAGCACCCGGTAACCCCTGAGAAATCAATTTTAAAAATAGTGTTAGGCGGATATCTATGTCTGCGCAGTCAGGAATTCATCTTAATTATTTGTCATGCGCGCAATAGTCCTAGTGTGAGGACGCTTAAGCGGTTGTTTGATGGTTTAAATGTGATTGTTGTAATGTGTGAGTACAAAAGAAAAGCCGGGCTTTACCCGGCTTTCTGAATTCTTTGATTTTGTTTAATCAGGCAGTGCCAGTTGAGCCGAAGCCGCCAGCGCCGCGTTTGGTTTCGCTGACCTCAGTGCGCTCTTCGATCTTCGGCTGAACCACCGGAGAAAAAACAGCCTGCGCAATACGCATGCCGCGTTCGATGCGGAAATCTTCATCGCCAAGATTAACGAGCAGCACTTTTACTTCGCCGCGATAATCCGAATCGATGGTTCCGGGGGTATTGAGGCAGGTGATGCCGTTCTTAAAGGCAAGGCCTGAACGTGGGCGGATCTGCACTTCAAAGCCTTCCGGGATTTCAAAGATGAGACCAGTTGGTACTAATGTGCGACGACCCGGCAGCAGGACGATCTGTCGATCTTCCGCAACGGCTGCACGAAGGTCCATTCCAGCGGAACCAGATGTTTCGTAAGCGGGGAGTTCAAGGCCTTCCGCATGTTCAAGGCGGATAATGCCAAGCGTAGGTACGGTCATGAGAGAGCCTTTCCTCCAAGATTTGATCTGGCGTGCAAGAAGTTAAATTGGCGACGCTCATACGTGAAATTATTACAAAGGTGTACCGTCTATTTGATGTTTTGCAATGATTGTCCGGCACAGGGTCATGCTTTTACACGATGAGATGCACTTTTTCGGTAGATCAATCCCGCTCTAATGGCACGGCTGTCGTTTCCTTGATCTCCTCCATGACGAATGAAGCTGATACATCCGATAAGGGCACGCTCGCGATCAATCGCTGATAAAGCCGGTCATAAGCTTTGACGTCGGAAACGCGCGCTTTGAGCACATAGTCGAGATCGCCGGTCATGCGGTAGACGCCAACGATCTCTGGAAAACGGCCCATCGCCGAGCGAAACTTGCCGAGCCAATCAGGGTCGTGGCTTGATGTGCGCACCAGAATGAATACGGATAGGCCGCAACCAGCCATTTCGGCATCAATCAGAGCAACGCGGGCTTTGATGATCCCGTCATCTTCCATGCGCTTGACCCGCCGCCAGCAGGCATTGCGGGAAAGATGCACGCGCTCTGATAGAGAATCAACGGACAAAGTGCCGTCAATTTGCAGTTCATCCAATATTCTTCGATCAATTGCATCAAGAGTTGGTTTCATGTTGGGATGATTGTCTCATAAAATCGTATTTAACAAGGATATTTTGAGATTTCATCTCATGTGCATTTGCTAGAATGATTTTCCAGAACGACGCGATATGCGTCGCAAATCGGGAACAAGTTACTCAGTGACGGGAGTATTTCCAATGACCACTCGTATTACACGCCTCTTCACCGAACACCCAGAGTCGATAGATGAAACCTATTTTCAGCATATGGCTTTTGCCGGGCGTTTTTCGTTCAAGCTTTTTTGTGCAGCTTTTGCAGCATTGATCCATGCAATTTTGCCATTTTTGTTCGAGAAAACTGCGAGCTCGATCGTTCGCCAGCTTTATGAGCGGACGCATAACCGAAGCCGGTAATTTCGGGATCAAACATGTGTCGTTGGGCCGCCTATCTCGGACCTGAAACCTATCTGGAAGACATTATATCGTCTCCCTGTCATTCGCTCGTGGCGCAAAGCCACGATGCGCATGAAGCGAAAACACGCACCAATGGCGATGGCTTCGGAGTTGCCTGGTATGGTGAGCGTGCCGAGCCGGGTCTGTATCGGGATATTCTTCCCGCGTGGTCCGATCAGAATTTAAACAGTCTTGCGCGGCAGATCCGGTCGCGCCTTTTTCTCGCACATGTGCGTGCTTCAACAGGTGGATTAACCAGTCGCTCTAATTGCCATCCGTTCGTTTCGGGTCGCTGGAGTTTTATGCATAATGGCCAGATTGGTAATTTTGATCGGCTGCGGCGTAGGCTTGAAGGTCATCTGAGCGATGATAATTACCGACAGAAACACGGTGCGACTGATTCTGAGCTGATCTTTCTGCTGATGCTGGAGTTTGGTCTCGAAAACGATCCCGTGCTGGCCATGAAGCGTATGGTCGCGACGATTGTTGAAGAAGCGGTGATTGCCGGTGTGCCGCCATTCTTGCGACTGACCGCTGCTTTTTCGGATGGCAGTCAGCTTTATGCGATCCGCTACGCAACCGACGCATTTGCACCGACGCTTTATACCGCGACGCTGGGTAGCGCTTCGGGAATATGTGTGGTGTCGGAACCGCTTGACGGCGAAGTTGCAAACTGGATGGCGGTGCCGGCAAACAGTTTTGTCACTGTCTCCCGGCAGGGCCGCATTGCGATTGATGTCTTCGAAGAGCCTGTTTCTCAGCCTCGTGATGAAGTGCGGGTTTAAGCGCTACCGATCAATATGCCGACTGCCAGAACGAGCGCGCCGCCGAACACCACCTGAAGGGCTGCACGGAAGAATGGCGTTTCCATATAGCGGTTCTGGATGAAGGCGATGGCCCAGAGCTCGAAGAATACGAGGATTGCAGCGATGCTTGTCGCAGTCCAGAAATCCTTGATCAGATAGGGCAGGGTGTGGCCAAGGCCACCGAGCGTTGTCATCAGGCCGCAAGAAATGCCGCGTTTAATCGGTGAGCCACGGCCTGAAAGCTTGCCGTCGTCGTGCACGGCTTCGGTGAAGCCCATGGAAATACCCGCACCCACTGAAGCCGACAGACCGACCAAAAATGTCTGCCACGTATCCTGTGTGGCAAAGGCTGCGGCGAAGATTGGTGCGAGGGTGGAGACCGAACCGTCCATCAATCCGGCGAGACCCGGCTGCACATAGGTCAGGATAAACTGTTTGCGCTCCGATGCGCGTTCGTCGTCTTTAACGTCGTGAGGGGTGAGCTCGCCCTCAAGCGACTCGGCTGTCGCCTCGTGCTGTTTTTCCTGCTGCGCCAGATCGCCCAGAAGCTTACGCGTCTGCGCGTCTGTCACGTGCTTGGAAGCTTCAATGTAAAAGCGGTAGGCTTGATCTTCCATTTGCGCTGCTGCATCGCGCACCTTGTCGATGCCAAGCGGGCGTACCAGCCAGTCGGGTTTGCGCTCGTAATAGCCGGTGACATGTTCGCGACGAATAAGCGGAATCCTGTCACCAAAACGTGCGCGGTGTCGCTCAATCAATGCATCGCGATGTTGATGCTCTTCGGCGGCCATCTGCTCAAAGATTTTTGCAGATTGCGGAAACTCTTCACGCAAACCATCAGCATAAGCCAGATAGATGCGTGCATCGTCCTCTTCGGAGGAGATGGCAAGAGCAAGAATTTCTTGTTCGGATAGGGATTTAAAAGGACGACGGCTATTTCTAAAAAATCGGCTGAGCATTGTTAAAATCCATAGTTTAGAATAATTCTAAAATATGACAAATTGACAAAAAGTCAAGCTTGCAGTGCGCATGCAATTGGCGCATTAGGGTCCATATCCGGATACCCGATCAGAAGAGATGGAATCGATGGCATCAACAAACTCCCCTACAAGCAACAATCCGCGACCGCTAAACCGGCAGGATTTCCGTACCCTTGGCCTTTCGGCATTGGGCGGCGCGCTGGAGTTTTATGATTTCATCATCTTCGTATTTTTTGCGAGCGTTATCGGGCATTTGTTTTTTCCGCCCGACATGCCGGACTGGCTGGTGCTGATCCAGACATTTGGAATTTTCGCAGCCGGTTATCTGGTGCGTCCGGTTGGGGGCGTGGTGTTGGCGCATTTTGGTGACAAATTTGGCCGCAAGCGTGTCTTCGCTTTCTCGGTTTTCCTCATGTCGATTTCGACACTGGCGATGGCCTGTTTGCCAACCTATGCAACGCTGGGCGTCGGTGCGCCGATCTTGCTGGTCATTTTCCGCATGTTGCAGGGCGCTGCCATCGGCGGCGAAGTTCCCGGCGCATGGACCTTTGTGGCCGAACATGTGCCTGCCAATCGCGTTGGCATGGCATGCGGTTTCCTGTGTTCAGGCCTTACACTCGGCATCATGCTTGGGTCGCTGATTGCTACCGCCATAAACTGGATTTTTACACCGGAAGAACTTTCCGCCTATGCATGGCGCATTCCGTTCTTCATCGGCGGCATCTTCGGACTGTTTGCCGTTTATCTGCGCCGCTGGTTGGCTGAAACGCCTATTTTCACCGAAATGAAGAACAGCAAATTATTGAAAGACAAGCTGCCTCTCGGCACGGTTCTTCGCAATCATATGCACGGCGTAATCATTTCGATGCTGCTGACTTGGATCCTATCGGCGGGCATCGTTGTCACTACTTTGATGACTGCTACGTTTCTGCAGAAGCTTTACGGCTACACGCCGTTGCAGTCGCTTGCCGCGACGAGCTTTGGTACGCTGTTTTTGATGTTCGGAACGGTGAGCGCAGGCGCGATTGTTGATCGAATTGGTAGTGGACGCTTCTTTGCCGTTGCCGGTGTTTTCTTTGGCGTTGCGACCTTTACGTTCTACACCTATGCGGCAGTTTCCCTGCCTGTTCTGTTCGCGCTTTATGCGGTGATGGGGCTCTCGGTTGGCATGGTTGGCGCGGTTCCTTATGTGATGGTGCGCGCATTCCCGGCACCAGTTCGCTTCTCCGGACTGTCGTTTTCCTACAATGTTTCCTATGCGATTTTTGGTGGTCTGACTCCAGTGATCGTAACTTCGCTTCTGGCGGTCAATCCAATGGCGCATGCCTGGTATCTGGTGTTTATCGCTGTTCTGACCTCAGCACTCGGCCTTTATCTCATGGCCCGCAGTGATCAGGTTGAAGGCGAGATTGGCTTGACCGACTTGCCAGCGCCCAATCCTGTGCTGCAGACAAACTAATAAAAAGGGCCGCGAAAGCGGCCCTTTTTGATTTAGTGCGATGCAACGTTCGTGGCACCAATTTCCTTATCATGAACTCCAAAGCGGTCGATCATATCGGCGCTTGCTTCATTGAAGCCGATTACCGCTACATCCGTACCACTGGCACGATATTTAAGCACCACCTTGTCGAGCGCACCGACCGAGGTGATGTCCCACAGATGGGCATGGCTGACATCAATTGTCACTTTTCTTGCAGGCGTTGCGAAATCAAAAGCTGCAATGAAGTTTTGTGCCGAGGCAAAGAAGATCTGGCCCTGAACGGTATAGGTTCGCTCGGTACCATCTTCGTTTGTGGTTTCGCTCACGCGGAACATCTTGGCGACCTTGCCTGCGAAGAACACGCCGGATAGCAGCACGCCAACGAGAACGCCTTTTGCAAGATCATGGGTAGAAACCACCGTTGTGACGGTTGCCAGCATGACAATGGAGGACGACGGCGGGTTGCGGCGCAGATCGAGAATCGACCGCCAGGAGAAGGTACCGATGGATACCATGATCATCACGGCCACCAGAGCGGCCATCGGAATGATCCGCACCAGATCATCGAGAACGAGAATGAGAAATAGCAGGAATGAACCGGCCACAAAGGTTGAAAGCCTGCCGCGACCGCCGGACGATACATTAATCACCGACTGACCGATCATCGCGCAACCACCCATGCCGCCAATCATGGCGGATGCGATATTGCTCGTGCCTTGACCAATGCATTCCTGACTTTTGTTGCTGGTCGTATCCGTCATGTCATCGACAATCTGAGCCGTCAGCAGCGATTCGAGCAGGCCAACCGCCGCCAGCGTGATCGAATAGGGCAGGATGATCTGCAATGTTTCGAGCGTCAGAGGCACTTGTGGCAATGCGAAGAACGGCAACGATGATGGCAATTCGCCGAGATCGCCAACGGTGCGCAAATCCATGCCGGTTGCCCATGCAAGCGTGGTGAGTACGGCAATGGCAACGAGCGGCGATGGAATGACTTTAGTTATGCGGGGAAAGATATAGATGATGGCGAGGCCGCCTGCGATCATCCAATAGGTATCGACCGAAACATGAATAAGTTCTGGTAGCTGCGCCATGAAAATGAGGATCGCAAGCGCATTGACGAAGCCGGTAGTGACCGAGCGCGATACAAAGCGCATCAAGCGCCCGAGATTCAAAAAGCCCCCGGTAATCTGCAAAATACCCATCAGGATGGTAGCTGCAAAGAGATATTGCAGACCGTGTTCTTTGACGAGCGAGACCATCACCACGGCAGTTGCAGCCGTGGCAGCAGAGATCATTGCAGGACGACCGCCAATGAAGGCGGAAACGCAGGCAATGGCAAATGAGGCGAAGAGGCCGACTTTGGGGTCGACGCCAGCGATGACCGAAAAGCCGATGGCTTCCGGGATAAGGGCAAGTGCTACGACGATGCCGGAAAGAATATCGCCGCGAATATTGGAGAACCACTCGCGGCGGTAGGCAGCAAGACGTGTCATTGAATTTTCCGCAAATAAAAACGAGCTGAAAAGCTCAGATCAACATGGCCGATTATAAAAATGGGGAATGTTGTTGCGTTGTCTGGCGGATAGGCGGCCAGAAGAGCCACCCGGGCTTTCACCGGGTCCTTGCGAATACACTTCTATAAACAAAAAAAGCGCCGCAGGGCAATGACCCTCAGCGCTCTTTCTTGAATGGGTATAGTTAGAGAATCTTCTGCATGAAAGTCAGATCAAGCCAGCGTCCAAATTTCTGGCCGACCTGTTTTAGTGTGCCGCAATCCTCAAAACCTTGCGATTTGTGCAGCGCGATGGATGCCGCATTGCCAGCTTCAATGCCTGCCACCAGCACATGGACTTTGCGTTCGCGTGCTTCTTCCACAAGCTCGGCCAAAAGTGCGCGTCCTATACCGCCACCGCGTGCGTCGCTTGCCACATAAACAGAGAGTTCCGATGAGTGGCGGAAACCTTCAAACGGGCGGAAAGGGCCATAACTCGCATAGCCGACGACCTGGCCATCGCGATCGGCCACCAGAACCGGAAAGCCGTCACGGTTGCGGGCTTTGAGCCATTCGTGACGGTTTTCCAGATCGACGAGCGTTTCGTTCCAGATGGCAAGCGTGTTCTCGACTGCATCATTATAGATCGCAAGCAGAGCAGGGAGGTCGGCTTCGTTGGCAAAGCGAATGGTGAGGGTCATTTCACAGGCCTTTATAGAAAAGTGTGGTCGCGCAGGGGCTTCCGTCAGGATAAAGCGCATAATTCGGGATAACGCCGACCCGTTCCCAGCCAAGATGGGTATAGATTGCTTCCGCCGGACTGCCGGTAGCAGTGTCGAGGCAGATCAGTGTCTTACGTTTGTTTCGCGCTTCTTCTTCTGCGGCTTCCATCAGCTTGCGTGCAAGGCCAAGTCCGCGCGCCTTGCGATGGATCAGCAGTTTTTTAAGATCGGCACGATGCGGCTGATTGGGCATTTGCGACAAGCCAAGCTGGACCGTGCCGACGATTTCTCCACGATGTTCGGCAACCAGAAGGGCCGTGTCACCTCGCTCTACTTCATTGAAAACGCGGTTCCAGTAAGGGATGAAGCCCTGCCATTCGCATGGTGCCATGAAGCCAACCGACGCGCCGTCGTCGACGCAATCCGTAATGATTTCTGCCAGTGGGAGAATGGAGGGGCCTGCATCTTCGTAACTAAGGACACGAATCATATTGTGCTTTCAGGAATTGTTGCGGCGTTCGAGCACGATTGCATAACGTGCGGTCGAGGTGCCGGGATTATGAAAGGCAATGCCTTCGACGAGCGGCATATAAAGACAGTCACCGGTATGGAGCCGATAGATGGTTGCTCCAACAGTAATTTCCATCTGCCCATTCAGGAGCCACAAATGCTGTGTGATGCCTGCATTGGTCGCCTGTGGTGCAAAAGTGACCTTTGCGCCTGCGGGAAATTCGACCTCGATCATGTCGATATTCGACCCCGTTGCCGGTGGTGAAACAGACCGCCGAATATAGCCCGTATCCGGATCACGCCAGACTGGCTGGCGATCGAGCGTTAGCAAGGGAGAAGCTGGCGCTTCCGCATCGGCAAAGAAGGCTGAGAGCGATGTGCCGAGCGCTGCACAAATGCGCGCCAGAAGCTGTGCGGTCGGGCTGGTTTCGCCACGCTCGATCCGCGAGATCATGGCGCGGCTGACACCTGACGCGTCACCAAGCACATCCAGCGTCATGCCTTGTGCAAGGCGCAGGCGGCGCAGATTTTCGCCAATGGCGTTGTCGAGATGCTCATCTATATTTTCCATTATCTAAGAATTAATATCTATTATAATGGAGTCAAGCGATTTCGAAAACAGAAACGGCGGGATTTCTCCCGCCGCATCCTTTCTGTCTGAATAATCCTGATTAACCCTGAGCTTTTAGCTCTAACCGGCGGCGATGCAGGACTGGCTCGGTGTAACCATTTGGCTGTTCGCGGCCTTTGAAAACCAAATCGCAAGCAGCTTGAAAGGCAATCGACTTGTCGAAGTTTGCAGCCATCGGGCGATAAAGCGGATCGCCTTCATTCTGCTTGTCCACAACGGCTGCCATGCGCTTAAGCGTTTCCATGACTTGCGCTTCTGATACCACGCCATGATAGAGCCAGTTCGCAATGTGCTGTGCCGAGATACGCAGCGTTGCGCGATCTTCCATCAAGCCGACATTGTTGATGTCCGGCACTTTCGAGCAGCCAACGCCCTGATCAACCCAGCGCACGACGTAGCCGAGGATGCCCTGTGCGTTGTTGTCGATTTCGTGCTGGATGTCTTCCGGCGTCCAGTTTGGACGCGACGCGACCGGCACCGACAGAATGTCGTCGAGCTTGGCGCGCGGGCGGCTCTTCAGCTTTTCCTGAACGCTTGCAACATCAATCTGATGATAATGAGTTGCGTGCAGGGTTGCAGCGGTTGGCGATGGCACCCAGGCGGTGTTCGCACCAGCCTTGGGATGGGCGATTTTCTGTTCCAGCATCGCAGCCATCAGGTCCGGCATAGCCCACATGCCCTTACCGATCTGCGCATGGCCGGAAAGACCGCATTCAAGACCGATATCGACATTCCACTGCTCATAAGCGCCGATCCATGAAGCTTGCTTCATGTCGCCCTTGCGGATCATCGGGCCAGCTTCCATCGAGGTGTGGATTTCGTCGCCTGTGCGGTCAAGGAAGCCGGTATTGATGAAGACGACGCGTTCCTTGGCAGCGCGGATCGCTTCCTTGAGGTTAACCGTCGTGCGGCGTTCTTCGTCCATGATGCCGATTTTCAGCGTGTTAGGCTTCATACCAAGCAGCTCTTCGGTGCGGGTGAAGATTTCATTGGCGAATGCCACTTCTTCCGGCCCGTGCATCTTTGGTTTGACGATATAGACCGAGCCTTCGCGCGAATTCATGTGGCGACCATTCGCGCCAATATCATGCAGTGCAATCAGGCTGGTGAAAGCTGCATCCATGATACCTTCCGGCACTTCATGGCCGTCCGCATCAATGATCGCCGGATTGGTCATCAGGTGGCCGACATTGCGGATGAGCATCAGCGAGCGGCCCTTGAGGCTCAGGTTTGAGCCATCGGCAGCCTTATAGCTGCGGTCGCCATTGAGGCGGCGCGTCATCTGCTTGCCGCCCTTCTCGAATGTGTCTTCGAGCTTGCCGCTCATCAGGCCGAGCCAGTTGCGGTAGACGGCAACCTTGTCTTCCGCATCGACTGCTGCAATCGAATCTTCGCAATCCTGAATCGTGCTGATAGCCGATTCCAGAACCATGTCTGCGATATGCGCCGGGTCGGTCTTGCCGATCGGGCTGTCCGCATTGATTACGATATCAACATGCATGTTGTTTTTGGCAAGCAGCACATTGGTCGGTGCCGCCGCATCGCCATTATATCCCTTGAACTGGCTGGCATCTTTCAATGCTGTGGCAGAACCGTCGGTCAATGTGATGGCGAGCTTGCCGTCTTTGACGGAAAGGCCGGAAACATCGGCCCACTTACCCGCATTGAGCGGTGCGCTTTCATCGAGAAAATTCTTGGCCCATGCGATGACTTTTTCGCCACGCTTCGGGTTATAGCCTTTGCCTTTTTCCGCACCATTATCTTCAGAGATAGCATCGGTGCCGTAAAGCGCATCATAGAGCGAACCCCAGCGTGCATTAGCAGCATTGAGCGCATAGCGGGCATTCATGACTGGAACGACGAGCTGCGGTCCTGCAATATGCATGATTTCCGGATCGACATTGGCGGTCGAAACCTTGAACTCTCCGCCTTCGGGCAGGAGATAGCCGATATCTTTCAGGAATTGCTGGTAATCAGCCTGCGAATAGCCTTTGTCGCGATTGTCCTTGTACCATGCATCGATCTTGGCCTGCAGGTCGTCGCGCTTTTTAAGCAGTGCACGATTTTTCGGTGCGAGATCGCGGATGATGGCGGCGAAGCCCTTCCAGAAGGTGTCTGGTTCAACGCCAGTGCCGGGTGCGGCTTCCTTGGCCAGAAACTCCACCAGTTCAGGGGCAACGCGCAAGCCTTCTATCTCAACGTAATTACTTGGTGCTGCGTTAGACATGGCGCGTCTCCTTTAAATAAATAAACTCTCAGCCAGCGCTTTGAGTGCCAGCTTCATATAGTCCTTGAACCGCTTTGGTGCGGTTTCGTCAATCAGCGCGCGGGCACATCATCTGTGACGCTGCGGCGAAAATCGCTTTTAAAGTGATAGTCTTGCGCGAATATCGTCTGGCGTAAAGCCCTGTTCGCGCAAAGATGAGAGGGCCGTATCCTTGCGGCTTTTCGAGAGTTTCAAACCGTCATCGCCCAAAATGAGGTCGTGATGATGATAAAGCGGTTCCGGCAGCCCCAGAAGCTTCTGCAGAAGACGGTGCACCGAGGTGGCATGAAACAGATCGCGTCCACGGACAATATGGGTGATGCCTTGCAGTGCATCATCCACCACGACGGAAAGATGATAGCTGGTGGGGGTGTCTTTGCGGGCGATCACCACGTCGCCCCATTGCGCAGGATTTGCCTCAATTGGCCCAATGCTGCTTTCGTTCCAGAAAAGTGTTTCGCCAGCCACTTCGAGCGCTTTCTCCATATTGAGCCGCCATGCATAGGGCGCACCTTCAGCGATATGCTGCGTTTGCTCTTTTTCGCTCAAGCTTCTTTCGCCCTGCGGATAAAGCGGTGTGCCATCAGGGTCGGCTGGCCATTCCTGGCCTTTGGCATGTGCTTCGCCGATGATCTCGCGTACTTCCGTGCGGCTCAGAAAGGCGGGATAGACGAGCCCCTTGTCGGCAAGCTTGGTCAGTGCGTTGCGATATTCGCCAAAATGCTCCGATTGGCGGCGTACCGGCTGTTCCCATTCAAGCCCAAGCCAGTGAAGATCATCGTAAATGCCTTGCTCAAGCTGAGGCGTGCAGCGGGCTGTGTCGATGTCTTCCATGCGCAGCAGAAAACGCCCATTACTGGTATGCGCCATTTGCGCATTGAGAAGTGCGGAATAGGCGTGGCCAAGATGCAATTGACCATTGGGGCTTGGAGCGAAGCGATATACAGGCTGGGTCATTATTCAGTCAGTTGATTATTGTCTGACAGCATTGGTACGTTGTGCCACACCGAAATGAAAGGCCTGACGATGCGGCGCATCGATACATTGGACGATATTGAAGCCGGGCTTGAAGCGCTGGGATTAGCCGACGCACGGTTGCTTGATATCCGCAGCCGTTCTCATGCCGTGCCGCTTCGCAGGTCCGAGCCGGGCTTTGAAAGCCTTGCCTCGATCATTGTCGCTCAACAGGTTTCAACAGCCAGTGCGGCAGCAATATGGGCTCGGTTCAAGCAGGTGATCGATCCGATGACACCCGAGGCTTATATTGCAGGCGGGGAAGAGGCATGGCGTTTTGCCGGGCTTTCGCGATCAAAACAGAGAACACTGTTTGCTTTGAGTGAAGCTTTGGCAGAAGAGGCAATTGATCTGCATGGGCTGTGCGATCTGCCTGCCGAAGAAGCGATCAAAGCGCTGACTGCTATCAAGGGTATTGGTCCGTGGACGGCGGAAGTCTATTTGCTGTTTGCCGCCGGTCATCCCGACGTGTTTCCGGCTGGCGATGTGGCGTTGCAAACGGCGGTCTGTCACGCATTCGCACATGAAATACGCCCTGATGCAAAGGCGCTTCGGTTGCTTGCAGAAGACTGGGCGCCATGGCGCGGTGTGGCAGCACGTTTGTTCTGGGCATATTACGCCGCGCTTAAGGGCCGCGAGGCAGCGCCGCTTCTGTAAATCTTGCGTGTTTACCGGGACATAAATGCGTTTCTGCTTCACAATGCTGTCACGTCGGGATTACATTATTCGCATCAGGTGAATGACGGCATTTCGATTCGCAGAAACTTGGTACCCTGCCTATCGCATTGCCGCCTTACGGCGGTTGCCCCGCTGTAACCATCTGTTTCTACGCATTATCCTACGCAAAACCGCTTCGCACTTTTGCTGGAAATGCTATTACAAGGTTGGAGCGTCGTAGGTTGCGCCCATGATGGACGCGCGGCGCTCTCGTCAGAAGCGCAATTCCGCATGGAAAGCCATTCGCACTTTTCTTTCGGAATTGATCTGAAGGAGGTGTGCCCTTGAATGTAGCCGTCTCTCCCCGAACGGTGTCGAGCAGTGGTTTGCCTGCTCTGGTTCTCAATGCGGATTATCGGCCGCTCAGCTATTATCCTTTGTCGCTCTGGTCTTGGCAGGATGCGATCAAAGCAGTTTTTCTTGAACGCGTGCATATCGTGGCGGAATATGATCAGGTCGTATCATCGCCAACATTCTCCATGCGTTTGCCGAGCGTGATCTGTCTCAAAGATTATGTGCAGCCGCCGCGTCACCCGGCATTTACGCGTTTCAATCTGTTTTTGCGCGATCGTTTTGAGTGTCAGTATTGCGGCTCGCCGCATGATCTGACGTTTGATCACGTTACCCCACGTTGCCATGGCGGCGCGACGACGTGGGAAAATGTCGTTGCCGCCTGTTCACCATGCAATTTGCGCAAAGGCGGCTTGATGCCAGCGCGCGCGCACATGTGGCCGCGCCAGAAGCCGGTCCAGCCCACGATGCATGATCTGCATAACAATGGACGTCTTTTCCCACCCAACCATCTCCACGATAGCTGGCTTGATTTTCTGTACTGGGATGTCGAACTGGAACCTTAGTATCTATTCCAAAAGTCGCCATGCCGGTCTGCAAATGGCAATTTGTCTACGTTCCGATGAAAGATAACGCCCCTCAGAACGACTTCTTATTTCCCACCTTTTGCAAAAGCGCCGTAGTAGCCAATCGCTGCAAAGAGCAGGCTTGCGACCACGTTCCATCCGGCAAATGACAGGCCGAGGAAGAAGCCTGGTGCACTGTCACATGCTGGCGGACGGGTCGAATTGAGATCACCGAGGAGATTGCCTGCATCAAGTGTGATCTTCATCGTAGCTGCACTGCAATCAGCCGGACCCGGCCAATATTTAAGCTCAACGCCGGTATGGTAGATTGCCAGCGCCAGACCAAAGGTCATCAGCAGCGCGCCGATCAGGATAAGCCCGCGTATCAGCACCGGAGGGAGTTTCAAGACATAGGAAATGAAGGCTGCAGCAAGAACAGGGACGCCGATATAATATGGTGTGCGCTCTTCAAGGCAGAGCTTGCACGGCATAAAGCCAGCCAGATGCTCGAAGCCCAAAGCCGTACCGACCGTCGCTGCAAGGCCCACCGTCATGATGCCTGCGGTCCAAGCCTGAATTCTGCCAACGGGTCTATTAAGGGCAAATGCCATATGAAATTTCCTGCGCCACACTGGCTTTATCAGTAGTCTAGAATGCTACTTTGCTTCCAAGCAATTAAATTTGACTGACTTGAGGCAAAATCAAAAGTGAAGATATTTAACCGCTAGGAACAGTGCAATTAGCACCACAGCAACCAGACCAGCCAGCAGGCCGAGGCGCTTTTCAATAAAGTGGCGGATCGGCTCGCCATAACGCTTCAATAGCCATGCGAGGAAGAAGAAGCGTGCACCACGCGCGATGATTGCTGATGCGATAAACAACCAGATATTGATGCCCGCTGCACCCGAAAGAATTGTCACCACTTTGATTGGCGGCAAATGCGACAAGCCAGATGTGATGAGCATCAGCAAAATCATGTCGGCGCTGGTCGTGCCACGCATCTGCTCAAATGTGTCGAGCTTGCCATACATTTCAAGCACAGGTTTCGCGACTTGTTCATAGGCATGATAGCCAAGAAACCAGCCGGCTATGCCGCCAAGAACGGAAAAGATCGTGGCCACAAGCGCGTAGCGATAGGCGCGCTCCGGGCGGGCCAATGCCATGGGAAGAAAGAGCACGTCTGCTGGCACCAGAAAAACGGAGCTTTCTACAAAAGCGATGAAAGCGAGCCAATATTCGGCAGACTTTCGGGCAGCAAGCGAGATCGTCCAGTCATAGAGTCGGCGCAGCATGATTTTTCCGGATTTTTATAGGTGCAAACATTCGGGGATTATTTGCACTCTCTATAAATAAAAAAGGTGGCACGAACAATGCGCGCCACCTCTTAATGTCGTTGAAGTTGGTTTTAACGCCTGTATGCGCTGCAAATATATTTGGTTTCGAGATATTCCTCGATGCCATATTTAGAGCCTTCGCGACCGAGGCCCGACTGCTTCACGCCGCCAAATGGTGCAACTTCGTTGGAGATCAGGCCGGTGTTGTGTCCGACCATGCCATATTCCAGCCCTTCGCTGACGCGGATCGCGCGGCTGAAGTTCTCCGTATAGAAGTATGCCGCCAGACCAAAGATCGTGTCGTTGGCAGCAGCGATCACTTCTTCTTCGGTGTCAAATGCAAAGAGCGGTGCGAGCGGGCCAAAGGTTTCTTCTTTGGCAACGAGCATGTCCGAGGTGACGCCGGTCAGAATGCCCGGTTCAAAGAACAGGCCACCCAGTTCCTTGCCGCCTGCAATGAGCTTTGCACCTTTGGACACGGCATCTTCAATATGCGATTTGACTTTGGTGATGGCTTTTTCTTCGATCATCGGGCCGATGACAACACCCGGCTCGGTGCCGTTGCCGACTTTCAGTTCTTTCACTTTGAGCGCCAGCTTTTCAGCGAACTTGTCGTAAATGCCGCGCTGAACATAGATGCGGTTGGCACAAACACAGGTCTGCCCGGCATTGCGATATTTGGAAAGCATCGCGCCGTCCACAGCGGCATCAATGTCTGCATCGTCGAACACGATGAAAGGTGCATTGCCACCAAGCTCAAGCGAGATGCGCTTGATGGTCGGGGCGCATTGCGCCATCAGCAGGCGACCAACTTCGGTAGAACCGGTGAAGGAAAGCTTGCGAACAATCTCATTGCTGGTGAGTTCAGCGCCGATTTCGCGCGCTTTGCCAGTCACGATCTGAAGAACGCCTGCAGGAATGCCAGCCTTTTCAGCCAGAACACCAAGCGCAAGTGCTGTCAGCGGAGTGAGATCGGCAGGACGGACGATCATCGTGCAGCCAGCAGCCAATGCGGGCGCGGCCTTACGGGTGATCATTGCCGCCGGGAAGTTCCATGGCGTGATTGCAGCGGTCACACCGACTGGCTGACGGATGACGGTCAAACGCTGGCCGGGCTGTGTTGCCGGGATCGTGTCGCCATAAACACGCTTGGCTTCTTCTGCGAACCATTCAATGAAAGATGCAGCATAAAGAACCTCGCCGCGCGCCTCGGCGAGTGGTTTGCCCTGTTCCGATGTCATGATAAGGGCGATGTCGTCTGCATTGGCAACGATCAGATCAAACCATTTGCGCAGGATTCCGGCGCGTTCTTTGGCGGTCTTCGCAGCCCATGCTGGAAGTGCCTTGTTTGAAGCGTCGATTGTCTCTTTAATAGTGTCAACGGAAAGGGATGGAACAGTGCCAATCACGGAGCCGTCTGCCGGGTTGGTCACGTCGATTTTCTTGCCGTCTGCTGCGTCGATCCAGTTTCCATCCACAAGGCATTGCGATTTAAGCAGTGAGGGGTCTTTTAAAGCGAGCATATCTGATATTCCATCCCAGTGTTGCGCCAGATGATCGTTCATTATATTGAACGACATACGATATATTGAATAAATCAGCCGACAGAGCGAAAGTCAATTCGTCTGTCGTATGGTTAAAGAGGGCATATGGACAAAACCGAACTCGATGACGAAAGTTCCCTAAAGCTGGTTCCTGCCGTTATGCGGGCGTCGCAGATTCTTGATTGTGTTGCCGAGAGCCGCGATGGCATCAAGCTTTCCGATCTCGTCCGCAAGACTGGATTGCCTAAAAGCAGTGTTCACGGCCTTTGCCAGACGTTGGCGCATCTCAAGCTGTTGAAGTTGAATGGCGACGGATGTTTTACGATGGGCCCGCAGTCAGTTCGCTGGGCGAATGCCTTCCTTGCGAAGAGTGATATTGTTGATGCGTTTCATGAAGCGGTGGCAGAAGCGGATGGGCTTGAAGCTTATACATTGACGCTTTCCCACCTTGAAGGCCCGGAAGTTATCTATCTGTCTTGCCGCAATTCTTCGGCGCCGCTTGGTATCACTTTTCGCATTGGTATGCGCGTACCGGCTGTTTTCACCGCGACGGGTAAGGCAATGTTGTCTTCTATGATCCCACAGGACCGAGCGCGCCATCTTCCATCTGATTGGCCAAAGCCGATTACGCCCTCAAGCGTCCAATCTCTGAAGAACCTCGAAACTGAAATGGCGGAAGTCAAGACGAAGGGTTATTCTCTGGACGATGGTCAGTTGCGCGAAGGTATGTTTTGCATAGGTGCATCGATTTGTGATCGTCCAAATCATCCTGCGGCTGGTATTGCGTTATCGATGATGGCAGCGGAGGCGCGCCCAGAGATTATTGAGACTATGGGCGCACGGGTTCGCGCATTGGCGGATAGTGTTGCGCAGCGGATGGGCTGGTTCGGCTCGCGTACCGCCTGAGTGCTTATATAGGGAGTAGGCTGGGTGAGGGCGCGTTGACCGTCCTTTATCATTCTCACGACAGAATCATCCAGTTTCGCAGGGTTAAGATTTGATAAAATTGCTTTGGTTTAGCTGTGGAAAGAAAAGTTCATTATTTTATGAAAGTTCGTTGACAGTTTCGGGAAGTAGGGTCTATATGGCTTCCAACGAGGGCGGCGACGCTGCTAGCGGCAGGTTGCCTCGTCCTTGTAGTTCAGCGAGAGCGATTGACAGAGATGTTGAGAGTGGTTA